>NZ_JBANRJ010000001.1:1297500-1925183 GCF_037154075.1 Sphingobium aromaticiconvertens
CCGAAGCTTAGGGTTTGGATCTTTTGATCCAAGCGGTAGCGGAGCGTTCCGTAGGCCGATGAAGCGATCTGGTAATGGGTCGTGGAGGTATCGGAAGTGCGAATGCAGACATGAGTAGCGATTAACAGTGTGAGATGCACTGTCGCCGAAATTCCAAGGGTTCCTGCTTAAAGCTAATCTGAGCAGGGTAAGCCGGCCCCTAAGACGAGCCCGAAGGGGGTAGTCGATGGGAACCACGTTAATATTCGTGGGCCTGGTGGTGTGTGACGGATGGTGTAACTTGTTCGGGCTTATTGGATTGCTCCGGGCAGGGAAATCGTCCCAGGAAATAGCCCCACCGTATAGACCGTACCCTAAACCGACACAGGTGGAATGGTAGAGTATACCAAGGCGTTTGAGAGAAGTATCCTGAAGGAACTCGGCAAATTGCCTCCGTACCTTCGGAAGAAGGAGGCCCCATGTTAAGGCAACTTTTCATGGGGGGCACAGGCCAGGGGGTAGCGACTGTTTAGCAAAAACACAGGGCTCTGCTAAGTCGGCTTCAAGACGACGTATAGGGCCTGACGCCTGCCCGGTGCTGGAAGGTTAAGAGGAGGAGTGCAAGCTCTGAATTGAAGCCCCAGTAAACGGCGGCCGTAACTATAACGGTCCTAAGGTAGCGAAATTCCTTGTCGGGTAAGTTCCGACCTGCACGAATGGCGTAACGACTTCCCCACTGTCTCCAGGATATGCTCAGCGAAATTGAATTCTCCGTGAAGATGCGGAGTACCCGCGGTTAGACGGAAAGACCCCGTGCACCTTTACTGCAGCTTCAGAGTGGCATTAGGAAAGAACTGTGTAGCATAGGTGGGAGGCTTTGAAGCGATGACGCCAGTTGTCGTGGAGCCATAGGTGAAATACCACCCTGTTGTTTTCTGATGTCTAACCTCGCACCGTTATCCGGTGCAGGGACCCTCTGTGGCGGGTAGTTTGACTGGGGCGGTCGCCTCCTAAAGAGTAACGGAGGCGCGCGATGGTGGGCTCAGGACGGTTGGAAACCGTCTGTTAGAGTGCAATGGCATAAGCCCGCCTGACTGCGAGACTGACAAGTCGAGCAGAGACGAAAGTCGGTCATAGTGATCCGGTGGTCCCTCGTGGAAGGGCCATCGCTCAACGGATAAAAGGTACGCCGGGGATAACAGGCTGATGATTCCCAAGAGCTCATATCGACGGAATCGTTTGGCACCTCGATGTCGGCTCATCACATCCTGGGGCTGGAGCAGGTCCCAAGGGTTTGGCTGTTCGCCAATTAAAGTGGTACGTGAGCTGGGTTCAGAACGTCGCGAGACAGTTTGGTCCCTATCTGCCGTGGGCGTCGAAATTTGAGAGGAGTTGACCCTAGTACGAGAGGACCGGGTTGAACATACCTCTGGTGTACCAGTCGTTCCGCCAGGAGCGCAGCTGGGTAGCTATGTATGGACGGGATAACCGCTGAAAGCATCTAAGCGGGAAGCCTCCCTCAAGATAAGATTTCATCGAGCCGTGGAAGACCACCACGTTGATAGGCTGGGTGTGGAAGTGCGGTAACGCATGAAGCTAACCAGTCCTAATTGCTCTGTTCGCGCTTAAGAGTCCCACCATCAACAACAGTGCTGGATATCCAGCGCCAAGGCGATGTGCGATGATTATACGCAGCCCGATAATTACAGGTCAAAATACACACCGTGCACGGTATCGATTAAAAACCCTTATGCGCCTGCTTCATTGCTTGGTGACCATAGCGTCTGTGACCCACCCGATCCCATCCCGAACTCGGCCGTGAAACCAGACTGCGCCGATGGTACTATTGCTCAAGCACTGGAAGAGTAGGTCGTCGCCAGGCATTGCAGCACGCGCATAAGAAAAAACCCATTCACATGTCAAAAGGGCGGCCCAAAAGGCCGCCTTTTTGCATTACAAACCCCCATGCACCCAGCATGGGACAGTGTCGCGGGATGGAGCAGCCCGGTAGCTCGTCAGGCTCATAACCTGAAGGTCGCAGGTTCAAATCCTGCTCCCGCAACCATCTGAAATTGCGATACCCCACAGGCGGTCGCAGCTTTCGAAGATCCCGCCCTTGAGGCGGGTTTTTTGCGTTCTACAGCAATCGAGAGGATGCCCGCCAGATCGCCGCGCACGTCGATCTTCAGTTCGCCGCCTTCAGGCACCAATATGATCGCGTCGATGAGCGAACGGATGACCTCAGCCGCCTCGAAGCGCTTGTTCTCGTCGTCATGCTCCAGCGCTCGATAGAGATTGTCGAGCTGAGCCCGATAATGGTGCGCCATGTTGGGATGGAGCAGGGGAGGGGGCTCCTGGGCCTGGGCGAGGTCGCGCTCCAGCTCCTTCTTGCGTGCTTCCAGCCCTACCATTTTGACGTTGATCTTGTCTGCGGCGCCGCCGCGCAGGATCAGGTTCACCAGCATATCCAGATCCCGGTCGATCTTTTTGATCTCTGCCTGTGCGCTGGCTATTGCGGCGCCTGCATCGCCCCTTAGCCTATTGGTTTCGCGCGTGAACTCGTCGCAAAACTCGGCAAACAGGGCAGGATCCATCAGATGATGGCGAAGGGCGTGGAGCACGCGCCCTTCCAGACGATCGCGTCGAATATTGAGGCGGTTGTCACAGGTACCCTTGTTCCGGGCTGCCGAGCAGCCCAGCATCATCGCTGAAATCATCGAATATCCGCCCCCGCAGCAACCGCATTGCAACAGGCCGGACAGGAGATATTTCTGGCGGCGGCGATCGCGGAAGTTTGCGGAGCCCGTTGCTGGATTTAATTGATCCACCTGGCAGGATTTTTGCCGTTCCTTGGCATGCTGCCAGAGAGCATCATCGATGATGCGCAGTTCGGGCACGTCCTGAATGATCCATTCGGATTCTGGGTTGGGCCGGGCTTGCCGTTTGCCAGTATCAGGATCCTTGATGAAGCGTTGCCGATTCCAGACCAGCTTGCCGACATAAAGCTCATTGTTGAGGATCCCGGTGCCGCGCTTGGGATTGCCATTGATGGTGCTAAAGCCCCAGGTGCCGCCGGTTGGTGCCTCGATACCCTCTTTGTTCAGCTCGGTTGCTATCCGTTTGGCCGATTTGCCAGCGACATAGTCGCGAAAGATGCGCTGGATGACGCTTGCCTGTGCGTCATTAATGGAGCGGTCGCCCCGGATCAGTTCGCCATTGGCATCGAGCCGTTTGACGACGTCATATCCATAGCTGTTGCCACCGCCCGACTTGCCTTGCTCGACCCGGCCGCGCTGGCCACGCCGCGTCTTGTCGGCGAGATCTTTCAGAAACAGGGCGTTCATCGTACCTTTGAGGCCGATATGCAAATGGGTGATCTCGCCTTCTGACAGGGTGACCATCTTCACGTCGCCATAGGCCATGCGCTTGAACAGCCCGGCAATATCCTCCTGATCGCGCGACAGGCGGTCCATGGCCTCGGCCAGCACGAAGTTGAAGCGTCCGCGATTGGCGTCTGCAATCAGCGCCTGAATACCAGGACGCAGCAAGGAAGCGCCTGAAATGGCATGATCGGTATATTCCTCGACAATCTGCCAGCCCTGCTTTTCGGCATGCAGGCGACAGATGCGCAACTGGTCGGCAATGGAGGCGTCACGTTGATTGTCGGAAGAATAGCGGGCGTATAAAGCAACCTTCACGGAACGGAACTCCTCGTCTCAGGAGCGGGTCGTGCGGCGCTCCTCCAGCATCTCCAGATACGCCTTCCGCGCGGCACGACGGGCAAGCAGGCGAACCAGCTTGACCAGACGCGGATCGGGGCCGCTGCCGCAGGAGGCCAGATTGAGCACCGGCTCATCAGGCCGGGATGACTTCTTTCGCTGCTGACGGCTACCGGTTGCCATCGTGAATCCGATTCCAGCAGATTGCAAGATGCTTTGGGTTCGGTTCGTCCCGCCGGACCGCTAAAGCTGGCCGGCGAAGCGGGATGCTTTCGTTTCGGGATAAATCTCGCCGAAACCCGGCGATCGATGAAAAGATAATCACTTGGCATGCCCTACATTGGGCCTGCCCGCCACGCTTCCGATCATGCCTTGGAATGCGGCGTTCTGCAACGGCCTCAGTTTTGCAAATTGTTGCTGACACCGACATCACTCGGATAATCCAGCGGGTGATGGTGGCGGAGTAGGGCAATCATCGACCCTTCCAAGACGTTCAGCCGCCGATTTCCTCTCATCAAGTTCAGACAGGCCGCTTTTCCATCCCGCTGGCGCAAGATGGCAGCTAGCGGACGGGAGCATCCGGGCGCTCCAACGAAGGAAGCAGTCATCACCTGCGGATCTTGGGGAAGGTTCATCCGGGCTGCTGACTGGCAATCGGCTGTTGACGAGGTGGCCTGTGGATCGAGTAGTATGATATCCCATCGGATACTGTGGGGTTGTCGTCGCGCCGCCGCTAGTTGTACCGGTCACGCAAACGCCGTGCGAGAAAGGAACATCAATCGTGACGCCACGTGCCGCCATCCAGCAGATTGCACGCATGGTTCGGGACGATATCCGCTCGGGTGAACTGTCGCCTGGAGCCCACAGCGTCGGAGATATGTTAGCGGCGCAACCCGAAGCCTTACTGCTGATCGTCGATCTCACCGGAGCCGAAGGTCGCAAGAAGCGCCCTGACGCAATGATGCATCACGCATATTCGTTCATGCTTGACCAGACTCTCGAGCAGCTACGTCAGCGAAGCGAAGCCGGCAACGGCCATGCGACCATGGCCATAAAGAATGTCAGAACCGCGATCGCTCAGCAGATGCGTATTGGCAAGCTCGTGCCGACCGCAGCGATGGCCCTTGTCTCGGCATTTTCACGGGCCGGGATCGAGGTGGGGGAGGAGATACGCAGCGCAATGGATCAGGCGATGATCCAGACCGGAGCTGGCCAGCAGACTCTCCCGACGCCCGATGTCGACGAGATGTTGCAGGACTTGGTGAAAGCCTGTGAGGGTGACCCGTTCCTGATCCAGAGCCAGTTCGCCGAAATGACGGCAGCCCTTCCTGCCGCGCTGCAACTCAGTCTGCTGGAAGGACTCGTCCTCGCCGACGATTCCAGTCTGCGCGAGGCCGCTATCGGTTGGCTTCTTGCAGAATCTGCGATCGCTACGCCGTTAGCCTCCATGATCGAAGAGACGGCCAGACAAGGGCTTGTATCCGCAATGTCGGTCACGAACCTCATGCTGATCCGTAACTGGGTATCGGAAGATCGTCGCCGTGCGATCGACGCGATCATCAGAGCCGCGCGCGCTGTCGGGTCGGTGCAAGAGAAGCGTCCCGTAATTCAGGTCAGGGAACTTCTTATATCCGAGCGCGATGGGGCGGGAGCGCAAAGCATATTCGCATCGATCAAGCAGGGCAGAAAGAACGCGTTGGTATCGATTCTGATCAAGCAGGGCCATGGTGTGCGGGACGCCTGGGTAGCGGGCTCACTAAGCAGGCCCGAGATCGAAGACATGCTTGACCATATTGCGTCCGAGATGTCGGTCCATGAAACGACAGCCGAGGACGCGGCCTTGATCCTGAGCAGCGCCCTGGCGGACGGCCCGGCTAGCTCGCCACCCCCGTTCGGCCTCATTCAGGCTATCACGCTTATCGGGCTCTCGGATGTCGCGTCCAAGTTTGTATCGGTGGATGATCTCGTTGCCTTGATGCTCTCGGAAGCCGAAGCTGCGGTAACCGATGCCAAGGCGGTAGAAAGGGCAGTGCGCGCCTCGGGCCGGTGGCTGGCGACCAACCCTCAGCTCAATTCCTGGTTTGAGAATGGCGATGACGTCGCCGTAGCGATCAAAGGCAAGCGCAAGATCGAAGACCGAATTGTCGCGATTATCGAGACGGTGCTGGAACCGAAGCGGACCTATTGGGCCAGCGTCGTCGCTTGGAGTGCATTTGCACAGCGCAGTGATGGAAATGATTCGGACTGGATCTGCATGGCGCTCGTCGCTCGGGAGATGGCTTCGGAACGACCTCTGAGCCAGATTCCACTAGCGCGCTTCATCGCCGTGCAAACGGCGGAAGCTGCCCGGGCATCATCAGCGAATTAACTCGGCGCTAGATGCGCCATGCGGAACCTGCCGGTCGGCGATTGGGAATCACTTACAACCAGCTCGACAACCGGATAGGGCGCGTAGCTGACGTCCCGCCGTCGACCCTTATGCGACGTTCAGCCTTTGACTTCTCATCCTCAGCTGCGGCCTGTCGGCTTTCCCTCATCGACGGCGCAAGACCGGCCGGTTGCGAAGGGGCGCTTATGAGCGCGCCGACCAGAATGATACGTTGTCGGTTTTGATGGCGCCCGGCGCACGCCGCGCAATACACCCTATATGTAAGCTTCGCCCCCTGCGTGCCTGCGCCACTTGCAGTTCGGCGCTTTGCAATGGCGTCGCAGCGCTGTCCCTAAGCAGTTCAATCGAAAATGCCGTAACGGCACGCCGGGAAAACTGATGCCGCGCGGGGCAGTTTTTTCGTTTGGCCAAGTCTTTCTTGTCAAAGTCAATCAGCGGGCGCCAATGCGCATGTAGATCGCAATTCGGGCCGCTGCTGTTCGGCGATCCAGACATTTCCACCCGACCAGACTGCGTCATAGACGGCCCGACCGACAGCTGCGCCTATGTCGGTGTGCAGGCCAGCAAACCCTTCCATGTCTGTATGCACAGGAGTTGCGACGACGATGCAGTCGGTCCCAGTGCCCGTCACGGCCACTCCAGATGGTTTCCAGGGAAGGTCGATCATTGCAACCGTGCGCGCCTGGGCAACAATTGAAATGGTCTCCACGAGCGCCGCTTGTGACAAAGGGCGATCGACATGAACGAGGAGGTTGATCGTCCCGACACCTTGATGAGCGAGGGGTGCAGAACCGATGCGCACCGCATTACCAAGGCCGACGGTCGCAAGGCAGGTGGCCGTAGCCCGCCCGAAGGACGCCTGAGACTTGTGATGCTTGGTGATATCTCGAGATGTCATGAGGTGGACCGCATCCGTCAATCCCGCCGACTGCATGCTTTTTCAAGCAGCAAGGCTGGATCGACATCCATGCTCAGATCATCATCCCGGACATATAGCCATGCGACACTGCTGACTACGGCGAAACCTGGCCGCGTCAGCGACCAACTCAAAACGGCATGTGGTTGAGGGAACGAGGCAACAAGGAAAGGCTGGTACAGTGAACGGAAAACGACCCATCAAGCTGGGCTCTCACACGGCCGTACTGCGCTTGCAACACTAACTATGCCCCCTCTGTGAGTAGGTAGGTATGCGCGCCTCAAGGCCACCAACTGCTCCAGGTAAAATTGCTTTCCCAAAACCAAAAATCCCTTAATCTGGGCTTGTTGTACCAGACTTCGCCTGCCCAATCATATCCATAGACTCTGGAAAATAGGCAACAAATATCGGCGCTTTGTTGGAATATG
The DNA here is from genome assembly GCF_037154075.1 of Sphingobium aromaticiconvertens. Classification (NCBI taxonomy): domain Bacteria; kingdom Pseudomonadati; phylum Pseudomonadota; class Alphaproteobacteria; order Sphingomonadales; family Sphingobiaceae; genus Sphingobium; species Sphingobium aromaticiconvertens. Next base: position 1,304,932 of record NZ_JBANRJ010000001.1, read on the forward strand.
CGGCAAAGAATGTTTGAGAGTTTTTTGATGTTTACAAACATACCATTGATGCCGCCTTCGCGATCGTGGAAACGTCTGCGTGTGGCAATCATGTTTGCTCTATCCACCGGCAAAAGGATGGCGCAGTCGCGTCAGCGAGATGTTTGGGCAGCCGCGTCACACACGCCCCCGTCACTCCCGCTCACGCCACGCGTCGGCATGAGTTCCCTGATCATGCCCCAATATCCGCGCGTAACATGCGCGTCCGCCGCATAGGTCGGGTCGGTCATCAGATGGACGTGCAGGCGGCGCAGATTGTGCCAGGGGACTGACGGGAATAGGTGATGCTCCAGATGATAGCTGACGTTGAAAGGCCCGATGAGGAGCCGGTCGAGCAGGGTCGGGATAACGGTGCGGGTGCCGTTGAGTTCGTGGTCGTCGGGAAGGCCGTTATGTTCGGCCATGGCGCGGATGCGATTGAAGACATTGACCCAGAAAAATTGCGGGATGAGAATGAGGCCCAATATCTGCCAGCGGAAAGGCGACCACAATATCGCGCCATAGACCAGCAAGGCCCACGCGACATAGCGTAGTCGCAGGGGCAGGCGGTAATCGAACCCGAAGCGTTTGGGATTGTGGAAATTGGCGATGGGTGCCCAGATGCGTCCAGCGCGCGCCACCCGATAATAGTTGAGACCGGTCATGCTACGCACCAGCAGCCAGAACATTGCGCGCGGGGATTTGGGAAAATGCTGGTCCGGGTCGCGTCGCTGGATGCGATGGTCATAATCATGGTGGGTGTTGGTGTGGCGGTGATGCTGCAAATGGTTGGCACGATACAGGTCGAGGCTGAGCATCAGTGGATAGGCGACAAAAATATCCCCCACCAGATCGTTCATGCGGCGATTGCTGAACAGCAGGCTGTGACAGGCATCATGCATCATCACCGCCAGACACTGAATGCGGGTTCCTATGATGAAACCTGCCACCAGATAGACCGGTACGCTGTCGATCTGGATCGCGACGGCCATGGCCGCGACAATGATCACCCATTGGAATGCAAGCAGCAGCGCATTGCGGCGGTTGTTGATGACGGACAATTGCCTGATAAGCGGCAAGGTGCCCCGGCGCGAATAGCGATAACCAGGCGGGCGCTCCTTGGCAATGTCGTCCATCGGCGCAGCCTCCAAATGTACCACCAGCCTGTGGCGGATGCTAGAAACCGCGTAAACCGGCGTCAAGCATAAGCCCGGGCGCGCGTGGAATGTGTGGCAGAACGGCCTAAAAGTGGCGCGGTCTCGCCTCCTCAGGGGCATGGCCAGCTCATTTCGCACGGTGAACCGATAAGCAGTGGGTGGGTTTCGGCTCGTGGCGGTCGTTCCGGAGCAAAATTCGCGTTACCGGCATCTGCCGCTTGTTCATCTTAGCATTCAGCGCTCCGTCTCGCCGTAACCGGATGACCCGCAAAATTAGCTGTCACGCCGCGCTGACAATGAGACAATTCGTTACCAAATGCCGGGAAGCAGCCTCGCAACGACGCGAATATATGCAGCAACGTCCGTCACCCCTTTCCATAAAACCGTTGGCTGGCGCTGAAGCGGCGCTGCTTACAAAGCGTGTACGGTGTCGTAGATGAGGTTGAGCTTGCAACCCTATAATACGATGCCCCCATCACGGCAGGGCGTCCGATACAGGGCAAGAGAGGTGGTAGATGATGAAAATCCATTCGTTCGTTTCGGCCTCCGCCGCATGTCTGATGCTGGTGTGCGTAGCGCAGGCGCAACCTTCCCCGGCTGAGGTCTATGGACCGCTGTTCGAGCGGGTACAGATGGAAAAGCTGTTCTCCGACGGCAAGACCTTCGTGGATGCGACGCCCCGTTCCGATCCGGATACGATCATGGCCGCCTATCGCCAGCAGCAGCCACGCGATAAGGAAGCGCTGCGCGCCTTCATACTCGCGCATTTCGTCGTTCCAGGCATCAATGATCATGATGCGGCGGGTCTGCGCGACCATGTCCGCAATCTCTGGCCCACGCTTGTCCGCCAGCCGGTCGAGCCCAAGGTCGGCAGTTCGGCGCTGCCGATGCCCGCGCCCTTCGTCGTTCCAGGCGGCCGCTTCCGCGAGATGTATTACTGGGACAGCTATTTCACCATGCTGGGCCTGGCGGTGGACGGTCAGCAGCCGCTGATCGAATCGATGCTGGTGGATTTCACCGCGACCATCGAAACGCAGGGCCATATCCCAAACGGTATGCGGACCTATTATCTCAGTCGCTCTCAACCGCCTTTCTATGCGCTGATGCTCGATCTGTCGAAAGACGACAGTCCCGCGCTGGCCGCCCGTCGCTTGGCCGCGCTGCGCAAGGAACATGATTTCTGGATGAAGGGCGCATCCTGCCTTGATGCGGATCGCGCCTGCGCCCGCGTGGTGAAGATGCCCGACGGCAGCCTGCTCAATCGTTATTGGGACGATCTCGATACGCCGCGCGATGAAAGTTGGGCAGAAGATGTCGCCACCGCTGCGCAGGCGCATGCGCCCAAGGCCGTCACCTATCGCCATCTGCGTGCCGGCGCCGAGAGCGGCTGGGACTTCAGCGCACGCTGGTTCGCCAACCCGCAGAAGATTTCGACCATCCACACCACCAGCATCGTGCCAGTCGACCTCAACAGCCTGATGCTGGCAATGGAACAGCGGATCGAGGCGCGTTGCCGCGCAGCGAATGACACCGTTTGCGCGGGGAATTATGCCGCGATGGCCAAGCGCCGAAAGGCAGCGATCAACCGCTATCTCTGGGTCGGGCATGAGGGTCGCTATGCGGACTGGGACCGCATAGCCAGAAAGCCGACCGCCATCGTTTCGGCCGCCACCCTCTATCCGCTGTTCGTAGGGGCGGCCTCGCCGGACCAGGTGAAGGCCATTTCGGCCACCGTCCGCACGACGCTGCTCGCCAGCGGAGGTCTTCGCACCACGCCCATCCGTACCGGTCAGCAGTGGGACAGCCCCAATGGCTGGGCGCCGCTGCAATGGGTGGCGATCGATGGCCTGGCCCGCAATGGCGAAACAGCGCTCGCACGCGATATCGCTGGCCGCTGGATGGGCACGGTTGCGGCAGCCTATGCCCAAACCGGCAAGATGCTGGAAAAATATGATGTAGAGGAGCGGCGGCCGGGCGGCGGCGGCGAATATCCGCTGCAGGATGGATTCGGTTGGACCAACGGGGTCGCCAGCGCGATTCTGGACCGCTATCCCGACATCCTGGCCGGTTTTCAGGCCGAACCTTCGAAGGAGGCAACCGCAAACTAGGCTGCAAGCTGCCTCCTCACGCAACCCTTTGCTGAGGCGAAGCACGCAACTCGTTTAATCGACCCATTCAAGACGTTCGGGGGTCGATTTATCATCTCCAAGTGTGGACGGTCCGCTATGCCGGTGGCTCGCGACCGCCATACGCCATTGCGGCTTGGCGCCAGAGCGACCGGTCACCTATCAATGGCCGGTGCAGCGCGGAGAGCGTGTCCGACAGACACATCAACATTATTGATGCTATTCTGCGATGTTGAAGCGGTAGACGCGTGACAATCCAGTTATGCAATCCCGTTTGATGGCTTCAAACGGCGTGCGCCGTCGGCAAATGCGCCGACTATAATGTGTCCATTGGACAAGTGCTCGACTGCTACCTCGATATCGGCGTATTTGCCCCGCGTTCGAAACGCGGCACAGCTGGTCTTGATCTTGACCCGCGTCTGGTCGGGATGGCGCTCAGAGCTTGCCTGATCCGCCGAGATGCATATAGTCAGAGTAATAAGGTTTATTGGATATAGGGGAGAATGGCATGAGAAAGGCTTTGATTGCTGGTCTGGCTTTGATGATCGGGATCAGTGGTGCGCTGGCTCAGCCCGCTTCACCTGTCGCTTCCCCGCCCGCGTCCACCGTGATCGAGGATTTCAAGCCTTCCACCCTTAACCAGCCTGGCCAAGCCTATCCTCAGGTTAATTCGCAGGGCTATGTCCGGTTCAAAGTGATCGCACCTGATGCAAAGGCGGTGCGTGCGACACTGGGCCTTGGCGGCCGTGGCGGCACGGTGCTGACCAAGGCGCCCGACGGATCGTGGATCGGCACCTCGGAAGGGCCGCTAGACCAAGGTTTTCATTATTACCATCTGAACGTCGATGGCGGCACCTTCAACGATCCGGGCGCGCTCAATTTCTACGGCAGCGTCCGGTGGGAAAGCGGCATCGAAGTGCCGGCGCACGATGCCGATTTCTACGCGGTCAAGGACGTGCCGCATGGTCGGGTTTCGCAGGTTCTGTTTCCGTCGCCCAGCACGGGCACGCACCGCCGCGCCTTCGTATACACGCCACCCGGCTATGATGCGAACCAGAAGGAACGCTACCCGGTCCTGTATCTGCAGCACGGCTGGGGCGAGGACGAGACCGCCTGGTCCAATCAGGGGCATGCCAACCTCATCATGGACAATTTGATCGCCGTCGGAAAGACGCGGCCGTTCATCATCGTCATGACTTATGGCATGACCAACGATGCGCGGCCCGGAACGCTGCCCAGCTTCGACGTTAAGCCGTTCCAGACAGTGCTGGTCAACGAACTGGTCCCCTATGTCGACACGCACTTCCGCACCCTGTCGGACCAGAAGCATCGCGCGCTCGCGGGCTTGTCAATGGGCGGGTTCGAGACGAAGGCGATCGCACCCGCGAACCTCGACAAATTTTCCCATATCGGGCTGTTCAGCGGGGGTAGCTTCTCACTGGACGACGTTAACAAGGCGCCTGGCTTCAAGGACAAGGTGAAGCTTGTTTTCGTCAGCTTCGGCAGCAGGGAACTGGGTGGCGGCCGCGGCCGCGGGCCTGCCGGAACGCCCCGTCCCGATCCGCGCGCTGAATCTGACGCGCTCAAGAAGGCGGGCTATCGCAGCGTCTTCTATGTGTCACAGGACACGGCGCATGAGTTCCTTTCGTGGCGACGCAGCCTGCGCGAATTCGCACCACTCCTCTTCCGCGATTGATGAAACGGCTAGGTGATGGCCTTCCGAATTTCACATCGCCGCCTACTGCGCCCAGGGGCACGTTCTAATCTCCTTGACGCAGACGCTCTTTCACGCTTTCGCGATCCATCAGGTGACAAGAGATCGGACAGTCGCCCGTCGACCCATCCCGGTCGTTCAGTCGCCGATCTTAGCTCTCCAAGAGCGGACCGGCAGCTTTTCGGTTCAGCGCGCCTAAGGGCGGCAACCACGCCGTGCCTTCGGCGGTCGCATGGTTGTGGCGTCCGCAGCAAATGCATTTGTCTAGGCGGCGCCTGCCAACCGAAGCGGCAGGAGCAACGAGTAAGCCGCCGAATACGGCAACCGCAACCGCGGCGATCATACGATCCGTTGATACTGCCGACCCGGCCTTGACATGTTAAGGTTTTTCTCCTCATATGAGATTGAAAATCTTAACATGGTGGCAGCATGACCGTTTTGGCGGAAAAATTCGAAACAGCTCCCCGGCTCGCGCAGCTGGGAATGACGACGGCCGACCTTCTAGATATCGTCAGGGTCGCCGTCGGCGCCCGCCGCAACGCTGTCGCGTTTCACCCCGCCAGCGCGCCCGGTCTTTTTTCCTGGCTGGAGGGGACCGCGCAGATGCGGCGCGTGTTCTTAGCCAAGGAAGGCTGGGAACTGAGCCGCCGCGACAACATAGAATCCGTCTATAATCCCCAGCTCGGCATCAAGATAATCTTCCAGAACGCCGAACGCGCGGGCGATCCGATCTTCGAGCCAATGGCGGCGAACCGCAAGGGCGCCGCCTCCGCGCGCGCCGTGGACCTGGGCCAGATCGAACTGTTTCCCGAGCACCGGATCGAAAAGGAACAGACGGCGGCGGAACTGAATGCCAATGTTTGGATCCTGTTCGTCGAGGCCCAGGGCCAGAACGTACGTGCAGAATTCTCCCGCCCCAAGGCAATCAGCGACGAGCAGTACGCAGGCTTCCACGAACGCATTCTTCTGGTACAGGGCGGCGAATGGGATACCCCCAACCCGCTGTCGGATGACGGCGAGCCGCCTGCAGATTATGAGGTTACCGTCTCCCGCAAGGGCTGATGAATGCCATGTTCAATGCCCAGAGACTGATCCTTGCCCGCAAGCGGCGCAAGCTTACGGCGCGCGCGCTTGCCGATGCTATCGGCGCTTCGCCGATCACGATCTCGCGCCTGGAGAATGCAGCAAATGAGCCGGGGCTGGAGACGGTCGAGGCCCTCGCCCACGCTCTGGGATTTCCCAAGGAATTCTTCTTCGGCGAGGAGTTCGACGAACTGCCGGGGCATGCGGCAAGCTTCCGGAGCCTGTCCTCGATGACGGCCAAGGAGCGCGACGCCGCGCTCTCGGCGGGCGCGATCGCCTATCTGTTCCACGACTGGGTGGCCGAACGGTTCAACCTGCCGACGGCAGACGTGCCGATCATGAGCGAGAATGCATCGCCGGAAGAGGCTGCGCAAATCGTGCGGACCAGCTGGGGCCTTGGTCAGCAGCCGGTCTCGAACATGGTCAAGCTGCTCGAATCCAAGGGCGTGCGTGTGTTCTCGCTCAGCGAAGAGACCAATTCGGTCGATGCCTTCTCGTGCTGGCGCGGAGAGCAGCCTTTCGCATTCCTCAACACTTTCAAGTCGGCCGAGCGCAGCCGTTTCGACGCTGCGCACGAACTCGGGCATCTCGTTTTGCACCGTCATGGCACGCCGCAGGACAGCAAGCAGGCAGAGAGCGAAGCTGACCGGTTCGCTTCGGAATTTCTGATGCCCGCCGACGATGTGCGCAGCCGTATCCGGCATGTGACAAACGTCGAGGATCTCATCCGGTTGAAGGTGCGCTGGGGCGTCTCGGTTGCAGCGCTGAACTACCGGGTGAACAAGCTCGGGCTGGTCAGCGAGTGGCAGAACCGCAGCCTCAACATCGAGATCGCCCGCCGGGGATACCGCAAGGACGAGCCTGCCGGCATGCTGCGGGAGCAGTCTTCGCTCTGGCCCCAGGTCTTTGCGTCACTGTGGCAGGAGCGGCAGACTAGAGAGAGCATAGCAGCGCAGTTGAACGTGCCGACGTTCGAGCTCGACCAGTTCCTGATGCATTTAAGCGACGCGCGCCTACCGGCCCACGCCGAGAAGCCCGGCCTGCGCGCGGTCAAGTAGCCCTGGCCCGTTGGGACACGATGTACTGATATGCGGAACCGGCAAGGCGGCCCTGCTCCCGGACTGAAACACGCGCCTCTGGCGCCCCCCAAGGCCTCGAAGCTTCATAAGCGCCCTAGTTCTAACCGTTCGAGGCGGGGGGCGGAGCGATCCCGAAAGCGGTCGTAAGGTCATTGACGCTGAAGCGCTGATCGCACCTAACTTTGCGGCCTCTCAGCTGCGTCAGGCGCTGCTTTCGGTCGGGGGCTGCGCGTCCCGCCTCAGAATCCGTGCCGCGGCTTGGTTATACTCTGGAGCGTTCCAAACCACGCCCTTATCCGACGGTGCCGTCAACAAGACTGTGGCGCAGGGAAGCCCGGCCGCATCGAATTTGCGAGCGATGAACTCGCTCTCGCCGCGGTCATGGCTCGACATGATCAGCTGATAGCCGTTCAGCTGGACCATATTGCGCATTACATCGACAAAGGCGGCCGTGTGGATGATATCGTTATGCTGCAGCGGGTCGTCGAGAAGCAGCGCACGCCAGCGTGACCATTGATAGGCCGTGCTCGCCGCGCACAGGATGCTGAAACCGTTTGCGGCTAGCTGGCCCTCGCTCAGCACGACCTGCGGAGGCAGATCCTTTCTCGTCTCGATAGCATTGTCGACCTTCTCGCGGTAGCGCAGCGCCATCCCGAAGCTGGTCGCATCGACTCTCGTATCGGCCTTGAACTGAATGCTCTCACCCGGCGTGCTCAGCATCGCCTCGTTGAAGTCGTCGATCACCGTATTGAGCGGATCGAGCACTCGCGCCGAAAAATCGTCGGCCTGCTTCTGAAGATCCTCCGAATAGCGCTTCACCGCGTTGCGCGCCGCAGTCGTGAGTTTGACCGCCGCCCGCGCAGCCTGGACTTTCGTTTTGAGCGCTGCCAGATACGCCGTCGGATCCTTGACGCCATTGTCGCCTCCGGTCGCCCGCATCGACGCGAGGATCTCGTCGATTTCGCTCTGCAGCAGCGCATCCTCATTGTCGCGGGCAAGCACGAGCTGGCGTTCGGCGAGGGACCGTAACCCCGTCGCCACCGCGTCGATGGCGGACAGGCCGCGATCATAGTCCGCCTGGCTAGGAATGTCGTTGAGGCCAGAGCGTGTCCAGCGCTGCTGCATCCGCCGCGCCGCCTGTTCAGAGATCCCGCGCGTCACCTCGGCTGCAGCAAGCTCGCGCTGCGCAAGGTCGAGTGCCGCCTGTTCGCGCTGCACATATGCGGTGGCGGTGCTCGCCGCCGCAGTCAGTTGTCCCAGACGACCCCGCGCGTCTTCGCCGCGCTCGCGCTCGGCCGTCAATCTGGCCTCGATCTCACCGATCGTGGCGTTCGACAGATTGCGCGCGGCGATGCGATCGGCGCACGCCTTGTCCTCCGCCCGATACTGCGCGAGTAGTGTTCCGGACTGACTGTCGCGCGCGATCAGATCTTCGAGATCGGCTGCAACGCTCGACCGCTGTTCGGTCGCTGCCGCCGCGTTCGCCGACAAGGGTTCAAGCGCAATCTCTGCGGCTGCAAGCGCAGTGTCCGCATCGCGCGATCGGGCCGCGGCCAGCGCGGCGAGGTCGCTTTCGGGCGTCGTCGCGAGCGTCAGGGCGATGCTGGCGCGCGCATTCGTCACGGCATCAGCCGATGCTCTCGCGGTCCGATCGAGTCCGTCGACCGCCGCCACGATCCCGCGAAGGCGACGGATCTCATCGCTGAGCGCGGGGCGGGTGGCGCGCAAGGATTCCAAAGCGTCATCGGCTCGCGCGAGGCGATGGTCGCTCCCGGACGCCGCGGCATCGGCAAGCGCCTTTAGGGCGCCCGGTTCGAATTGCGTGCGGCACACCGGACAGTCGGTGTCGTCCTCATGGATGTGACTGGCAAGCTGTGACAAGGCTGCGCTGATCGCCGACGCGTGACGGTCCGCCTCGGCGCGTTCGCGCTGCGCGTCGGCAATCTTGCCGTCGAGATCGGCCAACTGCGTTTCAAGTGGCGTCAGTTCCACCGAAGCACGCGCGGCGGCCTCGCGTCCCTGCGCCAATGCGGCCTCGGCGGCGCCGGACTGAGCTTCCAGGTGGAGACAATCCGCCATTGCCTCGTTGAGTGCTCGGGCCGATGCGGCAAGGCTCCGCAGCCGCGCAACATCGGCAATGGCCTCGCCATGCTGACTGATCGCCGCGTCGGCTTCCGCAATCTTCGTGCGATGCCCCGCGATCGCGTTGGCAAGCGCCGTTCGATCCTGCTGCTCGGTCGACACCAGCGCGGCCAATTGGTCACGGCGGGCGAGATCGATTCGTGTCGCATCGAGCAGTGCAATATTCTGGTCGATCGTGGCGATCGCGGCATTCTGCGCGGTCACTGCGTCATTGGCGGAAACCACGAGCGGCGATGCCCGATCGAGCCGCGCCTGCGCATCGCTGACGACGCTGCGCAGCCGGACGAGCGTTGGATGGTCAAGCCGTCCCTCCGCCTGGCTGACCGCGAACTGCGCGGGCATGTCGGAGAACGCCTCCATAGCCGTCCTGCGCTCACCGGCGGTTCGCAATGCCTCACCGATCCGGTCTCCGAGCGCTGCGAGGCGTGCCGCGACGCCTTCGCCAGTGACGGCAATCGGCTGACCTGCCGCAAGCTGTTGAAGGTCGCGCTCGAGCTGGTCGATCCGCGCAGCGACTTCGTCGGCCGTCAACACGCCCGTGGCGCGCGCGGTCGCGCGGAGCCGCTCGAGCCGTGTCATCCATCCCTGCCAATCGGCGATCTCCCGATCGAACGTAGCAACGACGGCCTGCTCGGCGTCGAGCCTCCGCGTGAAAGCCGCGATGGTCGGTCGCCCGCGCAACCCTGTGCGGATCCGTTCGAGCCGGTCGATGCCGCTTGGTCCCTTGAGCGCCTGCCATTGGTCCTGCGGGTCGCGACTGGTGAACCGCTGCTGTGCCGCCTGGCCAAGGAAATGGGTAAGGGCGAGATAAGTCCCAAGATCGTTGATCGTGCGGCGATCGGGCCGCGCAAGCTGCGCGACGATGTCCGCCATGGAAGTCCCGCCGGCGGTCCTGCGTTCGATGGCGTCGCCGTCCGAGAAGGTCAAAGCGACGCTGTGCGATCCGGGCTCGGCGCCCCGGCGCGTGAGATAGTCCTTCTCGACAAGCTTCTTGCGACCCTTGTTGATATAGGGTTCGAACCGCAGGATCTTGTTAGTCAGTCCCCATTCGATTGCATCGAAGAAACTGCTTTTGCCGAGGCCGTTGGTCCCGGTGAGTAAAACAAGGCCGGGTGCTGCCGGAATGTCGATCGCGAAGTCGCCGAAGGTCCGGAAGTCTCTGATCGCAATGCGGGAGAGGAAAATCTCGCTCATGCCTGTCCTCTCCGCTCCCAGGATTTAACCAACGCCGCCACAATATCATCCGGCGTCTTCTTCTCGTCGAGCGCGATCCGCTCCCATTCGTCCGCCGTCGTCCGCGGCAGCCCCGGCGCGATCGCACTGGTCCCGCTCAGCGCGTCGAGCGCCACGTCCTCGAACTGACCTTCGGCATGGACCCACGGCCGGGCGAGGAAAGTGCGCTTGAGGAATTCCGCGAAACTCTCGTCGTCATTCAGCGGATCTTCGGGTCGCAGCCATGCCAGCTTGCGCGCGACCCGGTCGTCGCGCTCGACCATCAACGCCATTGCGCGCCAGGCTTCCTGCCGCTCGCTCGGGCGGGGACCAAGCAGCATCAGCTGAAGATCCAGCGTCTCGTTGGTCCCAAGGAACGAGCGTGCGACGACGCACTGGTTGCGGCAGCGCCGCAGCGTCTCGAGAACCGCTTCCATCGCAGCAACCTCGGGGAGGATGCCCAGCACGATGTTGAAGCGGTCGATCCGGATCGCATGGCTCTCTGCCGGCAGATCGGTCGGACTGAGCGTCGTCGACTTGCTCGATCCGCCATTGAACGTCGCGCTCGCCAGCTCGGGGCGATCCTCGACCTTGAGGTCAAGCGCCAGCGCTGCCCTGCGCAGCCGCTCGGCGAAGTCCGCCAGTCCGGGTGATAGCATCGCACTATCCGTCATGCCGCGCCTTTCATGATCGTCTTCTCAAGCGCTTCGAAATGCCGCGCCTCGACTGCTGCCAGCAAAGTGCGCAGATCGGCCAGGCCCGCCGCCGCCGCGTCGACGAAATCGCGACTGATCGACATGATCACCGGACCAGAGCCGTCCGTATCGCTGAGCCCAGGCTGGTCGGTGTCGATCTGCGCAAATGGTCGCTCGGCGATCCGGCTGACCTCGATAGCCGTTTTAACGACGAGGATGACGAACTGGGTCTGCCACATGAAGGATCCGGCGCACAGTGACATCTCGTCACCATTGATCATATCGGCCGCGCAGCCATGACCAGTCCATTCGCTGTCGCCATCACGCAGGCGCACCAGATTACCCGGCCTGGCACTTTTCGGCGACGTCGCATCCCAGGCTGCGGCGATGGCGAGCGCGACCGCGGTACCGCGCAGGATCACCGGCCATTTGCTGGGACCGACCAGGATCTGTGCCGCGTCGCGATGGTCATCCTCGTCGACCGCGCAAATCATCAGGCGCAGGAAGTGATTGAGCAGTGCCAGGTCATCGGTGAACGACGTATGCCAGACCGCCCATGTCGCGGACATTGCGTCGCGAAGATCCTGCGCGATCTTCACGTTGATCGGGCGGCCGGGATCGGCGTTGCTCGCGAAAAACGGTTGGAGGTGCCTGTCCAGGCGCTCGAGCAGCCAGGCATCGAGCGAGCGGTGGATCCGGCGCGCCAGAATGTCGGGCGGCAGCGGGACCGGATCCTGAGCAGCACCGCCGGGATTGCCGGCGACGATCGCCGGCATCGCCATCCCTTCGGCATGCGGGGATTCCAGGCTGAGCTCGCGGACGAGCCGGCTCCACAGTCCGGGCGCGGCATGGAGCCGGCAATTGCCGCTATGGCAGGCGACCCGCAGCACCGCGCCCGCGACGGCGCCCAACTGGTCGGGAGCATCGGGTAATATGATCTCGAAGGGCTGTTGCTCGCTCCACGATCGGATGAGCTGTTCCACCGGAACCGCGCCGGACCAGCGGATATTCGCGCCTTCGCGCAGCAGTTGCACCGATATGGGAAGCTGATTGGCTGCCAGCCGTTGCAACCGCGGCGCGAGGATATCCGCACTGCGTGCCGCTTCCCTGAACAAGGACCGTGCTGGTGCCGACAATTTCGGGACGAGCGTCGCCTCGCCGTGGCGGGCAAGCCATTCCTTATGGGTCACGTCGAAACTCGCCAGGTGCGCGGCAAAGGGCGCTCGCACCACATCGCGCTGGGGGCCCCGCCGAACGATCACCGCATCCGCCGCGACCGTCTCCCCGGCGCAATCAAGCCAGAACGGGGCAACGACCGGAGATGGATTGGGGGCGTCGATCCGCGCAACGACACCGCAATGCAGATGCCGGAATGACCGCTGAGCGTCACTGGCGCACGCCTTGATGGTGAGGTAGGCGGCGAGCCGATTGAGCGTTGCCGTGGAGACGTCGAATAGCTCGGCATGCTGGGTCTGGAACGTCAGCTGTACGCCGGGTCGCAGTTGCTGGGCGACCGCGGCAACGAGGCCGATATCAGTGAGAGGCTGCAGCAGCTCTGCGTCATAGGCCGCCATGAAATCGAAGCGGGCGCCATTGGCATCCTTGGCGCGGGCGCGCACGTCGATTGCGGCAAGGGCCGGTTTCAGCGCCGCGATGCCGGGATGTTCGGAGATCAGCCGGATCATCCCGGCATGATCGAAATCGCGCGCTCCCGCGGCCACGAAATCGATCAGGCCGCCATCGCCCGCACCGCTGACGAAGAACCGCGGGGTCGGCCGGCCTGCGAACTCGGCAACCGGAACGCCGGCATCGGTCCAGTAGCTGGCGCTTTGTATCGCCGGTAGCGGCTCGCCGGGCTCAAGCCCGAACCCGACAGCAAGAAACACCATGTGAAATTGTTCGTGCAGCTCCGCGCCTGGCGCCGGGGCATTGAGCTCGGTGATATCGAGCTGATAGCCGTCCGCCGTCCGCGTCAGCCCGGTGACCCGATGGCGCAGCCGTCGCTCGAGGCGCGGCGCCAGCCTGACGACAATGTCTTCGAACCCGAGCAGGACATCGTCGCGCACGGCGCGGCACGTCCCGGACTCCCAGTCCAGGATCGGCAAGTCAGCGATGGGGTCGGTCGTGTAGTGCGCTGGCCAATCGTAGATATGCGGATCGAGCCGCCGGCGATCGGTCGTCGACTGCAGGGGCAGCAGAGCATCAGCGGACTCGAAAAGGACGACCTGCGATCCGGTGACGAGCGCGGCGGCAGCTGCAGCGGTGACACCGGCCGCACCGCCGCCAATGACGGCGATCCGCGGATTGGCGTGGAGATAGCCGAGTTCCTTTAGCGCGTGGACCAGCGACAGCGCCCGCACTTGCTGGGAGTAGAAGGTGATACGCCGGTCGAAACTGCCGATCACGAACAGGTTCGGCCGGTCGCGCACCGTCGCGCCGTCTACAATGTCTTGGGCAAGCAGAGCGTCAGCCAACGCAGCGCGCTCCCGCAGACATGCGCGCCTGCAGTACCGGCACTAAGACAGTGGCGTGAGTTCGCGCACACATGGTCGACAATCCGCTCCCCCCTCCGGCCGCGTCGCTGTGACAGCCGGCGCACTCGCTTATGAGGAGGAACCTGGCAGGACGCAAGATTCTGATGAGTCTCGCGAAGTCACTGTAAGCCCGGCTTGGTGCCTGCCGCCCAACTTTACTCATTCCTGCTTGTACCGAGCATCTGGACCTACGCCGTAACGGGCAGTTATCAGCGGCAGACCATAATGCCGACCTTGTCAAATGAATGCCGCCTCACGTTAGACAGAGTTTGATTGGCAATTGTTGTCCTTTTCACTCTTGATAGAGATATAAGTTCCTCTTCAAACCGTCGAATCCTGCCTGCCGGCAGCTGTTCCCTACGCGTCTTCTTTACGTTGGGTATAAGTTGGTAATGTAAGGCTCTAACCCGACCGCCCCTCAAATCTTGGGATATATAGCTAGTTCTCAGTGAAAAAGCGGCAGCAAGCAATGTCGGGCCCGTACAAATTTGCAGTATTTCAGAACCGCCCGAAGAGATGAGGGTTATTGAAGCCCTCATTGCCATCCTATAGACTCAACCCGACTTACCTATCATCTTCAGGATATCCGTGCGTCATCCCGGACAACCAAAATCGCCTCCAGCTTGGCATCGAGACCGAGGTCCATCCTACATTGAGAAGCAATTTTCAGCTGAGCTCGGCGACTTGGCTGACCTGATTGAGAGCGAGCATTGGTTCGGAGACGCTGAAAAGCATGGACGATACCGCGTTGATTTCATCCTGAAGGATGCCCGGCTGATCATCGAGCTTGATGGTCACGCATATCATTCAACCAAAGAGCAGCTCGAGAGAGACGCGATCAGACAGAGATATCTCACGCGGGCTGGCTATTCGGTCATCCGGTTCACCGGACGGGAGATCAATCGCGACCCAGCCGCCTGCGTGCGTGAGGTGCGAGAGACGTACAAGGAGCGCATGCAACGTGCGCCTGCGAAGTATCGCGTGCTGTATATCGACTACCAATTTCTGATCCGCCAGATGTCGCAGGCAAAGCGATTTTATCAGGACCTCTATCCTGACAAAAATTTGCAGCTCCCCAGTCTCGATTTATTCATTACCCACGCCGTGGGCTGGTTGCACGAGAAGTCCTTTATCACCGCGTTTGTATTCCTTCCGCTGGAGGAAGAACACTACATCAAGGCATTAGACGGAAAGACGACGGAGTACGACAAGGGCGAGGTCCGGATCAACATTGTGACAGATGACCTCTATTCGTCCGAACTTGGGGTCCACATGGAGAGCTACGCCCACCTGTTCGACGAGTTTTTTCTGGTGGCGGATGATCCCATCTACGTGCTGCCGCTCCGGTCGGTGCTGCCCGCTAAGCTCAGCGACAGCGTCCTCGGCGATCAGAAATTCGAGTTCCTGTCGGGAGGCAAGCTTCTACGAAAGGGAAACGACGAAACCGCTTTTGTGGGGACGGAGCTCGCAAAGGTTCGCTGGCAAAATGTCTGGTACCCGATTGGCACCGCAATGGGCCTTCATCCCTACGAGCTGTGACCCATGATCGATTGTTATGGGCGGCGGTGCTGCTGCCTTCAACCGGGCGATAATTCTCTGCATCTTCGTCAACCGCAAGATCTCGACGAGCCTGAAACAGGGGCTGTCGAACCGTGGACCTAACCTGCACATCGCCGGCCAACTCGGGAAGCCAGTATCCAGTGGTGAACTAACGGCGGCTATCAAGCGGCGTTGCGCGGTGCCCAGCGACAGCTGTGTCGGCGGCAACCGACGTCGGCTCCCTAAACCTGCGATGTCCGTTATCCTGGTGTCATCGCTCCGAAGCTGACTGTCGTGAATGTCCCAGCGGGCACCCCGAAAGCTGCCATCAGTTCGCGCATGGAACGTCAGCTTTTCTCGCCTGAGCGCTCAATACCGGACCGAGCAAAATGTCCCAATCCAAGCCATTGAGTTAAGCGTAGCAATCACCCTGCGTTCCAGATTTGTTGCCATGCAGCAAATTCCGACGGACGAACCAGGTATCGCGCGAAATTGCCCTCGTGCAAGCCCAGCAACTCTGTTTCTGCGACCTCGGCAAACTGGTCCTGATCGGCCGTTGGGATGAATTGACGGGACGTCGTGACCAGATGCGCGCGTGTCGCCTGTCGGCTCATGGCACCGCGCACAACATCCCGAACGACATCGCGCAACTGTTCCCGATAGCGCAGGCGAAACGGGTCTGGCTCACCCATTGATTGACGAACGGCGGCGTAGCGCGCTGCGGATCGCTGATAGGCCCAAAGGAATACGTCGCGGAGCAATGTTATGTCGTTGCGTTCATAGACGCCAAGCGTGGCGCGCGTGTAAAGGTCGCCTGGAACCTCGGTGAACGACAACGGCGCAAGGTTCGCCCGGATCATGGGAATATTGGCGGCGAGGCGTGATACGCGCTTATTCACATCGTCAAAGGGCTGAAGATAAGGAAGCTGCACCATTATGAAAAAGGCCTGCTCGAATGGATCGTCGATGGCCGCCGCTGTGGCAAGGATTTGATCGAAGCACTCCTCGATGAGACCCGGACCTTCCAGTGGATGAAAAGTTGAACCGTCTATCCCTACGATGATGTGGCGCAGTCGCCCCACCGCCGTCGGGTCAGCTAACAGATTGTTCGCCAATAGCGCATGCAGGTTGAGTATCGTATAGCGATTGAACCCGACATCGTTGGCGTTGGCGACGAGAAACTCGATCGCATCTTTATGATTGAGGATCATCTGCGCTTCGCGCGGTCCGCGTCCCTCGGCGGCTTCCCCGAAATCCAGCAGCCGCCGCGTATCGAGCAGCGAATATGTGTTGCCTTCGAGACGGCTGGAATTCCATGCAAGGTCGATAAGCAGCCTATTCAGTATCTGCTTCGCGTAGGTTCCTGCCGCTGCGGCCTCAATCTGCGGCTTGCCGATTGTAGCCAGATGATCGCGCTGCTGCTGGGTCAGATAGAAGGTTTCGTTGGGCCGGTAACGATCCAGGAAGGTGCGGTCATAGCCGACCGGTTGTCGCACCGCGACGGGCTGGCGCACATAGGCAAGGACAGCTCTGCCTTCAGGTGATATCGGGACGATGTCGGCTGGGTCAGGCTGGGCGATGATCTCATCACCATGGTGATATCGGGCTGCACGCCCGTCGCCGGTAAGGCGTAGCCGACCCGCGTCAACCAATGCGCGAAGACGATATTGGAGGGTACGACGGGCACCAGGTTCCGCGAGCGCGTCAGTGATCTGCGCTGCTGACGCACCATCCGGGAATTGGGCCACAGCGGCCTCGATCGCTTGTAGGTCAGCTTCAGGTATTAGTCGTGCCACATAACTTCCTTATTTGCGCAAAAGATAAATCGCGCAACTATAAGAGTCAATGCGCAACTAACCGCGGTTGCGCGCAATTTCGCGGGAATTTGCGCAAGCTTGCAAGCGGTGGCTGGGTTCTGCTTGGAAGGCGGAGCAGGCGGCTCTTAGGATCGGCCCTTCTTGTCATTTTGCTCTCATGCGCTTTGCGAAAATTGGAGCATGGGTGCCTTCCGACCAACCTTTCAGCAATTATCCAAGGGGAGGAGAGGGGGAGGGTGAATGCTCTCATTTTGGGAGTGATTTTTTATCTGCGGAACCCCGGGCGTGATAGTATCGACCAGAAGGAGCATCGCATGAACGGAACGGATGACAAACCCATTCCAGGTGAACCGCCGCAGACCCCAGATCTGGTAAAGCCTGAAGCAGCACATTGGCTCTGGCGGCCATGGTATGCCAAGTCATGGTGGACAGCAGCTGCAATATTCTGGTTGATTGCGTTTTTCGCGCCCAATCTCTCTCTCAATGCAGAACATATCACCCCCATCATCCTGCTTTTCCATCCATTCTTGATCGTGCCAGTGCTGGGTTTTGGTTTTTTCCGCGCGTGGATACGCTATCATTTTGAGGTGAAGGCGGAGCACGAGCCAGATTCGAGTGCTCGCCGCGTACACCAGTTTCCTCGAATGGATCCTACCGACCCAGCTGATTCAAGCTACCATTGGCATCCTGGCAACCCTGCCAGCCAAGCGTGGCTCGATAAGCATGTCAGGGGGAAGCATTAGCGGTCCTTAAATGTCGGGTCGCCATCACCAACACCCGCGTTACGATCGCCGCTAAAGCGACCACTATCCAAAATCTTGCTTTGTTCGAACGATGTGAGTGGCGCAGTGAGATCCCATGTGCCTCGTCCCGCGTCTGCTTCCCTCAAATAGCGATTGCGAAGACCGTCGTGCCCAAGAATTTGGCGTTGGAGTTCGGTAGCAAATGTAACTGGGGGATTTGTCGAGCGGGATGCCGACAATTCAGCTGCCGCAATAGCATTCCTGACATCATAGTTGACGATATCGATGCCCGCTGTGGCGTCGGTAGAACCCAGTCCTGCATCGGACGTTTCTAGTCCCGCCTGACCGCTCAAATGACCACTCGTCTGACGCGAATCTGGTTTGCCTTGAGTTTGGCTTTCGACGCTCCCTCCCAAATTCGCGCCAAGTGATGTTCTATTCGACACTTGGTGGCTCGCACTACGCGACAGCGACCGGGTCCACCCTGTCTGCGCCATGATCGCCTGAACGTCACGCTGAAGCGTGTCAACAACTTGCGGCTTCAGTCGCCACTCCCCCTTGCGATCCATCTCGAATCCGCCGCGCAGCCAGTTTGCCATCATGGCATGGCCTTCCGCCCCGCCGCCCAGGAAATGCTCGACCGTATCTGGCCCAGCCTGTTTGCCTGCCTCGAACCGCGTACTGGTGTCCGAGCGCGCCGACTGGCTGAACCCGGTGCTGCTCGATACCAACAGGTCGTTATGGGCAAAACTCAGCCGCGCCCGCCCGCCCTTGGCAATTGCGCCCAATTGGCTTTCGTTGATAAGGCCCGCCTGCCACATCTGCGCTGCGGTCTGCGGCGTCAGATTGAGGTTGAGGTCGCCATTCTGGTCCATCGCGATCTGCCTTTTGGTAAGGTTGACACCATTGTCGCGCAGCAATCCTTGCATCCGGGTCAGCCTCTCATTCTCGACGATGCGGCCAAGCCGCTCGTTGCGCGCCCGATCGGCGATGCCCGCCGTGCCGTCCTCGGCCATGTCGACCTGGTTCCCGGCGGTACGGCTGAGCGCCTGGATGAAGCTGTCGAGCCGCGCGGCCTCGCGCACCGAAGCCCCTGCCGCAGCCGCCCCTTGTGCAAACCCAAAATTCTCGCTCTGCCGCCGCTGTTCGCCAATGCGCGCGGCCGAGCGCGTGCCGTCCGGGCCAACTTCGCGCTGCGCGTCGAGCTTTCCCGACCGCTCGGCAAAATCATAGCCCGCCGCTTCCCGCGTCCGTCCATAGACGCTCGTGCCTTCACGCGCGGCCTCCGCAGTCGCACCATCGGCTGTTCCCACCTGGGCTGCGGCATTATAGCTTTCCAGTGCATGCATGACCTGCGCCTCATTGCGCCCGGTCGCACGCGAAAGCTGGGTGATGGCACTCGATCGTGCTTCTCCAGACAGCGCGTTGATGAAGGATACACGTCGCCCGGTTTCGTCGATCGACAGGCCGAGCATAGAGGCTGCTTCTCTTTGCCCCGCATTGCTGCCCGTCCGCCAGCCCTGCTCGGTTGCCACATTGCCACGCTCCACCTGGGTGACATGGTCCCCGGCATAGTCACGGCGACCTTCCATCGCGCCGACTGTCACCTGCGCTGCGGTCAGGTCATTGCGCAACATCTGCACCTGATCGAAAGCATTGGCGCTGAGCTTGGCGAAAGTCGGATCAGCAGCAGCCTGCCCGATCAGGGTCGAAGCCTTGAGCGCTGCGTCCTTCGCATCATAGCCGTTGCGCTCAAAATGGCGCTGGGTGCCAGACAACATCATGTCATAGGCACGATTGTCGCCGAACGCCTTCCACTGCACCATATTCTGGGCGAACGCCGCAAACGCCCGCTCGCCCGATTGCCCTTCGCCAAAATAGCCGGTGCCAAGCGCCCGCAACGCATCCTTCTGGGCAAAGTCATGAATAGCGCCGGTCGTGGCGCTGGCGCGAACCGCTTGTGCCGTCGCGGGATCGGCAAGGTTGCGCCCGACAAGCGCTGGCGACAGCCCGCCCAACTCTCGCGCCGCATCAATGCCGCCCAGCGCCATCGCGCTGTTTCCAGCGAGCCCACTGCCATGATCACCGATCACGCTGCCCGCTGAACCAAAGGCGCGGTTGCCGCCAAAGGTTGAGCGCTCACCAAAGTCCCCGAAGCTCGATGCTGCACCGCGCCGGGCCATCGTCCCGCTAGCCGATGCCTGCGATTCCAGCGCCGAGGCAAATCCTTCCCGCGTCATAAGGGGTGCGGCCGCCGCGCTACCCTGGCCCTGTGCCTGCAACGCGCCACCGGTGAAGGAAGAGAAGACATTGCCCGAAAAGCGGAACACCGTGAACACGAATGCGCCTGCAAGGCCAGCGGCAGCCGTGCGAAACGTCCCGAATATCGCCAGCGCCTTCATCGCCGAAGAGGGGGCGAGCATCCAGGCATTGACGGCTACATGGTTGGACCGCATTTCGGCCAGCACCCCCATCGCCCGGCCCACGGTGAGCTGATAGATGCCCGCATCGATCACGCCCCACATTGCGACGAATACGAACAGTCCGAGCGCAAAACTGGCTACCCGAAGGTTGATGGGGGTAAGGATGAACAGCAGCGCGATCGGCATCATGAACAGCATGATGCCAAAGACCGTAGCACGAATGGTCGGCATCCACTGATTGGCAACCGACATGGTCGAAAGCCCGCTTGAGATGACTGCCCGGTTCGCCATGACCCGCGCGGCAGTTGCTGGACTATCCTCGTACAGCACCTCCCCCACGCTGTTGCCCAGCAATATGTCACTCATGAACGCTTGGAGCGTGAGCGGCGTCCCCATCATCACCTCGCCCATTTGTCCAAGCCGGGTGCGACAGCGCGCGAGCTGACTGGCGTCTGCCACATCATAGCCTGTGCTCTGGCACACTTGGCGGGAATATTCCTCAAACAAGGTGGAGTCATTGAGACGCGACTGGATATGATCCCAGCTTCCCTGGCACGTCATGGTCGTGCCCGCCTTGTCGGCCGAGGTGAACACCGTGCTGAACGTTGCTGGTCCCGCCATGGCGGCGAAGGCTGCGGGAAGGTCGGTCGTCCCGCGGAACAGCTGGTCGTCATCCACGCCATAGGCAGGCGATATGCGGGCCACCGGATAGCATTGCCGGACATAATCCTTGATCGTGGCATCGAGAAAGCTGTCGGTCATCGGCCCGCGCGGTGATACTGCGTTCAAGAACAGGTCGAAGGAATGACCGCCTGCGCCAAATTCCAGTTTGGCATTGGGATCAAGACTATTGTCATCGATGGTTTCGGCAAGCGCCCGTTCCATTAAATTGGTGACGCCTGCGACCAGGACGATCAGGTTGGGCACATCGCCGACTGCCTGATAGGCATTGCGTACCCGGTCATAGACATGGACGGTACCGGTCGTGGCGATCAGCCCGACAAAGAGGCCAACACCCATCAGCATCTGGAAGCCGAACCCGACAAGGCCCATGCCCTGGCCACGAATGGAAGCCAGCACCACGCCCAGCGCTAATCCTACGACTGCGCAGATCAGGACCAGCGTTTCATAGCGTGGGTCGCCAAAGATCATCGAAACCAGGCGGAACGCATCGACCGTTTCGGCAAAGCCATCATAGGTATGGAAACTCGATTCCAGCGCAAAGGCCTGCGTGGAGCCAAATAGAATGGGAAGGGCGGATAGGGCGCGAACAAGGCGACGCATCGGTGGAGCCTTTCTGGGATGTTCAGCGATTGGTGCCGGAAACGGTGCCGGTCGCCTCGCGCGCGTCGCGATCGCGGGTGCGTAGCAGGCTTGCATAATTGGCTGAGAGATTGGCCTGTGCGAGCGCGGCCATATAGCTTTGCCGCATCTGCGCGCGCTGGCGCAGCACTTCGTCGCGCAGGTCGCGCAGTTGCTCCATGCCCTTGGTAAGGATGCGCGTCTGGCAGATATTGGCATTCGCGCCATCGGCTGCGCCTGCCACGTTTGCTCCCCGTTCGGCATTCGACACTGCAAAGTCGATCGAGCGGGTGAGGTCGTTGAGCATCTGATAGGCAAGCGTCAACGCGACAAGTTCGTCCGTGTCGGCGATAACGCTGTCGGACACGCCCTGGCGCACCCCCCATTCGAGCAGGCGATAGACGGGCAAGGTGCGCACATTGGCGACAAATTGTCGTTCCTCGGCGGACAGCGCTGCGCGTGTGCGGATTTTCGTAGCGATTGAGTTCATGCGCGCCTGCGCCAGTGCGAGCGCACCCTTGCCGCCGTCTGCGGCGCAGTCTGTGGCGGTGGGCGGTATGGCGAGCGCCCGGCTCTGGACTTTGCCGGCCAGAAAATCCTGCGAACTCTCGCTGTCCTGGTGCGGGCAGGCCGGGATGGCCGAGAAGATCGGCACCTTGTCGGTCGCGTCCCAGCGCATATAGACGTCGCCGACCCGCGCGCGCATGACGCCTGCCCAGTCGCCTGCACCCACGCGCGTGGCTGCATGCGACAGCAGCGAACCGGTACGGAAGATGTCGGTCACCTCGGCGGGACAATTGGCCAGCGCGTCCTTCAAATCCTCGGTTGGATTATTCTGGTTCGCCTGGATCTTCTCGCGGCTTTGCTGATAGCTTTTGGCAAAGCCCTGTTTCACCGATTTATAGCCGGTCATTTCCTCGATGATGCCCGACATATTGTCATCGCCTTTGGCGATCTGGACCATGCGATTGGCGAGGCGGCAGTCATTGACCTGGATGGAATTGAGGAAATTGGTCGCAGCCTCCATTTTCGAGATGATATTTCCCATTTTTTCGTCGAGCGTTTCGAGCAGATACTGAAACGCGACGGCGGGCGCGGCCTGGAGAATGCTCTCCAGCTTCTGCACCAGATAGTCCGGGTCAAGGAAGGACATGCCACCCAGGAACATGTCGATGCCGCCACAGCCTGCCTTCACCTTGGGCAGGGTCAGCGACATAAGATAATCATCATGGACATCGACGCGCCCGGACATGCCGCCAGCCGTCACATAGCCGCGCGTCTGGTCCTCAAAGGAACCAGGAGCGGTGTAGGTCACATTGTCGAACCAGCTTTCCGCCCAGCCCTGGGCATAGGCAGGAGTGGTCGCACCGCAGGTGGCGAGCAGCGCGCAGACCGTCAGTGAAAGGCGTTGGGAAAATGAACGCATGGCGGGCTTCCTTGAGAATGAGCAGACAAGGAGGCGTCCGCCCGCCAGCGGGACGCCTTCGCGAGATTGAGATAAATATGGTTGGAGCGCCTCAACGCGATGACCCCGACTGCGCGGGTGGAGCGCCTACGATTCCGGTAAATTTCGCCATGGCGCGCAGGCCCACGGCCGGGCGAACGCCGGTCAGCATTTTGGCGGCGAGATAAGCGTTGCGCGCGAGATTTTGCGGCTGGTCGGTGCCGATCGCTATCGGGATGATGCGATTGGGGTCGCTGAGCGGTCGGACCCAGGCGACCGGGTGGCCGACCCATGGAAGCCCAAGGCGACCCGATCGCAGCAGGGCTTCCTGACCGCTGATGGTACGGACCTGCCAGCGATAGGTGCGTGAGAAGCGGCCAAGCTTTGCCCAGAGATCAGCGCAGGGGAGACAGGCCGGGTTGGTGGTCATTTCGATGACGTAAAGCGGGGCTTGTTGTGCCAACGTCGCTGCAAAATCGGCCGGGAAATCCCGCGTCACCGGCACGCGTGCCAGCCATGTCTGCATGGCAGCGCTGGTAGCAACCGGATGGATGGCGGCGCGCATGGCGTCGTCGCGCGAAGGCGAACGGGCTTGCGCCGCTGTCCATGGCGCGATGATCGCCGCCAGGACGAACAGGAAGCGCCGCCACATCATGGCTCAACCATCCCACCGGTCGCCGAGATTTGTTCCTCGACGCTGCTCGTAGAGACTGGCCCATTGGCAAGCGCATCGAAAAAGCCGTCCTCTTCACCGGCTCCGGTGAGAAACTGCTCTGGCCGAATATCCCCCGACAGCAGGCGCACGGCCTGATAGGCGGTCTGGATGAGATTGGGATAGGCTTCGACCCCGGTGGCGATCACCATACGCTGCGCGCTGCCGCGCCGGATGACCATGGTTGTCGGCGTTACCTCGACCCCATAGCGCTGGGCAATCTCTGGCCGCCGGTCGAGTTCCTGGAGCGTCACCTGCCAGCCCATCTCGTCCTGGAACCGCTGGACCATGGGCCATTGCACCCGGCAATAGCCACAACTGGCGCGCGAGAACATGACAAGCGCAAACTCCTGAGACCGTGCGCGGAGATAAGCGCGGCGCACCCCGTCCTTTTGCGCCAACATCTGGTCGCGCGCATCGCTCACCATCGGATTGGCGGATTTGGCGTTGAGTTCAGGATGCTGGAGCATGGCGATCTGGGTGACGCCGGCAAAGGCGCGGGCCTTGCGCCGGGCAAAATCCTGCAAGCGCCAAAAATCGGACACGGCGTCGACGCTCAGCACGGTTGCGGCATAGTCGCGCTGGTCCTCGATCAGCTTGCGTATTTTGGGTGGGGTCCAGCGCGCCAGCTCCGCCATGGGCGGAATGACGGGCTTGCTCAGGGTGTCGGGTTCAGCCGTGTCATTGGTTTTCTCTGGCGGTGGGGCATACCACCAATAGCCCTGCTTCATGGCCGGGACGGATGGCGATGCTGTCGCAGGCGTCGGCGTACCGGTGGAGTGCTGTGCATATGCAGGCTGAGGCAGCAAAAGAGCGGCCCACAGCGAGGCCGTGAGCACGCGCATCATAGCAGCTTCTCCATCCGGATAAGGCGCGAGATGGCCACTGGACCATAATAGCGGCTGTCGAACCCGTTCGCATGGGTCGAGCCGACATAGATATGCCCCGCAGCGATGCGCGAGGCGGTAGGTTTCCAGTGGGTAAGCCGCTGGCCATCTTGTCCGATCGCCTTGCTGATGCCGAGGAGATGACCATTGCAATAGTAGCGGCCATCCCAGGCGCCCGGCGTCATTGAAGGCGTCTCGACGATCTCTATCCGGTCACCGGGGAAACAGAGCGCATATTTGGTGACATCGACCGGCGCGGGTCCGGCCAGCGGATGGACGAGTTTGAACGAGACCAGATCGCCGCGGTGGATAGGCCCCGGCGCTTTGCGCACCAGCCAGGCGTCGATCGAAGGGGACATGATGAGCGTCAGTTGCGGGAGCCCCCATGCGGTGACGGCCGCAATCGGGAGAATGATCGCGCAGGCTTTGGCCAGCTGGAGTGTGCGGCCCGGTTCATCAGATCGCGCCGCTCCAAGCGCTAGCGCGGCTTCCTTTGGCAGCGCGCGCAGCCGTGGCGCGATACCTCTAGCGGCGTTCCAGGCGAGCCTGAACATCGGCGACCTCCCTGGCTCCGCCCAGACGGGCATATTCTTCCAACAATCCCGACAGTGCCGCATCGCCATAGATGAGGTGCTGGCTTTGCGGGCTATTCTCCTCGCGTTCACAATAGGGCTGGGTCGGATCGGCAGGGATGAGACCCAGCGCAGGTACGCGTATGATCCCGTGCTGGCGGAACACCAACGGATCGACGATGATCTGCACATTGCGCATCGCGCAGGCCGGGCCTTCGCAACCTGGGTCGATCCGCAGAATTTGGGCGCTCAGCTTTGCCATCGGCGCGACCTGCGACAGTCCGCCGGGCATGCCGCGAAAGGCGATCACACCGCCGACGCGCTCAAGCTGGGCAGCATAGGAACGTAAGATCGCAACAGGCATGGAGGATGAGGCAAAAAGCAGCGGAGCCCTGCCTGATTGTACGGGCGGCGCTATGACAGCTGCTACCGCCTGCATGTCCGGCGCTTCGAGGCCCAATGCCTGTGCCAGGCGTTTTGCGGCAATTTCGCGTTCGGCAGCTAAGCCTGCCTTGCCTTTGTCGAGAGCCGCGCGCGCCCGTGCATCCATGACCGGCGATGCGCCATGTTTTCGTAACCCTTCAAATGCCCGCCGCCGCTGATCATCGGGCAGTGCGGGAAGTTGCGTCGGCCCGGCGGTGGTATCGGGCTTGCGCCTGGCGATACTCTCCTTCAGCCGGTCCATGGCAACAGCGCCTTGCGCTTGCGCCTGGTCGCGCCCGTTTGGCGTGAATGGTTTATCCTGCCCCATCGCGGGCATAGCGATCAGCATCAGTCCCGTCGCGCTCCAGGCGCAGCTAGGGATTGACCGTCTGCAGATACGCATCGATCCTGTCCTCCATATCGATCTGAATATCGCTCTGGGCGCGCGCCTCGATGTCGGCATAATAATCCGACAGATCCATCCGCGAGAAATCGAGCGCCTGAAACTCCTGGGGGGTAAAGCCCCGGCAATAGGGTTGTTTTGCGGTTCCCCAACCCAGCGCGTTAAAGCTTTTTAGCTGAGGTCGGCCCTGTTCCTGAATGATCCGGCCAAGCTTGCTGTTGAAACAGCAATGCCCTTTGGCCTTCTGCACGCAGACGCCAAGGATGCTGGAGGCGCAATAGGTGCCGACCTCATGGCACATGCCTGAGCCCCGTAGCATGCCCACTTCCATATCCTGTTGGTCACAGCCCGAGAGCAGGAAATCCATCATGACATTGATGGCAAGGCTGATCGCGATCGAGGTGGGATCAATGCCGATGATGATTGCATTGGCCCCGGCGCTGGCTGCCTGACTGGCTGTCGCCCCTGCCTTGAACGCGGTATAGGCCGCTTTCATGCCGGTCCAGACGCCTTTGGCGACGGCGATCTTGGTGCCAATCGAAGAGAGGGACGACCCCATGCCGTCCTTGACGATCTTACCCTGATCCTTGCAGCAATTGGAAAAGCTGTTGTTGAGGCCGGCGGGACGGCAGCGCACAGCACGGCCCGAAAATATCTCGATCGTGCCCAGGCAATTGCCGTCGGCATCGACAACACCGTCATTTGACGCGCCAGGATCAGCGACCAGCGGCTCCTCATCCACCACCGCTCCGCCGACGACGGGCGTGCAGGCATGGGGCGAACAGGCGGGCGTTCCGCCGTTGACCGGCGTAAGGCAGGCATATTGGCTTCCCAGCGGACAGCTGTAGGTGCCGCGAGCATCCTCGACACAGCTTGCCTGCTGAATTGGGCATAGCGCGCCACTACCCGTCGCTTCGTCGCATCTTGCGGTTTCACCGTGATCGGCGGCATCGCCATTGCCATTGAGGTCGGCCGCGCAAATCTGTTGGGCAGTCGCCTCAGACGGAGCAGCAAACAGGCTGGCGGTCATCACCCATGCGGCCATAGCGAGTCCGGCAGGAAGAGTGGCGCGCATCAACGGGCCTCCGCTCTGCAGACAAGGTCGGCGCCGGACAGGCGAACCGTCTGCATCATCACGACGGCCTCGGGAAAATCATCGAGGCAGCCACAGGCCGAGATCAGTTCTTCACCTTCGCCCAGCGGACAGGCGTTGTTGGTTGTGCAACTATGAAAATAGATGTCCCACCCGGCCGGATCATTCTGTCGGGCGCCAACGATCCCGTCGACTGCGACATCGCTATTGGCTTTGGACGCGCGGGTCTTGCAGATGGGTTCGCACGTAGCGACCGATCCCCGGTCGGGCATGGTGAAGGGCCGGGTCGATGTGGCGACCGTCCCATCTTTGGCGCTGGTGCGGTCGGCGAGCAGAGTCTCGGTGGAATGGTCGATGATATAGGCGCCACGGGTGAGATCGGGCTGCGTCGCGCTGCCCAAATCCAACGTGCAGGCATAGCGTCGGCTGCGCTCGAAAAAGTCGCGCATATATTGGACGCTGCAGGCTCCGGTACCAAACAGCCTGGTTGAGGGCAGGGGCTTAAGACCGGTGTTGACGCCGTTGCGCAAGGTCGTCACGCTATCGACCGTCTCGCTGGTAAGATGGCATGCCGGATCGGCGGCATAGCCTGAGCACAGGTCCACCAACCTTTCGCTGACCTCGCAGGCAGTATCCACCTGAACTTCGAGCGTGACATATCCCCAATTGCCCTCGCCGCCGCCGCGCACGCGGGCACCCACGATCATGGCCCCTGCCTTAAGCTGAGCGGTCACATCAATGGTGGTATGCTCAACCCAGGGATCGTCGCTGATCCGGCAGTCGCCGGACGGCAGCGCTTCCCCCGGCCAGGGTCGCTTACCGGCAGAACCAATAATCTGGCCATTGACCCGCGCCTGCACCCAGTCGTCCGCGCCCATCTCGACGATGCGCGCCGACAGGATCCGGTCAGGCGCGATGGGGTCGAAGGTGGCACTATGGATGGGTGGACTATTGCCACAATTTCCCGGTCCCCGGATCTGGTAGCGGCGGCACCCCGCGCCGCAACTGGTGACCGACGCAATCGAGCCGCCAACGCCCATAATGTCGTCATAGTCCCAGGACTTGACCCCAATGTCGCGGGTGATCGTGCAGGCGCGGATTTCCTGGGCCTTGCCGCTGCCGATCGCGGAACCGGCAAGCGCCTGAAACAGGCTGCTGGCTTTGGCTGTGCTGTAGGCGTCGCTCTGTATCGCGGCAGGATCGCTCCGATAGGCGGTGGCGGTGACCGACGGATTGGCGGTGCAGGCGGTCGTCTGCGCGCCGGTATATCGGATGACCGGGCCGTCGATTTGTGCCTGGGCGATGCCTATGCGCGGATCGGCGGTGGTGAGCGCGGCTACCACCCCGCCGCCCAGATCCTTCAGGACTGAAGCCATATTGCCCCAGACCAGATTGTCGCCGCAGCTATTGTTGACGCAATAGCAGCCTGCCAGTGCGGTGAGCTCGACCTGCGCCAGCCTGACCTCGCCAGCGCCGCCGACGGTCCACTGGAAATTGCGACACTGGTCCCAGCTTGCCTGATTGCAGGCAATGACGCCATTGGCGCAGATGCCTGAAATCGGCACGGGCACATTGAGCGTCTCGTCGAACGTGCCGTCCAGATCCTTGTCGCGCGTCAGGCGCAGGGTCGTGATATCGCCACCGGGTCCAGGCTGGGCGAGTATTTCCAGCGCCGTTGCCGATTTCTGGCAGGCAAGGCTGGGGGTGAACTGCTGGCTATCATCGATGGTGGCGATCGGCTGACCACCAAGCCCTGGGGTCAGATAGTTGCGTTGCAAGGCGTCGCTGTCACTGCTCTTGTTGCGGGAGGCTTGCGCGGCGGTGCGTGCACGCTCCTCCATCGTCTGCGCCAGAACATTGCTGGTGAGGCAGGCTAGAGCACAACCGCCGGCGAGGATCAGGCCCCGCTTCATGAGTACACCTTTAAGCAGACCCAGATAAGGTGGGTGGTCAGCACGGTCGCTGCGACAACAGGACGGAGAGGGGCATTGTCCGTTATCGCATGGGGTTTTGCGGCCGTGCTGACCATAGGTGGAGCGACACCGTCGGGGGACGACGCCATCGCTCCGTCCTCGCACCGTGCGGGACCGCAACCACGGCTGTGGCGGGCAGGCGCGGAACAAGCCCGCACCGGTGCGAGGGAGGGGAAAGTAAGACTGCTCATGGGGTCGAGATCCCGGCGCAGCAGATGACCTTCTCAAACAGCATGAACTGGGCATTGTCTTTACCCGGCGCATGTTTAGCGCTCGACCAGAGCGCGCCGGGACGCCCGATATTGACGCATTTGCCGCCCTTGACTGGCTCCATAAGCTGGAGCTTGTAGCGGCTCTTGGTCCAGATCGGCTGCGGTTTGAACGAGCAGCCATCAGCCGACGAGATGGTCAGCGCGCCAAGCCGCCCCATCATGAAAGTGCCGCGTGCGGCTAATCCCGCCCAGGCCTCGACGCTGTCATCGAAATGAATGTCGCCAGCAATCGGATAGGTCGCGCCCCAGCTGCCCATGCACCAGAAGAGCGGATCGATGACCTTGCCCGCTGCCGCCGCGGCGCTGTCGGCCATGCAGGCCAGACCTGCCGCAGGATTGCCGAACAATATGCCTTCAGGCTGGATGATGGCGCCAAGCGTTCCCGACTGCCAGGTTGGCAGGACCTCTGTGATCATCGCGACATCGAACCCGTCGTCCTCGATGCAGGGCAGGTCGGTGAACATGTCGAGCATCTTCCAGACCGGCGCGATATAATAGTGCATCTGCGCGAACATCTTGCGACTATTGGTGCCGTCGGCGATTGAGGACTGGCTGCCCTGGAGCTTGCCGCCGGTCGGCATGAGATCGGCACCCAGGGCCATCATGCAGCCTGGTTCTGTCACGACATCGACCATGCGATTGGGAGACCAGAAGCTGACCTTCACCCCAAACCAGATGCTGGCCCCCTTTCGGCAGGCGCATAAAGGTTTGGAGGCCGACTGGGCATCGAGTGCTTTGTCAAGTTTGTCAAAACTGCCGACCCGGACGCCGCCGATGGTGATCGGGAAGATGCAGTTCCAGCGGACCTTGGTTACGGGATTGAAGATCGTGTCTGCCTCACATTTGGAGGCGAGAGCCGGTGTCGCTGGCGAAAGCAGGGCGATCGCCATGCCAATCGCGGCCGAACGCAAAAGGGTGCAGGCGCGGATCATCGGCTTGCCTTTGCGCCAGCACGAGTACCAACCCGCACTTCCTGCAACTCAAGGCGCTGCCCCATCTGGCGCACAATGACCGGCGCGTGGGTCAGGCCGAGCCGCTCTTTCACCCTATCCTCCAGGATGAACAGCGCGCGGCCATGCCGCTCCCCCAGCGCAATCGCGTCCGCGTCGCCAGCAATACCGGACGCCAGCAGGATGAAATCGGTCAGCGCGGCATGATCGAGCGCCCATGGAAGGTCGCGCGGGGTGACGATCACCAGCCTTTGGGGCAACGACACATAGGTCAGCGGGTTGAAGGTGAACCCTTTGGGGTAAAGTAATCTGCCATCGGGAAGGCGGATCTCCTGATCGAGGGTGTAGAAGGGCACGACGTAGCGCGTGCGATCCTGTATAACCGTGGCCAGAGGGGCGGACTGCATCGCCGACCAACCGGAACGCGGCCCGAAGCTGGCTGCCATATTGGCAGGCTGGCGCGCGGCCTGGGCTTCGATTTCAGCCAGCGCATCGGGCTCGGCGATCGGCCAGGTCCGTCCGATCGTAGCGCTATTGGCCAGTGCCGCGGCAGGGAAAGCCGTTGCGATTAGCATGATGGCCGCCCGGCAGCGCGCTCGGCCAGCGAAATCCGACAGCATGCGCTTCATCGCCCTGCCTCCCGCATGGCGGCGGTGGCGTGGCCGCGCCGGGGTCGCCAGACCTCTCCATCACCGCCGCTTCCACCATGAACAGCGCTTGCAAAAGCGAACAGGGCAAGCATCGCGGTGCCGCCCAAGATAAGCCGGAGCGGCATATCGATGATGCTTGTCGACCAAGCGAGGAGCCCTGCCTCAATGATGAGCAGCAAATGCGCGCCGATCATCAACCGGATCGCGGTCTGGCAGGGCCGGGGCGAGAATATCCCGTTCATGGCCGCCGCCATGGCAGGATCGCATCGCTGCGCCGTGACCGCCATTGGCGGGTCCTGGACAAAAGCTTGCCCATTAAGCCGGTCAGCAAAATGAGCAGGATGCCCGTACTCAGGCACGTCGCACCAATCAAAAGCGCGCCGCGCGCAATGATCGCGGTGGGCTGGTGGAGAACCAGCCCGGTGACGATCACCATCGTGGTGAGAAGCACGGTTTCCACGATCATCAGCCGGAACCGCCAGCGTACCGCCTCAGCCTCGGCGCGGATCGCAACCCGCGCCTCGATCATGCGCTCGATCTCGGCATCCTTGCCAAATCCGAGCGGCAATTGGTCTGGATGGGGGGCTGTCCGGCGCATCAGACAATCTCCTCGCCGGATCGGGAAGGCAATATCTGCGCCGGATCGACGCCTGCCAGTTCGCACACGGCTTCCAACGGACTGCGCCCCGCCCGGATCAATGCGTCGAATGCGGCCACCTCATTGGGGGCTGACGTATTGATCCAGTAGGAGAAGGGATCGACCACGAGGCGGGCCACGCCAAGGCCCAGCGGGGAGTCGATGAAGACCTCGCTATAATGGGGCTTGTTGTTGCGGACCGACTTCAACAGATCGAGCACGAACTCGGAATAATCGAGTATCTTATTCTCTACCGCCTGGGCATAGGTCGATCCCTGCAGCAGGAAACGGGTGGCGGCATTTTCCAGGATCACCTGGCCCGTGCCACCAAAGAGCAGCAGGTCATTGAGCGACTGGAGCACCACTCCGAAACTGCCCTGATATTTGCGCGCCCGCCTGTAGCCCTGGCCGAACGCTTCGGCGAGCCGGGAGAGATCCTGGCCTTCGCTCCGCGTCATGAACTGGGCGGCTTCATCGCACAGGACAAAGCGGGGCCGGTCGCGTGCCGAAAGATACAGCTCCTGCGTGACTGCATTCACCACCACCATGACGATGACGTTGAACAGGTCCGGCATGGATTTGAGCCGTTCGAGCTCCAGCACGACAAATTCGTCGTGGCTGATGTCGAAGGTGGACGGCCCGTTGAAAAAATGGCCGTACGCGCCTTCGCTGCCAAAATCGCGCAGATTGAAGGCAAGTTCGCGCGCGACGGGAACCAGATGATCGACCCGGTCGAGATCGGAAGTCGCAAATTGCGGATAGGCGCCAAGCCATGCGCGGACCGCATCAATGCCTTCCTCGGCATGGCCTTCATCAATCGTCCACTGGACCGCGGATTTGAGCAGATTCCATTCCGAGGTCGAGACGCCCTTGCGGGTAGCGGCATTGGCCATTTCTGCGACGATGGCGACCGCCATGGAAATGGCCGACTGGCGGTCGTCGCCATCGAGCGCAAACCCCATGTCGAAGGGATTGAGAACCAGGCGCTCCTCGCCAATGTCGATATAGCGCCCTGAGCAGAGCGTGCAGAGTTTGCGATAGCTCCCGCCAATATCGATGATGCGGATCAGCGCGCCTTGCGCATAATATTGTTGGCACAGGTTATTGAGGAGGAAACTCTTGCCTGCGCCACTCTCGGCCGAAACAATGAAATTATAATTGTTGATGCGCGGATCGAACAGATCGAGCGTGATGAGCTGGCCCTTGCGCCCGGTATAAAGCAGCGCCGGGCGGCCGCCGCCACGAAAGTCACTCTGCACCGGGGCCAGGAGCACCGCGGCTTTGACCGGCATGCGAAAGTCGCGTTCCAGCAGGCGCATCATGCGTTTCTCCGGATAAAGCCCAAAGGGCAGGCTCATCGGCAGCAGGACCGGATTGAGATAGCTCTCCTCCTGCATCATCCAGGGAAGCGGTTCGCTCTCCCACAGGCGCTTGGCGCGTGCCGCCATTTCGCGCGCCTGGGCGCTGTCGCGACCAAACACCCAGACCATCGGGATGACCGAGAGGAAGCGACTATTACCTGCTTCGTCCAGCACCCAGCCAATTTCCTCGATCTGCTTGCCGACCTCGACCGCGAAACTGCCTGCGGCCTTTTGTGCAGACAAAATCTGGGCGCGTTTGTGAATTTCAAACTGGCTATGATCAAAGAGGATGTTGAGCGTGATGAGGAAGGGACCACCAATCTGATCGCTATCTTCGGCAGCGCCGCGCATGCCCCCCAGCAGCCGGTTGGCGCGCTCTGCGGTGATACGTCGCGCGGGGGCCCGCGGCGTCAGGCAGCGCGCGACCTGGCGCCCCAGAAAGACCTCCGACCCGTCGAACAGCAGATCGGGTCCGGCATCGATGATCTGCTTGCGGATAGGGGGAGCGGGATGACCATTGCTGCCATCGGCAAATATGCCAGGTGCAGTCGCGAAGAGACCGTTGAATATCCTGCGATAGAAGCGCACCAGTTCTTCTGGCGGCAACCTGCGGATGCCAAGCTTGGACAGCTGCTCTTCGACCTGCCGTCGCAGATCCGAGCCCAGTTTCACCCGCGTCTTGATCGAGAGAAATAGCCGAAAATTGCGGACGGGAATGCCGTGCAGCGCGTCCAACCCCTGGGTACCGGCGCGCATATAGTCGGCGGTGCGCTGCGCCGAGGCCTGGATCAGCGGATCGGGCCGGGTCTTCAGATCCAGGAAAGCGTCAAGCGCGTCATCGATCAGCGGATCGGCAAAGCCGTGGAGCTGAAGAACCGTGCCATCGGGAAAATGGACGTTGAGCAAACCCAAAAGCGCCTGATGGACATGGGCAAACATATAGGCCGATGGCACAAGTTCCCAGGCGTGGCCCCAGCCATCATCGATGCACAGGAACGCCTCTTCCTGCGCGTCCCAGGCGACCATCGGCAGGAAATCGGAATAGGCGTCGCGCGCAACCGCGCGGTGCAACGCCGAGATTGTCAGGCCGCCGCCATGGCGCGCGCCAAGCGGGCTCAAGGCTTTGCCTCCACAGGCAAAGCAGGCACGTCGGCCGCTTCGCCTTGGCTGGCGCGATCACCTGACGGCCGCTCGCGTATCTGTTCGAGTATGGGGACGCGCGCTGCAGGTTGGACGGGATTGACGAGATAATCGCCGACCACCCATTGGGGTCGCTCGAGAATGGCATAAACATAGCGCGGCATGTAGAGCCGGTCGGGCCGCTCGCGGTCGGCATAGGGCAGGATCAGCGTGCGGACCGTGCGCCCTGGCCGGAGCATCGGCGTAATCGGCGCTTCGACCAGACCCTGGAGCTCTCGATACACGCTGTCGCGATAGCCGTTGAAGGGAGCAGCACCGCTGTTTTTGCGCTTGCTCGCACCGCTGTTGGCAGGACTATTGGCCTTGTCACGCAGCATCGCCTTGTCGTTGGTCACCACCGGGTCGGAGCGCGACGGCATATCGGCGATCGCGTCGGCATAGGCTTTGTCCGGGTGGATGCACTGGCCATGGTCGCTATTCTTGCAGCTGAACTTTTCGCTATAGGGCGACATCAGCGATCCGACAGTGGTGCAGGCGGGCAGCAGCAACACTGCGCCCGTCAGGAGGATGCGGCGTCCGGGGCAGCCCGACGCACGAGGCAATGGCGGCGTGTTCCCATTATTTTCGTTCAGGATCGACATCAGAATTTGCTCCCCGCTGTGGGTTTGATTTCTAGGGTCACGCCCTCCTGGATGACGACCACCACATCTTTGGCTGCGCCGACCTCGACGATGGGTCCGGCCTGGCGGGCGAGATCGAGATAGAAGTCGGTGAGCTTGTCGGAGGATTTGGAGAGGCCGCCTGCCAGCCCGCTTTTGGCGGCATCGCCCGCATCGAGCGATCGCACCGATCCGAGGGCTGAGGTCGAGAGATCGCCAAAGCTGGTCTCGACTGAACTGGCAAAGCCGCTGACGGTGCCGGCGATGAAGGTGCGTGCCAGCGCAGCGCCGGCGCGTGTCACGACTTTGCCTGACAGACCCTTCTTGCCATCGGTATCGACGAAAAAGCCTTTGACGGGCATGTCGACCACCGAATGTTCGTCGAAATCGACGCAGGACAGAGAGACCAGCTGGACCTCGACCCGCTCTTTGGCGAGGCTGCCCGTCGCATTGCCGATGACAAAACAGCCGGCCAGATTGGCTTTGACATCATTGGGCAGGACGGCGGGGGCCTGGACGCGGGCGATCAGGGGCTCCGGATTGGATGTCGCGTCCCTGCTCGCCAGCGCGTCGATCCCGGTGAGCAGTCGCGCCTTCATGAAACCAGGCGGCAAATAGATCGTCCGGGTCTTTTTTCGCGATGCCGACGGCGTTCCCTCCTTTCCCGTTACGGCCGAAAGCGTGGCGGTCGCCGCGCCGATCGCGCCGATGGTCTTTTCCACCGGTGGCGCTGGAGGCGCCGGCGGTGCGATTGGTGGGGCAGGGGGCGGAATATCGCCCAGCGCGCTGTCCAGTTCTGCATTGCCCGGAGGGTCTGGAAAAGCGGGCGCGCTGCCTGGCAAGGCGGAGGGAAGGTCTTCGCCGTCCGACAAAGAGCCCGGTGGCTTGCTGCCGGGGATGACCTTGCCCTCTTCAATCGCGGTGATGCGATCGCCAAGCAATGTCTGGCCGTCGAGAATCTTGCGGACATCGCCGCGCAGCTTGGTTTCGAGGCTGTCACCGCGAAGGCCTGCGCCCATATCAAGCTTGGAGGCAGCAGGGATGACCGGCTGATCAGCCGATGAACTGCCAGAAGCGGTGTATAGGCCATAGCCGAGCACCGCGACAGTGGCGGCAAGGCCTGCCTGTTTGGCCCGCAGCTTCTGGCTCGCTGACATGGCGGCCCAATGGATCTTGAGGTCGAGCAGGGCGGGACCGCGAGAGATAGTCGGGCCAGGTTCGGGGGGTGCGATCTGGGAGGCGTCTGTTTCGTAAGGCTTGTCGACTTCGCTGGCCTGCGGTTTGAATGGGGCCGCGCGGCTGCGGCTGCGTGGCGGAACTTTCTCGCTCACAGCCCCTCTCCCCGACGCACAATGATGACCCGTGCTGTTTCACCAGCCTTAAGATCCAGTCTGTCGGCGGTGACCGAGAATATCCGTGTGCCCAGTGCTGAATCGAGGAACAGCCGTTCATCCAGCTGGGTCGCTGTGGGCACCTCGACTCTATATTCCGATGCGGACAGACCAGAGCCCTCGACCGCTACACGGCGTATTTCGCTGATGCGGGCGTCAGGCAGGGTAGCGATACGGATGAGTCCGGCACGCGGCGCGACGGCCGAGAAGCTCGCCGGAATACGGTCCTGGAGCATGGCCAGCGTGATCGAGACGGTGCGCTCTTCCTCGACTAGCGGCCCCAACAGCTCATCATTGGCTCTGGCCCGCTGGGCGCTGCCTGGCACGAGCGTGACGGTCTGCGCGGGTATATCCGATGGCTCGGCATAGAGCGGATAGATGGCGCCATTGCAGGTGACGAAAAATTCCGACGCCGTTGTCACGAAGCTACGCGTGACGGCACCTGCGTCGTCGACCTCCTTTACCAGAAATTTGATCCAGGCGTCCGAACCGCCTTTCTCGACACTGATCGCTTTCTCCGCCGAGAATTTGACATCCTCGATTTCGCCGCCAACGCAGACCAGATGATTGACGTCGCGGTTGGAGAGGCGGATTGTGCTGGTCTGGTCGGGCAGGGCGGTGATCGACTGTCCGAAGACAGGCATGGCCATGACAAGAGCAAGGCAGCAAAGTGGCGTGCGTGTGAGCAGCGCACAGGAGAGCGGCGCACGCGCGCCTTTACCCAAGTTCGGCATCGAATTTCTCCTCGGACAGGCGGGTGAGCCAGAAGCGGCCATTTTCGATGGCGTAGCCAATGCGCAGCG
Source organism: Sphingobium aromaticiconvertens (assembly GCF_037154075.1). Lineage (NCBI taxonomy): Bacteria > Pseudomonadati > Pseudomonadota > Alphaproteobacteria > Sphingomonadales > Sphingobiaceae > Sphingobium > Sphingobium aromaticiconvertens. The sequence continues at coordinate 1,341,886 of NZ_JBANRJ010000001.1, forward strand.
TGCCGCGGAATTTGCGGATGACGCCGCCGATGACGCGGACCTTTTCGACCGGAACCATGATCTGACTGTCGGTCCAGCTGACCGGCTGATCGGGCCGGATATAGGTGGCGATCGACAGGGTCGGATTGGTCGAGAGTTCGTCGAGCACCCCGTTCAGCGTGTCACGCATGCTTTCAAAGGCGGACGGGTGCACGATCGAGAGCAGTTCCTGGAACTGGCGATCAGCGGAATAGGCTGAATAGGTGCCCGACAGAGTGACGATGTTACGCGTCATCGCCCGCAAATAACCGCTCGATGGCGTGGAACCGGTTACATAGAGATCGCCACTGGCGCCGAAGGGCACGACGACCGTGCGCCGGTTCTGGTCGCTGGAATAGACAACTGCGCCCAATACCGCGGTGATACCGAACAAGCCGACAATCGCAAATTTGAGCAGCCGGTTTTCTTCAAAGAGGTTCGAGGAACCTTGAAGATAGCGGTGAATGCCAAAGCTGGCAGGCTTGCCGATCAGCGGATCGGGCGGAGCACCGGCCTTGCGGGTAAAGAGCCACATTTGCCTTCTCCCTCACTCGTAGAAGCGGGTCTGGGTGGGCCCTGGATAATGGGGAAAGGACAGCAATCCCCAGCGCCAGGCGAGATGTGGCAGGAAACCGCGGGGCTTCGACCGCTTCCAGGGGATGAAAAGGAGAAGGGCACCAACGAGCGACCAGCCGATCAGTCCGCCAACGATTAGTCCGACGAAGATGGTCGACATGACCAGTATGAACTCGTCCGACCCAAACCAAAGAATCTGGACAGGCCGATGCAAATACTGGGGCAGACGTTCGTCCATGATACCCTTCTCCTCAGGCTTCGCTACCCGCACGGCGGGGCGTCCTGAAAAGCCACCATTGGCTTTCCAGCTTCGAAGGCAGGGCGTTCGGGCGAAAACCCGAAACCCGTGCCAATCAGGTCAGATGGTCATCCCGAAGGACTGTAGGATGCTGTCGGCCTTGATGAGGCAGACCGCCGCCACGATGGTCGGGATACCGATCATGATATTGGAAAAGAGGCGCGATACGCCAAAGAGGAATGCCGCAACGCCGCCGACAAAGCCCAGCGGTCCCTTGACGCCCTGGTTCACCACGATGTCGTAAATATCGTAGCCAAGGTCGCCGGCGGCGGGCGCGGAAAAAGCATGGGCGATACCGGTCATGGCGAGCAGCGCCACAAGGGCAGTGGTGCCATGGTCGGCAAGGGCAAGCGCGCGTTTGCGCGATAGGGTCATCATCTTTGGTCTCCATCGAAAAGGGAGCCGTCCGCAGCTACGCCTCGCCCGCGAATGATCTCGCTGGCATGCCGAGGGTCGCATGGGACAGCTCCATGAGCGCGCGACCGCCGGCATTCCGGTCCGCCTGTTCCCGCACGGGCAGGAGACAAGGGATCCATGGCAGGATGAGAGGCATCACCGGTGTGCATCGGGCAGTGCCTTCGAAGGGGGCTTTCCCAGTGGCCTACTTTGTGGCGTATCGAGAAACGCCTCCAGCTGCGCCTGCTGGAACCCTGAAATGATCATGCCATTGGCGATCAGGGTGGGGGTCCCGCTCACGCCGATCTTGCGGACCAGCGCGCTATCGGCTTCAACCTTCGCGCGTCCTTTGGGGCAGGTCTCCAGCTTTGCCGGTTTCGCGCCATTATATAGGGCTTTGAACGCAGCTGCCGGTTCAGGCGAGCAAAGGATATGCTCGGCCTTTGATGCGGCGTCCGGGTGAATGCCCGACACGAAGAAGATGAGGCGGCGCACCGGCTTCCCTTCGGCAGCCTTAGTCGCCCAGAAGCGGTCGAGCGCGCGGCAATAGGGACAGTCGGGATCGGTAAACTCGATGATTATGGGCGCATTCTCCGGGCCAATCGCCAGCGCCTGCGCCGGATCGATCGCGGATAATTGCTTGCGCGCCCGGTTTTCCTGATCCAGCGCAGTGAGGTTGAGACCATTGCGATCATAGATGGTCGCAAAGAGGATATGCTCGCTTTGCGGGGCATAATAGATAAGCCGGCCCCCGGCACTTGCCTGATAAATCGGCCCTGCGACCGGCGATGGCCCGAAATCCTCGAACTGGAGATTGGTGAAGGTCTGGCGCAGCTGTTTCTCAGCGGCTTTTGCAACAATGGCAAGGCTGGGTTCCGACGTCGCGTCCTCCGCTTGGCTGGGACCGGCAAGCGCGAAAATGGAGGCGAGGGCGGTTAGCGCAGGGGCGTATCTCATCGGGCCAATTCCCCGTAACGCCGGGCTTGGGCGTCAATAAGGCGTGCATCGATCCTGATCGATACGCCAATCGGCAAGAGATCAGGCGAGGTCCGGGATGCAGCCGGAATAGGACGGATCACAAATTGCCCGTTCGCCTCTCCGATATCGAGATGCGCCAGGGGCGTAAGGGCCGCCGGCATTGCCGCCGGGCGCGCCCACCCGATTGTCGGCGCCAGCAAGGCAGCCGATACCATCCCTGCCGCAACGGCAGGCCCAATTGCCAGTCTCATATAGGTCTCCTGTTGCGAAGGCGTTCAGCCCTCCGGTGCGACGCAAGATGACGGTCAGGCTTGGGCTTTTCTCTGCCGCAGCAGCCTGAAATTCGTCGTCCGCATCGCTATGGCCATCAGTTGCGCCAGCTTTTTGAGGGTCGCAATGGGGAGGGCACTGAGATGCCGAAAGCGGCACTGAAGTGCCGAAATCGGCATCTCAGTGCCGCTTATTGGCAAATTTCAGAAAAAATTGGCGGTGAGCGACTTCAAATTCGCGCTCGGTCGTCTTGATCAAGGGGTCATCCACCCGAATCGCAAAGGGCTTGAGGCATGACAGGGCATCGTTCGCGGACGTACCGGCTGCGCTTGTCGGAAGAGGGGACAGACCAGTTCCTTGCCCAGCACCACCGTCTCGCCCAGATCGCCAGGAGCTTCATTCCCTATGGCGCAACCCTGGGCGTTGCTGTGATGCTCATGGAAAAGGTCGAAACCGACGCGCTCGTAGCAGAGCTGGCAATGCCATCGCTCAAGCGCCTGGCAGGCAAATGCGAGCATTTTGTCGGTGCAACCGCTGCGCTCAATGGCGCGACGGGATCCATCCTCAATCGGCTCGCGGAATCGGATTTGATCGGCGTCCGTCCCTCTGTCGGAGCATTGCACAATCTGGCGATCATGCTGATGGAAAGCTGTGAAGATTATGAGCTGGCAAAGGCGTGGCAGCGCGTGCAGGCGGGCATCGCAAAAAAATAGCAGGGTCGACCGACAGCGAGAGATCTGATCCGATCAGGACAATTGCGGCACTGGAACGCCATGTCTGCCTATCCCGAGCGCAACGGCGCTAAGGGGGAAATCGATAGTCTCAAAATGGAAACGAATATATTTGACGCATTGCGTCATCCACGCGAATCTGCGGTCGTTGGAACGTGCATGGACGCTTTGAGACGCGATCAGGGAGGACCTGATGATCTCATCTCAAGGTGGCGCCTTTGAAGAGGGGGCGTCGATACTGGCCGAGGTCAAGTCGATCTCTGGTCGCCGCATTGAAGAACGGCGCAGGCGCCATCGTATAACCCAACAGCAACTTGCCGCCGATGTCGGGATCGGCGTGCGCTGGCTGCGCGAAATCGAAGCGGGCAACCCGAAGTCCCGTTTCGACGATCATGTCGCCTGCACGCACGCCCTTGGCCTTTCGGCGGCGCATCTCCTCATTCCCATGCTGTTTCTGGAGCATCATATGCACTTTCCACGCCATTTTTTCCTCGATGACATGTATGAACTCGAAGCCCGCTGCATAGAATTCATATCTGGCCTGAGCTTGAGGACCTTTCTCCGCCCGACGGGTGGTGGGCAAAATGGCCCGGTAGACTCAGGCTCTGCAGCATAGGTGCGCCATGGCACCTGACGCCTATACGGCCGCCCGTGTTCACCGTGAGATCAAGCAACTGATCATGGCAGGCAAGTTTCAACCGGGCCTGCCATTGGTCGCCCACACCCTTGCCGACAGGTTCGGGACCAGTATTTCTCCGGTCCGCGATGCCTTGAACCGCCTGGTCGGCGAGAGACTTGTCGACATGCAGGGCGGTGGCGGCTTCGCGCTTCCGACCATAAGCCGGCGCAGCGCCTTTCATCTCTATAGTTGGCATGCCGACATTGTGCGCCTGATCGTGAAGGTGATGATCCGTTTCGATGAAATTGGTGCTCCGCCCGTCGCCCTTGTTACCAAAAGAGCAGATGGCGCAGCCATCGCGGCCGCTGCGGCCGAGTTCTTCTCCTTGCTGGCAGGCTGTTCACCCAATGGCGAGCATCTCGACGCCATCATCCAGGCCGGAGAGCGACTCGCCGTCCTGCGGCTCCATGAGGGGGGGATCGGACGGCAGGGTGAAGAACTCGCGACGCTCTGGAATGTCACCCGTTCGGGCAACAGAAATGCGACGCGTATCGCGATGTGGCAATATCACCGTCGACGTCTGTTACACGCTGATGAGATTTCATTGGCTGCCACCAGAGGAGTGAGGATTTAGCAACAGCGCTAAATGAACGGCTTAACAAGCCGAAGACTAAACGACTGTGAGTCGATTGACGGATCAAGCTTATAAGCTCTCAGAATGGGAGCATATAAGATCGGATATATGTCATCTGCCGCCTACCATTATGGACGCCGCAAATAGTGCGGCTTTGTGATGGAGATGAACATGACGAACATCATCGAACATGACGAACTGGTCGTCGATCTGGGCGCTGCCTCGGTCGAGACCAAGGGTGCCGGCGTCGGCAACGCCGACAGTCTGGGCACCGAAATCCGGCAAATGGGCATTGCCGACGACTGATCGTGGAAAGGCGCGCATCCCTGGCGATGCGCGCCTTTCTTCTCGCCACTCAGCAATAGGTGCGAGCATGGCTTACAGGCTTCGCAATGGTCTTCATTTTTGCGTGTCCGAAGGTCGCACGATATTCTTCGATGTGCCCGGCGACCGTTATTTCGCGCTCAAACCGGAATGGGACAGCGCCTTTCAAAAATTCTCGCAGGATGAAAAGCCCGTGCCTGAACTCGCGGAGCTGGAGCGCGCGCGCATTCTCATCCCCTGCGATGGCGCCTGCGCGCCAATCCGTCCGGCTGCTATCGAAAGGGCAACCAGGGATTTCGGTCTTAATCCGTCATCGCCCTTTGTTCGGTACGCGATGCGAAGCATCCTCTGCCAGCTTCGTGCAATTGTGTGGCTGCGCCTTTCCAGTTTTGAGGTGATTATCAACCGACTTGGGACGCGCCATCCGGCCAATACCGCCAACCGCGCGGAGGATTTCGTAGGCTTTAGCCAGGCATTTGCTGCCACCGCGCCGTTGCGCCCCCGGCATCGTCATTGCCTCTCAAGTTCGATCGCCTATGTCTATATGGTCCGTGCGTCTGGCATGGAAGCGACAATGGTGATGGGCGTAAGTGCCCAGCCTTTCTCTGCGCATTGCTGGGTGCAGTCGGGCGATACCGTCCTCAATGACCGACTTGAGAATATCCGACCCTTCCAGCCAATTTTTTGCGTCTGATGCTGCGTCAGTTTCTCATATTTTCGAGTTCGGCGCAGGTTGCGCTCGACGGGCTGATCCAGCGAGCGCAGAGCGCGACCGGCCTGCGTCACGCCATCCAGCAGCAAGGGCTCGCGATCCTTGCCCGGTCGATCGAGGATGTTCTGACCATACCGGGTGGCGGGGGGTATATCCTTGGCACCCTGTTTGAAAAATATGGGCCTGCCCGCAGAATAGCACCAGACGATGCGCTAGCGATCGAGTCTTTGGCGCAATCTGATCCCATAGGTTCGCTGCGTGACCGCTTTTGGGGTGGATATGTCGCCCTGCTTGCCGATGGCGGCGGTTTCACAATGATGCGGGATCCCTCCGGCGCGATGCCCGGCTATATTATCCCGGTATCGGGTGGCTGGGCAGCGGCGTCCGACGTATCTCTCTTCGTGTCCGCCGGTCTTTTGAAGCCGACAATCGCGTGGGATGAAATACCGCGCTATCTCGCCGCGAAAGATTTGCCCGCTGCAACGACGGCGATCCAACTTGTTCGGGAAATTTTGCCGGGAACCTATGAGCGTCTTACGGAGGGGCAGAGCAGTGCAACTAGCTTCTGGTCACCCTGGGACCATATATCGCCGGTAGAGCGGCCTGGCGCGGCGGCGATGGAGGAGCGCCTAAAGCGGACTGTAGATCATTGCGTTGCATCATGGGCGTCAACGACAGGCTCTGCGCTTTTGACCCTGTCGGGTGGCCTTGATTCCTCAATTGTCGCTTCAGCTTTGGGAACGAGCAAACGGCCCTTTAGCTGTGTCACCATCAGCACCGGGGATGGGCTTGGGAATGAACGGGACTATGCCCATGCTATGGCCAGCGCTGTCGGTGCTTCGCTGATCGAGGCGCACTATGATTTGGCCGACATCGACCTTTCCGTGTCGAGCGCCAGGCATTTTCCCAAGCCGATTGGCCTGATCCATGAAACCGCCTTTCACGCCGCCGCGATGCGTGTGGCAGGGGTGGTGGGAGTTGACGCAATCTACACCGGCAGTGGCGGCGACAATGTCTTTTACAACAGCAATTCGCTGCGCCCGCTGCTGGATTGCATAAGAGGACGTGGCCTTGGTGCCGACGCCTTGCGAACATTGCACGATATTGCCGGGAAATTGGAGATATCGGCATGGACGGTTTTGTGCCACGCCGTGTGTCAATATCGACAGCTAAAACGCCCCTATGCGTGGCAGTATAATCTCCAATTCATGACTCGTGAGGCCCGGCAAGACATAATGTCCCTGCCCCTATCCCATCCGTGGCTTGAAGAGCAGGATGGCGCGCGCGCAGGCAAGGTTGGGCATGTCACCTTTCTGCTGCGCATCCAGAATCACATCGAGGGCTATCTGCGCGCCTTCGACATGCCGCTCATAAATCCGCTCATCTCCCAGCCCATTGTCGAACTGGCGCTTGCAATACCAGGCTGGCACATGGTCGAGGGCGGCCGTGACCGCGCCGTCGCACGCAAGGCCTATCATGATGCATTGCCGCCGATCATCCGGGACCGGCGGCGCAAGGGCAGCCCAAGCAGTTTTGCAATCGCTCTTCTCCGCAGCAAACGGAAGGACATCCGCGACCGCCTGATGGACGGCGAGCTGGTCGCGCGGGGCATGGTTGATGCCGACACTCTAGCCGCAGCATTGGTTTCCGATTCCGGCTTAGAGCTGAGCTATATGCGCCTATCGGCTCTGCTCGACATGGAAGCCTGGATCGAACATTGGCGCGGATGATGTAGCGGCTATGTAGCGCGCTGAGCATCTAATCCGATGTCGGCAAATGTATTGGGCCTTGTTTCCAATCTCTCCTCATCTGCGCCCAGCGCGACGCTTCCTCACGCTCGATGCCATCGGCGGGCATCTTGTCCATCAGCCAAAAATCGAACCATCGTAGATTGCGGCGATAGACGTTCAGGCGGTGGGTTGGCTGGCGCTTGATATGGAGCTCGTCAGGGAAGATATAGACATCAACCGGACAATTGGCAGCGCGCAGCGCGCGGACGGCTTCCAGCATGGGGTAAAGCTCACCATCAGCCACTTGCATGAGAATGGGGAAAGCAACGCGGCTGGCATTGCGGGAAAGCGACATTTGCGACCAGATTGCCGAACCGGCTTCTGGGGAATCAGGCCAGCCTATGCTTTGATAATGTTGCTGGATGGCGGCACCCAGAAGCCAGGTCTGGGAGGGCTCCCAGCAGCAGCCGCTGATCGATGCAGCCTTGAACATTTGGCTGTGCAGCGCTGCAAATTGTGTCGTTGTCGAGCCGTCACTGAGTCCAGTAATCCCGATCCTGTCCGGATCGACCAGGCCTGTGTCGATCAGCTCCAAGACCTTGGTCTCTATCGTCGACAGGATATTGCGCCGTGCGAGAAAGTCGGCATTTTCGCGTCTTTGCCTTTCTAGTGGCGCAAGCTGTTTGGCGGAGACGGGCGATTGGGGGCGCTCGATGTTGAGGACCAGATAGCCTGCCTTTGCGAAAAGCTGGATGGGGAATTCATCGCCCGTGCCCCCGCGCAGAAAACCCCTACTTTCATATTGGGTGATAATCAGCGGATAGCGGCGGCCCTGCTGGAATGTCGGTGGATAGATGAGGTCGCCAAAGCTGGGGATTCCCATCGCATTGGTCCATTGCAGTCGCTCAACTCTACCGCGGACGATCTTTGCATGATCGGGATTGGGCTCGAAGATGGTCCTGCTCTTGCCGTCCTGCAGCCTGATCCTGTCTATATATCGGGGCCGGGTCGAGTTTTCGCGCACGCACAGGACATCATCGTCGATGGGTACGCATCCCTTGAGCAGGTCGCTCGTCTGGAAGAGGCGGGCAGGATCGGTGTCGCCGCCCTTCCATTCGTAAATGGCAGCGAGGCTTCGGCCCCATCCCTCTCGCCGTACAAACCGGATATGTCCGGACTGCGTGACCCATGGCTGACCTTCGATGTCGGTGCAGCTGGCGCTGCGGCAAAACTGCTCCGCCGTCCCGAACACCATATGGATCCGGCTCATGCCCTCGGCATCCGCTTTGACATCGACCATTATCGCGCCGCTGCGCAGAGCCGCGGATCGATCGTTGGTGAAGGCGGCGATCTCCGCCTCAGTTGCTGGCCGGCGAGCGCTGCCGTCCAAATCCACTCTATAAAAACGATAGGCAGCGCCGCCGCGCGGAAAGGGCGCGCGCGATGCGAATGGAAAGAAGCGCTCATCGAGCCGGTAGCCCCGCAGCCCTTCCTGGTTCAACTCTTCCGTCGGCGGACCATCCGCGCGCTGCTTGTACACAAGGCTTTTGCCGTTGGCCCCGAAGCGAAAATCGACGATGTCATCTTCCGGTGCTGCGACGGGGCGGCTATGGCCCCCCACATCCCAACGCCACAATTGCAACCGATCCTTGACGAGCTTCAAGAAAGCCAGATTGTCTCCGTTTGAAGACCAAAGAGGTGTGATGACCTTGGTGACGCCAGTGGGAAATCCTCGCGTGCCAAAGAAATTATCATAACGCCAGAAGGCGACGCCGGGTCCCACGTCGATCAGCGATGCTTGCCCATCCTGGCTGACGACATAGATGCCGGAGCAATAGCTGTTGGACCTCCCGTCGGCCCTTCGCACGGCCACAGCGAGGCGTGATTGATCGGGCGAAAGGGTAAAAACAGGATCGCTTTCCATCCCGCCATTGGAGCCAATATCCAGGGTCTCGATGAGATCGGTGGCCTCTATGGGGCGAGGGGCTCCTGCTGGCCGGCGAACCTCCAACGTCTTCGCGCAATCCAGATCTGCAGCTACGGCCGGCAGGGCGGCCGGAGCTGCGCCAGCGAGGCTCATCGCGAGGGAGATGAGCATTACCAGGCCTTGGAAAGGGTAAGACTGATGGTGCGCCCAATCGCAGGATAATTTGTCGCATCATAATTGGGCAGGGCGACGCTTATCGTGCGAATGAGCGAGGGCTTCCTGTTCAAGATGTTCTGGCTCGCAAGTAGGAATGACCAGCCAGCCCAGAGGCCGCTACCTTGAGGCTTCCAACCAATGGTGGCGTCAGCCGAATGAAAGGCTTTGACCCGGTAGGTCGTGCTGGTTCGGCTGTCTTTGGTGCCGCCAAGATAGTTATAGGCAATCGCCATGCTTATCTCGCCGCGCTTCCAGCTAGCGCTCGCGCTCCCGCGCCAGTGCGGTGGTCGGAATATGGTGCCGGCCTGTTCGAAGACGGGTTGCCCCGCGCTTAGCTGCTGATCGCTTTTGAGGTAGCTGGCATTGGCTTCAAGACTGAAATCGCTGCTGCCGGTAAAGAAGGCATAGGCGATCGAACTATCCACCCCCTGTATATGTTGACGGGCGACATTTTGATATCCGGTGTAGACAATCGCAGCAAGGTTTGCAGGATCATAAGCGGTGCCACTTAGATTTTGAACGCCGAGCGGTAGGCTGGCAGTTGCCGCCAATACCTGATCGAGGGTCGGATTGAGAATGATGAGGTCGGCATATTCGTTCCTGAATGCCTGTGAACTGGACGCTATGGGATAGGTCACGCGGTTTTTGTAGCGGACGTCGAAGAAACTGGCCTCGAGTTTCAGACCCGCTATCGACGAAGGCTCCAACTGGACGGTGAATGTAAGGGTCCTGGCCTTTTCAGGCTCCAGCGCTTTTCGGCTTCCGTCGATCTGCAGAACATTTTCGTTAGTTGGAGGCGCTGGCAGGTATCGGCTTGAAGCGTAAAGCGTCGCCTGCGGAGCAATGTTCAACTGGCTGAGCGTCGGCGCCTTGAACGATTTCCCCCACGCGGTCTTAAGCGTCAGATCGGCGATCGGCTGATAGGCAATGCCGAGTTTGGGCGTCGCAAGGCTGCCCATCTTGTCATAGCGTTCATATCGCAACGCGCCGGTGATCTGTAGCGCGTGAATGAGTGGCAATGCATTTGCGCCAGCGATCAGCGGTAGAAACATTTCGCCATATGCGAATAGAGCGGTCTGCGAGTCTGTATAATTTTGGATGGAAAAGGTTGCAGTGGACGTCGTTCTGAAGATCGAGCCATCCAGGCCATTGGCACGCAGTCCGGCCCCCAGCGCGACACGTGCCTCGCCACCCGGTAAGGCAAAGAGCGGGCCTTCACTGCTGAACTCTGCTGACCAAAGGTCATTCTTGTAGCGCACATCGTTGACGAACAACCGGCTGCTGCCTGAGAAGACTTCCGCCTTGACCCCGCTATCGCTGATAGCGCGCGTGAAGCGGGCGGTCATTTCCCAGTCGGCAGGCAGGTGGAAGGTGAGGGACGGGCTGATCGACCAGCTCTCGACGTCCGGGGAGGCGGTGGCGCCGGACTGAATATTGGTGCCGCTGCCATTGGGCAGTGAGAAACGGGATTTACGGCGGATATAATGGGCATCGAGCCCGAACTCCATGACGTCGCCCAAGAATTGATGGCCTGCAACTACTGCGCTCAATTGCTTGTTTGACGGCAATAGGGTCATTTCAGGGTTCACAGCGCCACGTGTGTAGGAACGCTGGCCGGCAGAGACGTCGGTCGCCTTGGCGAAATCGCCGGCGATCATGAGGCCGCCGCTCTTCCATCGGCGACCCGTCACCCCGCTATATTGCTGCTGGAACGCTCCGCCATCGGTCGCGCCGCCAAATCTCGCGCTGGTTTCCAGGCCGTCGAAATCGCGGCGGAGGATGATGTTGGCGACGCCGCCGACAGCATCGGAACCATAAAGCGCCGATGCGCCGTCGGCGACAATTTCGACCCGCTCGACCGCCGCCAGCGGTATAGCCGATATGTCGATGCCCTGGCTCACCGCGTCATAGGCAAGCCGATGTCCGTTGAGCAAAGTGAGCGTAGCGTCTGCGCCCAATCCCCTGAGGTTGAGAGCGGACGACGACGTGACATTTTCCGAACCATTCTGCCGAGCGGACACCACGCCTGGGTTCTGGCCGCCATTATAATTTTGCGGGATGCTGCGTGCGAATGATCCAAGGTCGCTATGGCCGAGCTCGACGATTTTCTCGCGGCTCGCCGATATTACCGGAGATGTTGGCTTCGCGCCACGAATGCGGGAACCTGTGACCGAAAGCTCGATGTCCGTCGCGCTGGTTACCGCCTCGCGCGACGGCGCTTCTCGCCCCCGCAGGGTGATGGTACGCTCCCTGATGTCAGCGGTGAGGCCCGAAGGCGCGAGGAGGGCGGCCACGGCGTCTTCGACCGTGTAGGCCCCGGCGAGAGACGGGGCGCGACGACCCTTGAGCGACCGGCCATCGGCAACGAGTTGATAATCGCTCATCCTGGCTATTGCGCGCAGCGCATCGCCAAGATCCTGCTCAGGCAGATCGTAACTTTTGGGTGCTTCCTGGGCATGGATCTGGGGAACCAGAATGCACATGGACAGTGCAACGCTGCTGAGAAGCCCAATTTTACCGATACGCATGAAACTTGCCCCCTTGTTCCGCAGGGCCTCTTATTGAGGCTCAGAACGGAAGACGGGCGCGTGCCTATCTAAAGCTGCAGTGCGTCATTATTTTTCGGCGGTGAGCAGCAATATGTTTTTCTGGGTTCGTTCGATCTTGAGGTTGAGAAAGCCGCTCAAGGCTTGGGCAACGCGCTCAATATTGCGGATTTCGATGTCAGCGAAAATCTCGCGCGCGCCCAGGGTCGGCTGTGCCAGAACGATCTTGGTCTCGCTATAGCTGTTTGCTTCGGCGATGACGTCGCTGACCGGGACATAATCATAGCTCTTCACGCCGCTCACCCATTGCTGCTCTGACCGTTTGGCAGGATTGACGGAAAAATCCGGGATTTGTCCAGCCTTGAGCGTCAATAGCTGGCCGGAATGCAATGTAAGGGCTTTGGGCAGCTGGCGCGGGTCAGTGCGGGGTAGTGTGACATTGACCTCGCCCTCGATGGCATGAACGCGTGCGCCCTTACGGATCGTCATGTCGAACTGGCCGACGCCTGCCGTCACCTCAATGCCGCGGCCATGGACCAAAAAGGGTCTTGCCGTCTGGCTGGCAACGGTGAAGCGGGCACGTCCACGCTTGAGTTCGATCGTGCGGCGCTCGGCAGTATATCCAATCAGAACCAACGTGTCGGTATCCAATAAGATAGAGCTGCCATCTTCAAGGCGCTCCGTGCGCACCTCGCCGACCCGTGTCTCCAGCGGCGTGCGCGCCTCGCTCTGCCCGATCAGCGAGGGCGGTGCATCGGTTGAACGCCAAAGCAGACCCGTTGCCGCAAGGAGGCAAAGCGCCACTGATGCGGCGAGGAGAAGCCGTGGTGGACGGCTTTCCACTTTTCGCGTCTGGTGCAGGAGAGGCCCGCGCGAATGCGTTTGTACGGCGGCTTGGCTTGCCTGCTGCACGGTGTCTACCACGCGCAGATAGGCGAGCTTACGGGAAGGGTTTTCGGCGATCCAGACGTCGAAGGCACGCTGATGTGGACCCAGCCTGTCGAGATTCCTGGGATCTGGCACAGCGTCCGCGTCGGCCATGATCAGCATGGCCCATTCATGGGCATCGCGCGATCCTTCGTGGGGATCATGATCGGCAGGCAGGTCAGTCATCATTCGCCTCGCGATAGGCGGTAACATGGCGAATAGCTTTGAGCATCTGTTTCTGCACGACCCAGAGCGGAAGATCGAGCTCTGCTGCAATCGCGACATAGGTCTGCCCTTCGACCCGATTGCGCAGGAAGATATCTAGCGTTTGTGATGGAAGTTGGTTGAGGATCAGCGTCCAGCGCGCCAGATCCTGCTTTGCCTGCAACTCGCGATGGGTGTCGGATGGGGCAATTGCATGCAGGCCATCGTCGAGCGGCTTGGTGCGTTTCGACAACAGAGTGGATCCGCGCTCGACGAAATCGCGCAGCAGGTTCGTCGCGATGCGCGTGAGGTAAGCCTGTGGGCTGGCAAGCGCTTGTGCGGGCGCTGCGCGCACGAAACGAGTGAAGCTTTCCTGGGCAAGTTCGTCGGCATCGGCCTGATTGCCAAGCTGGCGCGTGAAGAAGCGCATGAGGCGGGGCTTCTCCCTTGTATAGAATTCCGGGAAGCTGAACCTGCCGGAATCTCTGATTATGACCGGATCGCGCAGGCGATCCTCTTGTCTGCCCTGGCTCATTCGTCGCACCTATGTCCACTCGGGGCGACGGCCAAAGCCGGATGTTAGTAACCTGGCATACACACAGGCGCATGCGCCTTTACCGTTGCCGGCTGGACATACGCGCATGCCACCCGGCCCCAGTGAAACTGCGACCGAGCTGTATATGCAGGGGTTACTAAGCCCCACTTCTGCGCTTTCAGCAGAAGCGGGGCTACCTTGCCGGATTGGCGGGGCAGCGCAACCCCCTAAGAAACCCATTATGACGTTTTTACGAAGCGGATTAGCTGTTGAAGGAAGGGGTGGGTGACCGACCGCTGCGCGGGCATCGCGCTCTTGTCGGCACGGCGTGCCGCCACGCCGACCTAGCTCGGCTACGCCGATCCCGGCCCTCCGGGCGGTGATCGCTGTCGCGGCGGTGAGGGCGAGGTGTGGAGCGGGGAAGTGCCGAGGGGAAAGGCGGTAGGTAGAACGCGCCGATCCCTCCCGCACGAGAAAAAGTAATTTCGCGGGGCCTTGGTAGGGAAGGGGGAACGGGTTGGGGACTGAACCCGATATGCGGAGTGTCCTGCTGTGACCTTGCTACCTGTCCTGCGCCAGGCATTGGCGAAATTGATTTTGTGCCTTCAAAACCTGGCGGACGATGACCGTTGCTGCGCGCGGATCGACCGCTATCTCGATACTGTTGACCTGCAGATGATGGCTGAACCGATCGGCGCGGGCGGCGGCGAGGAAGCTGCGCGAATCAGGCAAGTCGTCGCTAAAATGCAGCCGCTGACGCGTGCCATCCTCATTCTTGTCGTCGGGCGAAAAATGAGCGTGGCGGAAGTATCACTGCGTTTTGGGATGCGCGAGGAGCGGGTGTGTCGACATTACCGGGCGGCCGTGGGCGAGGTGACGGCGCGATGCGACGCGGACGGTGTGACGTAAATCGTCGGCCCGCCTGCTGAGCAGATAGACGGCCAGGACTGGGACTTTCCCGAATGTCGGCTTCGGAGCGTCGAAGCGTGGAAAGCAGACGTTAGGGATGGCCATCGCTGTCGCTACCGTTTTCGACCTTACGAATCGCCGCAATGGAAAGGCGAGCTTTTCAGTAGAGCCGAACCTAACTGCTCAATCAGTCCAGCAAACTCCAGAACTGCCGACTCTTTGATTACCAGCCGCTGCCCAACGGCGTAGGTCGCATCGCCACTCCGCGTAATGTAGTCTGCGTCTACGATGCCCTGTTGGTGAGCAAGTAAATGGCGTTGCTGGTAGAAAACTCGGAGACGATCCATAGCTGCCGTGCCTACAATTTTCTCAAACGACGACCCCGCCACCGTATCCCACAGATTGGATCCCGCATCGAGGTTTTGAAACGCATTTCGCCGGGCCGATACGCCGGCCCGGCTTTCGTAAATCTGCTCCGCTAGGCGCTGAAACGACATCACCGTATCCTGAATAGCCTTTTCCAGCAGTGTGCGAGTCATCAACTCAGCTTCGTCCGGGCCTAACGTGTTGCGTAGAGTTTCACGTAGCCCAGCGGCGGTCCTGATGGTGGCGAGGGTCTGCTGAAATGTGTGGTGGGCAGAGTTATGCCCGCAACTAGGACAGAAATATGCGGCACCTACGTATGAATAGCGACAGCCGCAAGAATCGCATTTGGTACGCAAGCGCATGGGCTCTGCGGATGCAACCGGCAACAACACTGCGTTGCGGCCACCTTTCACGTTTAGGGTGATGCTTAGGAACGAGCCTGGCCGCTGTCGCCGCTTCGAAGCCGCGGCATCTGCTCGCATCGCCCCGTTGATGCGATTAATCACGACTCCGCGCGCGTACTGCTTGGCCGCTTCTATCTGCTCCGTCGTGTACCAAGACTTTGCCGGTGCGGCATGTCGGCAGGATGGGCAGAACACTTCCTCATCGCGGACGAGATTTGTCCAGTCTTCAGCAACTATCTTGAATTGGAACAGGCATGCTTCAGCCGGGCATTCCTTATCGGCATATCCCTCAGAATCGGCTTCCAAAGGAACCTCTACCTGTTGAAGGCGGGAGAGGCGGTCAAGTTCGTGTTGGAGGTTCTCAAACATGCAGCCGCTCGGATGTTGATGGTTCAGTACATAACATGAACGAATGGAGGGCATATGTCCAGTTGCGCTGACCTTGTTCGCCTAGGCTGAACGAGATTGATCATTGCGGAGTGCTTCGAGGCAATTTGGAAATGTCGTCCCGAAAAGTTCGGAAAGCTCTTCTATGGTCGCGGATGTCGGGATGTGCCGTACTTGTATCGTTGCGATAGCATCACGATCTTTACTGCTCTGCAAGAGGACCACGGATCATGACCGAAATCGACTGGGACAATCTGCCGCCGACGACAATCCCAACCGATCTGGGACTCACTGTGAAAGGGTTCGAAAACGAGGAGGGCGCGCGCGAACTCGGTCATGCGGTGCTCGATGCCATTAGGCTGTTTGGCCGCTTCATGAACCTGTCGACGCTTGATGGGGTCACGGTTGCGATCGACTATGATCAAGCCCTAGCCGATCTCGACCGCGGCCTGCCTGGGCTAAGGCCGCTTACCCGCTCGAACACCGCCGAGATGCAGGGCGTCGCGATGTCGCCGGCGGTGATGCGCGACGGTCAGGTCAAAACACACCTCGTCTTTAACGCCCAGATGGTCGCAGGCCTTACAGCCGACATCGCGGCCGAGGAAGACAAAGCGGCGGCCATCGGAATCATCGCGCATGAATGCGCGCACGTGCAGGTCACGGCCCAGAAAGAGGCGGCAATCCCCGAGGCGCGCTTCGGTACTCGGATCGAAGGCTATGAGCGTTCGGTGATGTTCCAGATCGCCGAGGTCTGCTGGGACGAATATGCCGCCTGCCGAATGTCGGCGCTCTTCAATCGCCAGC
Organism: Sphingobium aromaticiconvertens; assembly: GCF_037154075.1. Taxonomy (NCBI): domain Bacteria; kingdom Pseudomonadati; phylum Pseudomonadota; class Alphaproteobacteria; order Sphingomonadales; family Sphingobiaceae; genus Sphingobium; species Sphingobium aromaticiconvertens. The sequence goes on from NZ_JBANRJ010000001.1 coordinate 1,358,397, forward strand.
AGACCCGATACCATGGCGAGTCTATGATCGGGACCGTCGCGATCGCCCGTGACCGCGCCAATGCGGCTATCAAGGCTTATCGCACCCACGCTGATATTGACCAGCTTGTTGGCGAAGCAGGTCCCGCGCTGGTCCAACCGATCAAGATCGGCGCCTATCTGCTGGGCGGGATGGACGGGGAAGGCTTTGACTGGACCGATGTCCCAGGCATAAGGGCGGCGATCGTCAATGCTGGCTATGACGATTTGATCGACGAGCTTCACGCCATCCTGCGAGAGCTTTGGGACAGCCAAGGCGCATGGGACCCGAGCATCGCTACGTTCGAACCGCTTATCGATTTCGCCCATGAGGTGTTCGCCGATGGTGGGCTTATCTTCCACACCGAAGATGACGGGCGCTGTCATATCGACGTGCCCTTCTCGTCGGAAACGATGCCGAACGCGTTTTACCATTGATCAGCTGTATCGCGGCGAAACCGCGTCCCCTCGTCAGCGCGCGGTATTGGCGGTGTGAAACCTTTGCGCAGTGAACACTACTATCTTCGGTTGACTGAGAAAAAGGATGTTGGACAGCAGCATCAGGCCTCTCAATTCGCACGGCGAGGGCGTGTGTTCGCCTGGCCCGCACCATCGACTGATGGGCTAAAGCCGGCCCTCGGTCACGCGAGAGGGTTGTCATCCTCCTCGGCGACAAGATTTCCCGGTGCGAAATTCAGCGCGATACCTGGCGTTCTACCGGCTTCATGGAACCATAGGCTGACGATCTTCGCGTCGTCGCTCGCTGGAAGGGGTTTCGCACTGCGAACCTTGAATGTCGTAGGCAGGTTCACCGCGTTCCCGAACACAAGCGCATGCTGCTTGGGCAGCGTCGGTAGACGCCGGAGGACGCCCTCGGAAATCGACGGGGACATCTGGCGGATCTGCGACAGATCGTCCGGATTCTGGATGCGGTGCACCACGAAGTTGGAGCACTGTGAAAGGACGGTCTTCGACAGCTCGCTCGGGCGTTGCGATGCCACGATCAGGAAGAGACCGTACTTCCTTCCCTCCTTGGCTATGCGGTCGAAGATCCGCCCGGCGTCCAGCGCATAGCGCGACGGTGTCGCGGAAATGTATCGATGCGCCTCCTCTAGCAGCAGGTGGACTGGAAAGCGGTTACGCGGCTCCGCCTGCCGCAGAAGGCGAAACACCATCCGCGCGGCGATCGCGCTCACCAGTTCGACGACCTCGTCTTCGACGGCATTCATGTCGATAATTATAATCTGGGAAGTCTTGGCGCTCGCGCCCTGGACGGAAGCGAGGCCCAGCAGCCTTCCCAGAAACGGCCCCGTCTCCTTGGAATCTTCCGCTGCCGAATGACGAAGAAACGCATAGTCCTGGCGTTCGAGCAGGGCCTTATATCGCGTAACCATTTGCGAGCAATAGTCGCGGATCTGCCGATTCCCGTGTGCCTCTTCATAGAGCAAAGCGAGATCGATCGCCTCGCCCAGCGTGTCGAAGTCGAATGGCCGGTTCGAATAGTCAGGTAGCCTGAAGTCGTTGATGACGTATCCGCCCTGGCCATCGTCACCCGACAGATAGGCGAACGCGCCATCCACATCATTCATGTTGCCATAGTGGACGTGGATCATGGCGCCGATGGTGGCAGAGTTGATCTCGTCCGTGCGGAACCGTTGGAGGATTCCCAATATCCGGGTCTCTTTCGCACCCGGTGGACTCTCGTCGGAAAGGATGCCGGCCACACACTTGGCGAGGATGTGGTTGCGGATCTTGGTCAGCTGCTGGCCGGCGCCGCCGTCGAACAGGGTGGCCAGTCCCAAGGCCATACGAAGGATCGGCACCTGCGTGCGCTCGCTGGCCTGGAGCAGCAGCTCCCATTCTGACAGGTCGAGGAACCAGTGCGGAATTCGGAACCGGCCAGGGTCGGCCGTGCCGTCGAGAATGAGACGGTCGACCCCGATCACTCCGGCCTTCCTGATGTCCTCAAATGCCTGATGGTACTCGCCGTTGACGTCGAGCACGACGAACGTTGCGCCACGGGCGTGATGCTCGGCTGGCTTCGTGAAAAGCTCCTGCAGGATCGACGCTACCGTACACGACTTGCCGCTGCCCGTGTTCCCCAGCACGGCGGCATGCCCCCCGAAGAGGTCGTCTATCCGCGCCTTGACCTGATAGCCGTCGAAAACCACAGACTTGCCGATTTCGAGAATGCGCAGGCGTGTCGCATCGTGGGGAACGCAGGGCCCCTCATCGGGGCCGGCAGAGGGTTCCGACGCCGGGTTGGTGTCGAATATCCGATCCAGCTCATGATCCAGCGCGTAGAGCGCATCTGCGTAGAGGGAAGGAAAAACTGATACGCCGAACCTGAACCGCCCCCCTTCGATGGGCAGCATGCCGACCGGCACCACGTCGAGGAACTTGGCGGACGCCGCCTTGTCGATGTCTCCACCCGACCCGGCATCCTTCTCGCGCAGGCCGACGATCTCCGCGACGACATACTCGGCCTGCGCCGGTATCATCACGAACGATCCTAGCCGCGCGACGTAATGAAGGTCGTCGAAGCCCACCACGGTGAAGCTGTCTGTCCCACCGCGCATCTCGATGACGAACTTGTCGGCCGAAACCGCGACGACCGAGCCGATCGCCCGCCGGCGATCGTCAGTCGCCATCGGTCGCGTCCTGCGCCGAGCCGGTGCCTTTGGCCATCTTCTGAAGGACCAGCTTCACGGCGTCGTCTATCCGGTCGGACGGCTGACGTGGAAGGAGGTGTTGCACGATCGTGGAAAAGTAATGAGCTGGCGCACCGTCCTTCGGGCCTGGTCCGCCGATGATCCATATCCGCGGATCGCCTAGGGCGCGCAACTTGGCGATATCGCCTTCCGATTCGGGGTCGGCGAAAATGATCAGCCTGAAGGTTGGGACGGTCAGGGCCTGATATATGATATTGTTGATGTGCTCGTCGCCGAATGCGAATCCCATCGTGATGAGAACGCTCTGCTCGCGTACGATGCGCGACTGGAATTCCCTGAACAGATCCGAATAAGGTGAACCGAGGCTCGAGTTCTGCTTCGAAGGTGTCGGAAAGATCATCACCTTCGACGGCTCGCTCTGCGGCCACAGCTCCCGGATGGGGAAGAGACCGTGATCGTCCTCGGTCCAGCTGATCGAACCGTGCAGCTTGCACAGATAGACGAAGCCGTCGACCGCCGACCACTTCCTGTTGGTGATGTCGAGCTGCTCCGCCATCGCGTATCTGAAGGTGGACGGGTTGAACCGGCGCTCGACCACGCCCGAGAAGCCGTTGGCATATGGCAGACCCAGACGGTCCATCGCTCGCTCGTTGAACAGGTCGTAGTTCGTGGAGAATATCCACGGTCGTGGGAGTGATCGGTCGCGAAGGATCAGCCGCCGATAGAATGACTCGTACGTTCCCAGCACGGAGTCGTCGCCCTTCGAGAACAGGCCTGCGGTGCACCTCTCCCACAGGAAGGCCTGCACCTTCCCGATCATCTTCTCGATCTTGGCGGCCTCCTCCTCGTCGCCATCATCGTCACTGCGCCTCAGCACGAACCGCAGCGCGTGTAGGGTCTCCATCAGGCGTTCGAGGTTGCGTGCATACTCGCCTTCGAGGCTCAAACCGTAGCCGGCAAGGCAGCTTCGCTCCGACGCGTCGAACACCCAAGGCTCGGCACCTTCTGGAGCAGCGCAGAATTCCCTGGCCAATGGCAGCATCGTCGAGATGCCGCGCTCCTTATCATCGACCACCATCGAGGAGCAGCCTGCGCCGAGCAAGAACGCGACGTTCCGTGCACCCAACGCCTCGGCAAGGGCCTTGCGTACCTGATCGGGCCCCTTCTCCCAGTCCAAGTCCTGAGCGGCGTGATCACCTTGTCGAATGAAAGAAAAGCCTGAGGTCGGTGCTGGCGCCGGTGCCAGATTTTCGTCCTGAGTATTTACCGCTTCGCTCACGCGTCATCCCTGATCCAGTTACGATAGCATATCGACACCATTCAGCCGAGTAATACAACCGTTGCGACGGGCGAGGTGGCACAGGATTTTTCTCGACCTCTGACGCTTCGCCTTCGCCCTTCCATTTCACCCTCAATCATTGGGATGATAAACACGGGGCGGCATCGACCAATCGTACGTTCAGTATGGGCAAGGGGTCACCACTGATTGACCGCTGAATGCAACTGCCAGTATTGGGGCACATTGCTATCTGGCGGCTTCGCATTTAGCGGACAGCAAGTTCTAGGAGGAGCTGTCTATCCAAGTCCGAACGTAAACGAGGCATCTTGGTCGACAGCTGCCGGAAAAGCGGAATGTCTGCCGCTGGGAATCGCAAATCTGGCGCCGAGCGACCGGCATGGGTCGCGATCGCAGCCGGGTGACGGCCTACGCTGATATGCATTCAAGGCCGAATTCGCCCTGCTAATGAAACAGTCGCACTCTCTCATTTTCCCGACTGCTCAACCAGCCTTGCCGCCAAATCTCGCGCGGTGCGTGCTGCCCCCATTAATGTCGCCGATCCCGCCCCACTCCAGTCACCATAGCCCGCAAGCCAAAGCCGCGGTTCCCTGATCGATCGTTGCCCGTTTAACAGTACGCGGCCATCTCCCTCGACCACGCCTAGTTCGAAAAGGTGATTCAGCGCGGGCCTGAACCCGGTACACCAGATGATGGCATCGACGGCCATGTCCGATCCGTCCGGCCAGACGATGCCAGTGGGCGTCATCCGGTCAAAAGGCCTTACCGAAGACAAGTCGCCCCGGTCGCGCGCGGCCTTGACCGGCGGAACCATGACGATGTCGCCAATGCCTCCGACCGGCATATCATTTGCGTCGCCCTTCATGCGCGCGACAGCCCGTTCGAACAGCACGCGGCCATCGACGTCATCGGGCAGGAAGATCGGTTCCTGGGTCGTTACCCATAGGGTACGGGCTATCGGGGCAATCTCGGCTATGATCTGCGCGCCGCTGTTGCCGCCGCCGACCACCAGCACGGTCTGACCGGCATAGTCTTCGGGGCCAACATAGTGCGCGGAATGAACCTGACCGCCTTCGAACAACGCGCGTCCGGCTATGTCCGGCACATAGGGATGCGACCATGTGCCGGTCGCGCTGACGACCATCCTCGCCGTCATCTTGCCCTGGTTCGTGGCGATCTCCAGCCCTGCGCCGCCTGGCTCGATCGTCTCCACACGGACAGGTCGGCGGATCGGCAGGTCGTAGCGGTGCTCATAAGCGCGCAGATAGGCGAGCACATCGTCGCGGGTCGGATAGCCTTCATGATGGGGCGGCGGCATCATCCAGCCGGGAAGCGAACTATATCCAGCCGGCGAGAACAGCCGGAGCGAATTCCAGCCATGGCGCCACGCACCGCCAGGCCCGTCTTCGCGATCGAGGATCAGGAAGTCCGCTTTGGCGCGGCGCAAATAATAGCCGAGCGCCAGGCCCATCTGTCCGCCGCCGACGATGATGATGTCATGCCTGTTCAATGCCTGGTCCTGACTCAAGCCGGCAGAAGGGATCGTGCCGGGTCAGTCCTGCATGGGCTATTATGTCACCTGTGACGATAGACGATGGAGGGCGGCGCTAGTTGCGAACGCTATTCGGCGGACGACCCTGCAAGCGCCTCGCGCATGATGTAATAGAGGCTGTGCTGCTCGATCGTGCCCTTGACCAGATGCGCCATCGGCCCTGATGCGCGGGCCAGCACATCGTCGCCACCGTGCGTTTCCGACCCCAGCGGCACCAGCGCCTGCTGGCGATAGTCGAGCGCCGTCGTGTCGGTCTGGAGCGGATCGGCGCGCGGCGTGTCGATCGTTGCGCCCGGACCATTGGCGTAACCCAGCGTCGTATAGCCTTTGCCGTCCTTCGCCTTGAGCGCCTGACCGCCATTGGTCACCGTACCCAGGATCGGGTTGCCGCGACCGGGGTAGCCGCTGATCGCGAAGGTGTGGCTATGGTCCGCGGTTGCCAGCACCAGCGTATCTGTGCGGTCGGTCACCTCCATCGCGACCTTGACTGCCTCGTCCATGGCGATGGTGTCCTCCAGCGCCCGGCGGGCGTTGCCAGCATGATGCGCGTGGTCGATCCGGCCACCTTCCACCAAAAGGACATACCCCTTTTCGCGGCTGCCCAGCATGGTGATTGCCGCACGGGTCATATCCGCCAGCGAGGGCTCTCCGCCGAAGTCCTTCGCGCGATCGGCTTCATATTGCATATGGTCTGGCTCGAAGAGGCCGAGCAGGCGCGAGGTTTTGGCGAAATCGACCTTGGCAAAGGCGTCGCTGTTCCAGACATAGGCGCCACGCGGATTGCGCCGCTGCCATGCTTTGGTCAGGTCTTTCCGATCGGTGCGCTTTCCCTTGGCAGCGGCATATTCGGGGTCGCGACTGGTCGTCGGCAGAAAGTTGGCGCGGCCACCGCCCAGGATGAGGTCGAGCCGTGAACCGACATCGCCTTCGATCATCTGCCGCGCAATGTCGATGCAGCCCTGCGCGCGGGCGTCGGCGGACAGGTCGCCATCGGCTTCCCAGTCGCGCTGGCGGTGTGGGCATAGGTGGCGGCAGGCGTCGCATGGGTGATGCGGGCGGTGGAGATCACGCCTGTCGCCATGCCCTGCACCTGAGCAAAGCCAAACAGTGACGGCAGTTCGTGCGCCTTGCTGCCGGCGCAGTCATTTTCCGCCACTTCGGGGCCGACGCCAATGACGCCATTGCGCGTCTTGACGCCGGTCAGGATCGCCGTGGCGGTTGGTGCCGAGTCCGACACCTGCCCGTCATGGGAGTAGGTCTTGATCAGCGCGGTGTTGGACAGGCGGTCCATGGCGGGGACGAAGGATTCACCATCCACGCCCTGCCGCTGCCCCTGATGGATGCGCGCTGCGGTCAGGGTGCTTACGCCCATGCCGTCGCCGATGAACAGGATGATGTTGCGCGCCTTGCCGATCACCGGTGCATCCGCCTTGATACGCTCCAGTTCAGCCATCGCCTGCGCGCGATAGGCGTCCGTCGTCGTGGCGTGCTGGGCCAGCGCCGGACCTGCGGTGATGAGTAGCGCAACGATAAAAGGGCAAGCGAAACGGCGGGCTGCCAGCATGAAAGGTCTCCTTTGGGAGAAGCTCCTTCCACGCAATGATGACATAAAGACTACAATGATTCGATATTTTTGCGTTTCTCGAAATATCATTGACGGCCGTCTTGTGGGACCATAATTCGACGATGATCGAATCGAGGGTAGCAATGGATCAGGATAAAGCTGTCGCCGCACTTGCCGCGCTGGCGCAGGATACACGGCTTTCGGTGTTCCGCCTGCTGGTGAAGGCCGGTCCCGATGGCATGATTGCGGGCGCGCTTGCGCAGGCAATGGATGTGCCGCCGTCCACCATGTCCCACCATCTGGCCAAGCTGGAGCAGGCCGGACTTGCCACCTCGTGGCGGACGAGCCGTCTCATTCACTATGCTGCGGACTATGCCGGGATGCAGGCGTTGCTCGGCTTTTTGATGGCCGATTGCTGCCAGGGCGATCCCCAGATGTGCGACAGCCTTCTTTCATCCATCCGTTGCGATGCAGTTTCCCAGGGAGCCCCAGCATGACCGACAAGATCTATAACGTCCTGTTCCTGTGCACCGGCAATTCCGCCCGCTCCATTCTGGGCGAAGCGTTGATGAACAAGCTGGGCGAAGGCCGTTTTCGCGCCTGGAGTGCAGGCAGCCAGCCCAAGGGCGAAGTCCACCCCATGGCGCTGTCCGTCCTTTCGGGGCTGGGCTTCGACGTCGAGGGGATGCGCTCCAAAAGCTGGGACGAGTTCGCCGTGCCCGGTGCGCCGCAGTTCGATTTCATCTTCACCGTCTGCGACAATGCGGCAGGCGAGACCTGCCCGGTGTGGATCGGTCATCCGATGACCGCGCATTGGGGCATCGAAGATCCCGCGGCGGTCGAGGGGGATGGGCAGCGCGACGCATTCCTTCAGGCGCTGCGCTTTCTGCAGAACCGCATCGCCCTGTTCCTGGCACTGCCGCTCTCCAGCCTGGATGACATGGCGACACGCCGCAAGCTCAAGGAAATCGGACAGAGCGACGGTGCCAGCACCAAGGCGGGAGCGGACCTATGACACCGGACATCATCATCTATCACAACCCGGAATGCGGTACGTCGCGCAACACGCTGGCTATGATCCGTAACGCGGGTATCGAACCGCATGTCGTGGAATATCTCAAGACGCCGCCATCCCGAGCCATGTTGGAAGGCCTGATTGCGCGTGCCGGGATCGCCCCCCGCGCTCTGCTGCGGGAAAAGGGCACGCCCTTCACAGAGCTGGGGCTGGGCGATGACAGCCTGTCCGACGCCGCGCTGATCGATGCGATGATGGCGCATCCGATCCTCATCAACCGCCCCTTGGTGGTGTCGCCGCTGGGCGTCACACTGTGCCGTCCTTCCGAAGCCGTTCTCGACCTGATCCCGGCAGCCCAGCAAGGCGCCTTTGCCAAGGAGGATGGCGAGCAGGTCGTGGATGCCACTGGTGCCCGCGTGGGCGCGGCCTGAACGATGGCGGCTACCGCTGTCCGTCAGGCAATTCAAGCCGACGCTTCGGCGATTGCCGCCATCTACGCCCATCATGTCCGCCATGGCACGGCCAGTTTCGATACCGTGCCGCGCTCACTGGTCGAAACCGAAGGCAGGATCGCGGAATGTTTTGCGAGAAGCTGGCCCTTTCTGGTCGCTGAGCAGGACGGGCAAGTGGTGGGCTATGCCTATGCTACGCAATTCCGTGACCGCCCTGCTTACGGGTCGACCTGCGAAAACTCGATCTATGTTCATCCCGACCGTCAGGGCCAGGGCATCGGCAAAGCGCTTCTGGGTGCCCTGCTGGGGCAGGCACAGGCGGCCGGATTTCGCCAGATGATCGCCGTCATCGGGGGTGGCGAACCGGCGTCGGTCGCCCTTCATGCCCGCCTCGGCTTCCAGCACGCTGGTCGCATGCACTCGGTGGGGCGCAAGTTCGGTCGCTGGCTCGACACCATCTACATGCAGATTGCGCTGGGTGCCGGAGATTCCGCCCCTCCGCTCAAGGAACCTCAATGACCCAGACCTGTCGTCCGCGCCTGTCGTTCCTCGACCGCTACCTGACCTTGTGGATTTTCCTCGCCATGGCGCTCGGCATCGGCCTGGGTACGAGCGTCGAGGGGCTGCCGCAAGCGATCAACAGCCTGTCCTGGGGCACGACGAACATCCCGATCGCCATCGGCCTTATTCTGATGATGTATCCGCCGCTTGCGCGGGTGCGCTATGAAGAACTGCCGCGCGTGTTCGAGGATAGGCGGGAGCTGGCGATCTCGCTGATCCAGAACTGGATCATCGGGCCGGTGCTGATGTTCGCGCTGGCGGTTCTCTTCCTGCGTGACCAGCCGGAATATATGACGGGTCTGATCCTGATCGGCCTGGCTCGCTGCATCGCCATGGTCATCGTCTGGAACCAGTTGGCCAAGGGCGACAATCAATATGTCGCGGCGCTGGTGGCGTTCAACTCGATCTTCCAGATCCTGTTTTTCAGCGTCTATGCCTGGTTCTTCCTTGCTTTCCTGCCACCACTGTTCGGGCTGGAGGGCAGCGTCATCGACGTCAGTTTCTGGACGATCGCAGAGGCCGTGCTGATCTATCTCGGCGTTCCGTTCCTGGCGGGATATCTGACCCGCAAACTGTTGGTCAGGGCGAAAGGCGATGACTGGTATGAAGGCGTATTCCTGCCAAGGATCGGTCCCGTCACGCTGATCGCCCTGCTGTTTACGATCGTCGCCATGTTCAGCCTGAAGGGCAATGAGATCGTCACGCTGCCCAGCGACGCGATCCGCATCGCCATCCCGCTGACCATCTATTTCGTCGTGCAGTTCACGATCAGCTTCTTCATGGGCAAGCTGATCGCCAGCGATTATCCACGCACCACGGCGGTAGCCTTCACGGCGGCGGGCAATAATTTCGAGCTTGCGATCGCGGTCGCCATCGCCGCGTTCGGCCTTGCCTCCCCCGTGGCCTTTGCCGCGGTGATCGGACCGCTGGTGGAGGTGCCGGTTCTGATCCTGCTGGTCAATGTCGCCTTCTGGTTCGGACGCCGCTGGTTCCCGGATACGGTTCCTGCGAGAGATCGGGCATGACCATGACGGAACAGAATTGGAATGCAGCCGACTTCCGCTATCTTCGCACCCTGACCGATATCGACGCGCTGCCGGCGTTGAACCCGGACTATGCGCATCGCCGTCCGGCGTTCGGCCTTGGCGAACTGGATCCGCCACCCCGTATCCTGCTGCTCTACGGATCGCTGCGGGATCGGTCCTATTCGCGGCTCGTTGTCGAGGAGTCGGCGCGCCTGCTGCACTATTTCGGATGCGAGACGCGCATCTTCGATCCAAGCGACCTGCCGCTGCCCGATCAGGTTGCTGGCGACGATCATCCCGCTGTCCACGAACTGCGTGCCCATTCGCTCTGGTCGGAAGGCCAGGTCTAGTGCAGCCCGGAACGCCATGGCCAGATTACCGGGATCATGAAGGCGCAGGTCGACCATCTGCCGCTGGCCTATAAAGGGTTGCGACCGACACAGGGGCGGACTCTCGCGGTTATGCAGGTGTCGGCGGGATCACAATCGTTCAACAGCATCAATACGCTGCGTGTCCTTGGACGATGGATGCGGATGTTCACGATCCCCAATCAGTCCTCCGTCGCGAAGGCCTATGAGGAGTTCGATGAAGCGGGACGGATGAAGCCGTCGGCCTATTATGATCGTATCGTCGATGTCGTGGAGGAACTTGTCCGCTTCACCGTTTTGCTACGCCCCCATGCCGACCAGCTGGTCGATCGCTATTCGGAACGCAAGGAACGCGACGAACCTATTGTTACGCATGTCGAAAAGGCAGGAATCGCGAAAAATACCGGCGCTTAACTCGGGCAAGCGATCTTCTTAGCTTAGATTGTGCAGAACCCTCCGTCCAACTACCGTTTTGGCTGAAGGTCGAAGCTGGTGGAGCCAGAGCCGATCAAGCGACTGCTACACCTCAAAGTAGGACGGGTAGAATCGAAAAGCGGTCGGACCGCTCCTAGGAAGAGAAAGCTGGACGCTGAGCGTCTGGCATGGGTCGGCTGTGTATGGAACCTCTCGGGACGATATGCTGCTTGCGTCTATCCATCTCGGTCTTCCGGCGCAGGCAGGGCTGGCCAACTGAGGCATTGACGCGATATGCGGGTGCAATGAGCGATCCGACCGAAGAACAACTCGCAGTGCTCGGCACTGCGTTCGAAACCTTTGCAAGAAGATACAAGCTTGCCGACGCCCTGCGGTCCGAGCGGCCGCTCGCCGAGTTGGACAAGGCCGTGTTGCTCTATGTTGCAGAACATGCCGGTTGTGGCCCGACTGACGTCGCGCGCTTCCTCGCCGCGCCCACAACCACCTTGTCCTCCGCGACCGACCGGCTGGTGAGGCGCGGCTTCCTGAAGCGAGAGCGCATCGAAGCCGACCGTCGCGCCGTTGCCCTCACACTGTCCGAGGCCGGCGCGGCCTATGCCGAGGCCCAGGTCAACGCCTATCGGCAAATGTATCTGCTCATGCTTTCCCGACTGTCGCCGCACGAGCGTGATCAGTTCATCGCAATGATTACCAAGATCGTCTACAACGACAGTTGAATAATTCGAATCTCGTTGTATCTTGATCTGGTGCTGGAGGTCAGGCGGCGCACGAGCTTGAGGAGAGACGTCATGGCGATACGGGTAAACGGCGCGGAAGTCTCATTGCCCGAGGACGCCCGGGTGTCGCTGCTCGATTTGCTGCGCGAGCACCTTCACCTCACCGGCACCAAGAAGGGATGCGACCAAGGCGCCTGCGGCGCGTGCACGGTTCTCATTAATGGCAATCGCGTCCTATCCTGCCTCACGCTGGCCGCGCAGGCGGATGGGAGCGACGTTTTGACAATCGAGGGCATCACCGGCGATGCCGGCGATCTGCACATGTTGCAGCAGGCCTTTGTCGAGCATGACGGGCTACAATGCGGCTATTGCACCCCCGGCCAAATCTGCTCGGCGATTGCCATGGCGGAGGAATTACGTCGGGGCGACCCGAGCTATGTGACCCTCGATATCGCTGCAGGGAAGCAAGTTGTGACGCGCGCAGAGATCCGCGAGCGTATGAGCGGCAATCTCTGTCGCTGCGGCGCGCATAACGGGATCGTCGAGGCGATCGAGGCCATGCTGGCGGAGACGGCGGCATGACGCCCTTGACCTATGTCCGTGCGGCGGATCGGGCCGACGCTCTTGCCCGCGTTGAGAGTGGCGCACGGTTTTTGGGCGGCGGGACCAACCTCGTCGATCTTCTGCGGCAGAATGTCGAACAGGCGAGCAACTTGGTGGACGTAAGCCTCTTGGATGGCACCATCCGTGAAACCGACCGCGGCGGGCTGCTGATCGACGCGTCGGTCAAGAACGCCGCCGTTGCTGCCCATCCGCTCGTGCGCTGCCGCTACCCGGTGCTTGCGCGCGCGTTGCTCGCCGGCGCCTCTGCGCAGGTGCGCAACATGGCCACGACCGGCGGCAATATCCTCCAGCGTACGCGCTGCATGTATTTCTACGATGTCGACGGCGCGCGCTGCAACAAGCGGCAGCCGGGCACCGGATGCGACGCGCTCGACGGCTTCAACCGCTATCATGCCATTTTGGGCGCGTCGGACCAGTGCGTCGCGACACATCCTTCCGACATGTGCGTGGCGCTCGCCATGCTCGATGCCTTGGTCCATCTTTCCGGCCCAGCGGGTGAACGGTCGGTGCCGTTGACAGACTTTCATGTCCTGCCCGATGCCGCGCCGCATGTAGAGACCGTGCTGAAACCGGGCGAAATGATCACCGCCGTCGAACTGCCGCCGCCGTCGGACGCGGTGACCCACGCCGAATATCGCAAGGTCCGCGATCGCTCCAGCTACGCCTTCGCGCTGATCTCCGTCGCGGGCGGCCTGGCGCTCGCCGACGGGCGCATCTCCGACGCCCGCCTTGCGCTCGGCGGCGTCGCCGCCAAACCCTGGCGAGCGACGAAGGCAGAGGCGGCGCTGGTCGGGGTCGCGCCGACCCCCGAGGCTTTCCTTGCCGCGATCCGCAAAGAGCTTGTCGGCGCGCGAGCGCTATCCGGCAACGATTTCAAGATCCGCCTCGTCGAACGCACGGTGGTCGCCGTCCTGACCTCTCTTTCAGGAGCGCACGCATGACCAAGCTACAAAATGCCATCGTGGGCGGTGTACGCGCCGTTATCGGCCATGTGCCCGAAAGCTGGCTACCCGGCGGCACGCCCGATCCGCTGATCGATAAGCGCGTGTCGCTCGGCGAGCAGCAGTCGCGGGTCGACGGACCCGACAAGGTGCGCGGGGCGGCGCAGTTCGCCGCCGAAGTGGCGATGGAAAATCTGCTCTACGCCGCCTTCGTCCATTCCACGATCGCTCGGGGCCGCATCGCCGATATCGATGTATCGGCAGCCGAGGCAGCACCTGGCGTCGCGCTGGTCATGACCTATCGCAATGCGCCCAAGATGAGCGTTCCGCCGCCGATCGGCATGACCAACCTCAAGGCTGCGGGCAATCATACATTGCCAATCATGCAGGATCCCGAGATACGCTGGAACGGACAGGTCGTGGCGGTGGTGTTGGCTGAAACGCGCGAGCAGGCAGATCACGCGGCCACCTTGGTCCGCTTGCGCTATGACGCCGCACAGGGACGCACGCGATTCGAGGAAGGGAAGGCCAGCGCCTATACGCCGGAGTCCATGCTGGTCGAACGCAACCGTCTCAAAAAGGGCGGCCCAAGCCGAAAGTTCGCCGAGGCCGCCTTCAAGATCGACACGGTCTATACGACGCCTTGGGAGAGCCATAATCCGATCGAGCCGCATGCCGCGACGATCGTCTGGCGGGACGGCAAGCTGATCGTTCACGACGCGACCCAAATGATCCATGGGACCGCCGGGTCGCTCGCGAAAATATTCGGGCTGAACGCCGGTGATGTCCAGGTAAGCTCGCCCTATGTGGGCGGAGGCTTTGGCGCGAAAGGTCTGTGGGATCACCAGATATTGGGCGCGGCGGCGGCGAAGCTCGCTGACCGGCCTGTGCGCGTCGCCCTCTCACGCGCCAGCATGCACCGGCTGATCGGTGGTCGCATGCAAACAGAGCAGCGGGTAGCGCTGGCCGCGAATGCGGACGGCAAGCTCAATGCGCTATTGCACCATGGCTATGGCGTCAGGCCGCTGCACAGTATCTGCGATGAAGCCTTCACCCTTACCGGCCGCTCGCTCTACGCCAGCGAGAGCTTCGATATCGTCCAGCATTATGTCGACCTTGACCTGCTGGCAAACAGCTTCATGCGCGGGCCCGGCGAGACGCCCGGCACCTTTGCGATCGAATGCGCTATGGATGAACTCGCGCATGCCATCGGCATGGACCCCATAGAGTTGCGCCGGCGCAACGTGGCCACCCGCGATCCGGTTAGCGGCGCGCCGCATTCGCAGAGCGCGATGATGGAGGCTTATGACCTCGGCGCGACACGCATCGGCTGGAATCGTCGTTTGGCGGAGCCAAGCGCGCGGCGCGAGGGCGAGTGGCTGATCGGCATGGGCTGCGCCAGTGGCACCTTTCCGTTCATGCGCATGCCCGGCACGTCCGTGCGCATAACCATTGACGCCAGTGGCAATGCCCAAGTCTCCAGCGCCGCGCACGAAATGGGCATGGGCACGGCGACGGTGCAGCGCCAGCATGCCGCCGATCGGCTAGGCCTTCCGCTTGATCGCGTCACGGTGACGATCGGGGATTCGAGTCTGCCGTTCGCAAGCTTTGCCGGCGGGTCGTCTCAGACCGCCTCATTGGCCGCGGCGATCAGCGCGGCGAGCGCCAAGCTCGTGGCCGAACTCATGCGCATGGCGGGCAATGACACGCCGCTGGCCGGGCTCAAGCCGAGCGAGGTCGAGTTCTCCGACGGCGGGGTCCGCAGCGTCGGGGATCACGCTCGCCAGGAAAGCTTTGCCTCCATCCTTCGCCGCGCCAATCGGAGCGATCTGAGCGTGGTCGGCGAAAGCGGCGCGCCGCTGGAGATCATGAAATATTCGATGCACAGCACGTCGGCGAACTTCTGTGAGTTGCGCGTCAGCGAGGTCACGGGCGAAATTCGCGTGGACCGTCTTGTCGGTGCCTTTGACTGCGGCCGCATCCTCAATGCCAAGACGGCGAGCAGCCAGTTCAAGGGCGGCATGATCATGGGGCTCGGCATGGCCCTCACTGAAGAGACGCTGCTCGACGAGCGTACCGGCCGCATTATGAGCACGTCACTGGCCGACTATCATGTGCCGGTGCATCTGGACGTGCCCGACATTGAGGTGCTGTGGACCGACATACCCGATCCCCGCACGCCGCTCGGCGCGCGCGGGATAGGCGAGATCGGGACGACCGGCGTCGCGGCCGCCATCGCCAACGCCGTCTTCAACGCAACCGGCAAGCGCGTGCGCGATCTGCCCCTAACGCTTGATAAGCTGATCTAGCCCTGGCCGGAATAGCCGTACTTCGAATAGCTGACGGTTAGCAGTTAGGATCAGCAAAATTGTGCATGGACGTCCGATTTGGGTCGACCTATGCCTGCCAATCTCTAACGGCGCATGGCAAGCGCAGCCATGCCGGTCGCTTCGTCGGTCATGAAGAGATAGGCGTCCGTCTCAGGCTTGCGATCTTTGTTGATCGACTTCGCCGTGACAGAGCCGTCCTTGTCCTGATGAGCAGCCAGCCAAGCCTGGGCCCGTTTGAGCGCCACCGCGCTGGTCGGTCCTCCCCCTTCACGCAGAACGACCGCAACAATCGCGGTGGCATATCCGTCGCTCTCCTGCGGCAGGCTGGAGCCGTCGGTCCTCTGCCAGGTCGACAGGCTTGGTAAATTCCATCCGCCGTCTGCTTGCTGGCAAGCGACCAGTTCCGAAATGATGCTGTTCCGCTCATATGCGGCTAATATGCCGCCAAGCTGGCTGTCAGCCCACAGGATGAGTGCGCGGGAATAGAGCGACCCGCCCGTACCGGTTCGTAAATAGGCGCGCAGTGCATCAATCTGCGGAGCAACCGCCGGATCGGCGGCGTACCCGTCCGGCGCACGCGCGACAGCCAGCGCGGCCAACGTCGCCCCCCAATAGGTCGCGGTCGGGGATTCGAAGGGTTCCAGCCGGAAGTTGAGCCAGGTAAAGCCGCCCTTCTGGTCGCCCGCTTTCATCTGCACGCCCCACATGTTGGCGAAGGCCTGTAGCGTGTCGGGTCCAAGGTGGCCGCGTTCCTGATCCCGCGTCGCCAGTATCAGCGCGTTAAGAACGGCTTCGACGCCGCGAGATTCCGCAGATTTAGGCACGCCGCGCGTCTGGTCGGGATAGAAGGGTTCGACTTCATCCCAGAGATAGACGCGCTTAATACCAAGGGGCGCTGGTTCTGACTCACGTTTGAGATTCCCAAGAGGCTGAAATTATGATTCGACATTGCAGGCACAAGGAGGCTTGCGATGGCGGCGGCGATTGGGGTTCGAACTGACTACACATCAACGGATTTGCGTGGCTTTGCCCGACGATGCGGTGATGGGGACCAGGTGCGTCGTTTATTGGCGGTGGCTCTGATCCTGGACGGCGGGAACCGTAGCGATGCAGCGAAGTTTGCCGGGGTGACGCTGCAAATCGTGCGCGACTGGGTCGTGCGGTTCAATGAGGGCGGCCCTGACGGTCTGGCAACGCGCAAGGCCCCCGGACGGACGTCGATCCTGAACGACGAACAGCGCGCCAAGCTTGCCGAAATCGTCGAGACAGGGCCTATCCCGGCGGCGCATGGTGTCGTGCGCTGGCGTCTATGCGATCTGGCGCAGTGGATCCGGGACGAGTTCCAATTGTCGGTCACGCGTCACACGCTTGGAAGAGAGCTTCGCGCGCTGGGGTATCGCAAGATCACGGCGCGGCCCCGCCACCGTGGCCAGAAACCCGATGATATCGCCATTTTTAAAAAGAGTTCGCTGCCTGTCTGGAGCAAATCAAACGAGGCCTCCCGAAAGGCACGCCCCTAGAATTATGGTGGCAAGATGAAGCCCGCATCGGTCAGCAGACCAAGCTCACCCGGCGCTGGGCAAAGCGCGGCACCAGACCCTCAGCGCCAAAAGACCAACGGCGATCATCGGCCTGGCTCTTTGGGGCGATTTGCCCCGCAGAAGGCAAAGCAGCAGGCATCGTCATGCCCAGGTGCAACAGTGAGGCAATGAGTATGCACCTTGACGAAATTGCCTTCCATGTCGCGCCCGGTGCTCATGCCGTGTTGCTTCTCGATCAAGCCGGATGGCACGGCTCTGCAGAACTCGTCGTTCCGCCCAACATCACTCTGATGCCGCTGCCGCCCAGATGCCCTGAGTTGAACCCGGTCGAGAATGTCTGGCAATTTATGCGAGACAACTGGCTCTCAAACCGCATCTTCAATTCTTACGACGATATCGTCGATCACTGCTGCTACGCCTGGAACAAGCTCGCAGAACAGCCTTGGCGCATCATGTCCCTGGGACTACGTCAATGGGCACATGGGTTCTAATCAATGCACATTGGTATAACCACCTCATCGAACATTCCCATCTCATCGACGCTTTGCCTCTGCTTGCCTGACTGGCTTCGTAGCGATGGCATGGCGAGAACATGCGGCAACGACGTGTGGCAGGATACACAGCGGGTGCCGTGATCCCGCTCAGCCTTGGGCCATTGACGCCACCAGGTGAGGCGATTGTCCAGATAGGCGGCTGCTGCGGTGCCATTCCAGGCCGACTTCTTTGTTGGCACGGCGTCTCCACGCGCGACCATCACCGCGGCGAGTAGGAAGGCGGAAGAGATAAGCGGCCAGCGTGTCATGCAGCATTCCTGACGATAAGAGGATAATGATAGGATCAAGGCGCATGAGCACTATGTGTCATTCGACGTAATCCGCTTCGAACAGCATGGTTTTCATGCCCTGCTATCGGCAAGGCTGCGCATGATCAAAGCCATCGGCGAGAGCGGGTTCAGGGCCATCAATCTATCAACCACACCGGCCTTGTTGGCGGCTGGGTGGTTCTGGCTGGCCTTCCACTTACCCTCAATCCGTTCGATCGCGATTTCGATGCCAGTGATGCCTTTCAACTGGCCCTCAATATAGGATGCTGGCGCATCGGCGACGGACCATGGCTCGGGTTGATATTGCTCCTGCTGCCCGGTCAGAGCATCGATCTGCATCCTGAGCCAGTCGGGGTCGTCAATGATGACCGGCCGCCCTCTTGCCTGCACCATGACATAATTCCAAGTTGGAACGACTTTGCCATGCAGCCGCTTGGTGGGATACCAGGACGGTGAGACATAGGCCTGTGGTCCCTGAAAGATCACCAGCGCTTCCGCGCCCGCGCGAAGGTCCGCAAGCTGCGAATTTGCCTTCGCCATATGGGCTTGCAGCACCCCTCTTTCGCCAGCGTCGGAATGCAGCGTGAAAGGAATGAGGTTGGCGCTGATACCACAAGCGCCCGATGTCACGAGCATGGCGAGCGGATAGGCGACGATCGCTTGATGGAGGATTTCGATGCGATCTTCGCGGAAGGCGGGAGGCCGATACATGGCGGGACCCGTCAACCGAAAGTGCGCATCAGCAACGATGCCGCAAGGGAAAGCATGGTGATCCCGACGATGGCATCCAGCACGCGCTAGGCCGTGGGGCGGGCGAACAGCGGCACAAGCAAACGGGCACCATAGCCCAGCGCAGCGAACCATGTGAAACTGGCTGAAACGGCCCCTGCGACAAAGATCGGCCGCAGGGCGGCAGGCTGAGCCGACCCTGCCGCGCCCATCAGCAAGACGGTATCAAGATAGACGTGCGGATTGAGAAAGGTGAAGCCAGCCGTCGCAGCAATCGCCCCGCCAAGGCTGATGCTGCCGTTTGAATCTACTGCCATAATCTCCGGTGCGGCCATGCGTCGCAACGCTTTGAAGCCATACCAGCCCAGAAAGGCCGCGCCGCCGATTGTTAAAAAGAGCGTCAATTGCGGGATAGCTGCCAGAAAGGCGCCGACGCCTGCTGTCCGCCGTCAGCACCAATGGCACAGATTTGAGGTTGTAAATTAAGGAGGGTTTGGGCTTCGTCGTAGTGACGAAGGAACGAAGATGAAGCCCAAACCCTCCTTGAAAAATTCGCCGACAAAGGCCCCTGCTGAGCGTGTTGTGAAGGATATCCGGCGGCAGACCCGGCGCCATTTCTCAGCCGAAGACAAGATCCGTATTGTGCTGGACGGTCTGCGCGGCGAGGACAGCATCGCCGAGTTGTGCCGCAAGGAAGGCATTGCCCAAAGCCTGTATTACACCTGGTCGAAGGAGTTCATGGAAGCGGGCAAGCGGCGCCTGGCCGGTGACACCGCCCGTGCTGCGACCACTGGCGAGGTGCAGGATCTGCGCCGCGAGGCCCGTGCCCTGAAGGAATGCGTGGCCGACCTGACGCTGGAAAACCGCCTGCTTAAAAAAAGCATGATCGCGGATGGGGGCGACGACGAATGAGGTATCCCGCATCCGAAAAGCTCGAGATCATCCGGATCGTCGAGCAGTCGCACCTGCCCGCCAAGCACACGCTGGACAAACTCGGCATCCCCCGCCGGACGTTCTACCGCTGGTACGATCGCTTCGTCGAAGGCGGGCCGGAGGCGCTGGAAGATCGGCCATCGGCGCCGAGTCGGGTGTGGAACCGCATCGGCGACGATATCCAGGGCCAGATCGTCGAGATGGCGCTGGATTACAGCGAGCTGTCACCGCGCGAACTGGCGGTGCGCTTCACCGACGAGAAGCGCTACTTCGTGTCGGAGGCCACCGTTTACCGCCTGTTGAAGGCCCACGATCTGATTACCAGTCCGGCCTATGTGGTGATCAAGGCCGCCGATCGCTTCCATACCCAGACCACGCGTCCGAACGAGATGTGGCAGACCGATTTTACCTACTTCAAGATCATCGGGTGGGGCTGGATGTACCTGTCGACCGTGCTCGACGACTTCTCGCGCTACATTATCGCCTGGAAACTGTGCACCAACATGCGCGCCGAGGATGTCACCGACACGCTGGACCTGGCCCTTAAGGCTTCCGGCTGCGACAGCGCCACCGTGCTGCACAAGCCCAGGCTGCTCAGCGATAACGGCCCCAGCTACATCGCGGGCGAACTGGCGGAATACATCGATGCCCAGAAGATGAGCCATGTACGCGGCGCTCCGATGCACCCCCAGACCCAAGGCAAGATCGAGCGCTGGCACCAAACCCTGAAAAACCGCATCCTGCTGGAAAACTACTTCCTGCCCGGCGACCTTGAGGCCCAGATCGAGGCCTTCGTCGAGCATTACAACAACCAGCGTTACCACGAGAGCCTGAACAACGTGACGCCCGCCGACGCCTACCTCGGCAGGGCTCCCGCCATCATCAAACAGCGCGAAAGGATCAAGCGAAAGACCATCGAATATCGGCGCTTGCAACACCGCAGGCTCGCCGCTTAACATCAACCCCAAGACGAGGCCCGCACTCCGCTAATTTACGACGCGACGTGTGCCAAATGTTCTGACGACGGACACCAGAATCCTCCGCCATCGCGGGTCGGATGTGCGCCATTGGTTGATCCACGATGCGTGTTTTAATGTGCGGGCCGCACGTTGGATATTTCTATCTGGGCTCGCTGTGACGGGTGATTACTGGCAGGCTGTTGGCGCCTACCATAGTCCGACAAAGCTGCGTCAGCAGCGCTATCGGGCGAATGTCGCGGAAAAACTGATTAAAAGATTTGGTTCGGATTTATTCGAATGAAAATATACCAAGCTGCAACTAAATCAGAGAACGAGCCTCCGTAATTATTTGAAAAGTGGATAGAAGAAACTAAGACTGGACACTCGATAATTGAAGTTATCACATAAGCGGAGTTGACCCCTCTTTATAAGGTGCGGTACGAGCGTCGCTGAGGAACGAGGCGCATCATGGCCACCGAAACCGCCCGGGAAGGGCCAGAAATCGCCGTAGCGCCGCCTGAGGCTGTCCTGCCGGCCGTCAGGGCGTCGGCCGACCTTGCGTGGACGATCGTGCAGATGCGCGCCGGCGAGCGCATCACCGTCAACGAGGGCCTGATCGCCGCCTATCAGGCCGCTTCATCGCCCCATAGCATCCGTGCGCTCAAGTCCGACGTCGAGGCGTTCGATGCGTGGTGTAGGCGCAACAACCGGATTGCACTGCCGGCGACGGCCGAGACGGTGGCCGACTATCTCGACTCGCGGGCAGGCAAGGGGAGCCGCCCAGCCTCGCTATCCCGCTACAAGGCGTCGATCGCCAAGATCCACCAGTTGCTCGAACTCAAGGACCCAACCCCCGCGCCGCTGGTCAAGCTGCGGCTGCAAGCGGTGCGCCGTGAGAAGGGCGCAGCGCAGAAGCAGGCAAGGCCGCTGCGGTTCAAGGGGCCGGTGCGCGACGTGGAACGCGATAAGGCGCGTGGTCTCAACGTCCGGGCGCTGCTCGAGTGCTGCGGAAACGATCTGCCGGGGCTGCGCGATCGGGCGCTGCTGTCGGCTGCCTATGACACCGGCCTGCGTGCGTCCGAGTTGGTAGCCGTGGCCATCGAGCATATCGAAGAGGCGATCGATCCCGAGGCGCGGCTGCTGCAGATCCTGCACAGCAAGGGCGATCAGGAGGGGGAGGGGGCAACCGCCTACCTCAGCCCGCGCACCGTGGCGGCGATCGTGGCGTGGACCGAAGCGGCCGGGATCACGGCAGGGCCTTTGTTTCGGCGGGTGCAGGTGCGGCGCTACAAGGCACGCGCCGCCGTGCGCGGTCGGCCGATCGACAGCATCTCTGGCCGCGAAGCCTGGGATCTGCGCAAGACGGTTTCGAAGCCTGCGGTGAAGGCCCGGGTCGAATATGACATCGGCACCGTCGCGCTGCACCCGGGGTCGATCGGGCCGATCTTCCGGTCGATCATCCAGCGCGCGTTCGATCTTGGCGCGCTGCCTGATCTCACGGGCGAGGATCTGTCTCGACTGCTCAAGGGCATCAGCGCGCACTCGACGCGGATCGGGCTCAACCAGGACCTGTTCGCCAGCGGCGAGGATCTGGCTGGGATCATGGATGCGCTGAGGTGGAAGTCCCCACGCATGGCGTTGGCATACAACCGCAACCTCGCCGCTGAGCAAGGCGCCGCCGGCCGCCTGATGTCGAAGCTTGCGTAGACGTGTTTGCGAAAAAAGCATCCGCATCCTGCGAACGCAGTAAACTTTTGCGGGGACGAATGCTTCTCAGCGGAGCGCCAATTGGATTCGCGATCGTCGCCATTGCCTTCATCCTGGGCGGCGGTGCGAACAGCATCCACAATGTCGCTGTGCGAACCTTGCTCCAATCGGAAAGCCGGCCCGCCGATCATGGCAAGGTCGCCGCGATCTACGGTGCGGTGACGCGCACCGCCGTAATCGGCGGCTATGTCGCCGGCGGCTTCTTCGTGCCGCACGACGCGCCGACCGCCTATCTCGCCAGCGGCGTACTTGGCGTCGGCGCGGGCGTGGCCGGATGGCGGATATTCAATGGTCGATGGTCCGCCCCAACGGTCAGCGCACGAAGTTGACCTGCTTTTCGCGCATTATCGGAATAACCGACTCTAACCCTGAAGAGAGGGTGTATACCGCGCGTCTCCCTTCTCTGGGAACTTGACGCCATCCTCAATCTGGTTGCTCCCCGGCATTCCTCCTCGATCAAGTTCTATGGCATGGCAGAATGCTTTGATCGTTGCCCTGGCCTAAGCCTTGCGTTTCCGGCTTGCTGCATTGATCACTTTGCATTACGGATCATTTGCCGGTTGGTACATCTGACGTGCTCCCCTGAAACTCTGCCAGTTTGAGCTAGAGTCCGCCTTCGTGAGGAGACGGACGTGAAGAAGACCAGGTTCAGCGAGGAGCAGATCATCGCGGTGTTGCGCGAGCAGGAGGCCGGGATGAAGACGGCCGATGTGTGTCGCAAGCACGGGATCAGCAGCGCGACGCTGTATGCGTGGAAGGCCAAGTACGGCGGTATGGACGTGTCGCAGGCGCGCAAGCTGAAGGTGCTCGAGGAGGAGAACGGCCGGCTCAAACGGCTGCTGGCGGACGCCATGCTCGACAATGCCGTGCTGAAGGAAGTCGCGGCAAAAAACTGGTGAAGCCCGCCGCTCAGCGGAAGGCTGTTGAGCATGCTCGGCAGCTGTTCGGCATCAGCGAGCGTCGGGCATGTACCATCTTCGGCGTGGACAGGACGTCGGTGCGCTACGCGCCCCGGCGTAGTGATGATGGCGACCTGCGGTCGCGGCTGCGTGAGATCGCGGCCGAACGTCGTCGCTTCGGCTACCGGCGGCTTGGCATCATGCTGGCCCGTGAAGGGCTAGTCATGAACCACAAGAAGCTGCTGCGGCTCTATCGCGAGGAGAACCTGCGGGTCAGGCGCCGGCGTGGCCGCAAGCGAGCGATGGGCACCCGAGCGCCGATGACGCTGCCGCAGGGTCCGAACCAGCGCTGGAGCCTCGACTTCGTCAGCGACACGCTGATCAGCGGTCGGCGCATCCGCATCCTGGCGGTGGTCGACGACTTCACGCGGGAGTGCCTAGCCCGCCTTATTCACCAAAAGTGTCCTGAAGGGTTGGCGGGAGTGGCGTAAGCCTCTGATCTGAATTAGGAACTGGGTGTCTAAGCCGAACCTGCCGCAGGGCAGAAAATGCCACGGGCCACACCCGCCATGAACGATGATATCGCAAGCTCATTTGGATTCCCAGCAGTCGGCCGCAAGAAAATCACAGCTGCGTTCGACGGTGGCCGGCTTACCTCGGATGGCGGTGTTCTACTGCTTGCACAGGCCGAGCGCGCGATGGGGATTTGCCAGCGCCTGGCGGCTTGTATTGCCGATCCGCGCGATCCAGCGCGGGTGATCCATCGCCTGGATGACATTCTGCGTGCCCGTGTGTTCGCGATTGCGTGCGGCTATGAGGATGCCGATGATCTCGATGCTCTGCGCGACGATCCAGGCTTCCGCCTGGCGCTCGGCAAGCTGCCGGAATCGGGCGCGGGGCTGGCCAGCCAACCGACGATGAGCCGGTGGGAAAATGCACCGACTACGCGCGAACTGGCCAGCATGATGGCCGCGATGATCGACATCTACTGCGCCAGCTATCCCGCCCCTCCGACAGCGGTCACGCTGGATATCGACGACACGTGCGACGTCGTGCATGGCTATCAACAGCTCTCGTTCTGGAACGGGCATCATGGGGAGCGCTGCTTCCTACCGATCCATATCTACGACACCGCGACCGGCAGGCCGGTGGCCATGCTGCTGCGCACAGGCAAGACGCCTTCTGGAAAGGAGGCGGCGGGGCACATCCGACGCCTGGTGCGTCACCTGCGCCGTAATTGGCCCGATACCCACATCACTATCCGCGGCGACGGGCACTATGGTCGACCCGAGGTCATGGCCTACTGCGATGCGGCCCGCGTCGATTACGTGTTCGGCCTGCCCACCAATTCAGCGCTGCGCGCCGATCCCGCCATTGTTGCGGTCGCCGATGCCTGCGCGGTCAAGCGCGCCCAGCGTCAGTGTCCCGTCCTGCGCAACTATGCCGAGACCCGCTATGGGGCAAAGACCTGGAAGTGCCAGCGTCGCGTCGTTGCACGGATCGAGGCCAGCACGCTGGGCATGGACATCCGCTATGTCGTCACCTCGTTGGCAACAGGATCGGCCGAGCACATCTACGACACGCTCTACTGCGCGCGTGGTCAGGCCGAGAACCTGATCAAGCGCCACAAGTCCCAGCTCGCCAGCGACCGAACCTCGTGCCGCTCGGCCAATGCCAATCAGATGCGCCTGATACTGCACACTGCCGCATACTGGCTGCTATGGCGCATCCAGCAGGCGATGCCCAGGACCGCTGCTCTGGCAAGCGCGGAGTTTACCACCTTGCGCCTGCGGCTGCTCAAGGTCGCTGCGCGCGTCGTAGAAAGTGCTAGCCGCATCCGCATTGCCTTCGCTTCCGCCTGTCCGGATGCCGACCTGTTCCGCGCCCTCGTTCTCCGGCTGAAGCCTGCGCCGACGTAGCCCATGCGGCAGCGCCGCAGAACTCCGAGCCCAGCCCTTCAACCCGAAAAGCCCATCAATCCGAATGCGGTGAAACAAACGCCAGCGATGCCGGTCGTCCGCGCAATACAGCCAGCCGCAGCAAATGCCCAGAGCGGGCCCGAAACCGAGCGTCGTGAATAAGAGAGGCTAGCGCTGGTGGTCGATACCTCGCTGTCAGGCGCGCGTGTCGCTCGTGAGCTCGATGCCATTATCGCGGCTAGAGGCGTACCGCCGCTGATGATCGTGAGCGACAACGGCACCGAACTGACCAGCCTGGCGATCCTGAGATGGACGCAGGAGCGACCAATCGAGTGGCACTACATCGCGCCAGGCAAGCCTCAGCAGAACGGCTACGTCGAGAGCTTCAACGGCCGCCTACGTGACGAATGCCTCAACGAGACGCTGTTCGTGTCGCTCGGCCATGCCCGCTCGGTGCTGCGGCTCTGGCGCGACGACTACAACCATGTGCGCCCGCACAGCGGTGTTGGCGGGCTGACGCCCGCCGATGCTGCCAGGCGGGTTGTGCAACACCGCCCCGAGGGGCACCATACCAACCCCGGACTCCAGTTATGACTGGTAGAGCTTTGGGGAGCACGTCAATGGTGATGCGGCCTACAAGAGTCTCAAGGCTGTGCTGGATGGCGGAATCCGTGGCTGTCCCACCAACATTCTGCTGGCGGTGACATCAAACCGCCGCCATTTGCTGCGCCGGGATATGATCGAGAACGAGCGATCAACCGCGATCCGCGCCGGGGAAGCAACCGAGGAAAAGGTATCACTCGCCGATCGCTTCGGGCTCAGCCTCGGCTTCCACAATGTTGCACAGGACGATTATCTCGCGATGGTGGTCGGGCACCTCGGCAGTCTCGCCGACACGATGGATGCCGATGAGCTCGTTCAGGAGGCCGACAATTGGGCGCGTCGGCGCGGTGCGAGGTCGGGACGCGTGGCGGCTCAGTTCGCGAGGCATATCGCCGGGCGGAGTGCGGCCGCATGATCGAGGACATTCTTGAGGCCGCACCGCTGGCCGCGTTCGGAGATGCGCGCGAGCGAGTGCGCCGAGCGGTGGAGCGGATCGCGGCCGGTGGAGGCGTCATCGTAATCGATGACGAGACCCGTGAGAATGAGGGCGACCTCATTTTCGCCGCCGAGACGCTGACCGTCTCGCAGATGGCGCGCATGATCCGCGACGGATCGGGCATCGTCTGCCTGATCCTCACCACTGAAACCGTCGATGCGCTCGACCTTACGCCGATGGTCGCGACCAATTCGGCGCGCAACGGAACGGCCTTCACCGTCTCCATTGAGGCGCGGGAAGGCGTGACGACCGGGGTTTCCGCATCTGATCGCGTTCAGACCATTCGCACAGCGATTGCTCCCGGCGCGCGTCCGGAGCATCTGGCTCGCCCGGGGCATGTATTCCCGCTCCGCGCTCACCCTGACGGTCTCTTCGCCCGTCGTGGCCATACCGAAGCCACGATCGACTTGATGCGAAGGGCTCGCCGTCCGCTCGCAGGTGTCCTGTGCGAAGTCATGAATCCGGATGGGACGATGGCGCGGGTGCCGGAACTTGTCGGCTATGCGCTGGAGCATGATTTCCCGATCGTCACGATCGAGGACCTCACCACGATCGACAACACATGAGAGGTGCCAGCGGCGGAATTGCACGTGCTTCGCCAGCGCTCGACCGCCCAGGGTCGTGCCCTGTTCGGTCCGGCATGCTGAGAACCCACCGTTTGCCAAGGCTTCTGCCGTGCTGAGATTACGTGTGAATGTCCGGGATCTCCATCTGGAGCGTGCTGACGCCTGCTCCTCAGTCTATGCAATCGGGGACATCCATGGTCGGCTCGACCTTCTGATCAAAATGGAAGAAGCTATCCGGCGTGATGTTGCATCCGGTGATTTTGGACCTGCCGCCATCTGTTATCTCGGTGACTATATCGACCGGGGCCCGCAGTCCGCAGATGTCGTCGAACGACTCTGTTCTCCCATTGATGACGGGATTGAGCGGGTTTTCCTTATGGGGAATCATGAGGATCGGCTGCTCGATTTTCTGGACGACCCAACGCGTTACGGGCCGTCGTGGTTAAGATATGGCGGCCGGGAGGCGATGGAGAGCTATGGCATCACGCTGCCAGCGACGGATGCCGACGTTGACTGGCTGGAATTTCGAGATCGGTTTTTGATTACGTTCCCCGCTTCGCATCGGACCTTCATCGAAGGGCTCCATCCTGGACTGTTTTGGCGAAACTATCTGTTTGTTCATGCCGGCATCAACCCTGATGCACGAACCGATAGCCAAGCTCTACACGACTTAATGTGGATACGTGAGCCATTCCTTAGCCACGAAGGCGATTGGGGCCTGACCGTCGTCCATGGCCATACAGTCTTCGATACGCCGCAGATTCACGATAACAGAATCGGAGTCGATACGGGGGCATATCAAAGCGGCATTTTGTCCGCAGTGAAAGTGACTGACAGTGGATGCCGAATCTTGCAGGTGTCGCAATTATGAAGCCCTTGCAGCGAACGAAAGCCCATGTCGTGGGGTATGATTTGGAGCACCGGTATGTTGCGTGAGGTGATTACTGCCATGGTACTGGGATTTGCTGCGCCGGCATCTGTATTCGCACAGGGTCCGGACAAGCCGCTTGTAGGCCACGTAATCCGTCTTGGATTTGGAGCTGATGCGAATGCCCTCTCACGAGAGGCAAGCGTTCGCACGTTCAATCGTTTCAAGCAGATCAAGGGGCCTGCCTTGATCGTGGTTGGGCGGGACGTGTCCGTCGCGGATGGGTTTGAGTATGCTCAAATCACCACATTTCAAAGAGAAACGGACTGGCGCAACTATTTCTACGATCCAATCCATTTGGCCGCTGACCGGGAGGCCGAAACGCTCAACGCCATCTCACGAGGCGCGTCTTTCGACATTTTCCCTGATTATCGGCCCGCCGAAGCCGCTGCCCTTGTGAGGATTAACTCAGACAGGGCCGAACGCTTTCGGCTTAACGATGATCGCCCCACTTCGCCACCGGTTCCAGACAGGCCACAAGACCAGGCTTGGCCGTTCGGCAATGCCTTCTTCTACGTGGTCCGTTTCAGCGGGGCGCCCATGATGACGTTTGATCGACTGATGAATGCAGCCCAGGACCAAGTCGTATCCGGCAGGATGCTGGGTGGGGCACAGCCGGACAAGGCAAACTACGGTGCAGTAATCCGTTTCGCTGACGAGACGGCTTGGCGCGACTTTGCCAGGTCCCCAGCGATGATGGAGGCGCGCGCCGCTGGGCTTTACAGGGAGGGATCGTATCAGGCGTTCTTCGTCATCGACCCGGTTAACGATGCCCTTGCGGAGCGGTTGAGGGCGGGGCTGACGGAAGGCTAGGGCTATCGGGAGACTTGCTGACCAGTCCACACCCCTAATCGGGTCGTAGCGAGGGGGCAACTTCGCGGGGTCGGTCAGAGCATGAAAACACATGGGGGTGGCAGGTATCGCCTGATTTTCGTCGCACGGCCCTCGCGATTTGGGCACTATATCCCTCGCGCTGCCTCCTGATCGCTCGCGTGCGCGCTTTCCTCGACTATCTCAAGTCGACATTCCCCACTGGAGTGCCCGAGGAGTTTGCTGCATTTCTCGGGAAGTGAACTGCAGCAGGCGGTCAAGGAGGTAGGCCAATAGCGGTGCCGTTTTCCAAAGATGGGATTGTCTGTGATCGAGCCTTCTGCGGAGACGCTCGCGATCTGGTGGTTTCGCAGCCTGTGTTATCAGCCAAGGCCAAGGTTTCAGGCTATTGCGATGCGTTTCACGGTAGAGGACTGGAGATTGCCTTGATCGCTTTCAGACCGGACCCGAACCGGGCGATGGCGTCCTTGTTCTTTTCCAGCTCGCCATAAGGCAGATAGGCAAAGTCGAGATCGGCGATGCGGCTGAACGCCGGGCGACGCAGTTGCGCGCGGACGTCCTGCTCGCGCGCATTTGGTGCGACCAGGAACAGCCCGGCGGCAGCGTGCAGATCGCTTCCCGACAGCGCCAGATCGAGCATGCGGACGATCCCCGAGTAGATCGAGGTCGAATGTTCAACCTCGAACGCGGCGGCGACGCCGTCGCCACCCTTCGCCAGCCACAATACGTCGATGAGGCGGATCGAGTCCGCTCCGGGAGAGGTCGCAATGGCGTCTGGAAGGCGCTCGAGGCATCCCTGTCCAAGTGGACAGCCGGCGTGAAGCCGACCGCGGTCATTGGCGGCGATCCAGACATCGTAACCGAGCTCGTGGCCGAGGTCGCGCAGCCAGGCCTGGATTTCCGTATGCGTACGATCGGTTTCGCCCTGCGCGGCGGTTGTCTTGTCGAGCCGGCTTGCCTCCGCTCTGGCATGTTCCAATCTGCCGAGCCAGTCGTCGGCCGCCGTTGCGTCATCCTCCAGCGGTGGCGCCGGATAGCGGCCCGAGCCAATGTCGAACAACAGTCCGCCAATCGCGCCGAGATCGTTGGAGAGTAGCTCGCGGTAGCGGTCGTTGAGGTCGAGGATGCCGGCGCGCATGGCGAGAAAATGATCCCATGAGCCGAGCTTCACCTTGGCGCCGGTGACGGCGTTGTAGCCCTTGACGATCGCGGTATTGAAGGGCGGCACCAGCGTCGGGTGAAGGAAATAGAGCAGGTTGGCCGCCGCCGGCCCCAGCCCCTTGATCTTGAGCGCGTCTATGCTGCGGATGTGGCTGATGATCTCCTCGGCGGTATCGCAGCACGAGCAATTGTCGAGCAGGCGGCCGAACGCCCGCTGATTGTCCGGGCTTTCGTAGATATCTGGAATGCGCAGCTTGGGCTTCCACAGCCAGGCATGGTCGGCGCCCTTGAAGATCTGCCGCTGTTCGGCGATCGAGTGGACAACCGTTTCCAGTGACGAGCCGCGATAGGCGACGCCAAACCGCCCGCTTTCGATTTCCGCGACCACCTGCTGCAGCCCGCGACGGATGGAGCGGAAGTTTTTCAGCCGTTCATCCCACAGAAACCAGGAGCGATAGGTGGCGCCGGGATCGTCTCGCCAACGACGGACAAGCTCGCTCAAGAGATCGTGATGAGTCGTGGGTAACGAGGTCGATGCTGGCTGGGTCATCCTGAACTGGCTCCTTGCTGCTCAGGCTATCGCGGGCAAGGGCGGATTGCACGTTCAATGTGCGATCTGCGAAGCGTGCTCAAACTGCCGGTCATCGCGCAGGGAAACGCCGCTGGCATTGGGCGTTGCCGGTTGCATCCGTATACCGGGCGCACAGGCAGGCAGACGGCCGGCGCGGGCGTCGCCGCCCGGGAGCGGCGACGCAACCAGCTCTTTCCGGTCGAACTTAGCGGATCACTGCTTTGCGATCGCGGTGACCTCGCCATCGCTGCCCTTGAGCGAGAGGTCGAAATCGACCTTGTCGCCGACCTTGACCGCATCGGTGATCGACGGCGCGGCCTTGAACGCCATCGTCATCGCCGGCCACTTGGCCTCCGGGATCGGACCATGATCGAGCGTGATCGTGCCTGCCGCCTTGTCGATCGCGGTGACGGTGCCATGGCCCTTGGCCTTGATCGCGGCGTTCGCGTCAGGCGCCATCGACATGTTGCCCATGTCGCCGCTCATGGTCGCGGCGTGCGCCGCCTCGTTGGTCTCAGTCGCAACGGGGGCCTCCGCCTTCTTGCCGCACGCGGCAGTCAGGGCGGCGAGGCCGAGGGCAATGGTCAGTCGTACATGGTTCATCGTCTTCTCCTTCATGATGAAGCGGGTTGAGGGATGGGATCGGTCTTGGGCCGGCGCAACAGCAGGTAGGCGGCGGGCAAGACGAACATCGACAGCAGTGGCGCGGTCAGCATGCCGCCGATCATGGGCGCCGCGATCCGGCTCATGACCTCCGAACCCGCGCCCGACCCGAGCAGGATCGGCAGCAGGCCGGCCAGGATCACCGCCACCGTCATCGCCTTGGGGCGGACGCGCAGCAGCGCGCCTTCGCGCACGGCGGCCTCGACCTCGGCAGCGTCCGGATGTGCGCCGCGCTCGGCCAGCGCGTTCTTGAGATAGATCAGCATCACCACCCCGAACTCGGCGGAGACGCCGGCGAGCGCGATGAACCCGACCCCGGTGGCGACCGACTGGTTGAACCCGAGCAGATAAAGCGTCCAGATGCCGCCGGTCAGCGCAAACGGCAGCGTCCCCATGATCAGCGCCGCCTCGTCGAAGCGGCCGAAGATGAGGTAGAGCAGCACGAAGATGATCAGCAGCGTCGCGGGCACGACCAGCTTCAAGCGGTCGACCGCGCGCTCGAGATATTCGAACTGGCCAGAGTAAGCGATGCTGACCCCAGGCGAGAGCCTGACCTGTTTCGCCACCGCACGCTGCAGATCGCCGACCACCGAGGCAAGATCGCGCCAGCGCACATCGACATAGACCCAGGTCGAAGGCCGGGCATTCTCGGTCTTGAGCATCGGCGGACCCTCGGCGATCGAGACGTTTGCCACGGTGCCCAAGGTGATCTGCTGGCCCGCGGGCGTCAGGATCGGTAGCGCCCGCAGCCCTTCGAGGCTGTCGCGCAATTCGCGCGGATAGCGCACGCTGATCGGATAGCGGGCGCGGCCCTCCACCGTCTCGCCGATCGTCTCGCCGCCGATCGCGCCCGAGACGATGGCCTGGACGTCGGCGATGTTGAGCCCGAACCGCGCGGCGGCGGCGCGGTCGATGTCGACATCGACATAGCGTCCGCCGGTCAGCCGCTCGGCAAGCGCCGAGCTGACGCCCGGCACGGTCCTGGCCACCGTCTCGACATCATGGGCGATCCGGTCGAGCTCGGCGAGATCACTGCCCGACACCTTGAGCCCGATCGGGCTCTTGATGCCGGTCGCCAGCATGTCGATCCGGTTGCGGATCGGCGGCACCCAGATATTGGCGAGCCCCGGGAGCTTCACCCTGCGATCGAGCTCGTCGACCAGCTTCTCGGGTGTCATGCCCGGCCGCCACTGGTCGCGGGGCTTGAACTGGATGGTCGTCTCGAACATCTCGAGCGGGGCGGGGTCGGTCGCGGTCTCGGCGCGCCCCGCCTTGCCGAACACGCTTTCGACCTCCGGCACCGTCCTGATCAGCCGGTCGGTCTGCTGGAGCAGCTCGCTCGCCTTGGCGGTCGAGAGACCGGGCAGGGCTGAGGGCATGTAGAGCAGGTCGCCCTCGTCGAGGCTGGGCATGAATTCGCCGCCGAGCCGGCTGAGCGGCCAGGCGGTGGTCGCGAACACCAAAGCCGCGATCAGCAGCACCGTCTTGGGCCGCTTCATCGTCCAGTCGATCGCAGGCCGGTAGAGATCGGTCAGCCAGCGATTGACCGGATTGGTCTGCTCGGCCGGGATCCTCCCCCGGATCAGCCAGCCCATCAGGATCGGCACCAGGGTCACCGACAGGATCGCGGCGGCGCCCATCGCGTAGGTCTTGGTGAAGGCGAGCGGCGCGAACAGCCGGCCTTCCTGGGCTTCCAGCGTGAACACCGGGATGAACGAGAGCGTGATGATCAGCAGGCTGAAGAACAAAGCCGGCCCGACCTCGGCCGCCGCCTCGGTGACGACGATCCAGCGCGTCTCGCGGTCGAGATGCGTACCCGGCTGCTCCTGCTCCCAGCGCTCGATCTTCTTGTGGGCGTTCTCGATCATGACCACGGCGGCATCGACCATCGCGCCGATCGCGATGGCGATGCCGCCGAGCGACATGATGTTGGCGTTGACGCCCTGGTAGCGCATCACGACGAAGGCGGCGAGAACGCCCAAGGGAAGGGTGAGGATCGCGACCAGCGCCGAGCGGACATGCCAGAGGAAGAGCGCACAGACCAGGGCCACGACGACGAACTCCTCGACCAGCTTGTGGGTGAGGTTTTCGACGGCGCGGTCGATGAGCTGCGAGCGGTCATAGACCGTCACCACCTCGACGCCCGGCGGCAGGCTCCTCTTGAGGTCGGCGAGCTTGTCCTTGACCGCCGCGATCGTCTCCCGCGCATTCTTGCCCGAGCGCAGGATGACGACGCCGCCTGCGACCTCGCCTTCGCCGTTCAGCTCGGCGATGCCCCGCCGCATCTCGGGGCCGATCTGGATATTGGCGACGTCGCCGAGCCGAACCGGCACGCCGCCGGCCGCCGTCTTCAAGGGGATCGCGCGGAAATCGTCGAGCGTCTTCAGATAGCCCGAGGCGCGCACCATATATTCGGCTTCGGCCAGCTCGAGCACCGACCCGCCCGCTTCCTGATTGGCCTGCCGGATCGCCTCGACCGCCTGGGCATGAGTGACGCCGTATGCAGCGAGCTTCACCGGATCGAGCAGTATCTGATACTGCCTGACCATGCCGCCGATGCTGGCGACCTCGGCGACGCCGGTCACGGTCTTGAGCTCATAGCGCAGGAACCAGTCCTGCAAGCCGCGCAGCTGCGACAGGTCATGCCGGCTGGTGCGGTCTACAAGCGCATATTCATAGACCCAGCCAACCCCGGTCGCGTCGGGCCCGAGCGCGCTGCGCGCGCTCGCCGGCAGGCGCCCCTGCACTTGGTTCAGATATTCGAGCACGCGGCTGCGCGCCCAGTAGAGATCGGTGCCATCCTCGAAGATCACATAGACGAAGCTGTCGCCGAAGAAGCTGTAGCCCCGCACGGTCTTTGCCCCGGGCACCGACAACATGGTGGTGGTGAGCGGATAGGTGACCTGGCTCTCGACGATCTGCGGCGCCTGGCCGGGATAGCTGGTGCGGATCACGACCTGCACGTCCGAGAGATCGGGGAGGGCATCGATCGGGGTCGAGCGCACCGCCCACAGGCCCGCGCCGACCAGCGCCAGCATCCCGATCAGAACGAAGAAGCGGTTCCTGACCGACCAGCGGATGAGATGGGCGATCATCGGCCCGCCACCTTCGCCATATGCCGCAGCGTTGGTCCCGCCGGGGGGCGGTCGAACCCGAACCGAACCCGGTCACCCGCCCTGAAGCCGCGCGCGATGCCCGGATCGGCGAGTGCGAAGGTCATCGTCATCGCTGGCCAGTCGAGCGCGGGGACCGGCTCGTGGCTGAGCGTCACCGAATTGGCCGTGATCCGCTCGATCTTGCCTGTCGTCTCGTACAGCGTGGCTTTCGATGCCGGCGCGGCGAGGGTCGCCGATGCCGCACCGCCGCCGATCGGCCGCGCCTCGATTCCCGACAGGCTCGCCTCGGAGTCGATCAGGAACTGCCCCGAGGCGACGACGTTCTCGCCGGGCGACAGGCCGGCAAGGATCTCGGTCTCGCCGCCCGCCTCGCGGCCGATACGGACCTCGGCGGGATGATAGCGCCCGTCGCCTGCGACGAGCATGACGAGCGTGCGCTTGCCCGTGCGGATCACCGCCTCGCTCGGCACCAGCAGCGCCGGCTTGGCATCGCCGCCAAGCGCGACGGTGGCGAACATGCCCGGCCGCAACCGGCCGTCGCGGTTGGGCAGCACGATCCGCACGGTGAGCGTGCGGCTGTCGGCCTGCGTGGTCGGCAGGATCGCGATCACCCGGCCAGCGAAGCGCTCGCCGGGGAAGCTCGCCAGCGTGGCGCTGGCATTTTGGCCCACGCGGACATCGCCCGCGCGCGCTTCGGGCACCGCGGCGTTGAGCCAGACGGTGCCGAGCCCGCTCACCTGGGCGAGCGTCTGGCCCATGGCGAGCGTCACGCCGGCACGGGCGTCGAGCGTCTGGATCGTGCCCGAGATCGGCGTCGTGATCGTCACCACGCCGTTCGGCCGACCGCTCCGCTCCACGCTGGCGATGAGGCCGTCGGACATGCCCATCAGCCGCAGCCGCTGGCGCGCAGCCGCGGTGAGATCGGGCTTGCCGAGCCGCCTGACGCTCAGATATTCGGTCTGCGCGCCGCCCCATTCGGGCAGGAGCAGGTCCGCGATCGGCGCGCCGGCGCGGACCACGTCCCCGGGCGCTCGCGCATAGACGCGGCTCACGAACCCGCCCGAACGCGCCTGGATGACGGCGACGTCGCGCTGGTTGAAGTCGATCGTGCCGGTGACCTCGAGGGCCGAGGCAAGGCTGCCCATCTTCGCCGCGACGACCCGCAATCCCAGGCTCTGCCGCGCGGCGGGATCGACGGCGACCGTGGGGGCCGCGCCGGCGCTTCCTCCGTCCGCGTATCGCGGCACGAGCTGCATATCCATGAAGGGCGACTTGCCGGGCTTGTCGAACTTCTGGTTGGGGAACATCGGATCGTACCAGTAAAGGACTTTGCCTGCCCCGGCGGGCGTGGTCGCCTCCGATTGCGGTGCCTGGCGATGGCCTGCCCAATAGCCTGTGCCGCCGGCCAGCAGCGCGACAGCCAGGATCGATGCGCCCCAGCGCAGCACGGCTTTATCGAGCGTCATGGCCGCTCCTCCCCATAGGTGATGGTGATTCGGACCGCGTCGCGCGCGACGTCGGCTTCGCGGTTGAGCGCCTCGACCTCGGCCTCCGCGAGCCCGAGCGTCGTGAGCAGCGCGGCGCCAAGGTCGAGCTTGCCGGCGCCATAGCTGTCGCGGTCGAGCTCGGCGCGGTGCCTGGCGAGGGGCACCAGCGTCTCGCGGGCATTGCGCAACCGGGAGAGATGCATGGCATGATCGGCAAGGTCGGCGTCGAGCTGCGCCACCAGTTCGCGGCGGATCGCCTCGCGGTCGAACCGCCCCCCTTGCACGAGGCTCTCGCTGGCAGCGATCCTGGGATTCTGGCGCTTGCCGGCGAACAGCGGCAGGTCGATCGACACGCCGACCGAGGCCATGTCGCCGTACATGGAATCGCGCCGGCCATAGGTGACGCCGACCTTCCAGTCGGGGCGCTTGTCGGCGCGCGCGAGGCGCACGTCCGCTTCGGCGACTGCGATCCGCGCGTCCTGCGCGCGCAGGGCGGGAAGCGCCTCGATCCCGGCCCGCAGCCGGATCGGATCGACATCGAGCATCGGCGGGTCGCCCATCGCCTGCGGGTCGGGGTCGCCGGTATAGCGCGCGAGCCGGGCCCGCGCCTGCGCCACCACCGCAGCCATCTCGGCGCGGCGATCGGCGATGGCGGCGCGGAGCTGGTCGGGCTCGAGCGCCTGGCTCGGTCGGGCGCTGCCCGACGCCAGCCGCGCGGTCACGGTCTTCTGCAGGTCGTCGAGGCTGGCATCGAGCAGGTCGAGCTGCCGGAGCCGGCGTTCGCCATAATAGAGATCGACCCAGGCGAGGGCGGTCTCAAGCCGCACGTTGCGGCCTTCGACCAGCTCGCCGGCCTCGGCGACACCGATATCGGCCGCGGCGCGCGCGGCGCGTGCATGGCGCTTGGCAAGATTGGGGAAGGCCTGGCTTAACCCGATCGTCGCCATGGTGAAATCGTCGCGCGTGAAGCTGCCGGCATTGGGGCCGCTCACCGGGAAGTTCTGCAGGCCCAGGTCGAGCGTGGGATCGGGCAGGCGATCGGCGGCGACCGCCGACGAGCGGGCGCCAGCTGTCGCCGCCGCGCGCGCCTTGAGGCTCGGCGCATTGGCGGCAGCGAGCCTCAGTGCCTGCTCGTAGGTGAGCGGGCCGGCCGACACCGGCACGGCCCAGGCGCTCGCAAGCGTCGCACCGAGAGAGAGCAACAGGCGTCGCACAGCGCGCCTCGGCATCATGATCATGGATATCCGCCCCTCATGACAGAGGCGGCGCGCCAACATGTGACGCGCCGCTCTGGAGTGGGTTAACCCTTGTCCGACCTGACTGCACCGCGCATGCAGTCGGCGGCGCTTGCCTGCATCATCGCGCAATCGCAGCTGGCGATGTCCCGGCTCTGGGGCACCCATATGCGGACACGCGCAGGGCCGGTCGCCCGCGGACCATATTGCGGCGCCGACCGCCATTCCCAATGGCCTTGCGGCGTGCTGCTCGCGTCGGCTGCAAGCGCAGGCGCGGCGAGACCGAGGGCCGCCACAAGGGCGGCCGGAAGCATTTTGATCATCACGAAGACCTTTGACTGAAAAGAAGGAAACCGGGCGCGCACGCATCGATCGATGCGCGCAGCCCGTGCTCGTTCAATCAGGCAAGGCTGGTGGGAGGATCCGGCTCGGGCACAACCGCCTTGCCGGTCAATATCGTGTCGGTCGTCCAGAAGCTGGGCGCGTCGTAGAGACGCGCAGGCGCAACGCCGCCTGCCAGGTCCGCTGCGACCAGCGGGATCACGCACCCCATCGCGGCGATGCAATCGAGCGTCAGGCCCTTGCAAGGCTTTTCGCTGGGCGCAGGCTGCTGCTTGGCCATCATCGCCATGCAGTCCGCATCCATACCCTTGGCCAGCGGCGCGCTTGCCGCCTGGGGCACGCTGTGTGCGGCCGCCATCTGGGCTCCGAAGAGACCGGACAGCGCTCCGATGACGAGCAGAAGGGCGAGCAGGCGTTTCACGAGCCTTGATATCTAGCGGGTTTCGCGGGCGCAGCCAACCAAAGTCTCGCGCCGCGCGGATTTTGAAGTGCTGACGGCTGATTCCGTCAACTCCGCGTCAATAAAGACCCGGCCCGGGAAAGAAGACCGGCTGCGGCCTCTACGTATATCGAGGCTGGACCCGGGACCGTAGTCCCAAGCCTGAAGAGACGCTCTTCCCCTCGGCAGGTCCGGGCGGTGGCTTACCATCCAAGGAGGTGAATATGGTCAGAAAAACTCTCATGGTCGCGCTTGCCGGCATTTCGATGCTTGCTGCCGTCCCCGCTATGGCCCAGGGCATCGGGCACAGCTTGTTCATGCGCGGCTCGATCGTCGACACGGGCAGCAACGGCACGGTCGTCTGCATCGGCAAGGCCGATGGCGCCGAGGTCGGCCAGAAGCTCGAGGTCTATCGCGTCGTGACCCATCCGGGTCCGTCCAAGGGCGTGGCGCCGACCTACCACCGCCAGCTCGTCGGCCATGTGACGATCGATCATATCTTCGATGATCACTTCGCGCACGTGTCCGTCGCCGACGGTACGCCTGCCAAGCACGACATCGTCGAGCTTCGCAAGAACTGACGCGCCGGTGGCCCGGCGGCACACGCTGCCGTGATGCGAGGCGTCGGGGCAGCGGGTTGCCGGCGGCATGGGACCGTTCGGGCTCGAGGCGAAACCGCTTGACCCTGGACCATGGTCCAACCGGCATGATCGAGCGGATGACATGGGCAATTTCAAGATCGGCGAACTCGCCGCCGCCGCGGGCGTGGGCCGCGACACGATCCGCTATTATGAGCGGATGGGCTTGCTGCGCGAGCCCGCGCGCACGGCGGCGGGCTACCGGCTCTACGACGCGACCGACCTCGAGCGCGTCAATTTCATCCGCTCGGCGCAGGAGCTTGGCTTCACACTCGAGCAGGCCCGGAAGTTGCTGGCGCTCAGGGCGTCGGACACCGCGCATGCCCAGGCCGTGCTCGATATCACGCTCGCCAAGATCGCGGATGCCGAAGCCCGGCTCGAGCGCCTGTCCGATATCCGCGACATGCTGCGGATGCTCGCCGATGAATGCCCGGGTGAAGTACCCGTCTCCGATTGCCCGATCCTCGCCTTCCTGACGGCGCGGCGGAAAGACCAGCAGCATGACAAGAAACTTCAGGCAGCGCAGGACGAACGATCATCACTAGCGAAAGGGGTTTTGTCATGACGAAAATGCGTTTGATCGCCGTCCTCACGCCGGCGCTGCTTCTGGGCGCCTGTGTGACCACGCGGCCGACCTCGGCGCAGGTCGAGAGTTGCCGGGCGATGGAGGGCAATATGGGTCTCCAGACGCCGCATGATCATGGCGAGATGAAGGGGCAGGGGCGCAACCCGATGAACCTCTCGCACGACCGGTGCCTTCAGATCCTGCGCAACGCGCAATGATCGGGTCCGGGCGCCATCCCTGGCGCCCGGACACAGTTTTCAAGCCAAGGAGCAAGCTATGATCAACCATGCGAAAAAAGCCCTTCCGCTTGTCGGCGGAAGCCTGTTGCTGGCGCTCGCGCTTTCGGGCTGCGACCGCCAGGCCGACCAGACGGTGCCGCCCGCGGCGAACAGCGTCGCCGCCACCCCGGTCCTGACCGACAGCGGCAACGCTGCAGACGCGGCGCCGATGGACGCGATGAGCAACCAGGCCGAGATGGAGCGGCATCACCGTCAGGCGATGGACCATGACGCGATGCGCGCCGGGGCCGGCAACCAGACCGTGCCGGCACCCGATCCCGCGCCGAGCAATTCGGCGATGCCGATGAAGGATATGTAAGCGCGCTGAAAAAGGGGATGAGGATGTCCAGGCGGATCAGCCTTCGACGCTTGAGCCTCGGCTGCGCAATCGCTCTCAGCCTGTCCGCGAGCGCGGGCGCGCAGGAGGGCGGGGATCATGCCGCGCATCATGGCGCAGGCATGCCGGCCGGCGGGGGCATGTCCGCACCGGCAGAGCCGGGGTCGTCGGACATGGCGAAGATGATGAACCCCATGATGGATCGCATGATCAATGGGGAAGGGGAGAATGAGCACGGCCACGAATCGCGCCGGACCGGCTTCATCTCGCAGCTGCTCGCCTTTCCCGCGCTCGACGAAGCGGCAAGGCAGCGGGTCGCTGCGCAGGCTGGCGAACGGGTAAGCACGGGCCTGGCGATGATCAACGCCGCCTCGGCCGACGGCGCGCGTGCAACCACGGTCTCAGCCCGGCTCGATGCGGCGCGGCGCCTGCGCGAGGGAACCGACCTGTTCCGCTCCGGCACCGCCGCGCAGGGCGCGATCGGCGGCTTGCAGCCGCCCCGGGAGGTCGGGCTTGCCTGGCTGCGCGATCAGCTCGACATCGACCAGGCCGCGCCCGGCCATGCCGGTCACTGGTTCGGCATCTCGCCCTCGCACCTGCTTCTCATGCTGTTCCTGGGGCTGGTGAGCGCCACGCTGATCGCGCTGCAGATCTTCCGCCTGCGGCGGATCGGAGCGATCGCCGGCGGTGTCGCCACCGCCAAGGTTCCAGCAAAACCGGAGCCGACGGCTGCCCCTCCCGCTACCAGGGTTGCGCCCGCGCCTGCACCCGTTGCCGACAGCGCTGGGCTCGCGCCGAGCAATGCGGCCGCACCCGGTGGGGCTTCGCTGCGCAAGCCCAAAAGCTGGGCGGGGCAGCTGCGCGTGGTCCAGATCGTGCGAGAGACGCCGAGCGTGCTGACCTTCCGGCTCGCGGACCCGGCCGCCGACCGGCTGCCGTTCGACTTCCTGCCGGGCCAGTTTCTGCAGGTTGAGGTAGAGCCCGAAGCGGGCAAGACCGCGCGCCGTTCCTACACGATCGCCTCTTCGCCGACCCAGCGGGCCTATGTCGAGCTGACGGTCAAGCGCGAGGAGCAGGGCGTGGTCTCGCGACATCTGCACGACAAGGTCGTCGCCGACGATCTGCTGAAGGTCAGCGGACCGTTCGGCGCCTTCACCTTCACGGGAACGGATGCGCAGAGCATCGTGCTGATCGCGGGCGGGGTCGGCATCACCCCGATGATGTCGGTGCTGCGCTATCTCACCGACACCGCGTGGAAGGGCGATATCTTCTTCTTCTACGGCGCACGGTCGACCGAGGAATTCGTGTTCCGCGACGAGCTCGAGCGGCTCGAACGCCGCTTTCCCAACCTCCATGTCGTCGCCGCGATGCAGCGCGCGCCCGGCACCGTCTGGATGGGCCCCGAAGGGCCGATCACCCGCGAGATGATCCTGGCTGCGGTGCCGGAGATCGCGAGCCGGCGGATCCATATGTGCGGCCCGCCGGCGATGATGGGCGCGATGCGCGGCGTGCTGGCGGAGCTCGGCGTCCCCGAAGCGCAGCTGCACACCGAGGCGTTCGGTCCGGCCTCGCTGCCGGCCGACCACGAGGATCTCGAGGTCAAGCCCGCGCCCGCGCCAGCGGATAAGCCGGCCCCGAGCGCCGAGGTGGCGCCGAGCACGGTGACCTTCTCCGTGTCGGGGGTGTCGGCGGCCTTGCCCGCGGACGAGACCGTGCTGGAGGCGGCCGAGGGCGCGGGCGTCGAGATCCCCTATGCCTGCCGTGCGGGCACATGCGGCGCCTGTGTCGTCAAGCTACTGCAGGGCGAGGTGACGATGGAGGTCGAGTCCGGCCTTGCGCCCGCCGACAAGGCGCAAGGCTATGTGCTCGCGTGCCAGGCGAAGGGAACGGGCACGCCACTCGTGGTCGAAGCCTGATGCGCGAACGCAGCGACATCGCCGTCGGCCTGCTGGTCGCGTTCCTGCTGCTGTTCCCGTTCGGCTACCTCGTGCATGTGTCACCGCGCTTTCCGGGCAGCCTCGCTGGCGGGATCATCGGGATCGCAGCGCTCGTGCTGATGCTGCTGACGCTTCCCTATGTCGCGGCCAAGCACATCGCCTGGGTCGACAAGCTGCTCTCCCGGCTCGTCAGCAAGCCGACCCTGCTCGCCATCCACATCTATGCCGGCGTGCTGGCGCCGATCCTGGGTCTGGTCCACGCCGCGCACAAGCTCGAAAGCCCGGTCGGACTGCTTCTGACCGTCCTCCTGCTGATGACGGTCATCACCGGCTTCATCGGCCGTTACCTGCTTGCCCAGCTTGGTCGGGCGCTGCGCGGACGCAGGTCGGAACTGGCCTCGCTTCGCGCCGCCTTCCTCGAGGAGCCGGCGGCGCCGACGCAGGCCGATACCGCAGCCGCGCCGCTGTCGGGCTGGAAGCGCTATCTGTTCGTCGCCGGGGATGCGCCCGCGGGCCAGCACCCCCAGGACAAGGCGGGGATCGCCGCGGCGCTGGCCGATACCGAATTCGCGATCCGCGCCGAAGAGGCAACCAACACCCTGTTCGCGCGATGGCGGTTCCTGCACATCCTGCTGGGCTGTCTCATCTTCGCGCTGCTCGCGCTCCACGTCGGCGCGGCGATCTATTACGGGCTGCGCTGGCTATGAGCTGGCAGCGTCTTTCCTACGCCGTCTTCATCGCAGCCCTGCTGGTGATGGTCGCCGCGGTCGCGATCCGGATGCGATCGGACGCGCCTAGGGATGCCGGCCTGGTGGCGCAGCTCGTCTCGCCCGGCCCGCTCTCGAGCGCGCACCAGTCCTTCGCCGGCCAATGCACGGCCTGTCACACGCCGGGCAAGGGCGTCGAAACCCGGACCTGTCTCACCTGCCATGCAGGCACGGATTTCGGGACGAAGCAGTCGACGCAGTTCCACGCGAAAGCGACGCAGTGCACCTCCTGCCACGTCGAACATGAGGGAGAGCGCGGCATCATCCGCATGGATCACGCCGCGTTGCTCGACATGGCGAAGTGGCGGCAGCCGTTGGCGGGCATGTCGACAAACATTCGAAGCCTGACCCCCGAGACCGCGCTCAATTGCGCGAGCTGCCATGCGTTCCGCGATCCGCACCAGGGCCTGTTCGGCACCGACTGCGCGAGCTGCCACAAGACCGACAGCTGGAAGATCGCCAATTATCGCCATCCGTCGGTCAATTCGACGCAGTGCGCCGAGTGCCACAAGGCGCCGCCCAGTCACTTCATGGAGCATTTCAGCATGGTCTCGCAGCGCGCAGCCGGATCGAAGGCGCGCGTCGACCAATGCTATGCCTGTCACGCCACCGACAGCTTCAACAATATCCGCAAGCGAGGCTGGTATGATCACCATTGAGGCCGACTGGCTGAGCGCCTTCTTCCGGCTCGCGGTGATCGGCCTGGAACTGGCGGGTACGCTGACCATCCTGGTCGGCGCGGGGCTCGCAACCTTTCTGTTTGCGCGGCGGGCGAGGGCGGGCGACCGGACCGAGGCCTATAGCGCGTTCCGCTCGGCGCTCGGCCGCAGCATCCTGCTCGGCCTGGAATTCCTGGTCGCCGGCGACATCGTCAAGTCGCTGGTGATCAACCCGACGCTCGACGATCTCATCGTGCTGGCAGGGCTGGTGCTGGTGCGGACCTTCCTGAGCATCTCGCTCGGGGTCGAGATCAACGGCCACTGGCCTTGGGAGGAAACCCGGATGGCGCGGGAGAAGGCACGCGCGGCGTGGGATGGGTCGCCTGCGACGGCTGAGGCCGCCGGATGCGGTACAGCGCTCAAGGGATAGCAGATGGGAGGTGCATGATGATCGAGAGACGCGAATTGCTGATGGCCGGCGCCGGCCTTGCCGCCGCTGGAACGCTGGCTGTGCCGGCGGCGGGGCAGCAGCATCCAATGGAAGGGATGGCGATGTCGATGACGGACTGCATCGACGATTGCGTGGCTTCGCACCGCATGTGCCTGGAGACCGCCACCTGGCTGACCAAGCGAGGCGGCGCGTCAGCCACGGCGTCGCTGATCGCCATGCTGAACGACTGTGCGGAACTGTGCCAGGCGTCCGCCAACTCGATGCTGCGCGAATCCCCCCTCCATACCATCCTGTGTCGCGCCTGCGCTGACGCCTGCGAACGATGTGCGCGGGAATGCCTGAGCCACGTCGTGGACGAGCGGATGAAGCGTTGCTCGGCTACCTGCAAGGACTGCGCCGCCAGCTGTCGGATGATGGCGGACATGGCGAGCTGAGTTTCCTCGGACACGCCCAGGCGTAGTGGGGTCAAGCAGATCCGGCACTATTGAAGCGATCCGTCGGCTCCACAATGTGGGGCCGCTGCGAAGCTGGGTCGTATGGGTGCGAAAGCGGGACTGGTTAAGGATCGGCGGTAGCGCATCTAGACCAGCCAGGCAGCGATCGCGCCAACCACCGACTTGGTTTCGGCAACGTCGCGGACTCGCACGGTATCCAGCCCGAGGTGCTTGGCCGGATAATCATTTCCGCCCGGGAAGATCGCGTCACCGAAGAAGATCATCTCGTCGAGTGCGACGCCGGTCTGCTCGGAAAGGCGCTTAAGGCCATAGGCCTTGTCTATGCCTTCGCGGGTGATGTCGATCGATGTCGCCCCGCCGATATTGATGGCAAAGCCTGGCAGCAACGGCTGGAGCAGGGCCTGCAATTTCTTGCGCTTGGCGTGATCCGGATCCCACGTGTCCTTGGCCTCGAGCGGCGCCTGCTGACCGAGCGCGGAGAATGTGATCTGGCTGCCGCGATCCTCGATCTGCTCGCCCCAGATGTTCTCGTTTGCATAGCCCGCCTGCTCGACCGCCTTGGTCAGTGCTTCGCGGATGCGCTGGCTTTCGTCGCCGGTGAACAGATCGGCATAGATACGCGTCCATTGGCCGTCGGCGTGACGATAGAGCTTGGTGCCCGTGGTCGGCTGGATGATGAAATTGTCGAGCCGCGCCCGGGCAGGCATGCGTGACACCACCTGTTTCTCGAATTGCGGCCAGTCGCCTCCGGAGATGATCGCTACCATCGTCACGTCGAGCAGGCGGGTAAGCAGATCCGCCATTTCATCGTCGAGCGGCTGCTTGCTGAGCGCGAGCGTTCCGTCGAGGTCGAAAGCGGCCAGTCGCTTCAT
The DNA here is from genome assembly GCF_037154075.1 of Sphingobium aromaticiconvertens. Taxonomy (NCBI): domain Bacteria; kingdom Pseudomonadati; phylum Pseudomonadota; class Alphaproteobacteria; order Sphingomonadales; family Sphingobiaceae; genus Sphingobium; species Sphingobium aromaticiconvertens. The sequence continues at coordinate 1,402,933 of NZ_JBANRJ010000001.1, forward strand.
GATGATCTCCCACAAGCGGCAGCAGAAATGCGTCGATGGCATCGGCGATGCCATCTTTGTCGTTGCTGGTTGAAATGTAGTGCGCTGCGCTACGGATCTCCTCAGGCGTCTTGCCCATGGCGATCGATAGCCCGGTGCGCACGAGCAAAGGGCAGGTCATTGGGCATGTGGCCGAGCGCCCGCGCCAGGGCATCGACGCCAGCTCGCTTGTTGGCATAGGAGTTGGTGATGTCCAGATAGTAGGTCCGCGACCGGGCAGTCGTCGCCGACGCCAGGCTCTTGTCCTTGCGAACCAAAGTCCGTCGATGTCGGAGATGACGAGGCCAAGCATCATTGGCCGATCCTGTGCCAGAAGCGGCCATCGCGTTCGAGTAGGGCATCTGCGCCGGCCGGGCCGGCGCTGCCTGGTGCATAGGATTCAAGCCTGCCCTTGCCCTTGGCCCAGTGATCGAGGATCGGCTGGACCGCGGCCCAGCCCGCCTCGATCTGCTCGGCGCGCTGGAACAATGTCTGGTCGCCGGTCATCATGTCATAGAGCAAGGTTTCGTAGCCGGTCCGGCCCGACAGCTTGAAGTGGTCGGCATAAGTGAAATCGAGCGTTGTTCCTGCGGTCTTGATCACTGGACCCGGTTTCTTGACCAGCATGTCTAAGACGATGCTTTCGTCCGGCTGCAGCTGGAAGATCAGGCGATTGGCTGGCAGGCGGTCGATCGGACAATCGCGGAATAAAGCGTAGGGCACTGCCTTGAACGTGACGACGATCTCCGTATCGCGCGCTGCCAGCGCCTTGCCGGTGCGCAGGTAGAAGGGCACGCCGGCCCAGCGCCAGGTGTCGACTTCCAGCTTCAGTGCGACATAGGTCTCGGTCCTGCTGTCGGCAGCGACATCCGGGACCTTACGATAGGCCGGCACGTTGCGGCTGCCGACACGGCCCTTGCCATATTGGCCGCGCACTGCGCAGACTGCGGTGGGCTTGCGGATCGCGCGCAACACCTTGGCCTTTTCGTCGCGGATCGCGTCGGCATCGAAGCTGTTGGGCGGCTCCATCGCGATCATCGCCAGCAGCTGGAACAGATGGTTGGGGACCATGTCGCGGAGCGCGCCGGTTGCATCGTAGAAAGATCCGCGCGATCCGACCTCGACCGTCTCGGCGGCGGTGATCTGGACATGGTCGATATAGCGATTGTTCCACACCGCTTCGAACCATTGGTTGGCGAAGCGCGCGACCAGGATGTTCTGGACAGTTTCCTTTCCCAGGAAATGGTCGAGCCGGTAGATCTGGCTTTCCGGGAGCAAGGCGAGGATTCGGGCGTCAAGCGCCTTGGCCGAGGCGAGGTCGTGGCCGAACGGCTTTTCGATCGCGACGCGGCGGAACCGACTGCCCGCTTCCGCCATCAGGCCTTTGGCGGCAAGCTTTTCGACGATGGCGCCGAAGAATTGCGCCGGCGTGGCAAGGTAGAAGACCGCGCTTCGGTCGCCCAACGCCTGGGCGACATCGTCGAACACCCGGTCTGCGGTGAAATCGCCCTGGAGGTAGGCGATGCGCTTGCGCAGATCACGCCAGCAATCGCCCTCGGTCGCGAACTTATCCAGGCTGGCGCGCAACGTCTCGTCATCGCCATCGCTGCGGCCGATGCCGAGGATGGTGAATTCCTTTCCCAGTAATCCGTCGGTGCACAGATTGGTGACGGCGGGGACCAGCAGGCGGCGGGTCAGGTCCCCGGTCGCGCCGAAAATGACCAGAGTGGCGGGTGGGGCCGTCTTCATGGGAGCCTACTGCGGCATTTCGGTATGGCCGCCGAAGCCGAAGCGCATCGCCGACAGCACCTGGTCGCCGAACGTATGTTCGACGCGGCTGCGATAGCGCGCGAACAAGGCGGCCGAGAGGACGTAGGCGGGCACCGCTTCCTCCATCGCCGCCTCAATCGTCCAATGGCCTTCGCCCGAATCCGCCACGGTGCCGGTAAACTGGGCGAGCATCTGATCCTTGGCGAGCGCCGACGCGGTCAGGTCGAGCAGCCAGGAGGAGATGACCGATCCGCGGCGCCACACCTCGGCAATGTCGGTGAGGTTGAGATCGAAGCGCTCATCCTCAGGAAGCTTGTCGGATTTCTTCGACTTCAGGATGTCGAAGCCCTCGGCATAGGCCTGCATCAAACCATATTCGATGCCGTTGTGGACCATCTTGACGAAGTGGCCGGCGCCAGGCGGGCCGGCATGGATGTAGCCGAGCTCGGCGCGCGCATCCTCGCCTTCCTGCTCCATCCGATTGGGCGTGGGGGGGATCGTCCCTCGGCCCGGTGCCATCGTCTTGAAGATCGGATCGAGGTAGTCGACCACCTCCGTCTCGCCGCCGATCATCATGCAATAGCCGCGTTCGAGTCCCCAGACGCCGCCCGACGTGCCGATGTCGACATAGGCGACTTGCTTCGCCACGCAGAGCTTCGCGCGGCGGATATCGTCCCTGTAGAAGCTGTTGCCGCCGTCGATGATGATGTCGCCGGGCAGGGACTTTTCGAGCAGGGCGGTGATCGTATCCTCGGTCGGAGGACCCGCCGGGAGCATCACCCAGAAGATGGCGCGCTCGGCGAGCTTGCCGCGCAGATCGTCGAGCCCGGTCGCGCCGACCGCGCCTTCCTTGACCAGATCGTCGATCAGATGCTGGTTGCGATCGAAGACGACCGCTTCATGTCCGCCGCGCAACAGGCGACGGACGATATTGCCGCCCATGCGCCCCAGTCCGATCATCGCGATACGCATTTATGCTGATCCCCTTCAATTCTGTAGCGAACGCGCCACCAATGTTTCGAGGGTATTGAGATCCCCTGTGTTGAGATGAATGCGCAAGGTGCGCTGCCCGCGCGCGGCGAGCACGTCGAGATCGCCACGCGCCTGCGCGAGCTGGACCGTGCCGAAGCTGGCCTTGCGTCCGGGCACCGGTACGTCCGGGTTCGGCGTCCGCGTGATCTCGAGGAACACGCCGCTCTTCGGACCGCCTTTGTAGGCCTGGCCGGTCGAATGGAGGAAACGGGGGCCGAAGCCGGCGACGGTCGCGACACCCTTTGCCTCGACCACCGCCTGGCGCATCCGTGCGACGGCTGCCTCATGTTCGGCATTGCGTTCTAGATAGACGAGGAAGCCGACATAGGCGCCGGGCTCGGCGCTGGCGAAATGGTCGCGCAATATCTCGACCGGATTGGTCGCGGCGAACATGTGGTCGCCCGGTGCGGAAAAGGCCATGGCCGCATCCTGGTGGAACGGCGTTTCGGGGGCGAGTGCACCCGATTCCTCATATTTGTCGATCAACTTGCGCGTCGCGATCTTGGCATCCTCGACATCGGGCTGGTCGAACGGATCGATGCCGATCACCGCACCGGCAAAAGCGGTTGCCACTTCCCAGCGGAAGAATTCCTGCCCTATCAAATCCTTGGATGCGAGCGTGATGCGCACCATCGGCTGACCGGCGGCAACCAGGGCATCGGCCTGCTGAGTCAACCGGCTCACGTCCTCGCCGTCGAGCGTCAGCAAAGCGAACAGCCGGTCGCTTCCATAATCGGCGGCGGGAGCATCCGGCTCGACATCGACGGGCACGATTCCCTTGCCATGCTTGCCGGTCGATTCGGCGATGAGCTGTTCGAGCCAGGCGCCGATCGGCTCGAGGCCGGGGCTGGTCTGGATGGTGAGCTTGTCGCGGCCGGAAACCGCCGCCTCGCCCATGATCGCACCCAGGATCAGGCCGGGATTGGCGGTGTCGCCCTTGCACGCCTCGACCAGAGGCTGGGTCGCGGCGAAAAAGGCTTCGACGTCGATCCCCATCATCGCTGCCGGCACCATGCCGAATACCGACAGGACCGAATAACGCCCGCCGATCGCCGGATCGCCGAGGAAGATGGCGTGATAGCCATGCTCCCTGGCCAGTTTCTCGAGCTTCGATCCCGGATCGGTCACGGCAACGAAGCGGTCACCATCCTTGCCGGCCAATTCCCAGAAATAGGCGCGGAGCAGTTCGGGCTCCATCGTCGATCCCGATTTGGATGCGACGAGGAACAGGGCCTCGCTGGGATCGATCTTCGACGCGACCGTGCTGATCTGGCCTGGGTCGGTTGAATCGAGGGCGTGGACGGTCGGATAGCCGGGCGCAGCGCCGATGATCTCGGCCAGCACTTCGGGGCCGAGGCTCGATCCGCCCATGCCGAGCAGGACGACGTCCTTATGCCCGCGCGCCTTGGCGGCGATCGCCTTCAGCTGGGCGAAATCGACCTGCTTGCCTCCACCGGCAGCGAGCCAGCCGACCCATTTGGCTTCGTCGCCGTTGGTCCAGAGCGATGCGTCGGCGGCCCACAGCCGCGTACCCCATTTCTCCGCCGCCGCTGTCTTGAGCCTGGCATCGACCGCGTGGCGCAGCGGCTCGGGCAGGTCGGCGTGGAAATGGTTCATGCGCTTCAGGCCTCCGCTTTGGCTTTCTTCGCCTCGATCGCGCCGAGCAGCGTGTCGGCCGCGTCGGCGAACAGTTTGACGCCATCTTCGACCAGCTTGGCGGTGACGCCGGACAGATCGAGCCCGAGCCGGTCGGTCTCGGCCAGGACATGTTCAGCCCCCGGCACGTCCGCGGTCAGCGTCTGCTTGAGCGTGCCGTGATCCCGGAACGCGTCCATCGTCTTGGGCGGAATGGTGTTGACCGTATCGGGGCCGATCAGCGCGTCGATATAGAGCGTGTCGGGGAAGGACGGATCCTTCGTGCCCGTCGATGCCCACAGCAGACGCTGTGGCATCGCCCCTTCGGCGGCAAGCTTCTTCCACCGGTCCGACTTCACGAAGTCGAGATACCATTGGTAAGCGAGCTTGGCGTTGGCGATCGCGACCTTGCCGCGTACCGCCTTGAGCGCGTCGGCATCCTTGTCGCCGGTGGCGACACGCTCGTCGATCTTCTTGTCGATCGCGCTGTCGATGCGGCTGACGAAGAAGCTGGCGACGCTGGCGATGCGATCGATCGTCTCGCCCTTGGCGAGCCGCGCCTCGAGCCCTTCGACGAAGGCCATCGCCACGGCGATGTAGGCCTCACGCGCAAACAACAAGGTGACGTTGATGCTGATCCCGTCCTCGATCAGCTGGCGGATCGCCGGGACGCCGACCCTGGTGCCCGGCACCTTGATCATCAGGTTCGGGCGATCGACCATCTTCGAGAGCCGCCGCGCCTCGGCGATCGTCTTGTCGGTATCGTTGGCGAGATAGGGCGAGACCTCGAGGCTGACATAGCCGTCCTTGCCGTCCAGCCGGTCGAACACCGGACGCAGCGTGTCGCAGGCATCCTGGATGTCCTTGACCGCCAGCGCTTCGTAGGTTTCGACCACCGATGCGCCCGGATTGGCGGTGACGAACGCCTTGTACTGATCGTCATAGGCGGTGCCCTGGCCCATCGCCTTCTCGAAGATCGACGGGTTCGAGGTGACGCCGGTCAGGCCGTCCTCCTCGACAAGCTTCCGGAGGCCGCCTTCCTTGAGGAAGGAGCGATCGACGAAATCGAGCCAGGGTGCCTGCCCCGATTCCTGGAGCTGCTTCAACAGACTCGTCATGGGGCAGACCTTTCCGATCAGTTCGCGAGCGAACTTGACGAGATTGTCGACGGTGAAACCGAATTCGTCCTGCAGTTTCGCGGCAGGGGCGGAGGCGCCGAAGGTCGACATGGTGATGGTTTTTCCCTTCGAGCCGACATAGCGATCCCAACCGATCTCGCCGCCCATTTCGACTGCGAGACGTGCCTCGACGCCGGGGATCAGGACACTGTCCTTGTAGGCCTGATCCTGCAGTTCAAAGAGATACCAGCTCGGCATCGATACGACGCGTGCCTTGACGCCGGCTTCGGTCAGTCTCTCGTATGCCGACACCACCAGGCCGACTTCGCTGCCCGTGCCGATCAGGATGATTTCAGGCTTGTCGTCGCCGGCGAGGACATAGGCGCCCTTCAGCAGCCCTTCGGCGCTGGCATATTTGCCGCGGTCGAGCGTCGGGATCGCCTGGCGCGAGAAGACCAGGGCGGTCGGGCGGTTGTTTTTGCTCAGCGCCGCACGCCAGGCCCAGGCGACCTCGTTGGCGTCGCATGGTCGGATCATGTCGAGGCCGGGTGTGGCGCGCAGCATGGTCAGCTGCTCGATCGGCTGGTGGGTCGGCCCGTCCTCGCCGACGCCGATCGAATCGTGGGTGAAGATGAAGGTGACGCCGAGCTCCATCAGCGCCGCCAGGCGGACCGGCGGGCGCATATAATCGAGGAAGATGAAAAAGGTCGCCGAATAGGGACGCAGGTGCGACAGGGCCATGCCGTTGACCACCGAACCCATCGCATGTTCGCGCACGCCGAAGTGGAGATTGCGGCCGGCATAGCTGCCCGTCTGGAACGATCCCGCGCCTTCGATCAGGGTCTTTGTCGAGGGGGCAAGATCGGCCGAGCCGCCGACCAGCCAGGGCAGGTTGGGCGCGATCGCGTTGAGCACCTTGCCGCCGGCATCGCGGGTCGCGATGCCTTTTTGGTCGGCGGGGAAGGTCGGGATGGCGGCATCCCAGCCGTCGGGAAGCCGGTCGGCAAAGATCGCCTCGAGCTCCTTGGCCAGGGCGGGTTCGGCCTGCGCATAGCGTTCGCGCATCGCCAGCCATTCGGCACGCAGCGGCTTGCCGCGCCCGGCAATGGCGCCTCCGAAATGCTCGGGCACGCCGTCGGGAACGAGGAAGGACGAATCCTCGGGCCAGCCATAGGCTTTCTTGGTGCCGCGTATGTCATCGCCGGTCATCGCCTCGCCATGCGCCTTGGCGGTTCCGGCGATCGAGCTGCCATAGCCGATAATCGAATGGACCACGATCATCGTCGGCCTGTCGGTGGTCGCCTTGAAGCTTTCGATCGCCGCAGCGACCGCCTTGGTATCGTTGGCGTCGTCCACATGGATGACGTGCCAACCATAAGCGTCGAAGCGCTGGCCGACATCCTCGTCGAAGGCGAGATCGGTGCCGCCCTCGATCGTCACATGGTTCGAATCGTAGATCCAGCAGAGGTTGGAGAGCTTCAGGTGGCCGGCCAGGCTCGCCGCCTCGCTCGCCACGCCTTCCATCATACAGCCGTCGCCGGCGAGGCAATAGACGTCATGGTCGAAGATCGGGAAACCGTCGCGATTGTAGCGCGCCGCGAGCCAGCGCTCGGCAATCGCCATGCCGACCGAATTGCCGCAGCCCTGGCCGAGCGGGCCGGTGGTCGTCTCGACACCCGTGGTGTGGCGATATTCGGGATGACCCGGCGTCTTCGAGCCGATCTGGCGGAAATCCTTGATGTCCTGCAGGCTCACCGCCGGTTTGCCGGTCAGCCTGCCGTCCTTGTCGATCTCCTTGACTCCGGCGAGATGCAGCAGGGAGTAAAGCAGCATCGACGCATGGCCGACCGACAGGACGAAGCGGTCGCGGTTGGGCCAATCCGGCGCGTCGGGATCGGTGCGCAGGAATTGCGACCAGAGCGTATAGCCGACCGGTGCCAGGGCCATCGGCGTGCCGATATGACCCGATTTCGCGGCGTGGACCGCATCCATCGACAAGGTGCGGATCGTGTCGATCGCCAGCCTTTCCGGGCTGCCGTCCCCATGCAGGGTAGAGGCGGGGATGGTCGACATGAGAATCCTTTCGTATTGCCGTTGTCGAATCGACGTCAGGCCTTTAGCGGAACCCGCACGAGAACAATCCGCGTCGCGCCATCGTGGGGAAAGCAAACCCCGGGTTCTCGCAGGAGCTTGCCGTCAACGGTAATTTCCTCTCCGTCACCTTCAAGAGACGGGTCCGTTTCGATCGTTATCTGGATGGCTCCGTCGGCGCGCCGGAGCGTCAATTCCGCTTTGTGCCAGCTTTTCGGCATTGCTGGACGTATCTGTATTTTGCCGCCAATTAAGCGAACGCCCAGAATTTCTTCAACGGCCAGCCGCCATGTCCAACCTGCGGCGCCTGTATACCAAGTCCAGCCGCCGCGGCCGAGATGGGGTGCCACACCGGCGATGTCGCCCGCGACAGCATATGGCTCGGTTCGATAATGCTCTGCGCCTTCGCGTGTCGAACTGTGCGTTATCGGGCTAATTCGGTCGAACAGTGATTTGGCCACGTCGCCGTCGCGTATCCGTGCGAACGCGATGGCGAGCCACGTTGCCGCATGGGTATATTGCCCGCCATTCTCCCGGACGCCAGGCGGATAGGCCTTGATATAGCCCGGTTCGCGCGGCGTGTGGTCGAAGGGGGGATCGAGCAGGCGTATGAGGGCATCATCGTTGCGTACTAGGTAGCGCCTGGCCGACGCGAGCGCCGTTCTGGCTCGCTCCGGATCTGCAGCATTTGAGAGAACGGACCAGGATTGAGCGATGGAATCGATGCGACATTCCTGCTCCTCGGATGTGCCCCAAGGCCTGCCGTCGTCATCAAAGGCGCGCAGATACCATTCGCCATCCCAGCCAGACTGCTCGACCGCTGCGGCGAGCGCTTCGACACGCGCTTCCCAGCGATCACGAAACTCGGTTTGCCGCTCATCGACGCAGTGCAGTGTGAAGTTCCGGATAGTTGCGATGAGGAACCAGGCCAGCCATATGCTCTCGCCGCGTCCCCGCTCACCGACCCGATCCATGCCGTCATTCCAATCCCCGGTGCCGATCAGGGGAAGGCCGTGAGCTCCGAGGCGATAGGCATGGGCAAGCGCGCGGTCGCAGTGAACGAACAGCGATTGCTTATAGTCGGTAACTTCAAATCGGGCGTAACGATCGGCCTCGCCGGCCGCGAGCGGCGGCGCCCTCAGAAATGGAATTTCTTCGTCCAGAATGGATTTGTCGCCGGTCGCCTCGACATAGTGCGCGACGGCATAAGGAAGCCAGACGAGATCGTCGGAGCAGCGGGTTCGGACCCCGCGGTCCGAAGGCGGGTGCCACCAATGGAGCACGTCGCCCTCTTCGAATTGGTGCGCAGCGGCGGCGAGGATATGTTGCCGCGTTGCGTTCGGATCGACCTGGATCTGGGCAAGGACGTCCTGGAGCTGATCGCGAAATCCGAACGCGCCGCTGGCCTGATAGAAACCGGCGCGAGCGCGCACGCGGGCACTTAGCGATTGGTGAGGCAGCCACCGGTTGACCATCAGGTCGAAGGCAGGATCGGGTGTCTTGACCTGAACCCTTTCCAACCGATCGGCCCAGTCCGCTACGCGAACCCGGGCAGCAGTCTCGATGATGGACGGCGATTGCCAATGCCGGATAAGTTGGATTGCGTGCTCGAGGTTATCACCCTGGCCGAGGATGAAACAAACTTCGACGGTTCCTTCAGGGGGGATATCGAGATGCACCTGGAGGGCGCCGCAGCAATCGTCGCCGGCAGAATCCTGGCGGTTGCCCAGATCCCAGTTGAGCAGGCCGAGCGGTCGGGCCGGGTCGGCAATAACACCGTGGAAATCGCGGCGTGAGGTAGTGAAGCTATGAACGGCCTGGGTCGTGGCAAGAAAGGCGACGCGATCGCCGAACTCGTCCGTCCAGGAATTGCGTGCGAGAATTGCATGGGAGGCCGAGTCATAGCGCGACGTCCGAAAAGGGGCTTGCTCGCCCCTCACCGCGCCCAGGAGCCATTCCGCATAGTAGGTCGCCGTGATCCGGCGCGAGCGTGGCGTTTGATTGCGTAGGCGCAGACGCACCAGTTTTACCGGATCGTCGATTGGCACGAAGGTCGACAGCTCCTGCTCCAGGCCTTCGCTGTGGCGGTGCCATATGGTCCGATCGGGACTATGATGAATGCGGCACGCGGAGCCGCCGCCCGATGGCAAGGGTGTCGGGGTCCAGAGCCGCCCGTTCTCCTCGTCGCGCAGATAGAGCCGTTCACCTTGGGGATCCTCGACGGGATCATTGAACCAGGGCGTGAGCCTGTTCTCGCCGCTGTTGATCGCCCAGGCGAAGCCAAGCCCGGCCTCAGTAACGATCGTGCCGAACGCGTCGTTGGCCAGGACATTGGACCACGGAGCCGGGGTGGGAGCGTCGGGCTCTAGGTTGATCACATAGTCGCCAGTATCAGGCGCAAAGCCGCCCCAGCCGTTGTCGAAGAGGAGATCTACGGACCGCGGCACGGGTGCGGAGGTGGCTGGCGGCACGTTGGTGCCGACTGGGGCAAACGGCGGGCCGGGGTGCGGAGGTTGATCTACCCGGGCGAGTTGGTCGGCAAGCGTGACGCCGTCGTCTTCAAGGATCAGCTTGGCGGCCTGCTCGAGGAGCGCCACGCGCTCGTGATCGGAGGAACTGACGCCCACTAGGTGGATGCCGCCATGGGTGCCAAGGCGTTCCTGCGCGCCGGCGTCTCTCAGGACTTCCAGAAGGCGCTCGCGGACGGGTTCGACGTAACCTGAGGTGCCCTCGTGGACGATCGCGAGATCGAAGAGGATGCCGCGCTGGTGGCCGAGCCAATGCGCAGCGAGAACGAAGCGGAGCATACCGGTCTGTTCCGCGGTGCCGGCGCGCAGCATCACGATGGGATGATCGCCTGAAATACCAAGCGACCAGAGATCGACCTGCCGGAAGAGCCGTTCACCTCCGGGTGCAGGGTTTGTGCGGGCAGTAAAAAGATGGGAAAGGAAGGCCTGTACCTGAGGTACGAACTGTGGCTGTAGGCTCAGGTCGTGCATCTCGCGCGCTTTTGCCGCGATGGAATCGCTAACCACCCAATCCAGCGCGGACAACGTTGCATAGCGGTCGGCTAGGTCTAGCGCCGACTGACGCGATCCCGCCGCGATCGTGACGAAAGCGAGTTCGCGGCGCCCGTGCGGCGGCAGCATGACCTTTGCCCTGATCGCGCAGATCGGATCGAGCGACCAGCCCAATGCGCCCATCGGAGGCTCCTCTTTCATCGCGGCAGGATGCGTGACGTTGCCATGGCGACCGATGAAGGCTCTTCGATCAGCCTCAAGTCCGAGCAAGGCGACTCCTTCGTCATCTCCGATTATGCGAATCAGCAAAACCGGAGGCCGCTCGTCGGGATTGCGCGGTCGGCGCGTGAACACGAGTCCATCGCCTCCGGGCAAGGTTTCAGTGCCCACGAACAGCTTGCTGAAAGCAGGATGCCGAGCGGCATCCTGGGGTGGGGCGAGCACCACCTGGACGTAGCCCGTCAGTTCGATTGTCCGGGCACGATCCTCCTCATTGACGAGCGCGATGCGTCTGATTTCGAGATCGTCGCCATGGGCAACGTTGACTAGCGTCGAGATCGACAGACCGCGCGAACGCTGACGGAATTCGACCTGATGGGCATGAAACATGACCTCCGGCGGCTCGCCGATGGCGGGGAATGGCCCCCCTGTTGCGGACCAGAAATCCCCTTGATCGAGATCATGCAGATAGAGCCAGAAGCCTGCGTGGTCATCTGCAGGTTCGATGCGGGTAAGTGCATGCTGATTCCAGCTTAGACCCCCGGCGCCGTCCGTGCGGATTCGGCTCGAAAGCCGGCCGTTGCCGAGGATGTGCCAAGCATGCTGCCCCGACGGTCGGTCTGGCGACCAACTGTGCAGTGCCGGGATGTTCCCTTCGGCGTGAGCGGGCGGGTCGCGAACCTCTACTCGTGCAATTTCTGGCGGAAGCTCCCACGGTATGCGTTCGTTGAGCAGGAGATCGACGGTGCCGACGTAAGGGTCCGCATGGAACCAGCGCACTAGCATGTTGTCGCACAGTGCATTTCCCAGCGCGGCGAGACTCATGCCATGGTGGTGCGCCATGTACGAGCGGACGATAGCGAACCGCTCGCCCGCCGGCACGCGGGCCGGCGTGAAATCGGCGGCTTCGAAGAAGCCGAACCGTCCAATTAACCTCTGCTCGGCCAGCAGCTTGAGGTTGATTGTCGCAAGTGCTGGCCGGATCATGAGCGCAAGCGCCGTTGCGTAGGGGCTCACGACGAGGTCGTGGCCGAGGCCACGTTGAAGTCCGAGGGCAGGGACGCCGAAGGCGTGATAGCGATAGACGCGATCAGACCCCATCGAGGCGAATGATGATTCGGAGATTCCCCAAGGGATTTTGTGCGATTTGCCGAAGGCGGCCTGGATGCTGACGGCTGTTCGGTCGCTCATACCAAGCAGCGTGCCGGGATCGCTGTGCAAAAAGATGTTCGGCATCAGATATTCGAACATCGAGCCATTCCAGGACAGCAGCGCAAGCCCGGCCTCCTGTTTCGTGATGGGGCGACCGAGGTGGAACCAGTGGGAAGGATCGATATCGCCCTTCGCAATGGCGAAGAAGCTGGCGAGCCGTGCTTCGCTGGCGAGGAGATCGTAGTGATGCGCGTCGATGCGGTCGGCGCTGACGTTGTAGCCGATGTGAAAGAGCCGGCTACCTTCATCAAGCAGAAGTGAAAAGTCCATCGCGTGCGCACTGACGTTGGCCCGGCGGGCAAGGCTGTCGAAGCGACCATGAAGCTCGCGCGAGACGGCCTGCCCTTCGGCGATGGCAGCCAGCATCTTGTCGACCCATTGACGGGCCGCGTCGGATAATCCGCCTTCCTTGGTCGCGCTGAGCAGGCTGATGACGTGCGCGGTGCGCGAATCGGATGGCGTCGCCGAGCCGCCAGCCATGAAATCGGCGACCTTGGCTGCGGTTTCCGCGCAGTCTGCGGGATGGTCGGTTATAACTTCCCACCACGGGCAGAAAACCTGCAAATCGCGACGTATCCCGGACACGTGATGCTCGAGCCGCTCGAGCCAGACTTGCACTTCGCGCAAGATGCCGACGTCGGCTTCGGCAACGCTCGCGGCCATCACGCCCACCTGCTCGCGCAGTCTCGGCAAGTCGGCCGAAATGAGATCGTCGATCCCCCTGAGCCATTCGCGCTCATCGTCCGAAACCCGCTTCACCGTCTCGCCCACGGTAGCCAGGATCACACCGGCCGTTGAGCCCGCTTCGGTCCCGATAGACCGGATCGCCTGGGAGAGCAGCCCGATAATATCTTCTAGGCCTTGCCAGAGCTCGCTGCCTACCGGCGGTGCCCTCCCAGCATCTCGAAGAGCCTGGGCAACGGTAATCAGGCTGACGGCAAGATTGCCGCTGTCGACCGTGGAAATGTAACGTGGCTCAAGGGGAGCGAGCGTCCTGGTATCATACCAGTTGAGAATGTGGCCGCGGTAGCGTTCGAGCCGGTCAAGCGTATCGAACGTGTCGCCAAGACGGGTAGCCAGCTCGTTGAGACCGATATGCCCAAGCCGCCACGCTGTCAGGATCGACACCATCAACATGCCGATGTTGGTAGGCGACGTTCGGTGAGCGGTGTCCTCGTCGGGCGGCTCCTGGTAGTTGTCGGGAGGCAGCCAATTGTCCTCAGGCCGGACGAAGGTTTCAAAAAAAAGCCAGGTGCGCCGAGCGACGAGTCTGAGAAATCTCCTGTCTGCTTCGGTAAGCGCCTCGATCGGTGGTCTACGCGGGCGGCTGATCCAAACCGCGATCTCGGGTGCGAAGAACCAGAGCAGCAATAGCGGCGCCGCGACAGGCATCGATCCCGGCGTATAAGCGAGTAATGCGCCGGCTATAAGCACCGCAAGAAGGGGCGAGCTCCACATGTCGCGCCACGCCGCTAATCGCGGATGGCGCGCCGCGTTTCGCGTGGCCATATGAGCGGCCGAGGTCCATTCGAGCCGCCGCCGCCCCGATTGCAGCCGCCAGATCGTGACGGCTATGGCGTGCAGCGCGATGTATGCGTCGCTGACAAGGAAGGCGATGGCTAAAATCCAGCGCCCGAGATGATCCGTGAGGCGCCGCAGGACGCGCTGCATGACACCGCGACGGCGGCCCTGAGCGAAGCCCGTTACGAGATCGGTAAAAAGATAAGCCCCGGGCGCGACGATCGCGAGCAGTGTCCAGACCCAGGGTCGACCGTGAAACAGGAACCAACCGCCTAGGAGCAAGGCAACGATGCTGGCGGGTACCAGACTGCGCCTTAGATTGTCGAAGATCTTGAGCCTGTCGAACCACCCAAGCCGATTGCGCAGCCATCGGCCGTCACGCCCTGGGACAAAGGGAAACAGCCAGGGCAGGATTTGCCAATCACCCCGCACCCAGCGGTGCCAGCGCGCGGAAAAGTCGAGATACCCGGTCGGAAAGCGCTCGTAGACAATGACGTCGCTAACGAGCGCCGCGCGCCCATGAAGCCCCTCGAACAGGTCATGGCTAAGCAAAGCATTCTCTGGGACACGGCCCTCCAGACTCCGTTCGAATGCCGCCACATCGTAGAGGCCTTTGCCCACAAACACGCCGGTGCCCAGAAGGTCCTGGTACACGTCGGAAACCGCGCGAGAGTAGATGTCGATCATAGTATCGCCGCCGTAGAGGCGAGCGAACAGGGATTGCTCGGGGCCCTCCGGCGCTAGTTCAACGCGAGGTTGAAGGATAGTGTAGCCTCGTTCCACAATGCCGGTGTCGGGGGCAAAATGAGCCCGATTGAGTGGATGGGCGAGAGTGCCGACCAGACGGCGCACCACACCACCCGGAAGTCTGGTATCTGCGTCTGCCGTCAGTACGAAGCGGCATCGCCGCAGCCTTTCCACCTTGCCGGTGGTCAAATGGAATGCAGTGGCGTCGCCGCGCAGGATATAGGCGTTGAACTGCTCCAGCTTACCGCGCTTGCGCTCCCAGCCCATCCAACAGCCCTGCGCCTCGTTGAAGAGGCGCGGTCGGTGGAGCAGATGAAAAGGTCCATTGCCCCTTGCGTCCTTGTAGCGGGCATTCAATTCTTCGATGCCTCGTACCAGCATCTGCTCGATCTCATCGTCGCCCGAAACCCTGGCGGTTGCGGCATCGGCAAGGTCGGTCAGGAGAACGAACTCCAGCGCTTCATCAGGGTTGGCTAGGCGATGCGCCTCAAGTCGCTCAAGAAGGGGAGCGATGTCGGAGGTCCGAGCGACGAGAACGGGGATTGCGATGGCCGTCGCAAAATCTCCGGGAATTCCTTTCTTGAATTCCAGCTTGGGAAGAACGCATGGAGGAACGATTTGCGTGACCATCCAATTCACAAAGGTGATGCTGAGGATGGAAGCGGGCAGCAGCGTCAGCGCGATACACAGCAGCCAGGATAAGGGAGACGGTCCGGTCGAGGACATGTATGCTGCAGGAACTGCAGAGGCCGCGATACCGGCAAACACCAGCGCGGTCGCGTAAAGCATACCCTTATGACGCAAGATGCGCCGCAGCATCGAACGGGGTGTCCAGGGGCGGGGATCGAGTGCATCCGTGAAAGCAGGCAGGCCGGCATCGATGAGCCAATAACCTACATGCCCTGAGGGGGCCTCTTCACTACTTTGACACTGCCGCAGAGCGCGCTGGGCAACCTCTCGCTCTAGGAGGCCGGATCGCGCTGCGAGCCGTTCTACCGCGTGACGATATTGGTCGCGAGTAGCGAAATCCATGCGCGGATAAATCCCTGCAGGATCACGCTTCAGAACCGCCTCGACCTGGCTGGTTCTGTCGAAGAAGTCGTTCCATTGGATAGTCGCGATCACGGCAAGATTGGCTATGCCGCGTGCCACGCACTCCGTGTTGTCGAATCCCCCGGTCGCGACGTCGGGAGAGTCCGTTAGTGCAAAAGGGGGAGCGACTTGAGGAAAAAGCTGGGTGAAACCCGTAACGATCATTTCAAGACAAACGATACGCAGCATCGTAGGAATCGCCCAGGTTTCAGCGATGCTGAGCGGCATCTTATTCTGATATCGAACGACGAATTCGACAGCCGAGGACAGCGAGACTTGCAGGTGAGACGCCAGAAGCAGAGACTGCGCGACTTGATGGGCGCGCGGTCGCCTGAGGCCGTCTTCAGCAAGACCGGGAAGTTTCGCGTAGAAGGCCTTGGGAAGACCCTCACCAATTTGCAGGATCGCGCGCTGGATCTGATAGTCGTTGTCGAGTAGCCATTCGGCTGCGGCGCTGCCGCGTTGGTCGGCTTGCGTGGCTGCCTGGCGGGCTCGAGCCAGCCAGTCCTTCATGGCGTCGAGATGCGCCCAGATGGGAAGAGGCGCTGAGCGACCGATCAATCCTGTCAGCTGATGGCGTGTGGCGGTCTCGTCGGCCGCCCCCGAAATAGGGTCGGTCCCCTCAATATCGGCCATGATCAGGCTTGGGCGGCGAGGGGTAGCCGGAGGCAATTATGCCCTACGGCGATCTGCGCTTTTCCCGAGCGGATTGTCGCAGGCGTTACGAGCATTGGTACATTGCAATGCGTCATCAGGTAGGAGGCGACCGTTCCATAGGGTACGTCGGAAACATGCCGATGGCTGTGGCCGCGCGCGGACAGGACGGCAATATCGGCCCTCTCGCGCTGAATAAGATCGCACAGCACCTCGCGTACATCCTCGCCACGGATCGAAATCGTACGCATTCGTAGACCGGACGCCGAGAGGTTGGATTTCGTTCGATCCAGGTAGCTGCGTGCTGCTTGCTCATTTCGCTCTATAAGGGCTTGTTGAAGCTTCTTGTCCTCGACTTCCAGGGGCCGTGCCTCGATCATCTCGGGCGTAGGGACGACATGGACGAGCAGGAGTTCCGCTTCCGAGGCCTTCGCAAGACGCACAGCTAGGGGCAGCACGCTCTCAGCCCAACGAGAGCCGTCAAGCGGCACCACAACCCTTCTGTAGGGCGCTGCCGGAAGCGGGGCCTCTACCGGTACGAGCAGGACCGGGGCTGGCGTCTGCATGAGCACCTTGTGCACGGTTGCCCCCATGCCCGGGCGACCGGCCTCTTGCCTGCCTCGTCTTCCCAGTACGACCATGCCGTCGTCGCACTCTCGGACAAAGCGGCAAATTTCCTCCGCGGTTTGGCCTTCGGCCAATTCGATGGAGGTTTTGGTTGGAGGTGCGCTGGTCGCGGCGGCGCATCGATCGAGGGCGCGCAGGGCTTCGCGCCGCCGGAGGTTACATTCAATCGGGTCTGGACGAGAGCGCGTCGAGCCCTCGCCGTCAAGTACTTGTAGCAGGGTAATAGGGACGTCGAGCGTTGTCGCGAGCGCACGAGCGTGTGAGTAGATCCACGCATCATGATCGGAGCAATCGATACAGGCGACAATCCCGGACTGCGGTCGGGGGGACGCCTGCGCCAGAGCTGGAAATGCTGAAGCGGCTGACATCAAATGCTCCTCTTGCCTTGGATCTCCATCGAATTCGTGGCGGCTAGGACAGCGGGAACAACCGGCATTTCGGCCTGGCGTCCCCTCCACGACTCGAACCTGCTCTGACCCTATCTGGGGGGAACGACCCGCGAAATTGTGATATATACGAATGGCGATCGGTCGGTTGACTGGGGCGCAAGAGCATCAGAACCGAAAACCGGTCGCTTGCGATTAGTACATCGGGCGGGCCTATATGCCTCCGCCTCGCCACCCGGCTTGAGCGTCCAAACCAACATGTCGGGATAGAATGAAGGTCACCGGGCCACCTTTTCCTCGTCCGGAAGCGAACTCGTCGCCCCCGTTACCGCTCATGTGGTTGCTCGCTTGCACTGCGCATGAGACGATCACAGTCATCCCAAGTTCTGCGCCGGCTGCCTTGTCCTGGGCGATCTGCGATCAGATGCCATCGCAGGCGTCCCTTCTGTCTAGCGACAAATACGCATTACCACCGGCAGATGGTCTGCATAGTCTGCCAAGGGCAACCAACGAAGCTCTCAGCGGAGTGAGTGTGGATCGGAAGGGAACAGTATGACGATCGCGCTTAACGGGTTATATCGATGCCGGCTGCTCACTTTCACACGGTGGTCGTGTTCCATCTGGGCGATTTTCGCCGCGCTCACTGTGCCAACGCTACCTTCGCCGGCCAGGGTCGTTCCCGCAGGGGAAGATACCTCGACCACCAAGCTCGCGGGTGTCTGGTCATTTGATGGCCGATCCGGCTGTAAGTCGGGGATGGCCTGGGTTCTTAATCGCAACGGATCTTACAGCGAAATCCGATTGCCTGACCAGACGCCGCTTGGCGGAGGAAAGTGGTATGAACGCGGCGATACCATCTATTACTCATTGCCGCGAGTACTGACAGCGGCCGCGGGACGGCCCGACAAGCGTATGGTCATTATAGAGCGCGGCCCGCGGCGCCTGGTGGCCGTGACTAACCGCAGGGTTCGTCATGTGATGCACAAGTGTCCGGGATGATCGAATGCCTTCGATCGAGATGTGCGAAACGTTCTGGCCCAAGCCCGAAAAGGGAACAAAAACGAGAGTGGAGTTCGAAGTCATACGTCGAGCATTGCCCCCTTATTGGCATATGCGGGATTTCGATTCTTGAGTTGTTCCCACTACGTCACGGAAAACTGACCCATCATGCCTTCGTCCTCGTGCTCCAGGATATGGCAATGGAACAGGAAGGGCGCTTTTGAAGCAGGCTGGTCGAAACGGATTAATAACTCGACCGGTTCGTCCACGACGATGGTGTCACGTGGCCCCTGATCAAGAAGATCTGGTTCCTCGCCATCGCGACGTAGCACGTCGAAGTGCACTCCATGAATGTGGAAGGGATGGGCCATTTTCTGCCCGGAGACTTTCCATATCTCGACGGCGCCAAGCTCGACTTCCTCATCGATGCGATCAATATCGAATCGCCTGTGGTTGATCGTTAGCGGCTCTTCGTCGCTATCCATCATACCTCCCAGCCTCATGTTGAGCACCAGACGTCGCCGTGCGACGACCGTCGCCGGATCTGGCACCGCGCGGGACGCCAGGAGGAGCGGAAGCGTGGTGCTACCTCGCTTACTCGATGCCAAGCGCGGTGAAAATGTGAGGACAGTTTCATCCCCTGCGTTGTTTTCGCTAGCCTCGTGCCGATGCATCATGCCCATGCCATGCATCCTGAGGGTGCTTTGGTCCGGAGCCGATACCAACGAGACCGGTTTGCCATCGCTGAAGTCCACCAAGATCTCAGCCCGCTGACCGGAGGCCAGAGTGAGGGACTGCAATTCAACGGACTTTTCCAAAAGGCCGCCCTCGGTGCCGATCCAATAAAAGGCTCGTCCGTCGCTGAACGAAAGATCGTAAGTCCGGGCATTCGAACCATTTACAAGCCGCAGCCGCACTAAGCTTCTGGGAACGTCTGCTCGCGGGTTGTACGCGCCGTTTACGAGAATAACGTTGCCCCGCCTCCCGTCCAGCGCCACCATCATGCCCGCCGGTAACACCAGACGGCCATCCACGAACTGCCGATCCTGGATCAAGATTGGTAGATCGTCGACGCCGTAATCCGAAGGCAAACCGAGACCTTGCTCTTCCTCGTCGGTGACGAAGAGCAATCCCGCTAGGCCTGCATAGACCTGCTCCGCCGTTCGGCCATGTGCATGCGAATGATAAAAGAGAGTGGCCGCCGGCTGACGGATCGGCAGCGTCGGACGCCAAGTCTCGCCTGGACTAATGGTCTGGTGGGGGCTGCCGTCCAGCTCTCCCGGTACGAGCAGCCCGTGCCAGTGAACCGTGGTATCAGCAGACAGATTGTTGCTGACAGTCACCGTCACGTCGTCCCCGCGATGTACCCGCAGAGTCGGGCCGAGATAGCTTCCGTTGTATCCCATGGTGGCGCTCCGCCGCCCTGGGAAGAAAGTGGTTTCCCCTTCCTGCGCCCTCAGTCCAATTCTCTGCCCATGGTCGCGTGCATCTAACAGGCGAGGAATGGGCAGCGTGCCTGCTTGGTCCGGCGTCGCAAATCTGCGCGTGCATGCCGCCCCCAGCAGGAGGCCTCCGCCCGCCAAGACAGTTCGCCGGCTCAGAAAAGTCATTTCGAAGCCCCTCCTGAGCAATCGTGAAACTGACGCAAACGCGCTTTTCTCGATCCGATGAGATCCACCGAGGCGAAGCGCCGCTCTTCCCTTAAAGGGCGCGCGGGAGGGCAATATCCGTAATACCCGAACCGATCGCTTTTGTGCCCGCCCCCTCTGGGAAGACAAAATTGCCCTTCTAAGCTGGTTGCGGCCCTCGCCAGTTGATCAATAATCAGCCAGGCGAGCGTTCAATCACTGCGGCACCGATCCGAGCGAGCGTCTATTCCGACAATTTAGCCTGGGCCAGTCCGAGTGGCTGGTTCGGCGGTGGGCCTTGCCACGATCGCGCCGAAGAAAAAGCGGCGTGCGATTTACGTTTCGCTGTTCGCCACTGCAGCAGGCGGCGTCGCTTTCCAGTGCTCGGGCTAGGCGGAGGCTTTGATTGCCGCCGTCTTCGGTCATCCGCGCCCAGCTTTTGCTAGTAGCCGAACTAAAGCTGACATTGCAGGCTGACCGCCAGCTTCGCAAATTACGTATACTGCCACCTCCAGGCCGATACCATCTCAACGGCAAGCTCCCTGGGGAGCGAGAATCGACCGGGCATGTGTCCGGTCGAACTGAAACTCAGACTTGAAGGAATCATATTTGCGCAAGAAAGCAGCGATTATCGCTTCGCTCGCAGCCTTTGGCGTCCTTGCCGTCGGCGCCGGGCCAGTTCTCGCCGATGGGATGCCGCCGGGCATGCCCGACCTTGAACAGACGCTCAAGGCGAAGCCGGCGCCGGCTCGGTCCGACACGGCCCAGATGCAAGGCATGCGACACCGCGAAGTGCGGATGCCCGGTGAGATGATGCAGGACCATCGGATCGCTACGCGGGAGATGGGGACCCAGGACGGAGCCTCCCGCATGTTGCATAGGTCGCGGGGCGGTTGCTGACCCTGCAATTAAGCCAGCTCCGACCACGAGGCGGGGTGGCCAACGACCGTGGCCTGGTTCAACCGCAGCTTTGGCCCGCCGTTCTCCCACGGCGGGCCAATTGGTTTTTGCACTTCGCTGCCGGCCGCCATCAAGCGGGATCATGAATTGGCTTGACCTTGGACCATGGTCCACCCCGCACGATCCCGCGCATGCTTGTCGCGATCAAAAGCGGATTCGTAAGTTACGTATACAGACTGCGTCTCGCTAGCAGCATTGAAGCTTCGGAATTGCCGGGATCGGAACGTCGATCGGGCAACAGGACGAACACTCGGAGACCCTCAATGCGACAGACGACATTTCGCGCGGCGACCATCAGCCTCTTCGTGACGCTAACCTTCGCCGCCGGCACCGCTCTCGCCCAGTCGACGCCCGCGCCCGCGCAGACTGCGCCGGCCCATGCCCACCAGCAGGGCATGGATCATGGCGGGCAGCAGATGCACGATCAGATGATGAAGGATCATCAGGCCGGCGCGCAGAAGCAGCAGGGGAAACCGGCCCAGCAGGATCAACAGGGCATGTCGGGGATGGCCGGCATGTCCGGCGGGTCGCCTGCATCGAACGGCTCGGGCATGGCCGGTAAGGCGAAGAGTGGCTGCTGCAAGATGCCGATGAAGAAGGCCAAGCCGGCCGCGAAGAAGAAGACCGCCAAGCCCATGGCCGACAAGCCCATGGCCGACAAGCCGATGAGCGACATGTGACGTTTCCAGCCCCGATAAAACACCCCCCCCGGGGCTGAGGGCCCGCCGCCGCCCCCGCGGCGGGCCAGTTCTTTGACGATGCCCAGCGTCGCCCCGTGCTCCCGGCCTTCAAAGCCGGGTCCGAGCGTCTGACGTGACAGAGGAAACAGTGATGCGAAAACATCTTGGCGTCGGTGCTGCCGTTGGCTTTCTGCTCTTTGGCAGCACGCCGCTCCTCGCACAGGGTATCGGCCATCGCTTGTTCATGCGCGGCAAGATCGTCCGTATGGATGCGGGCGGCACAGTGGCCTGCCTGGGCAAAGCCGATGGCGCACACATCGGGCAGATACTCGACGTCTATCACGCAACGCCGCGCCACCGCCGCCTTGTCGGTCATGTCGAAGTCGACCAGATTTTCGACGACCATTACGCTCATTTCCGCGTGAGGGACGGGACGCTTCAGAAAGGCGATTGGGTGAGCCTAAAGCGCGTCCGGGCGTAACGCCAGAATTGGAATGCCAAGCGCCGCCCTCGCCAAAAGAAGAAGCGGCCGAGTAACGCCTGTCTCGGCATAATTCCGATCAGGCGTGCGCGAATAGGTTCGGGAGTCGATGAATACTCATCGGCTCCGTCGGCGTGTCTGACCCTCAAAGCCCGCGACAGCGACACCAGACTACCTTCTGCGGAACTTACTTATAGGCCGCCCGGGCAAAGAGATTACTCCGTCAGGCTATCGATAGAGATGGAGTCAGGTTATGTTCGAGAAGGCGATCGGGACCATCAATGCGGCGGCCTCCTTCCGACACCGCTATGATAATTTCATCGGAGGCCGCTGGAGCGCTCCTGCGGGCGGCGAGTATTTCGCGGACACGAGCCCGATCAATGGCGCCCAGATCGCCGAGTTCGCGCTGTCGACGCCGGAAGATGTCGAGCGCGCGCTCGATGCGGCGCACGCCGCCAGGGATCAATGGGCAAGGATCGCGCCCGCCGAGCGCGCCAGGATTCTCAATCGCGTCGCCGACCGGCTCGAGGATAATCTGGAGCTGCTGGCGCTTGCCGAGACGATCGACAACGGCAAGCCGATCCGCGAGACCCGCGCTGCCGACGTGCCGCTTGCGATCGACCATTTCCGCTACTTCGCCGGCTGCATCCGGGCGGAGGAAGGCGGCATCTCGACGATCGATGCGGACACCATCGCCTATCATTTCCGCGAGCCGCTCGGCGTCGTCGGCCAGATCATCCCGTGGAACTTCCCGCTGCTGATGGCGGCGTGGAAGATCGCCCCGGCGCTGGCGGCGGGCAACTGCACCGTCATCAAGCCCGCATCCCAGACGCCGCTCACCTTGCTGATGTTCGCCGAGCTCACCGCCGACATCCTGCCGCCCGGCGTGCTCAATGTCGTCACCGGCCCGGGACGGACCGTCGGCCAGGCGATCGCCGCCAATCCGCGCATCGCCAAGGTCTCGTTCACCGGCGAGACCGTCACCGGCAAGCAGATCATGCACGCGGCTGCCGACCATCTGATCCCCCAGACGATGGAGCTTGGCGGCAAGTCGCCCAACATCTTCATGGCGGACGTGCTCGACGAGGACGATGCCTTCTTCGACAAGGCGCTCGAAGGCTTTACTTTGTTCGCGTTCAACAAGGGCGAGGTCTGCACCTGCCCGTCGCGCGCGCTGATCCATGAGTCGATCTTCGACCGCTTCATCGAGCGCGCCGTGGCGCGCGTCGCCGCGATCCGCCAGGGCGATCCGCTCGACCCCTCGGTCCAGGTCGGCGCGCAGGCGTCGGAGGACCAGCTCCACAAGATCCTGGGCTATATCGATATCGGCAAGGCCGAGGGCGCGCAGTGTCTGGTCGGTGGCGCCAGGGCGCTGCCGGGCGGTGCGCTGGACCAGGGCTATTTCGTGCAGCCGACCGTGTTCGTGGGTCAGAACCACATGCGCATCTTCCAGGAGGAGATCTTCGGTCCCGTCCTGTCGGTCACCACGTTCAAGACGGTCGAGGAGGCGATCGCACTTGCCAACGACACCGCCTACGGTCTTGGCGCGGGCGTCTGGACCCGGAGCGGCAACACCGCCTACCGGCTCGGCCGCGCGATCGAGGCCGGACGGGTCTGGACCAACTGCTATCATCAGTACCCCGCCCATGCCGCCTTCGGCGGATACAAGGCGTCGGGCTTCGGGCGTGAAAATCACCGGATGATGCTCGACCATTATCAGCAGACCAAGAACCTGCTCGTCTCCTATGACGAGCACGCGCTCGGCCTGTTCTGACCCCTCGCTCAAAAGGAGAAACGGACATGGCGAAAACCATGAAGGCGGCGGTCGTCCGCGAATTCGGCAAGCCCCTGGTCATCGAGGAGGCGCCGATCCCGACGGTCGGCCCCGGGCAGATCCTGGTCAAGATTGCGGCAACCGGCGTGTGCCATACCGACCTGCACGCGGCAGAAGGAGACTGGCCGGTCAAGCCCAACCCGCCCTTCATTCCCGGCCATGAAGGCGTCGGGCATGTCGCCGCCGTCGGTGCGGGCGTCACCCATGTGAAGGAAGGCGACCGGGTCGGCGTGCCCTGGCTCTACACCGCCTGCGGGCACTGCGTGCATTGCCTGGGTGGCTGGGAGACGCTTTGCCACGAACAGCAGAACACCGGCTATTCGGTCAATGGCAGCTTTGCCGAATATGTCCTGGCTGATCCCAACTATGTTGGTCACCTTCCCGACAATGTCGACTTCCTCGACATTGCGCCGATCCTCTGCGCGGGCGTCACCGTCTACAAGGGACTGAAGGCCACCGAGGCCCGGCCCGGCGAGTGGGTGGTCGTCTCCGGCATTGGCGGGCTCGGCCACATGGCGGTGCAATATGCCCGAGCCATGGGTCTCAATGTGGCCGCGGTCGACATCGACGACAGCAAGCTCGACCTCGCCACACGCCTTGGCGCCACACTGACGGTCAACGCGCGCAACGAGGACCCTTCGGCAGCGCTCAAGAAAGCCATTGGCGGCGCGCACGGGGCGCTCGTCACCGCCGTTTCGCCCAAGGCGTTCCAGCAGGCGCTCGGCATGGTCCGGCGCGGCGGCACGGTCGCGCTCAACGGCCTGCCGCCGGGCGACTTCCCGCTGTCGATCTTCGACACCGTGCTGAACGGCATTACCGTGCGCGGCTCGATCGTCGGCACGCGGCTCGATCTGCTCGAGGCACTGGCGTTCGCCGGCGAGGGCAAGGTCAAGGCCACGGTCCATGCGGACAGGCTCGAGAACATCAACGACGTCTTCTCGCGCATGCACCATGGCGATATCGAGGGCAGGATCGTCATCGATATGGAGCGGTAAGATCCAGGGGGCGCCTCTTCATGCAAGGCTGAACCAGCCTGGCGCACCCTCGCGGCTGTGGGAACCGCACAGCCGCGGATCTTACCGGCTCCTGGCGCTGCCGCGCATAGGGTCAGATTGCCTATGGGTAGGGACGAGGGGTGTTTGCCTTCATCCGGCCCGGCGACGGCACGACCGGGGTCTTGCCCGGCCGTCGAATGAAGGCTGGGCCGATGGATGGGCGGGCTCCATCGCTCGTGATGCGTGGGACCGCTTGTTATCTGTCCGCGTCGAGGAGGCACGGCCCGCAGCCTTCGCCAGCTAAAATATCTTGCGGATTGCGCATCTGGCACTCGGCCAGCGAAAGGCATCCACAGCCGATGCAATGGTCAAGCTGATCACGCAGTTGAACCAGGCTGACAATGCGCTGATCGAGGTCGGAGCGCCACGCTTCACGAAGGTCTCGCCAGGCGCTTTGATCGACCGGTCCGTGTGGCAGCTTGCCCAGATGCTGCTTGATGAAGGCGAGCGATAGCCCGGCCCGCTGGCCCAGGCGGATAATCGCAATCCGTCGCAAGACCGTGCGTTCGTATCGCCGCTGGTTTCCACTCGTGCGCGTGCTTTCGATCAGGCCTTTTGCCTCATAGAAATGAAGGGTCGAAACCGCGACGCCGCTCCGCCGCGCGATATCGCCCACCGTCAGCTGCTCTGCCGGCAGTCGTTCCGGCTCAGACTGCCTGGCCATGGCGCGGCTGTTTGGCTGAACTTGCGCGCGTGCATGGCCTCGGCGATCGCTTCCGGCGAACCCGATGGGTGCGAAGAGCGTGCGTCATTGTGGATTGGCCCTGATGATGTAGGTGCATCGACGCCCGCCGCTGATGATATGCTCAGCCCTTGCAATGGAAACGCGGGGCCCAAGAGCCGAGCGAAAAACCTCGAGCTCGGCGCGGCAGAAACCGACGCAGGCCGCGGCGGCGGCGCAGATCGGGCAATGATTTTCAATGAGGACGAAAGATCCATCGGGTTCCTCGCGCCACTCGGCCATATAGCCTTCTTCGGTGCGGAGCGCGGCGAGGGCGGCCACCCTGTCGGCAAGGTCCTGCTTGCCTGCAAGTTCGCTCTGGTAGCGCGTGCGGGTCTCAGCCTCGCGCACGTCGATAATCGTCTCGAGCGCGCCTTCGCCCATATGCGTTCGAATGATGCCGAGAAGCTGGGCGGTGAGGCTCGCATGCGTATCAGGAAAGCGCGACTGCGCCGCTGACGTCAGGTCCCAGAGGAGAAGTGGGCGACCCACGCCCTTTGCCTCGCTGGATGACACGACGAGATCCTGTTCGGCGAGGCGCAGCAGCTGCTGACGCGCCGCCTCGCCGGTAATGCCGAGCTGCTTGCCGAGCGCCGCCGACGAGAGCGCACCGTGCATCTTGAGCGCCATCGGCATCGTGGTGGTGATGGGCATGCTGATCGGCACGCTCTTCACGCTCTTCGTCTTGCCGACGATCTATACCCTGCTCGCCGCCGACCATCGGCCCAAGCCGAAGCCGGACGGCAAACCCACCGTCCCGCCGCTCGAAGGAGGGCTGGCCCATGCGTAAATTCCCTCATGTCCTCGCGCCGCTGGCCGGGCTGGCGCTCTCTGCCTGCGCGGTGGGACCGGATTACCGGCCGCCCGCGCCGCCTTCGGCCGCTGCGGGAGCCTTCGTCACCACCGCGCCCCGGATCGATGCGGCCGCCGCGCTGCCCGACGACTGGTGGAAGCTCTATGAGGATCCGGCACTCGACGCATTGGTCACACAAGCGTTTGTTGCCAACACCGACCTGCGTGTCGCGTCCGCCAATCTCGCCAAGGCGCGCGCGGTGCTGAGCGAGGCGCGGGCGGGGCGGCTGCCCTCCACCACCCTCAACGGCGGCGCTCCCTATGGCGACGGCATCCAGGGAGCCGGGCAAAGCGGCTTTCCAGGCAACCTTGGCGATGCGCAATGGTCGCAGTTCGCGGGCATGTCGCTATCGTGGGAAGCCGACCTGTTCGGCCGCGTGTCCCGCGCCATCCAGGCCGCCCGCGCCGATGCCGGCGCGATCGAGGCGGCGCGCGACACGGTGCGGGTGACGGTCGCGGCCGAGACGACGCGTGCCTATCTCAACGCCTGCGCGGCCGCCTATGCGCTCGATGTCGCGCGCCAGTCCTACAAGGCGAGTGGCGACAGCTTCCGGCTTGTCTCGGAACAGGAGAAGGCGGGCTCGGTCGGCAAGCTCGACGTCGAACGCGCGGGCGCCGCGACCGCGACGGCGCGTGCGGCGATCCCGGCGCTCGAAGGCCAGCAGCAGGTGGCGCTCTTCGAACTGGCGGCGCTGCTTGGCACCACGCCCGATCAGGTGCCGGAATCTGCCCGGCGCTGTACGACCCCACCCGAACCGAAGGCGTCGATCCCCGTCGGCGATGGCGCCGCCCTGCTGCGCCGCCGACCTGACCTGCGGCAAGCCGAGCGTCAGCTTGCGGCCGATACGGCGCGCATCGGTGTGGCGACCGCCGATCTTTATCCGCGCATCAGCCTGGGCGGCTCGGGCAATTTCTTTCGCAACGACCAGGTGCGCGGTGCCAACAGCTTCTCCTTCTCGCTGGGACCGCTCATCTCCTGGAGCTTCCCCAATATCGCGGTCGCCCGCACGCGTATCCGGCAGGCGCAGGCGCAGGGCGAGGCCTCGCTCGCGGCCTTTGATGGGCGGCTTATCACTGCGCTCAAGGAGGTCGAGCAGGCGCTGACGGTGGTCACCACCGAACAGCGCAGGCTCGATGCGCTGGGCGAAGCGCAGGCCCGGGCGGAGAAGGCGTATGAATTTGCCGACCTGCGCTATCGCGCTGGCTCTGTCGCCTATCTCGACGTGCTGGTGGCGCAAAGCGAGATGCTCAACGCCCGCAGCAGCTATGCCGGCTCCATCCAGCGGCTTTCCTCGGCCCGGGTCGATCTCTTCAAGGCGCTGGGCGGGGGATGGCAGGGCATCCAAAGCGCACAGGGCCCTGTGCAAGAGCCGGCCGGGTCTGGGGACGCATCTGCCGCGACAGAGCAGGACTCCCTTCCGTTCAGGGATGCCACGAAGGCGCTACGGCACTGACCCGCTTTTCGAGCGCCATCTGAAGACACCAAGGAGACCAGGAATGAGCTTCACCCTCCCGCCCCTGCCATATCCTAAGGATGCATTTGGTGACCTGATCTCACCTGAGACGTTCGACTATCATCACGGCAAGCATCACAACGCCTATGTCGTCAAGGCGAACGAACTGGTCGCGGCCGATCCCGCGCTGCAGGGCAAGTCGCTCGTGGAATTGATCGAGCTTGCTGCTACCAATGGCCCCAGGGGGCTGTTCAATCAGGTCGGCCAGATCTGGAACCACAGTTTCTACTGGCGCGGTCTCAGCCCGCAAAAGAAGCAGCCGACCGGCCCGCTGCTCGATCTCATCACCGAGGCCTTCGGATCGGTGGACGGGCTGATCGACACGCTCAAGGCTGAGGCCGTCGGTCATTTCGGCAGCGGATGGGCCGCGCTCAACCTCAAGGACGGCAAGCTCGAGGTAACCTCCTATCACGATGCCGACACCCCTGTCGCGCATGGTGCGGCGCCCCTCTTCATCTTCGATGTCTGGGAGCACGCTTATTATGTCGACTATCGCAACGCGCGACCCGACTATGCCGACAAGATTCTGCGCAATGCGATCGACTGGGATTTTGTCGCCCTGAACCTCGACGGCCTGGGACTGACTCGAGCCGACCAAATACCAGGCGGTTGACCAGGCATCCACGCTCATCGAGCTGGTCGCGCGATGGGCGTGGGGTTCGAAAGGAGAATCAGGACGGCGAGGCCGCAGAGCCGACCGCCAACTGCGCGGCGGGGCGTCAGCCAAGCGCCCGCTTCGTAACATACGTATACTGCTCGACGTGATGACATCGCATGGAGGGGCCAGCGCCACCCGGTTCGCAAGCCGGTGACCGCGGCGCAGGCTCTTGGAGATCGCCCATGCAAACACGACAATCCTCACTGGAACAAGGTTCTGATCGCGCGCCGTGAAGCCGGTGCCGCTACGGTCTTGCCCCAGTTCGCGGGTGAAGATCACGCCCCCTCGCCAGCGCACCCTGACGGTCGGCGAGATGGCACAAGCCGGCGCGCCTGGCGCCGCAGGCAAACCCTGTTCCAGAAAGATGCACGATCCATGTTCGACCTGAACGCCCGCCCGATTGCGCGGCGCCAATTCGTCCAGGGGCTGGCGATCGGCGGCGCGGTCGCCGGTTTCGCCCCGGCGCTTCTCGCGCGATCCGCCCCAGTCTCGCCCGCTGAGCTGAGCGGGACCGAGTTCGACCTCGAGATCGCCGAGCTGCCGGTCAACTTCACCGGCAAGCGCCGTATCGCGACCGCCGTGAACGGCAGCGTGCCCGCGCCGGTCCTGCGCCTGCGCGAAGGCGACACGGTCACGCTGCGCGTGCGCAACGGCCTCAAGGAGATGTCGAGCATCCATTGGCACGGCATCATCGTGCCGGCGGAGATGGACGGCGTGCCCGGCATCAGCTTTGCCGGCATCGCGCCGGGTGAGACCTTCACCTATCGCTTCGAGGTCCGCCAGAGCGGAACCTACTGGTATCACGCTCACACGCTCGCCGAGCAGACGGGACTCTATGGAGCGATCATCGTCGAGCCGAAACAGGCGCCGACGGCGCGGGCGCCCGATCGCGACTATTGCATCGTGCTCAGCGACTGGTCGGACGAGCCGCCGCTGCAGATCTTCCTCAATCTCAAGAAGCAGAGCAGCTACTATAATTTTGCGCAGCCGACCGCCGGCGATTTCCTCAAGGATGTCGGCGCCATGGGCTTGGGCAAGGCGCTCGAGCGCCGGCGGATGTGGAACAGCTCGCGGATGAACCCGACCGACTACAGCGATGTCTCTGCCGCGACCTACACCTATCTGATGAACGGCGCGCCGCCCGCCGGCAACTGGACCGGTATCGCCGCGCCCGGCGAGCGCGTGCGCCTGCGCTTCGTCGGCGCGGGGACGGCGACGTTCTTCGACGTGCGGATCCCCGGGGTCGAGCTGACGGTCGTATCGACCGACGGGCAGCCGGTCGAGCCGGTCACGGTCGAGGAATTCCGGATCGGCCCGGGCGAGACCTACGACGTCGAGTTCACCATGCCCGAGGGCGGCGCCCGCACCATCTTCGCGCAGGCGATCGATCGGAGCGGCTATGCGCGTGGCACGATCGCACCGGCCCCGGGCATGGCGGCAGCCGTGCCGCCGCTCGATGCCCGGACCTGGCTCGAGCCGGTCGACATGATGGGCGCGATGGCGACGATGGGCGCAATGGGAGGCGACGCGCATGCCGGGCACGGCATGACCGAGATGCCGGCCAGGGCACGGCACGCCCGCACCGAATATGGCTCCAATACCGACATGCGCGTCGACTATCCGCGCACCAATCTCGACGATCCGGGCGCAGGCCTGCGCGGGCGCGACTGGCGCGTGCTGACGCTGGCCGACCTGCGCACGCCGGGCGGCGATCCCGACCCGCGCGAGCCCGAGCGCGACATCGAGCTGCATCTCACGGGCAATATGGAACGGTTCATCTGGTCGCTCGACGGCATCAAGCTCAACGATTCCAGGCCGCTCCATTTCAGGCCGAACGAGCGGCTGCGCGTCACCTTCGTCAACGACACGATGATGGCGCATCCGATGCATCTGCACGGCATGTGGAGCGATGTCGAAGGCCCGGACGGCGCCTTCCAGGTCCGCAAGCATACGGTCGTGGTCCAGCCCGCCCAACGGGTGAGCTTCCGCGTCACCGCCGACGCCTTGGGTCGATGGGCCTTTCACTGTCATCTGCTCTATCACATGGCGGCCGGCATGTTCCGGGAGGTGGTGGTCGCATGATCCGGATTTTCCCCTCGCGCGGCATCGCTCTTGGCGCTGCCCTCTTCCTGGCGCCGGCGATCACGGCTCCCGCTCTCGCGCAGGATGCCTCGCCCCCGTCGCCCGCCACCACCCCTGCCCAAACGGCCACTCCCGCTCCGCAGACTCCTTCCGCGCAAGGCTCTCAGGACCATGCGGGCATGGACATGCCGGGCATGGATATGACCGACACGACGGCGTCCGGTAACGGCGCCACGATGGACATGGGCTCGATGCAGGGTGGCAAGGCCCCGCCGGACGCGCGCAACTCGGACGATTATGCCGACGGCTATCGCAACTCGACGCTGCCGGGCTATGAGATGGCCGACAAGCTGTCGATCCCCAAGATACTTGTGGATGAGCTCGAATTCACCAGCGGCAACGAGGGTCAGGGCGTGGGCTGGACCGTGCTCGTGACCAAGGGTCAGGACAATGACAAGCTCTGGCTGCGCAGCCAGGGGCTCAAGAACTCCCGCGACCAACGTCTCGATCCGGAGAGCAGCGTCGAGGCGCTGTGGTGGCACAGCAAGAACCCGTTCTGGGGCACGCTGCTCGGGGTCAGGCAGGATCTCGGCAAGGGTGCGACCACCTGGCTGGCCGCCGGCGTCGAGGGACTGGCGCCTTATTGGTTCGACGTCCAGCTCACCGGCTATGTAGGAACCGATGGGCGTCTCGCGGCGCGCGCCAAGGCGTCCTATGAGGTCCTGTTCACCAATCGGTTGATCCTCACGCCGCAGGTAGAGGCCAATATCTATTCGAAGCGGTCGAGCGATCGGCAGCTCGGCAGCGGTTTCAGCAATGTCGAGCTGAGCGGGCGGTTGCGCTACGAAGTGTCGCGCAAGTTCGCGCCCTATATCGGCTTTGTCTGGGAGCGCGCATTTGACGGCACGGCCGATTTCCGTCGCCTGCGCGGGGAAGGGCCTTCCGAACACAGGGTGGTGATCGGCTTGCGCGCCTGGTGGTGATCCGCGGATGGCGACTTGAGGGATCGACCGCGAACGCGCCGCGTGACAAGGCTGGATCGCAAGCCAACGGTCGCTGGCCGGCCTCTTTTTTCGTCTTGCTGCTCGCGGCGGCTGCGGCGTCGGCGGGACAGACGGCCATTCTCGCCTTCCTTCCGACACTGGTCGACCCGGCTCGTGGCGCGCTATCGTCAAGCGCTCATGATTTTCATGTCGCGAGCCTGACCGCGGTCCACCCCCTCGCTGCCTTGCTGGCGGCGCCGCTCTGGGGCTGGATCGCGGACCGGGTCGACTATCGGGCGATGTTGCGCGCAGCGCTGGTCATCCTCGCGCTGGTGACCGCGCCGATCGGCCTCATCGGGCTGCCTGAGCTTTATGCATTGCGCCTGGTGGCGGGGATGGCGGCCGCCGCCATCATACCGCTGGGATTGCTCTGCGCGAGCTTTGCCGCAAGGGGGCGCGCGGACCAGGCGCGGCGCTTCACCTGGCTGACCGCCTTCGTGTTTCTGGGCGATCTCGCCGGTCCGCTGGTGGCGGAGGTCTCGGCCGCGATCCTGCCCCGCGCTCCCCTCATGATCCTCGCTCTCGGCATCGGTGCCGTCGGGGCGGCGCTTTGCGCCGTGCGTCTGCCGCGCTGGTGTGCACCCTGCAACGATGGCGGAGACCTGCCCGCGCCGACGCTCGGCGCGACGTTGATCCTGCTTTTCGTCACGATCGTCGCGGGCGGCGGGCTGGCGGCGATGCATGTCAATCTCCTGGTGACGCGGAGCGCCGTTTCGCTGAGCCGCGAAGAGATCGCCTGGATGCTCAGTCTTTGCGGATTGGGCATGCTGGCGGCACAGATCTTCCATGCGAGGCTCGATTGGCTGGTGACCATGCCGAGGCGGCTTGCGGGGCTGACGCTCGGCCTGCTGGCCGTGGCGCTCTTCCTGTTCCCTGTCGCCGCGAGCATGGCCGAGCTCAGTGGGATCATCGTTGCTGCCGGCTGGAGCTCGGCAACCCTTCGATTGGTCACCAGCTTCTGGATCAGCGGTGCGGCAGCCCCTTCGGGTCTGAAGCTCGGTCTCCAGCATTCCGCCGCCAGCATCGGGCAGGCGCTCGCGCCGCTGGCGATCGCTGTGGTCGCTCCGGGGGCACAGCACTTAGTCTTGTGGGGGATTGGTGGTCTATCGCTAGCGCTGCTTGTGTCCCTGCCGCTAGCCTGGAGGCCGCCCGCCATCGGAAAATCATCTGCGCGATGAGGGGAGGGGCGCATTGATGCGTAGAGTAAAGGAGGGGCCACTGTCCCATGCTCATCGTTCTTCCGGGAGTCATTTCATGAAGACCCGCCTATCCGCCGCCTTGCTGTTCCTCGCCATGCCCGGCGTAGCGCTTGCGGCCAGTGATGTCGTCGTCCACCGGGATCCGGGATGTGGATGCTGCGAGAAGTGGGCGCAGGCCGTGCGCGAGAAGCTGGGACGCAAGGTCGTCATGCGTGACGATGCGTCGCGCAACGAGCTTCAGCGCAGGGCCGGCATGCCCCGGACGCTGGCGTCCTGCCACAGCGCGATCGTCGATGGCTATATGATCGAGGGCCATGTCCCGATATCCGACGTCAAGCGCTTGCTGGCGACCCGTCCTGCGGGTGTCAAAGGCATTGCGGTTGCAGGGATGCCGATCGGTTCGGAGGGCATGGAAGTGGCAGGCGCTGCCCACCAACCCTATACAGTAGTGTCGTTCGGCAGCGCCGGTCAGCGTACTTTCGCCCGGCACTGATATCGCTCGCGTCACAGGTCTGGTCAGGATTGCCTGTCTATAGGGAAGGCATCGCCTGACCGGCTGATGCAGGCCCAATAGATGATGCTGCCAAGGGCGACGACAATGCCCATGATGGCAAAGGATTCCATGCTTGAATGGCTCAAAAGCCAGATCGTGAGAAGGAGGCCACATGCAGGAATGACAAGCCCCCCGGGCAGCGCGAATTGCCCTGGATCTTTCGGCAAGCTCTTCTCGATCTTCGGCAAGGCTGCAATGCACAAGGCGTAGGTCATCAAGCGGACCGAGGTGCTCAAGAGCACGAGCCACACGAACTGCTGCCCGACGGCAAGCGCCAGACTGAGCGCTCCGCAGAACAGGATCGAGTTCGCCGGCGTGCGGGTTCTCTCGTTCACAATACCGAACCACATGGGGAGCGTTCCATCGCGGGCCAGTGCGAAGGTGAGGCGTGGCGCGGTGAGCAAAGACGTCAGACTGCCTCCGCCAATCGAGAATATAGCGCCCAGCGAAAGGGCTATTGCCCCGGTCGCTCCTGTCAATCGCCTCGCCAGCTCGACGAGTGGTGAGGCGCTGTTCCCGAGGTCGGGGCCTACCGAGACGGCTACGAGCTGGATCAGAGCATAGCAAAGGGCGATGGCGATCACCGTACCGATCAAGGCGCGGGGAACGGTTGCCTTTGCATTCCGTGTTTCACCCGCGGCGATGAGGCTGAACTCAAAGCCGATAAAGGCGTACATCAGGACGAGCATCGACTGGCCAAGCTGCGTGGGCGCGATCAGACCGCTGTCGACGACACGTGCCCACTCGATGGCGGGGAAGCCGATGACGATCAGTAGCAGCAATGGGGCGAGTTTCAGGATGCTGATCAGGTACAGGACCGTCATACCGGCGCGCACGCCCATGGCATTCAGAAGAGTTGACCGTCCCGAAGCTACCGTTCAGCTCGCCTGACACCGTCTTCGTCGGGAGCGGATTAGGGACAGGGGTTACACCACGATGCCGGACGTGCTGGGCTATGCCCGCGTCTCCACCAGCGACCAGGACCTGGAGGTGCAGCGTCGCCGGTTGCGCGACGAAGCGGGCGCGATCCGCGTGTTCGACGATGTGATCTCGGGCAAGAGCTTCGATCGGCCCGGCCTAAACGAGCTGATTGGCTTCTGCCGACCCGGCGATATCATCTGCGTCGTCCGGCTCGATCGCCTCGGCCGATCGCTCAAGGAGCTGCTGGAAACCGTCGACATGTTCAAGGCGCGCGGGCTCGCATTCCGTTCGCTGGAGGAACGGCTCGATACATCCTCGGCTGCAGGCGAGCTGGTGTTCCATGTGTTCGGTGCCATCGCGCATTTCGAGCGGCGGCTGATCGTCGAGCGCACCCGCGACGGCATCGCCGCGGCGCGCGCGCGGGGAAAAGTGCCTGGACGCCCTACGCTCGACGCCGACAAGCTGGCGTCGGCGCTCAAGCTGATCGAGGCCGGCGTGCGTCCGGCGCAGGCGGCGAAGCAGCTTGGGCTTGGCCGATCCACTCTCTACCGCGAACTCGCTGCACTCAAAACCGAGGCACCCACCACGCCCGCACTCAACGCCGCAGAATGAGCCGTAACGTCGTGGCTGTCATCGTCTCTGACATATAGCTGACATCGACTTTGAAAACCGACAGCTCCGGCCGCGATCGGCGGGGCTGTCGCGCGAACGACCGTTCGCGGGAGATTACTCGAAATCGACGCAATGCCTCCCGGATTGTCTATTGCGATGCATTACCAACTTCTCTACTCAGTTGAGAATAGTTCGCAAAGGGGCGGTGTGGTGAAAAAATCTGGTTTTGCAGCTATGTTCAGCTTTGGGGTGATTGCCGTCCCAGCAGCGGCTCAGGCTCAGGATCAGCTTGCCTTGGCGCAGGGAAGTCCCTCGCAGACGATCATCGTGACCGGCGTTCGGGACGGCTACCAGGCTGATACGACCAGCACCGCCACCCGCACGCCGACGGAGCTCAACGACGTCCCCCAATCAGTCTCCGTTATCACGGAAGCGCAGATTGACGATCAGGCGATGCGCTCGATCGCCGACGTGCTTCGCTATGTACCCGGCGCGGTGATCTCTCAAGGCGAAGGCCACCGCGATCAGATCATCCTGCGCGGTAACAACAGCACCGCGGATTTCTTCGTCGATGGCCTGCGTGACGACGTGCAATATTACCGCGGCCTCTACAACGCAGAGCGGATCGAGGTTCTGAAAGGCCCCAACGCGATGATCTTCGGGCGCGGCGGTGGGGGCGGGATCGTCAACCGCGTCACCAAGCGCCCGGGTGCCAACGCCTTCATCAGCAGCAGCGGCTCGGCGGACACATATGGCGCATGGTATGTCGATACCGACATCAATCAGCCGATCAGTGGGTCCGCCTCCGCTCGGCTGAACGCCGTTTACGAGGAGTTCAGCAGCAACCGCGACTTCTACGACGGACGCCGGTTTGCGATCAATCCCACCGTCGCGCTCTCACTTGGCGCCACCACCCGGATAGACCTGGGCTTCGAATACAATAATGACAAGCGCACGATCGATCGGGGCGTCCCCTCAGCTACGCAAGGCTCTCTGACGAGCCCGTCACGCCCCCTCACCGGCTTCCGCGACACCTTCTTCGGTGTGCCGGGGTTCAACGTCAGCGATTTCGAGGCCAAGGTCCTGAGCGGGCGCATCGAGCATCGGTTCGGCGACAACCTGATTCTGACAAGTCGGGTCCTGTATGGCGACTATGACAAGCTCTATCGAAATGCCTTCGCGGTAACCCCGGTCACCCTGCGCGGGGGCGTCCAGAGCGTCGGCCTTGAAGCCTATAGCGATCCCACGACGCGCAAAAACATGCTCAACCAGAACGATCTCGTCTGGACGGTTACGACCGGACCCGTTCGCCATGTGCTGCTCGCCGGCTTCGAGTTCGGCGATCAGCGCACGCGCAACCAGCGGATCAATGGCTTTTTCGAAAGCGGCGATATCGTGAACGGGGGCCGGCGCGCGTTTGTTGGGTTAGCTGACCGGATCACGGTGCCGCCGGTCACGCTGCGCACCACCGCCAATACCGGCTACCGGTCGATCCGGACAAACGCCGACGCCACTGCCTTCTATGTGCAGGACCAGATCTCGATCGGCGAACATGTCGATGTCATCGGCGGCGTTCGCCGCGACCGCTTCAAGCTTAGCATCGACGATCTCGTCGCCGGGCGGAGCTATAGCCGGACCGACACCCTCTGGTCTCCCCGTTTGGGCGTAGTGTTGAAGCCGGTGCAACCCGTATCGATCTACGCCAGCTATAGCCGGTCCTTCCTGCCCCAGTCAGGCGATCAGTTTTCATCGCTCGACATAACAAGCGCCGCGCTGGAGCCGGAGAAATTCGACAATTACGAACTCGGCCTCAAATGGGATATCTTTCCAACGCTTAACCTGACCGCTGCCGTCTACCGGCTCGACCGCACCAACACTCGCGCGACCGACCCCAACGACGCCACGCGGACGGTGCTTACGGGCGCGCAGCGCAGCAAAGGGCTAGAGATCGGCCTCAGCGGCGCGATCACACCCCAATGGCAGGTTAGTGCGGGCTATGCCTTGCAGGACGCGGAAATCCGCAAGACAACGAGTGCGGCTCCTGCCGGCCGCGATGTCCCGCTCGTGCCCAAGCAGCAGGCCTCGCTCTGGACCCGCTACGATTTCACCCCTCGCTTCGGGGCCGGTGTCGGCGTCTACCGCCAGTCCAAAAGCTTCACCTCGGTCAGCAATACCGCCGTCCTGCCCGCGTTCACCCGCGTCGATGCCGCCGCATTCTTCAAACTCACCCCCCGGGTCGAGGCGCAAATCAACGTCGAGAACCTCCTCAACAGCAACTATTTCTCGTCCGCCTACAACGACAACAACATCATGCCCGGTGCACCGACGACGGCGCGAGCGACGGTTAGAATGAGCTTTTAGACAGGTGGGAGTTTTCCCGTTGCTGCTGGATGCTTCACCACAGTCGTTCAGCATGCGCTAAACCGCCTCCTCGTTGGGGGGGCACACTGAACCGCCCCATTCATTTCCTCCAGAAGTCGATAGTGTCGGTCCATCTACCGAGCCGCTACCATTCTTTGACGATTCCGCTGGCCATCGTCCAGCTCCTGCGGGCAGCGGCATGGCCATGTGCCGCTGCCCGGCTCACGAGCAATATCGGCGGCTTGTCGCCAATCGCGCTATGTGGCCGCGATAAACGTCGGCATATGTACGGCCATGCCCTTGCCGGCAGCCGCCACGCACATAATAGTCGCCGCCTCGCTTGACCTAACGAGCACCATGGTTGCCGCCGTAGCTGCGCTCGGAATGTCAACAGAGGTTAATCAGGGAAATTGAAACAGCGGGACGCGTGGATCGCCGGCCTGCGTGCGAGCTGTGAACGATTGGACGCAATGGAAAAGTGCGCCGCCGCGCCCGGGGGCGTTCCCGCTTAGTGACATTCGTTCACGTCGGATTCGAGGGGTGTTCGCCGGCCGTGCGTAAAGGATGTGAGCACGGCGGAGGAATGAACATGGATATGGATTTGGACAGCGCCTTGCGCCGCCTTGCCGAGCAGCCGCTTCATCCCCGGCTCGCTGAACTGGAAGGCGATGTCATGCGGTTGATCGCGGCGGAGCGGCGCGCCGGCGGCGGAGTGACACTGCGGACTGGCATGCTGGCAGCGGTAGGCGCAGTCGCCTTGGGAGTGGTGGGCGGCGGCTTGTCGTCCGCAGCGGCGACTGCGCAGGTGCCGGCGCTGACACCTTTCGGGCCCGCCACGCCGCTAGCGCCTTCGACCTTGCTGGCGTTCCAGTGACGAGCAGCGCCCGGAGAACGATGCTGATCGCGGCCGTCGTGTTCTTGGCAGCGATCGCAGGCGTGTGGGCTGGGCGCGAGTTGTTCCCTTCCCCACCGAGCCCGGGCGTGGAACTTCA
Source organism: Sphingobium aromaticiconvertens (assembly GCF_037154075.1). NCBI lineage: Bacteria > Pseudomonadati > Pseudomonadota > Alphaproteobacteria > Sphingomonadales > Sphingobiaceae > Sphingobium > Sphingobium aromaticiconvertens. The sequence goes on from NZ_JBANRJ010000001.1 coordinate 1,441,220, forward strand.
TAGCTTGCTCCACGACGGGCTCGAGCTGGACGAAGCTCAACGGACCAAGCTCGAGACGCTGGAGTCACGCTTCGCCGTTCGAAGGCGTGCCTTGGAGCTTGAACTCAGGGCCGACAACGCCCGGCTTGCCGACGCCATCGAGGCCGAACATGGTAACGGGCCGCAGGTCGCGGCGGCCGTCGATCGTTCGCACGGCGCGATGGGCGAGCTCCAAAAGGAGACGTTGAACCATATGTTCGCGATGCGGCAGATCCTGCGGCCCGACCAGGCGAGGACGTTCGACCGCGCGGTGGTGAAGGCGCTGACCGCAGACGCGCGGTGAGTCTTGAACTTTCGGCCTGCACGGACGGCGAACTCGCCGCCTTGACGCTCGCTGGACGTCAGGCCGCCTTCGCCGAGATCATGCGCCGGCACAAGGGGCCGGTTTACCGCCTGATCCGTGCACATATCGGCGATGCCGAAGAGGCGCTTGACCTCACTCGGGAATGCTTCGCGTCCGCCTTTCAGAACCTGCCAAGATATGACGGAGATCGGCCGCTCGCTGCGTGGCTGGCCCGCGTGGCGATCAACAAGAGCCGCGACTGGCATCGGTGGCGTCGCATACGCCAGATATTATCGTTCGCCTCTTCGCTGCCGCCCGAGACGATGGAAAGTGAGTGGGACGAGGCGCCAGGCGCCGACGCGGTAACCTTCGATCGCGCAGAACTAGTCCGGCTTTCGCGCGCGGTGTCCCAGCTGCCGGCCACGCTTAAGGAGACGCTCTTGCTGCGGACCGTGGAAGGCTTGTCCCAAGGGGAAACTGCCGCCGCGCTGGGGATCAGCGGCAAGGCCGTGGAGACGCGGCTCCGGCGCGCGCGAATAAAATTGTCGAATATTCTTAATTGCGCATGAGGGGGCGGGCTGGTTCATGCGTAATAAGGGGTAATGTCAGCGGCGGCGTCCCCCGGCTGCAAGCATTGAATTGGAGTGAAGGAACAGCATGAGCCGCAATCTGAACCGGCGCGACGTGATGCGCGGAACCGCCATGCTCGGCGGCACGCTGGCCATGTCGGCCTATCTGCCAGCCTGGGCGCAACCTGTGTCGCGCGGCATCGCCAAGCCGCTGCCGACCGTATCAGGCACGGAAATCGCGCTGACGATCGACCGGATGAAGCTGGTCATGGACGGAATTACAACGCCCGCGATCGGGGTGAACGGCACGGTCCCGGCGCCACTCGTCCGCCTCAAGGAGGGCCAGAAGGTCCGGCTCGCGGTGACCAACAATCTTGACGAGGATAGCTCGATCCACTGGCACGGTCTCATTCTGCCGTTCCAAATGGACGGCGTGCCGGGCATCAGTTTCCCCGGCATCAAGGCACGTTCGACTTTCGTGTACGAATTTCCAGTCGTGCAGTCAGGCACCTACTGGTACCACAGCCACTCGGGCGAGCAGGAGCAGGGCGGGCTCTACGGCCCCATCGTCATCGATCCCGCGGGACCCGACCCGATCGCATTCGACCGCGAGCATGTGATCGTGCTCTCCGATCACAGCCAGATGACCGGTGAGGAGATCTTCCGCAAGCTCAAGCAGATGGGCGGTGCCTATTTCAACTATCAGCGCCCGACGCTGAGTGGACTGCTCGCCGGACGGGAAATGCCCCTCAAGGATCGCCTGAAGTGGGGGCAGATGCGGATGGACCCGGCGGACATCGCGGACGTCACGGGTTCGACCTACACCTTCCTGGTCAATGGCTTTGGGCCTTACGACAATTGGACGGGTCTCTTCCGGCCGGGGGAGCGCGTCCGGCTACGCATCGTCAACGCCGCGGCGCAGACCAACTTCAACGTCCGCATCCCTGACCTGCCAATGACAGTGGTGCAGGCCGACGGCCAGAACGTCCGGCCCGTCGAAGTGGACGAGTTCCAGATCGGGGTCGCGGAGACGTTCGACGTGATCGTGACGCCCGGCGACCGCGCCTACAGCTTCGTGTCCGAAGCGATCGACCGTTCCGGCATGGGGCGCGCCACCCTGGCACCGCGCGAGGGCATGATCGCCCCAGTCCCGCCGCTTCGCCCGCGCACGCTCCTGACCATGACCGACATGGGCATGGATATGGGAGGCATGAAGGGGATGGAGGGAATGTCGGGGATGTCCGACGAGAACCCGGTGGCGAAGCGCGGCCTCGACCCCACGGTCCAGCAGAACGCATCGCGTAACCTGTGGAAGCTAACCGGCTGGAAGGGACCGACTGACCACGGGGCGGTCGCGGTTGCGTCCGGGATGGCCGGCATGGCCGGCATGGATCATGGCCAAATGAACTCCGGCGCGATGGCGGGAATGGACCACAGCCAAATGGGTGCCAGCGCGTCGGGCATAACCCCAAGCCAGACGGGCAGCGGCGGCATGGCGGGGATGGACCACGGCGCCATGCAAGGCGGTGCAGGGCAGGCCGGTGGGATGGCCGGAATGGATCACGGCTCCGGGGGCATGGACATGAACATGCGCAACCCGAAGAACGCGCCCGGCGTCAAGATGGGGCCGGGGGTGCAGACCATCTCGCCGATGCCGAAGGACCGCACGGCCGAGCCGCCGCAGGGGCTGGAGGACGTCGATCATCGCGTGCTCACCTATCGCGACCTTGTCGCGCTGGATCGCAACCCGGACGCTCGTGCCCCGGCGCGCCAGTTGGAGATCCACCTGACGGGCAATATGGAGCGCTATATGTGGGGCTTTGACGGCCAGAAGCTCAGCGACCCCGCCGACCCCATCCCGTTCCGCAAGGACGAACGCGCGCGCGTCACCCTGATCAATGACACGATGATGCCGCACCCAATCCACTTGCACGGGCACTTCTTTGAACTGGTGACCGGGCATGGCGACTTGGCGCCTCGCAAGCACACGGTGAATGTAGCGCCTGGCGGCAAGATGACGTTCGACGTGACGACCGATGCGGTCGGCGACTGGGCGTTCCACTGCCACAATCTCTATCACATGACCGCAGGGATGATGCGTGTCGTGACCGTTCGCCCGATGGGCGAGGAGAATCGCGATGCAGCTTAAGCTCCTCCTGATCGCGAGCGGCGCAGCGCTCGGCCTGGCAACCCCGGCGGCCGCGCAGATGGACCATTCCAATATGCCCGGCATGAAGATGCCGCCGCCAAAGACGCCAGCGGTGAAAAAGCCTGCCGCTAAGAAGCCAGCAGCGACCAAGCCCGCCGCGCGCAAGAAGTCCGTGAAGCCCGCCGCCAAGTCGACACCGCGCGCGAAGGCGGGATCGGGGGCCAAGCCCGCCGCAAGTCGGTCCGCCAAGCCGCCGGCCCCTGGAGCGGTCGTTGCCGATCCTCACGCCGGTCATGACATGACGGCCATGCCGGGCATGACTACGCCTGGAGCCAACCCCAATCCTGGTGCCGGGCACGACATGTCGGCGATGCCAGATACCTCCGGCGGTGCCGCCCCCGGCCAGCCAGGTGCCATGCAGGGCATGGACCATGGTTCGGGCGCTATGCAAGGCATGGCAGGTCACGACATGGGAAGCATGCCTCCTTCGGCGACCGGCACGACAATGGTCGGGACCAACCTGCCGGCCGGCAACGCTCCGCCGCCGCCCATCCCGATGGATCGGGCCGCAGACCAAGTCTACTCTGCCCCCGCCATGGCGCATTCGCAGCAGCATCTGCAGTCGATGCACGGCGGCCAGAATTTCTCGCAGGTCATATTTAATCTGGCCGAATACCAGGTCCGCGACGGTCGCGACGCCTATCGATGGGATGGCGGTGCCTGGTACGGTGGCGACATCAATCGCCTGGTTCTTAAAACCGAAGGCGAAGGGAACTTTGGGAGAAGCCTGGAAAGGGCGGAGCTGCAGGCGCTCTATGCACGGGCGATCGGACCCTTCACCGACTTCCAGGCCGGGATTCGTTACGACTTCAAGCCCAACCCCTCCCGTGTCTACGCTACGGTTGGGTTCGAGAGCCTGGCCCCAGGCTTTTTCGATGTGGAGGGCGCACTGTTCTTGTCTAGCAAGGGTGACGTGCTCGGCCGCGTTGAAGGGTATTACGATCAGCGTATCACCCAGCGCCTGATCCTCCAGCCTCGTCTCGAAGCGGAATTTGCGGCGCAAGACGTTCCGGAAGACCGGATCGGCTCGGGCTTGTCGGACCTCGAGCTTGGCTTGCGGCTGCGCTACGAGGTGAAGCGCGAGTTTGCCCCTTATATCGGTGTTTCATACGAGCGCAGAGTGGGCCGCTCTGCTCGTTTTGCACGCGAGGACGGCGAGGATGCGTCATCGACCAGCCTTGTTCTGGGCATTCGCACATGGTTTTGAGGCCGATTGGGCTTTGTTGCGTTGACTAAGTCCAAGAAGGAGCAGGCAATGTTTAAGACACTTACAGCTCTGGCTCTGGCGGCGATGGCAGCGAGCCCGGCTTTGGCTCAGCAGCAGATGCAAGGCATGGACCACTCGAAAATGCAGGGCATGAACCACGACAACATGCCTGGCATGAACACGCCCTTCATGCCCGCCGAGATGGCGATGCACGAGAAGATGATGAGGGCCAAAGGCGCCAATGCAAATGAGACGTGGGCCCGCAAGATGATCGAGCATCACCGCGGTGCGATTGCCATGTCGCAGATCGTTCTCCGCGAGGCGCCCGATGCGAAGACCCGGCAAATGGCTCAGAAGTCTATTGCCGAGCAAAACAAGAGCATCGGTGAACTCCAGGCGATGCTCCGGTCGATGAGCAAGCGACCTCAGTGATAATCTTCGTTCCTCCCGCCCCACGAGGGGGCGGGAGGAATGACCAAGGAGTTTTTCCATGAAGACAGCTTTACGATCCGCGCTTACTGCCGCAGCCTTGTTGGTTCCGGTTGCCGTCAGCGCGGCCACCCCGATCGTTATGCACCGCGATCCCGGCTGCGGCTGTTGCGCCAAGTGGGCAGCACAGGTGCAGCGGCAGCTCGGGCGCCAGGTGCGCGTCGTCGATGATTCCAATCGCCCGGCGCTGCAGAAGCGCGCGGGGGTCCCTGCGGACGTCTCGTCTTGCCACACAGCAATCGCCGATGGGATGGCTTTCGAGGGCCACGTGCCGATTGCCGACATGAAGCGGGCTCTGGCGACCCGGCCCAAGGGTGTGCGAGGCCTCGCGGTCGGCGGTATGCCGCTCGGCTCGCCGGGAATGGAAGTGCCGGGCGTCAAGGCGCAGGCCTATGACGTGGTCGCCTTCGGCTCCACCGGGCGCCGCCTATTTGCCCGCCACGGCAGCTGATTGGCGATTTTTTCGGGGCGGGGCCGCAGGACGCGGTCGCCGCAGCTGGTGTAGCTCCACGGTCCAGTTCGTCTTGGAGAGCAGACGATGAGTTTCACAAGAGGATTCGGACGGGTGAGGCAACGGGAATTGATGAGTATGAATCAAGGAGTTGGGTGATGGGCGGTAAACGAGGCGGGGCCTTCGCTTTGCTCCTTGCGGTTGCAATGTCAGTAAGCACGTCGGCATCGGCGCATGAAGATCATGATGCGCTTGGGGCCGGTCCCGGGCCCACCGCTAACAGCGCAGTCGAGACTCAGAAAAAGGATAGAGCGGACGCCGGCGACGGCCATATGGACATGGGCTCTATGTCGACCGTGGACATGAACATGGGCGGCCGCGATATCGCCGGCGACGACATGGACATGGGCGGCATGCACGAGGAGACCGCCAACAAGAACAAAAGTTTCGGCGAACGGCTTGTGAGTTGGCTGGGCCGGCTTCACACCATGGTCATTCATTTTCCCATCGCACTGTTCATCGGTGCATTCGGGGTGGAGTTGTTCGGGTTGTGGCGCCGCAACCGGGACTATCAGCATGTCGCACACATAATGCTGGTCGTAGGCGCGCTCGGAGCTATCGCGGCAGCATTCCTGGGCTGGTTCGCAGGCGGGTTCTACCTGACCGACCGCAACCCGATCCTGATGACGCATCGCTGGCTAGGGACGTTGATCGCGGTCTTCGGCGTTGCGCTGGCTTGGATGGCAGCGCGCCACCGTAAGGGTCCCGAGCGGTCGCGGACGTTGTACTGGGTGTTGCTTGGCCTGATGACGCTGGCGATCTCCATCCAGGGGTTCCTTGGCGGAACCTTCATGCATGGCGGAATAAACCACTTGGCGTTCTGACCCAGTCCGGCTGTGTGCGTGAAGCGGTCGTTTCCTGAACAGGGACCGTCGAGGACGCGTCTCCGCCAAGGACGCGTCCTCGGCTGATCAGCGGATCGACTGAACCGCTTCGTTGCAAGCCTGTTCGCAGCGGCGACAGTGTTCAGCGCAGATGCGGCAATGCTCGTGCATGCTCGCATGCTTCTCGCACTCCTCCGCGCACAACCCGCAGGCGATGGCGCAGGCTTGAAGAACGGCGATCAGCGCTTGCTCATTGCTGCCGGTGCGGCGGGTGCCGAGCGAACCTGCCGCCAAGCAGATGTCGGCGCAGTCAAGGTTCAGACGAATGCACTGGCGAAGCTGTGCGACCATGTCTTCCGCCAGACAGGCATCAGCGCACGACGTACAAGTCTGAGCACATGAGTAGCACTCCTCGATACAGCGGATCAGTGCGTCGTTCGTGCTTCCCTTCACGTCCGGATGCGTGGCGATCATCTCTTGCATGTGTTGCATGGTTCTCTCCTGGTAGCGCGGTCTAACAACTGTCGAAGCAAGAGGTTACAAACCTGAAATGTTCCGGCCTTTGCGTTGGACCGTGCGGCCGCTTGGGCGTGTCGAGTAACCGCCGGCGCTGGTCGTAGCGCACCGTCGACGCCCACGCCGCCTGCGTGAGCGAGTCCCGGGATCGTGCTGCGGGATCATCGAACCGAGAAGCGCCGTGTCGCCGATCGTCGTGTGGGTACAAATCAGCGCTGGGTGGCGGCTTTCACTCGTTGCACTGCCGATGGTTCGCGCTACGTCGGCAGTACGCCCCGAGCGGGACACAGCCCGGCCATGGCGGATGCCAATCCGCTGTCGCGGTCGCGCAACAGGTTATGGATTGCGGTCGCAGCGACCGCTGCTTGTCCGGTCGCGACGCTGATCTGATCGAGCCCTTCCACAACGTCGCCAACCGCGTAGAGGCCAGCAACAGAGGATTGTTGGTGGGCGTTGGTCAGCACGCAACCTGATTCGCTGAGCTTCGCGCCCAGCGAAGTGGCAAGCCGCGTTCGAGGCGACGAGCCGAGCGCAGGGTAAAGCGTGTCGAATTGTAGCTCCAGGCCATTGGCCAACCGCACCTCGACACAATCGCCAAGACGCAGCTGCTCGACAGGCGAGGGCGCGACATCGATGCCCTGCTGGTTCAGCTTGGCAAATTCGGTCGGTGCGAGGTCGAGCGACCGTTCGGCGAGAAGCATGACCTTCGCGCCATAAGCGCGCAGGAATTCGGCTTCGTCAGCGCCGTGGCCGTCGCAGCCGAGCACCGCCACGTTCATTCGCCGAGCCTCATAACCATCGCAAATCGGGCAGTAGCGAATAAGACCACGCGCAACGCCGATGTCATGCATCGCATCAGGCATCTCGGGGCGTCGATTGACGACACCGGTCGCGAGCACGACGGTCCGCGCGTGCAGGACGTTCAGTCCGCAACTTGCCGAGAAGTGGTCGCCTGATGCGACGATCGCGTCGATCTCACCGTTCTGGACCGTACCGCCATATTCATGCAGCTGAGCCTGCAGGCGCGCAAGAAACGAGGCGCCCGAAATGCCGCCGGGAAATCCTGGGAGGTTGTGCGAGCGCGGGATGGAGGCGGCGCGCCCCGCCGCCGCGTCGTAAACGACGCAGCTCCTGAGAAAGCGGGACAGATAGATCGCGGTCGTGAGGCCAGCGGGACCACCGCCCACAATCAGACAATCGAGGACCTCCTCGGGATCGCCAGTCCAGCCTTGATTGGTCAACCGCAACCTCATCATTACCCCGCGAGCGCCCGTCAGGCCCGCGGCCACAGCTCGTCCGGACGGGAAGGCGCAGTGAAAAGCGCTCTGTACTCCCTTCTGAATACGCGCCGGTGCCGTTGACCCCTCATCGAGAGGGTGCGGCGGCACGAAAAAGATCGTGAGGGGTGAAACGTCCGGCTGCGTAATACAAGTGAACCCAATGGAAATGGAGATTGCCCAGATGCGTCGCTTGTTCATCACGACTGCCGCCGCCGCCTTGTTCTTCGCAGGCGGCGTCGCAAACGCGCACCCGAAGCTGGTATCCGCCAGCCCCGCCGCCAACGCGGCGGTTGCGACCCCGGAGAAGATCAGCCTCCAGTTCAGCGAGAAACTCGTGCCTGCTTTCTCCAAGGCCGAACTGATCATGGCCGCGATGCCTGGCATGGCGGCCATGAAGATGCCGAGCAGCGCCGCGGTCGGCTCCGACGGGCGTACGCTCACGATCATCCCGAAGCAGCGTCTCCCGCGTGGGCGTTACAACGTCGACTGGCAGGTCGTTTCCGGCGACACGCACAAAATCACTGGCAGCTACACCTTCACGGTGAAGTGAGCGGATGATTGACTGGCCGACCGTCGCCATCCGCTTGGCGTTATACCTCGTCCTGGCGGTGCTGTTCGGCCTGTCGGCGTTCAGCCTCTATGGCCTTCGGCTCGGCGAGCGCGAGGATGCAATCGCTCTGCGGCCTTGGCTTTCGGGAAGTGCTGTGCTCGGGTTGCTGCTCTCAGCCGCTGGCCTGATCCTCATGGCCTCGTCGATGGCCGGATCTCCATTCTGGCCGGTCGACGAGGCCGCGGTGGCTGCCTTGCTCGGAGGGCCACCGGTTGGCTCCGCCTGGAAGGTGCGCATGGTAGCGCTGGTCATTGCCGGGGGCGCGGTCCTACTGGCGCGAGGCAGAGCATCATGGCTGGCGATGGCCATGATTGCCGCCGCTACGGCGTTGGCGACACTCGCATGGAACGGGCACGGTGCCATGGACGAGGGAAGCACCGGATGGCTTCACCTGGGCGCGGACATTCTCCATCTCCTCGCAGGCGGTATATGGGTTGGCGCACTGTTCGGATTGCTTCTCCTGATGATGCGCCGCGCCGAGGCGATCGATGCCGCGCACCTTCAGCTTACCCATCGGGCGCTGCACGGCTTCGGGGCGGTGGGCACGCTCGTGGTTGCCATTTTAGTGATCACCGGCTTGATCAACAGCTGGCTGCTCGTGGGCCCAGCCAATTTCACGGCCTTGGGCACGACGCTCTACGGCTTGCTGCTGCTCGCCAAGCTGGTCTTGTTCGCAGCGATGCTGGGACTCGCGTCGCTTAATCGGTTCCGCCTCACGCCGGCCTTCGAACGCTCGATTGCCATGAACGATCATGACGGAGCGCTTATGACGCTGCGGGTCAGCCTGGCGGTCGAGACAACCTGCGTGATTGGTATCTTGGCGCTCGTAGCATGGCTCGGCACCCTCGCACCGCCCGCATCGGGCATGTAGGTGAGGTTAGCTCTGCTGGGTCTGTTGATGTATTCAAAGGTGAACGAACGAGGGTAGCAAGTCATGGCCGATGTCAAACGCAGTGAAGCCGGCAGCGGCCAGGCCGACGGCGACGTCGTTCTGACCACGGGCGCGAGCGGCTTCATCGCCGCCGCGCTGATCGCCCGGCTCGGGAAACGCTACACCGTTGTTGGCCTGGATCGTGCCGGTCCTCCAGACCCGCCGCCGCCCGCAGCGGCGATCGACATAGACCTCGGGTCGGACGAAGCGGTCCGGGTTGCACTCGACGAAGTGCGCGCACGGTACGGTAACCGCATCGCCTCGGTGATCCACCTCGCCGCCTATTACGACATTACGGGCGATCCGAATCCGCTCTACGACAAGGTCACCGTGCAGGGCACCCGCCGGCTGATTGACGGGCTGCAATCGTTCGAGGTCGAGCAATTCGTCTTCGCCAGCACGATGCTGGTCCATAAGCCGACCGCCACTCCGGAGGAGCGCATCAGCGAGGAGTCGCCAATCGGTGCGTCCTGGGCGTATCCGCAGTCCAAGGTCGACACCGAGGCATTGCTGCATGAGCGCCACGGGAACATCCCCGTCGTCTTCCTCCGCGCCGCAGGAGTTTACGACGACGACGGGCGCTCGGCGTTTCTCGCGCAGCAGATATCGCAGATCTACGAGCACCGCCTGATCTCGCACTTCTATCCCGGCATGCTGTGTGCGGCGCAGTCGTCCGTGCACCGCGACGACTTGGCTGACGCCGTGCTGCGCCTGGTCGATCGGCGGCACGAATTGCCGTCAGAACTGCCACTGCTCGTCGGCGAGCCCGACGCGCCCGGCTATGCCGAAATCCAGGACATCGTCGGCGAGACGCTCCACGGCGAGGGCTGGAAGACGATCCGGATCCCGCAGCCGATCGCAAAGGCCGGAATCATCCTGCAGAACGAGGCGCTCGGCAGCGACGACTTCATCCAGCCCTGGATGATCGACAGCAGCAACGACCACTATATCCTCGACATCTCGCGCGCGCGTTCGCTGCTCGGATGGGAGCCGAAACACAGTCTCCGCGACACGCTGCCCGCGATCGTTGCCGCGTTGAAGCGCCATCCGCGGGCCTGGTATCGGAACAACAAGCTCAACGAGAATCTGGTTGCCTGGCACGATAAACCAGGGGCCGAACCTGTCGGACCGGGCCATCAACCCGCAGCGGCAGGCGATGGGATGGCCGGCATGGATCACGGGGCTGTGGATCATAGCAGCATGGACCATGCAGCCATGGGGCACGGACCTGGCGCGGCGGACATGGCGATGACCGGCCACGGTGCACACGGCGATCACATGGCCATAATGGACCGCGACGAGCGCCGTGCGCGCTGGGCTCTTTACGCCAACATCGGCCTCGGGCTGTGGCTCGCCTCCAGCCCGCTTATCTACGACTCCGTCACGACGCAGAGCGTCGGCGAGGCGGTGCGCTTCGTCACGGTCGATCGCGGCCTGCCTTCAGTCGAATGGCGCGCAAGCGCACTGGCGATCAGCGATCTCGTCAGCGGTCTGGCGATCGCGCTGTTTGGCGTACTGTCGCTGTGGCCTCGAACCAAGACCTGGGCGCAATGGGCAGTGGCGTTCGTCGGCATCTGGCTGTTCTTTGCGCCTTTGATCTTCTGGAGCCCGAGCGCCGCTCAGTACAACAACAACCTGCTCATCGGCTCGGCCGTGATCGCCCTGTCGGTGCTCGTGCCGATGATGCCGGGCATGAGCATGGCGGGCATGATGGACCCCAAGAACATCCCGCCCGGCTGGACCTATTCGCCGTCGACGGACGCGCAGCGGCTGCCGATCGTCGCCATGGGCCTGGTCGGCCTTCTCACCTCGCGCATCCTGACCGCCTACCAGCTGGGGCACATCGACACCGCGTGGGAGCCGTTCTTCGTCGGATCGCTCAGCGACCCGCGCAACGGGACCGAGGAGATCATCACTTCGGGCATGTCGAAGGCGTGGCCGATCCCTGATGGGGGCCTTGGCACGATCAGCTACGTACTCGAGATCCTGATGGCGGTGATGGGCACGCGCGATCGCTGGCGGACCATGCCGTGGATGGTGACCTTCTTTGGCATCCTGGTCATTCCTCTCGGCGTGGTCAGCATCTACTTCATCATCAGTCAGCCGATCGTGATCGGCACGTGGAGCACGCTGGCGCTGGTCGCTGCGCTCGCGATGCTGATCATGATCCCGTTCGCACTGGACGAGGTCATCGCCATGGGCCAGTTTCTCGCCTGGGCGAAACGCAAAGGCAGGCCGCTGATCCGCACCTTCTTCCAGGGCGACACGCTCGAAGCAGGCGAGATGGATGCGGCTGACGTAATGGCTTCACCTTCGATCTTGTGGGCGGATGCGAAGCGAGGTCTGACGATGCCATGGACTCTGGCAGCTAGCATCGCCCTCGGTGCGTTCCTGATGCTGTCACGGGTGATCCTGGGCAACGACGGGGCCATGGCGAACAGCGACCATGTGGTCGGCGCCCTCGTGATCACAGTCGCGATCATTGCCACCGCAGAGGTGGCCCGCGCTCTCCGCTTCATCAATGTCGCGTTCGGGGCATGGCTCGTCGCTGCCCCGTTCCTGCTGACAGGGGCCGGCCCCCTTGGGGCGATCGTGTCGGTGGTCGTGGGAATCGCGCTCATCGGGCTCAGCCTGCCGCGCGGCAAGCGCAGCCCCGAACATTATGCGAGCTGGGACAAATACGTAATTTGAGGCCTTACTCGCCTCCAGAGAGGAGGGGCACAGCATGGCGCAGTCCAGGTACCGAGTTCTATCCGGGCGGTCATTCAGGCGGCGGGGGTGATGACGGGGGCGGTGGACCGCGGCTACAGCTTTAAGCGAGCATCGACACTGTTCCGGTACGGTCCAGCATGCTAATGCGATTCCTTCGCAGGATCGTTGGTGGCCTGCGGCTAAGCTGCATCGCATCGAGACAAAGATAATATGAAGTGAAGCGCCTCAAACTTGTCCTCCTGCGGCTTGCCATCACGCTCACCGCGCTGTTCATCCCGGCCGCGACAATGGCCGAACCCGGCGACGTGCAAACCGCATGGCGGCTGCTCGACTATATCGCCGTCGATTATGGCGGTGCGGTTGCCGAGGGCCGGGTCAAGAGCGCGGCCGAATATGCCGAGATGAACGAGTTCTCCGCGTCCGTTACGACGCGGCTGCGCGATCTGCCGGCGAAGCCGGAACGGCCGGCGCTGGTTCAAGGAGCCGACAACCTGCAAGGGATGATCGCGCGCAAGGCATCGGCTGAACAGGTGGCGACCACCGCGCACGGGCTGGCGGCTGATCTGCTGCGCGCCTATCCAGTGCCGCTCGCGCCCGACAAGGCTCCGGACCTCGCCTCGGCCGATGCGCTGTTTCGACAATCCTGCGCGTCCTGCCACGGCATGACGGGCGACGGGCATGGCCCCGACGCCGCCAAGCTCGATCCGCCGCCGATCGCGTTCACTGATGCCGAGCGCGCCCGCCAGCGAAGCGTGTTCGCGCTCTATCAGGTGGTGACGCAAGGGATCGACGGGACAGGGATGCAGAGCTTCGCCGATGTGGCGAACGATCAGCGCTGGGCGCTCGCCTTCCGCGCCGGGAGCTTCGCCTTCACCGACGAACAGGCGCGCGAAGGCGAGCGGCTGTGGAAGTCAAACCCGGCGCTTCGCCAGCGCATACCGGACCTGAAAACCCTCGTCGCGCTCACCCCGGCCGCGCTCGCCACCTCGATTGGCGAAGCGAAGGCCGATGCGGTCATGGCCTATCTCCGCCGCCATCCCGATCAGGTGATGCAACACGCGCCTGGCTCGCTTGCGGTTGCGCGCGCCAAGCTCGCCCAAAGCCTAGCGGCAGCGCGGCGTGGCGATGCGCGCGGGGCGAGGGAGCTGGCCTTGTCGGCTTATCTCGACGGGTTCGAGCCGGTCGAACCAACGCTCACCGCGCGCGACGCGGCGCTGATGGGCCGGATCGAAGGCGCGATGGGCGAGTTTCGCGCCGCGATCGACCGCGGTGCCTCGCCCAACGAGCTCGCGGAAAAGGTGTCAGTGCTCGACGGGCTGTTCGACGATGCGGAAGCGGCGCTGGCGCCTGATGCCGCCACGGAAGCGTCCACGTTCCTGGGCGCATTCACGATCTTGCTGCGCGAGGGGCTCGAAGCCTTGCTCATCGTCGTCGCCATGATCGCGTTCCTTCGCAAGGCGGAGCGAGGAGAGGCGCTGCGATACGTGCATGGCGGTTGGATCAGCGCGCTCGTTGCCGGGGGGATCACCTGGGTGGTGGCCACCTATGCAATCGGGATCAGCGGCGCGAGCCGGGAGCTGACCGAAGGGTTTGGGTCGCTGTTCGCTGCGGTCGTGCTGCTCTCGGTTGGAATATGGATGCACGGCAAGGCGCAAGCCGATCAGTGGCAACGCTATATCCGGGAAAAAATGTCACGGGCGCTCACCGGAGGATCGGGCTGGTTCCTGTTCGGGCTGGCGTTCGTGGTGGTCTATCGGGAGGTCTTTGAGACAATCCTGTTCTACGCGGCGCTCTGGTCGCAAGGAAACGGTCCCGTGCTGCTGGCCGGGGCGGGCTCGGCCGTTCTCCTGCTTGCGGTGATCGCCTGGGCCATGCTTCGCTACAGCCGCACGCTGCCGATCACGCAGTTCTTCCGCTACAGCTCCTGGCTGATGGCGATCCTGACGGTCGTGCTCGCGGGGAAGGGCGTCGCGGCCCTTCAAGAGGCGGGCATCATTGCCATAGCGCCGCTTCGCGATGTGCCCAGGCTCTCAATGCTTGGCCTGTTCCCTACATGGCAGTCGGTGCTGGCGCAGCTCCTGATGGCGGTGGCTATCGCGATCGGGTTCGCCTGGAACCGTCGCGGCGATCGGGGCAGGGCATCGGCTCACTAGCACCGATGCGAGTCCATGACGGAGACCATCACCTCTTGCGGCTGAGCCGGGAGGCGTCCGTAGCTATTCCGCCGCCTTTTTCTGGATCGTGCAGCGCACCGCCTGCTTCGCCTTCACAGCGGCTTTGCGGCATCCCTTGATCGTCTCGCGATTGTCGCGCAAGACCCTGTCGGCCGTGACTATCACCTCCCAGCTCGGCTGCGATGCGCTGACCATCAGATGCTGGCCGGCATCCCAAAGGGTGGGTTCATCCAGCACGCGCGCCGCCATGCGCTCGGGCCATTTGCCAGCTCGCCGGTGCAAGGTGCGCGATCGGCCCCGCCAGCGGACCTAGAGTAGCAGCACCAAAAGCTTCCCGCCGCCGCTGGCTCGGCACCTCGATCGCGACATTTGGAATAGGCCTCGCCTAACTGGCCACAGTGCACCGCACCGCGCCCGACCGATCGTGCGCGGTGTATTGGGGGTTTGCTCGGTTTGATGACGCTGGCGATATCGGTACAAGGGTTCCTGGGGCGCGCCTTCATGCATGGCGGCCTCAACCATCTGGCATTTTGAAGGGGGAAACATGATTTTGGCGTTTAGGGTGGCAATGGCCACAGCACTGGCGATGCCGATCGCGGTCGCCGCCCAGCCTGCATCGCGCTTCGCGGATACGAAGGCCGTGGAGGCAGTACTGTCGCAGTACAAGGCGGCGATTGAAAAGCTCGATGCGAAAGGAACAGAGCGACTCTTCGCGGCCGACTCCCAGATATTCGAAACGGGTGGCTCGGAGGGAACCTACGCGACATACCTCGCCCATCATCTTGGGCCAGAGCTGGCAGCCTTCAAGTCGTTTACATTTTCCGACTACAAGGTGAAGGTTCGCTTTGAGGGTCCGGTCGCACTTGCCACCGAGACCTACCGCTATCGGATCGAGCCGAAGAACGGGGCTGTTGCCGAACGTATTGGCGTCGCAACCAGCGTCTTAACGCGCTCGGGGAGCAGCTGGAAGATCATCAGCATGCACAGTAGCGCTCGCAAGCCGAAAGGCTCCTGATCGGTCAAGATCACATTGCGCCCGGACCCAGCTTCAGGGGTCGGCAATATGGCCGCTACTGCTTCTTCGCTGGATTCGGCGTAGCCGACTGCGGTGTCGCATTTGTAGAATTCGTCGGGTGATCGTGCTCCGGTATGCCAGCATAATGGTTCATCTGATCCTCGGAGATGTCCGACGTTTCCTCGCTGCTGCCACAAGCCGTTACGGCCAGAGGTAACAGAAACATGGCTGTGATAATCGCCCTCGATCTTCTCATAACAGAATACCCTTCGATGCCGATCTGAACCCATCATAGCTGATACGGTGGGATGCTCGTATCTGACTTCCTTACAATGATATGATCGACAAGGTTTTCGCTAGACTGGCATGCTCATGATGTCCTTATACGCGGAAAGCAACTTATTGCGAACTTGCAACGTCGCCTCGAACGCGATCGACGACTCCTGCCGCGCGAGCATTACCTTTGCAATATCGACCTCTTCGCCGCGTTCATAGGCAACCGTCAACTTTCCGGCGCGAGCGTTGATTTCATTGATCTTTTGAAGCTGTGTTTGCAGTGTAGAGGTAAAGCCACCTGGTTCCGCGCGCCCGGCAGCCGAGATCCCTTGGGTCGAACCTGGACCTACGACCGAGTCTGCACCGTCCGCCTTTCCAAGCACGGTATTCATCGCTGCTTCGAATTTTGCTCCCGCACCCTCGGGGCTACCAACAGAAACCGCGCTGCTTGCTACATTCCGAAGCGCCGCATTCCTGTCGAGAATGGCGCTTCGCACGGCCATGACGTCGTTGATGAAGATGCTGCTCATGTTCACCCCGGTGCGACCTCTAGCATAGCTGCATGATCGCATCGCAAGCGTTAGAGGATGGTTAACGACGCTTAGGAATGATTTCTTCATCGTAAAGCCAGGCGTCGATCGTTATCGGATTTGCCCAAGCCTGCCAGATGACGCGCGACCAGATGATCCAATCATTGGCACTTGGCCCAGTCGGCCCCAAGCTGCGATTTTGGCCAAGTCGGAGAACGTTTTGGGAACGTGGCATTCGGTATTGACGATGGAAATCATAGAAGAGGACAGTTCGCTCCATCATAGGGAGTGGGTTGATGGATCGGAGTATTCCGGGCGGGGATTTGATCGGACGATGGAGCCTGAGCTTTGCCGATATTGATTTTGTAAATTCGAAGCCGGCCCTGACGCGCCTTGGCCTCGCCGCACAGCTGAAATTCTTCGCTTCCCTGGGGTTTTTCGCGATCGATCCCGGCTCAATCCCTACCGATGGCCTCTCGTATCTGGCCGAGCAACTCGGTGTCGAGGCTGGCGAGATAGCCGGTTATGACTTTTCCAGTCGGACAGCACGACGGCATTGTGCGGAGATCCTGATCCATCTTGGATATCACCGCATGAAGCGGGTGGATCGCGCGCAATTGACGGAATGGATTGCTGGCGAGCTGTGCCCGGGCGGCCAGTCGATCAATGCCATGCTTGAGCATGTTTTCCTGTGGTGCCGGGACCGGCGTATTTATGGGCCGTCGCGCAAGGAGCTTGAACGTGTCGTTCGCTCACAACGGCAAGATTATCTGGACACCTGGCTGATCGGAGCCAGTGATCGGCTTTCGTCAGATGCGGTGGCGTTATTGGAAGCCTCGCTTGCCGATCCGGACAGCTCGACCGGATTCAACAGGATGAAGGGTGACGCCGGACAGGCAACGCTCGACAACATTCTCGACGTGACCGAGAAACTCGCCTTTATCCAGAGACTTGATCTTCCCCATGATCTCCTGACGGCTACGGGCAAGCCATGGGTCGATCAGATTGTTCGCCGCGTTGCCGGTGAAAAGGCCTCGGAGATGCGCCGGCATGCGCCGGCGCGACAGCTCGGCCTTTATGCGATTTATCTAATGTCGCGGGAGGCGCAACTCACTGACGCGATGATCGACCTGCTGATCGAAACCGTTCACAAGATCGGAACGCGCTCGAAACGCAAGGTGGTGGGCGATATCGCGAAAGACATCGAGCGGGTCTATGGAAAGGAGCGCCTGCTGGTCGAGATCGCCAGCGCCTCGATCAATGAACCATCGGGGCGCATCTGCGATGTCATTTTCCCGATCGCCGGTAAGGCCAAGCTGGCGGCGATCGTCAAGGAGAGCCATGCGAAGGGCGCTCTGGACCGGCGCATCTACAAGGTGATGCGTGGTTCCTGGGCCAATCATTACCGGCGCATGCTGCCAAGCCTGCTTTCCGTACTTGAGTTCCGGTCGAACAACGCGGTGTGGCGGCCGGTCCTGGCGGCCCTCGACTGGATCAGGAGCAAGGTGGATGGCGGATGCCGCTTCGTGCCATTGCAGGATGTTCCGATCGATGAGGTGATTCCAGCGCGATGGCGCAGTTCCGTCATTGATGACGATGGGCGGGTAAACCGGTGGCCACCTATGCAATCGGGATCAGCGGCGCGAGCCGAGAGCTGACGGAGGGGTTCGGTTCGCTATTTGCAGCAGTGGTCCTGCTCTCGGTCGGGATATGGATGCACGGCAAGGCACAAGCCGATCAATGGCAACGCTACATCAGAGAAAAGATGGCGCGCGCGCTGTCGGGCCGCTCCGCCTGGTTCCTCTTTGGGCTGGCCTTCGTGGTGGTTTATCGTGAGGTGTTTGAAACGATCCTGTTCTACGCGGCGCTGTGGACGCAGGGGAATGGCAGCGCGCTGCTCGCCGGGGCAGGATCAGCGGTCGCGATCCTCGCCGTGATCGCCTGGGCCATGCTCCGCTACAGCCGCCAGCTCCCGATTGCTAAGGTTTTCGCTTACAGTTCGTGGCTGATGGCGGGGCTGACAGTGGTTCTTGCTGGCAAAGGCGTGGGGGCACTGCAAGAGGCCGGAATCATCGGCATAGCGCCGATCGCCAACGGCCCCCGACTTTCCATGCTAGGCATATTTCCCACTTGGCAATCCATCATAGCCCAGCTTCTCATGGTGTTGGCAATTGCCACGGGCTTCTCGTTCAATCGTCGCAAGCGAGATAAGACCGTCGATCTTGCGCCATCTGCGTAAGGCAGGGTGCTCCGTAAAGACCGAATTTTCTACTTGCTTCTATAGTTACTGTAGATTGTAGGAATAGCGTATGAGTGAAATCCAAACCCCCTCATGCGGCTGTACCGGCGATACGAAGCGGGCGGAGCGCGACCCCGCGTATCGCCGTGCTCTGTGGATCGTCATCCTGCTCAACCTTGGTTTCGGTCTGGTCGAGATCGTCGGCGGGTTTATTGCTGATAGCCAGGCGCTCAAGGCGGATGCGCTCGACTTTATCGGCGATGGGACCATTTCCCTGTTCGGCCTTATCGCCTTGGGCTGGACTGCTCACGCGAGATCGAGAATCGCCCTCGCACAGGGCCTTTTCCTCGGAGCGCTGGGTCTGGGTGTTATCGGATTTGCCATGTGGCGTTCGATGAACGCTGTCGCGCCTGAAGCCGATCTAATGGGCGGGATCGGGGTGGTAGCGCTGATAATCAATGTAAGCGCCGCTCTTGTCCTCTCTCGTTTTCGTGAAGGTGACGCCAATGTCCGCGCGATCTGGCTGTTCAGCCGCAACGATGCTCTGGCAAATATCGCCGTGATCGCTGCGGCAGGGCTGGTCGCCTGGACTGGACAAGCATGGCCTGACCTTGCTGTCGCTGGTATTATTGCGCTGCTATTCCTGCATTCGGCATGGGAAATCACGCGGGGAGCCATGGCCGAGATGAACAATCGCCCATAACGGTCGATAATGCGCGGGTTGCCGATGCGGCGCTCTCGCTTTCACTACCCGACGCAGGAGGAGAGCGGACCAGCTCTGCACCACTTGCGAACTAACTCACGGTGCTACCGCTAAACGGCAATTGCACTCAAAAATATATCCATTATGCTGGATATATGGAAAATGAGTTGGCAATCACCGCTTTGAGCGCCTTGGCACAAGGGACGCAGCTCGACACCTTCCGGCTACTGGTGCGGCATGAACCCGATGGCCTGGCTGCGGGAGAAATCGCGCGCCAGCTCGATGTGCCGCAAAACACCATGTCGGCGCATCTTGGTATTCTCACCCGGGCAGGCCTGGTGCGTTCCGAACGCCATAGCCGATCGATTATCTACCGCGCCGATCTTGACGGGCTGCGGGCGCTGACCCTGTTTCTCCTCAAGGATTGCTGCGGCGGCAACGCGCAAGTGTGCGCGCCGCTGATCGCTGAACTCTCACCTTGCTGCTGAAAGGATGCCCCGTGGCCATCGACATCGTCATCTATCACAATTCCGAATGCGGCACATCGCGCAACGCGCTCGCCATGATCCGCAACGCGGGCATCGAACCGCATGTGATCGAATATCTTAAGACGCCGCCTACGCGAGCCTTGCTGGTCGAACTGGTTGGCCGCGCCGGCATGACCCCGCGCGATCTCCTGCGCGAAAAGGGTACGCCTTTTGGCGAGTTGGGCCTTGCCGACCCGGCACTGTCCGACGAACAGCTCGTGGACGCGATGATGGCGCATCCAATCCTTATCAACCGGCCCCTCGTTGTGTCGCCGCTGGGTGTGAAACTGTGCCGTCCTTCCGAAGCGGTGCTTGATCTGCTGCCGACAGGCCAGCTTGGCGCATTCGCGAAAGAAGATGGCGAACAGGTCGTGGATGGCACAGGCCAGCGTATCGCCTGATGCTGCCAGCAATTCTGATCTTCATCGCCACGATTGCGCTCGTCATCTGGCAACCCAAGGGCCTCGGCATCGGGTGGAGCGCCATGGGCGGGGCGATCGTAGCGCTGCTTGCCGGCGTTGTGTCGCTGTCCGACGTGCCTGTGGTTTGGGACATTGTCTGGAACGCGACGGGGGCATTCGTCTCGATCATCGTCATCAGCCTGCTGCTCGATGAGGCGGGATTTTTCGAATGGGCGGCGCTTCACGTCGCTCGCTGGGGCAAGGGCAACGGTCGTGCCCTGTTCGCCCTCATCGTGCTGCTCGGCGCGGCGGTATCGTCCCTGTTCGCCAATGATGGCGCGGCCTTGATCCTCACCCCCATCGTCATCGCGATGCTGCGCGCGCTGGGCTATGGCGACAAGGCGACGCTGGCGTTCGTAATGGCCGCAGGCTTCATCGCGGACACCGCCAGCCTCCCGCTTGTGGTCTCGAATCTCGTCAACATCGTGTCGACCGACTTCTTCAAGCTCGGCTTTGGCGAATATGCGAGCGTGATGGTGCCGGTGGATCTGGCCGCGATCGCCGCCACGCTCGGCGCGCTGATGGTGTTCTTCCGGCGCGACATACCGACAGACTATGATGTTGCCGCGCTGCGCGCGCCGCGCGCGGCGATCCGGGACGCCGCAACCTTTCGCGCCGGTTGGGTCGTCCTCGTGCTTCTTCTCGTGGGCTTCTTCCTGCTTGATCCGCTGGGCGTGCCTGTCAGCGCGGTTGCCGCTGCCGGCGCGATCCTGCTGCTCGCAATTGCGGGGAGGGGGCATGTCATCGAGACCCGCAAGGTGCTGCGCGGCGCGCCTTGGCAGGTCGTCATCTTTTCGCTTGGCATGTATCTCGTCGTCTATGGCCTGCGAAATGCAGGACTGACCGACCACCTCGCTGCGCTGCTCGATCGGACCGCGCAGGGCGGGGTGTGGGGTGCCGCTCTGGGAACCGGCGTGATCGCTGCCATCCTGTCATCCGTCATGAACAACATGCCGACGGTTCTGGTGGGCGCGCTGTCGATCGACGCCACGCACGCCACAGGAGCGGTGAGGGAAGCGATGATCTACGCCAATGTGATCGGCTGTGATCTTGGTCCCAAGATCACACCCATCGGATCGCTTGCCACCCTGCTGTGGCTTCATGTCCTCGGACAAAAAGGCATTCGCATCGGTTGGGGCTATTACTTCAAGGTCGGCGTAACGCTGACGGTTCCGGTGTTACTGGTGACCCTCGTAGCTCTCGCAATCAGGATCAGCATGGTATGACGGCGCTCGTTTATCTTGGCGCAGCAATCGCAGAAATCGCCGGCTGCTTTGCTTTTTGGGCATGGCTCCGACTGGATAAGTCCCCCCTATGGCTAGCGCCGGGTGTCGCGTCGCTAATGCTGTTCGCATGGCTTCTGACCCGCGTGGACAGTGACGCAGCGGGTCGAGCCTACGCTGCATATGGCGGCATCTACATTTGTGCATCCCTCGCGTGGCTATGGGCTGTGGAAGGCGTACGCCCAGACCGTTGGGACGTTGGCGGGGCCGCCCTTTGCCTCATTGGCACCTGTGTAATCCTATTAGGACCAAGGACCGCCTGATGCCTCTTCGCGATCTCTATGAGGCCGACCATCTCCCGGCGCTCGACCCGGCCTATGTCCGCCAGCGCCCCGCCCTGGGGTTGGGCGCGCTCGATCCTGCGCCGCGCATTCTGCTGCTCTATGGCAGTTTGCGCGAGCGATCCTTCTCGCGTCTCGCCGCGGAGGAAGCCGCGCGGCTTCTACGCCTGTTTGGCGCGGAAACCCGCATCTTCGACCCATCGACACTGCCGCTGCCCGACCAGGTGGCGGGAGACGATCACCCCGCCGTCCACGAACTGCGTGAACTGGCACTGTGGTCGGAGGGTCAGGTGTGGTGCAGCCCGGAGCGGCACGGCCAGATCACGGGCATCATGAAGGCGCAGATCGATCATCTGCCGCTGGAGATGAGGGGGATGCGGCCGACGCAGGGTCGCACGCTGGCGGTCATGCAGGTGTCCGGCGGCTCGCAGTCGTTCAATGCCGTCAACTCGCTTCGCCTCCTCGGTCGCTGGATGCGGATGTTCACCATCCCCAATCAGTCCTCCGTGGCGATGGCCTACAAGGAGTTCGACGAGGCGGGCCGCATGAAAGCGTCCAGCTACTATGATCGCATCGTCGACGTCATGGAGGAACTGGTGCGCTTCACCGTCCTGCTGCGCCCGCACGCGGACCAGCTCGTTGATCGCTATTCAGAGCGTCGATCATCGGGCGTGCCCGTTGATCCGGCTACGGATCTGTCGAGCATCGCTATCGCGGCGCAAGGCCAGCATCCTTGATCGTTACTTTGATCCGTTCGGCCATGACAGGCGACGCTTGCGCCATACAGGCGATTTACGCGCCTGTGGTCGAGCATACCGCCATTTCC
This sequence comes from Sphingobium aromaticiconvertens, assembly GCF_037154075.1. Classification (NCBI taxonomy): domain Bacteria; kingdom Pseudomonadati; phylum Pseudomonadota; class Alphaproteobacteria; order Sphingomonadales; family Sphingobiaceae; genus Sphingobium; species Sphingobium aromaticiconvertens. The sequence goes on from NZ_JBANRJ010000001.1 coordinate 1,463,715, forward strand.
TTTGAGGAAGCGCCGCCAAGCGTGGTCGAAATGGCGGCACGGATCGAGGCCACCTTGCAGGATTATCCCTACCTGGTGGCAGAGCAGGGCGGCGAGGTCGTAGGCTATGCCTACGCCAGCCAGCACCGCACTCGCGCGGCCTATCGCACCTCCGTCGATGTGACAGTCTACATTGCCGACGGGGTAAGGCGGACCGGGGTCGGGCGTGCCCTTTATGGCCACTTGCTACCTGACCTTGCCGGACGTGGTTTTCACGCAGCGTTCGCCGGCATCGCATTACCCAACAAGGGCAGCATTGCTCTGCACGAGAGCATGGGTTTCACACCACTCGGGATCTACCGTGATGTGGGCCGCAAATTTGGAAAGTGGCACGACGTAGGCTGGTGGCAACGGCTGCTGTGAAAAGGGCCTGACTGGGTTCATAGTCGCCCGCCGCGCGGCCTTGGTCGCGCGGCGCCGGGCAGGTCCGCCAGGACCGGCGAGCGCGCCCGTCATGCTGTGGCATGGCGAGCGCGCCGGGGCGACGGGCGCGCCGCACTGGATCTTGGTATGGAGAGACGGGGGCCGGTTCGCACCAGCCCCCGCTCGGTCAGGCGTCTTCGTTCTCGGCCATATCCTCTTCGTCAATCATGTCGCCTTCCTGATCCTTGCTCTCGTCGGCCTGATCGAAGGCACCGATCTTAATGGGAACGGGAAGCCAACCTGCGGGCAGGCGTCCTGCCACGTTGACGGCGAGGTCGGCCTTCTTCTTGATGGTTGCGCAGTTCTCCGCACTTGCCGCACCGACTTCATCGGTCAGAAGGGTAATCAGGGCAGCGCGGCGCATCTTGTCGAACAGGGCGATGGGGGCGGTCCAGCGAGCCGCGATGTCCACCCCGCTTGCGCGCGCGATCTGCTCGAACTGGTGGTGGCGCTGACCGGGGGAGCCACCCGAAAACACGGTGCCGTCCACGGTCATGGCAACAAGTCCCGCCAGCAGCGCCATCTTGTCATCGCCAGTCATGGCCCGGATCGCCTCGAACCGGCCATCTTCGGGGACGGCAGCGAAGCGGTTAGCCATCACTTCCTCAACGGCCTGCACGTCACTGGTCGCCATCAACTCGTCCGCAACGTCGGTGGCGATCGCCTTGGCCTGCACCTCGACCGCCAACTGGTAGCTGTGAGCGCCATGGAGCAACTGCCCGGCAAGGCTGTCCAGTAGAACATCGAGAGCCAGCGCCGGGTCGGCCGCGACCGCTTCCTGCACGATCTGCGTCTTGATGCGCGACAGGTCGGCGAGCAGGCTATTGCTGTAGAGCGGGGTCGGCCCGTCATGGCTCGCCTTGGGCTTGGGTTCGGCCTTAGCGCGATAGAAGCTCCTGCCCAGCGTCCCGTCCCGCGCAATCCATAGCGCAACGCCGCCCACCGATACTTGCTCGCCAGTGAAAGCGCGCTGGCCTTCCATGATCGCTTCCTGCTCGTCCACCAGCGGTTCGATCCTCTGACTGTCCTCGCCTTCATCGTCGGCAATCGCCTCGATCTCGGCGGCAAGGACGGTCATGCGCTCCGCTTCGGCCTCGGTCGGCTCGCGCGTGGCGGGATACATGCTGCCCTTCATGTAGAGGTCATAGGGCCGCTCGATTTCCGCGCGCACTTCGTGCCACCCGATGCTGCGGTATTCGGCAGCGATCGTCTCCAGCTTTTCCTCCGCCAATTCCTGCACCAGTTCGGGGCTGTCGGCGAAACCCTCATCCCCTTGGCTGAACAGGTCCACGGTGATGGAACCGCCTTTGGCTTCGTAGGCTTCGCGCCCGACGAACAGGAACATGCCGCTGGTCGTATCGACCTTCTCGGTGGTGAGCATCCGGCGGATGGTGTGGGCCTGCCCGTTCGCCGCCTTGCACACTTTCACTTGGAAGTCGTGATCGTCGGTCAAGGTGAGCGCGCGGGCGGCTTCAAGGGTCAACTGATCCTTGGCGATCAGGTCGATCAGCACCGGGGCAAGCGCGGAAAGGCGCAGCATCTTATAGACGAAACTGACCGCCTGACCGAACCGGGCCGCGATTTCCTCGGCGTCCATGCCGGTATCGCGCAGAGCCGCAAAGGCGCGGATACTGTCCGCAGGGTGCATGTCTTCACGCTGGAAATTCTCTGCCAGCGACAGCTCGATGGCCTCTTCCTTGCTGCGTACCTCGACGGGGAACAGGTCGCTGTTCCTGACCTTCTTGCGCTTCACCAGTTCCTTGAGGCCGCGATAGCGCCGTCCCCCTGCGAATACCCACAACAGGCCGTCTTCCTCATAGGCGACAAGGTTCTGCAACAGGCCATGCGCGTGAATATCGTCGGCCATGGACTCGATTGCCGATGGCTTGATGCGGCGCTGGTTGAGCGGGGAAAGACGAAGCTGCGACAGCTTGGCGGTGATGATAGCCATGATGAATGCTCCTGATCTGTAATTTCGATTGGGGGGAGGTCAGCCTTCGAGGGCTGCGAGTTCGTCAAATTCGGCGGAAGCGCGCGTGGCGGCGTCGCCCGCGTAAGTCGCGCCAGTGCGCGGATAGAAGAACACGCGCTCGCCCTTGCGGTAGGGGCTGCCGTCTGCGCCCGTCCCGTCCACTTTGGCCCGCTTCCAGTAGGGATCGCCCTTGTATCGTGTGTAAGCCATTGTCCTTGTTCTCCTTCCTTCGGGGCTGAAAGCCGCTTGCTCTGCGGCATGCGGCTCTGCCTCTCCGGCGAGGAGCGGGATGGAGAGGGAGGAGGAAAATCGATGGCCTGGCGCGGGCAGGCCGCCCTAGCGCGGCCGACGCCCATCGGGGCGTCGGGTGCCGCGCTTGGCGGACCACACGGGGCTGTCGATTTTGCTTCGGGAACGAAAGGGCAGCGGCCCTTGGTGTTCCCCGCGTGCGCGGGCCTCCGGGGGAGGGCCGTAGCGCCGAGGGAAGATGTCGCGCTGCGCGCGGCTATTGGGGGGTGTGCCACATGGCACACCCCCTCACGCGAGGATCGTTACCCTAAATGGGCCGAGACGCCGGTACGGTGGCTTGGTCGGCGCGTGCCGCCGGTAGAGCCGTGCCCGGCAGGGCCGCGCCCTGTACCTGTGTTCTTAGACCCCGCACATCAGCGTATCAGGTTACAAGCGCCCCGGTGCGCCCGAAGACAAAGCGTCGATGACCTTGCATTCCGCGATCGTCGTTGCCTCGCAGTCGCCGCCCCAACGCACCACCTCGCTCCGCAAAGCCGTCAGATCGGCGAGCTTACGATCGATCTCGTCGATATGAAGTGCCACGATGCTGTCCACTTCCTCACACGACCCCCGAGGATTATCGGCCAGGCGTAAGAGATCGCGAACCTGATCCAAGGTAAAGCCAAGGTCGCGCGATCGTTTGATGAAAGACAATCGATCGAGATGGGTCTGGCCATACAGCCGGTAATTCCCGCCGCTACGTGTTGGCGGTTCGATCAACCCCTCGGCCTCATAGAAGCGGATGGTCTCGATTTTCAGCCCGGTTTGCTTGGCAATGGCACCGATCTTCATGAGCCGTCCCTTGACCCTCTAGTAGGATGAGGGTTCATATAGGGTGTCCGACGCACGAATCGAGGCATCAGATGGCGGACGACTGCTGTTCGAAAAAAAGTGATACGATCGCTGAGCTGGGCCGAAAGGCGGATCAGCGGCGCGTCCTGATCACCGTGATGGTGATCAACTTCGTGATGTTTATCGCCGAGTTCGGCGGCGGCCTGGCGGCCCGCTCATCGGCGCTGATGGCGGACTCCGTCGACATGTTTGGCGATGCGCTCGTCTATGCACTGAGCCTTTACGCTTTGAGCCGGGGGCCGCGCTGGGAGGCAGGGGCCGCGGTTGCGAAGGGCGGCATCATCCTTGTTTTCGGCATCGCGGTGGTCGTCGAGATTGCCGACAAGCTCGTGAACGGCGTGCCGCCCTCATCGACGCTGATGCTCGCGTTCGGGAGCGCCGCACTTGTGGCCAACGTCGTTTGCCTGGCGCTGCTGTGGCGGTTCCGCTCCCAAAATGTGAATATGTCGAGCACGTTCGAATGTTCACGCAACGACGTGGCGTCCAACATCGGCGTGTTGATTGCTGCCGGACTGGTAGCCGCGACAGGCTCGGTCTGGCCCGACATTGCCGTCGGCGCGGTGATTGCGCTTATCTTCCTGCGGTCGGCGTGGCGCGTGCTGGGCGAGGCGATCCCCGCATGGCGCGAAGCACGGCCAGTGCCTCCTGAAGTTATGCAATGACACTTGCCGGCATCTCGTTTAGATCACGGCACATGCTGCGCAGGCTCTGCTCCCTCTTGCTGGTCATGATCGCGTCGTCCCTTGTGCTGACGGCGACGATCCATGCGCGCGAGGTTTCCGGGCAGATTATGGTGGATTGCGCCGGCGTCGTACATGAAGATGGCGATGCTGATCAGTCTCAGGGCGACGCCGACAAGGCGATGCCCCATCACCACAGCACCTGCCATGGTCCAGCATTGGACATACCCGATACAAGCGACCTGTATTCCCTGGGCGAGGCGGGCGGGTTGCGTCCGTTTCCTGCGGCGCATAGCGCGCTGGCGTCATACCGGACTGGCCCGGCCTTGAGGCCTCCCGCCGCCTGACACGACCCGCCGGTCGGCGCTCGCCGGCCAGATGTGTTTTGTCAGGATCACCAGATAATGAAAAAGATGTTCGTGGCCATGATGGCCGCGGCGTCCTGCGCTTCGATGGCGCAGGCGCAGCAAACGCCGACTACGGAGGCGACGCAGCCGCTCGGCATCTATACCCTCGATCAGGCCGTGCTGGCCGCCGGCGGCGCGGCACCTGCCGCTGACGCGGCATCGGCCGCAATCGAAGCAGCCCAGGCCGAACGGACAGTCGCGGGGCTACGGCCAAATCCCGTGGTTCAGGGTCAGGTCGAGAATGTCGTCGGCTCTGGCCCATATAAGGGCTTGCAAAGCGCAGAGACGACCGTTGGCGTGGCGATTCCGATCGAGCTGGGCGGCAAGCGCGGCGCGCGCGTCGCTGTCGCCAGCGCACAGTTGTCGCGTGCCGAACTGCAGGCAGCAATCACCGCGAGCGATATTCGCCTGCAGGTGACACAGCTCTATATCGAGGCGATCGCGGCCGAACGCCGGCTCGCAACGGCGCGCGATCAGGCGCGCATTGCCGCCGAAGTGCTGCGCGGCGCGGGTGTGCGGGTTCAGGCGGGCCGGGCCTCACCGCTCGAACAGCAACGCGCCGATGTCACAAGGATCAACGCCGATGCCAATGTGGAACGGCTGACCCGGCTTGCCGAAGCCGCGCGCGCGAACCTTGCACGGCGGATTGGCCGACCGATCGACGGAAGGCTCGATGCTGCGCTTCTGGACCAGCTCCCAGCGTCGACTTTTGGCCCCGTCGAGACGCCGCCGGCGGCAAACACCTTGGCGCTCGCTGCCGCCGATGCCGATCTGGCTATTGCCGATGCCGGCGTGAGGCTTGCGCGGGCGAACCGGGTGCCGGACCTCAACGTCGGCCCGGGCCTGCGGCGGCTCGAAGCGACCAACGACACCGCCGCGGTATTTTCGATCTCCATTCCGATTCCGCTGTTCAACAGCGGCCGCGCGGCCATCGCGCAGGCGAGCGCGCAGCGCACCCAGGCAGAAGCCTTGCGGCGTGTTACCGCCCTCGATGTCGAGCAGGCGATCACGAACGCGCAGGCGGAGGCAGCAAACGCAGCGACAACCGCTCGCGCTGCAGCCGGACCGGCGCTGGCGGCGGCGCAGGAAGCTGCCCGGATCGCCCGGATCGGCTACCGTGAGGGCAAGTTCGGCCAGCTCGATCTACTGGATGCCGAACGAACTCTTGCCGAGACGCGCGTCGCCGCGATCGACGCACTCGCCAATTATCAAAATGCTCGCGCGCAACTGGAGCGGCTGACCGCCCCCGCGACGGCGACCACGATTTCGGGGAACACCGACCGATGAAGACCATCCTTATGGGCGGCGCGCTGCCGCTTGGCCTCGCCTTGCTGCTCTCCGCGTGCGGCGGTCCTGAAGCCGGCGATGCTTCTGCAACCAACGAAGCGGCGGCCGACGCTCACGGGGGCGGCGGTGAAGAGGCGCATGCCGACGAAGGTGTGGTGACGCTCACGGCCGACCAGATCAAGTCCGCCGGGGTCCAGATCGGCCGACCGATGACAGGCGGTGCCGGTACAATCGAACTCCCTGCGACTATCGAAGGCGACCCGCAGGGCACGCAGGTCGTTTCGGCCGCGATCGGTGGCCGCATTGTGGCATTGACCCGCAATCTGGGCCAGTCGGTTGGCAGAGGGGAGACCATCGCGGTCATCGAAAGCCGGGAAGCCGCTCAGCTCAAGGGTGAAGTCGAAGCGTCGCGCGCCAGGCTGGCACTCGCCAATTCCAACCTTGCGCGTGAACAGCGCCTGTTCGCACAGCGCGTGTCACCCGAACAGGACCTGATAGCGGCACGAACGGCTGCAACCGAAGCACGGATTGCCTACCGCCAGGCCCAAAGTCAGGTCGCGGCCGCCGGCGGCGGCGCAGGCGGGGGCGGCCTCAACCGCCTCGGCATTACCGCCCCTATCGCCGGCCAGATCATCTCGCGTCCGATCGTGCTGGGCCAGACGGTCACTGCTGACGCGGAGCTTTACCGTATCGCCAATCTTGGCCGGGTATCGCTGGCGCTGAACCTCAAGCCCGAAGATGCGGGCAGGGTGAAGCCCGGCAACGTGGTGACGGTGACGGCGCCAGGCAGGCAGACGAGCGCCCGCATAACCTTCGTATCGCCCGCGCTTGATCCCCAGACCCGGCAGGTGCCGGTCATCGCAACGCTCGACAATCGCGGCGCGCAGTGGCGTGTCGGCGAGCCCGTCACTGCGGCGGTGCAGCTCAGCGGCAATGCCGGAAGCTCTGCGGTCCGCGTCCCGACGACGGCCATTCAGACCGTCGAAGGCAAATCGGTCGTCTTTGTCCGCACGGCCAAGGGCTTCCAGGCGACCCCGGTCACGCTGGGCGACGCTGCCGGCGATACCGTCATCGTCCGTTCTGGCCTCACCGGCCGCGAACAGATCGCCACTACAGGCAGCTTCACGCTCAAGGCCGAACTCGGCAAGGGCGAAGCGGCGCACGAGGATTGATGCCATGATCGCCCGTATCGTCACATGGGCGGTCGAGAAGCGCTGGCTCGTCCTGCTCCTCACCGCCGTCGCCACCGCCATCGGTGCCTATTCCCTCTATCGGCTCCCGATCGACGCGGTGCCGGACATCACCAATAATCAGGTCCAGATCAATGTCCGCGCCTCGGCGCTCTCGCCCGAGCTGGTAGAGAAGCAGGTCTCGTTTCCGATCGAGACCGCGCTTGCCGGCATTCCCGGCCTTGAAAACACACGCTCGCTCAGCCGCAATGGGTTCGCGCAGATAACTGCGGTCTTCGACGAGTCCACCGACATCTATTTCGCTCGCCAACAGGTTGGCGAGCGCCTGGCGGGCGTCGCGGAGAACCTGCCCGATGGCGTAAACCCCGAAATGGGGCCGATCGCAACGGGACTGGGCGAGGTCTATATGTGGACTGTCCGGCTTGATCATCGACAAGATGACAAGCACCGACCCGGCGAGCCGGGTCAGCAGCCCGACGGCAGTTACATCACGCCGGAAGGCGAACGGCTGACGAGCGAAGAAGACAAGGCAACCTATCTGCGCACCGCGCAGGACTGGATCGTCACGCCGCTCCTGAAGAATACGCCGGGTCTTGCCGGCGTCGACTCCATCGGCGGCTATGCCAAGCAGTATCTGGTCATCCCCGACGTCCAGAAGCTCGCTTCCCTGAACATCACGCTCACCGAGCTTGGCACCGCACTCGAGAAGAACAACACCAGCGTGGGCGGCGGCTTCGTCAACCGCAACGGAGAGGGTCTGGCGGTCCGTTCCGACGCGCTGGTGCGCAACGCGGCCGAACTGGCGCGCACCGTCATCGCAACCCGCGAAGGGGTGCCGATCACCCTCGACCAGGTTGCAACCGTTCGCACGGGTCAGGCGATCCGCATGGGCTCGGCCTCGGAGAACGGCACCGAAGTGGTCGTGGGCACCGCGATCATGCGGATTGGCGAGAACAGCCGCAACGTCGCCACGGCGGTCGCTGATCGGCTGAAGGAGATCAATGCCTCGCTGCCGCCCGATGTCGTGGTTCAACCCGTTCTGGACCGGACCGCGCTGGTCAATTCGACGATCAAGACGGTCGCCAAGAACCTCTCCGAAGGCGCGTTGCTCGTCATCGTCGTGCTGTTCCTTCTGCTCGGCAATTTCCGCGCCGCGCTCATTGCGGCGGCGGTGATCCCGGTGACAATGATGCTCACCGGGTTCGGCATGCTGCGTCTGGGTGTCTCGGCAAATCTGATGAGCCTGGGGGCGCTCGACTTTGGTCTCATCGTCGATGGCGCTGTCATCATCGTCGAGAACGCGCTGCGCCGCCTCGCGGAGCAACAGCACCATGAAGGCCGGCTGCTCAGCATGAAGGAGCGCCTCGAAGCCGTTGCCACGGCGGCGCGCGAGATGATCCGGCCCTCGGTCTACGGGCAGGCGATCATCATCCTTGTCTATGTGCCGCTGCTCACGCTCACGGGCGTGGAGGGCAAGACGTTCGTGCCGATGGCGCTGACGGTCATCATCGCCCTGCTTTTCGCCTTTGCCTTGTCGCTGACTTTCGTGCCGGCGGCGATTGCCATCTGGCTGTCCAAGCGGGTCGAGGAGAAGGATGGGCGCATCATCTCGTGGCTGAAAGCCCGTTACGAACCGGGTCTCGAGAAGGCCATGAAGCGCCCGTCGCTCACGATCGGCGCAAGCGTTGTGAGTCTCGTCGCGGCGGCGCTGGCTTTCACCACGCTGGGGCAAGTCTTCCTGCCCCAGCTCGATGAGGGCGATCTGCTCATCCAGGCGCTGCGTATCCCGGCGACCTCGGTTCAGCAGAGCCAGGCCATGCAGGTGCCGATCGAGCGTATTGTCGCCAAGCAGCCCGAGGTGCGCTTCGTCTTTTCCAAGACAGGTACGGCCGAGCTGGCATCGGACCCGATGCCGCCCAATGCGACCGATATGTTCGTCATCCTCAAGCCCCGCGATGAATGGCCTGATCCCAAGCTAGCAAAGGAGGAACTGGTCGAGCGACTGGAAGGCCTGCTCGGCAAGATTCCGGGCAACGCCTACGAGATCACGCAGCCGATCCAGATGCGGTTCAACGAGCTGATCGCCGGCGTGCGCGGCGACATCGCGGTCAAGGTGTTTGGCGACGACTTCGTTGCCATGAACCGCACCGCCGAACAGATCGCCGGTGTTCTGCGCAAGACGCAAGGGGCTGCGGACGTGAAGGTCGAGCAGACCACGGGTCTTCCAATGCTCGATATTCGCGTCAATCGCGACGCGATGGCGCGGGTCGGTGTCACCGCGCAGGACGTGCAGGACACGATAACCGCCACCATCGGCGGCCGCGAGTCCGGCATGATCTTTGAGGGTGATCGCCGGTTCCCGGTGGTCATCCGCTTGTCGGACGCGCAGCGCGCGGATCTGCGTCAGCTCGAACAGGTGCAGGTGCCGATTGCCGGGGGCGGCTATGTGCCGCTGTCCAGCGTCGCCAGTATCGGCGTCGTCGATGGGCCGAACCAGATCAGTCGCGAGAACGGCAAGCGCCGTGTCGTCGTGCAGGCCAATGTGCGTGGACGTGACGTCGGCAGCGTGGTTGCGGACGCACAGGCGGCCGTCGGGCAAAATGTGCGCTTGCCCGCTGGCAGCTATCTTGAATGGGGCGGGCAATTCGAAAATCTGGAGTCCGCCAGTCAGCGGCTTCAGCTCGTGATCCCGGCCTGCTTCATCTTAATCCTGCTGCTGCTCTACGGGGCATTGGGATCGGCGCGGGATGCCGCGATTGTGTTCACCGGCGTGCCCTTCGCCTTGGTCGGCGGCGTGCTGCTGCTGTTTGCCCGGGGTATGGACTTCTCGATCTCGGCTGCGGTGGGCTTCATCGCGCTGTCGGGTATCGCGGTCCTCAACGGCCTCGTCATGGTCAGTTCGGTGCAGGACCTGATCCGGTCCGGCATGGACCGGGCAGAAGCTGCACGGACAGGGGCGATCCAGCGGCTCCGTCCTGTGGTGATGACGGCCTTGGTCGCCAGTCTCGGCTTCGTGCCGATGGCGTTTGCGAGCGGGGCCGGCGCGGAAGTGCAAAAGCCGCTCGCGACCGTCGTCATCGGCGGTCTCATCTCCGCGACCTTTTTGACGCTGTTCGTGCTTCCCACGCTCTACGCGCGTTTCGGCCAGCAGGCGGTGAAGGGTGACGAGGGTGACGAGAGGGAAGAGGCTGCCCCGCCGCAGCATGCATGACCGCAAAGGGGAGGGCGAAACTTCGCCCTCCTCACCACGTTCAGAAAGGAGGCATCAGGTGTCAGTGATCGAAAATGTGATCAGCCTTAAGGCATCGCCGCTGCGCATCTGGTCGGTGCTCACCGACTTTCCAGCGCATTCCCGGTGGAACCCCTTCATTCGACTTTCCGGCGCTGCGGTCCAGGGCGGCGAGGCCGCCTACATTTTCCGCATCGGCAGGCTCGATAAGGAGCTGACCGCCAAGGCGAACATCATCCGCGCCGATAAGCCGCGCATGTTCACCTGGACCGCTGGCGTTCCCAAACTCCTAATGTTTGAGGAAAATTATACTCTTGAGAGCGAGGCCACGGGAACGCGTGTGCGGCATAGCCTGCGCTTCTCGGGCCTCCTTGGCGCGCCTCTGGCGGCGATGATGCGCCGCAAAATTCACGCCAGTCTCGCCCAGTCGGATGCCGGTCTGGAACGGCATCTGCGGCGGCTGTCGGCCCAACCGGCTGCGAAGGGGCGCACCTTGCCGGCTCGCAACGGCTTCAGAAGCAATCGGAGGCCATGATGGCATTCCCATATTCGCGCACGCTGGCCATCGCCGCTGCGCCAATGGCATTGGCTGCATGTTCGGAGCAGCCGACGACAAAGGCGCCGACAGAACAGGAAATCCACGCGAATGACAGCGCGGACGCAAGCGGCACTCCTGGCCGCCATCCGTATGAGTGCGACGACAAGCGCACGCTTCTCATCGACTTCAAAAACGAAGGGCTGACCCTTGAGATCCGGCGCAATGCCGATGCGGCACCCATCATCCTGACCGCACCAGCACAGGGCCTCCAATATGTTGGCGATACGGCCAGTGCGACCTTCCGAGGTAACGAGATCAGGATCGAAGAGACCGGAAAGCCAACTGCCGTGTGCACGAAGGCAACGAACCTGTGACCAATCCCCGCATCATCATGGAGCGCTGACGATGGCCGCGCTCAAATTCGCGCTCATTCCGATGGCTGCGATCATGTTCGGGGCGCTCATCGCCGGGTGGCGGTCCCCCGGCGAAAAGCTGGTCGCGGCCATGCAGCATCTGGCAGCCGGCGTCGTGTTCGCAGCCGCTGCCACAGAAATCCTGCCACTGGTTAAGCATGGCGGTTCCCCGACCGCGACGCTGATCGGCGGCGCACTCGGCGTCGCCGTCATGCTGAGCCTCAAGGCGGCGGAGAGCCGGTTCAAGGGACCTGTCGCGCTTCTCGCGGCGATAGGACTCGACCTTGCCATAGACGGCCTGGTTCTGGGGCTCGCTTTCATCGCCGGCGAAAAGGCAGGGGCGCTCCTCGCCGTCGCGCTGACGCTCGAGGTGCTGTTCCTTGCGCTTACCCTCACCAACGACCTTGCCGGCAAATATCGCAAGGCCAAGGCGATCGGCCTGACCTGCGCGCTGGCGTTGCTTTTGCCCTTCGGCGCCCTCGTCGCGCAGCCAGTGGCGTTGCTGACGCCGGTATGGATCACCGGGTTCCTGAGTTTCGGGCTCATGGCACTGCTCTACCTCGTGACCGAGGAACTGCTGGTCGAAGCCCATGAGAAGCCGGACTCACCGCTCATCAGCGCCATGTTCTTTGTCGGGTTTCTCGCGCTGCTGCTTATCGAGGAGATCATGGTATGACGCCCTCAGACCCACAGGCGCCAGATGAGCGCCGGACGTTATGGATAGTGCTGCTGCTCAACGCAGCGATTGCGATCGGCTTCTTCGCCTCCGGACTGATCGGTGATTCCAGCGCGCTGATCGCCAATGGCGTCGACAATCTTTCCGATACGGCCGTTTATGGGTTGAGCCTTGTTGCGTTAAGCCGCGGACAGACCTGGAAAACGCGAGCGGCGCGGGCATCGGGCGTGATGCTGCTGATCTTCGCGGGCGGCATTCTCCTCGATGTCGGACGCCGCTATCTTCAGGGCAGCGAGCCGATCGGACCCACGATGATGGTAATGTCGGCGGTCGCTGCGGTCGTGAACTATATCTGCCTGCGGATGCTCCAGCGTCTAAAGCAGAAGGACGTGAACCTTCGCGCCGCCACGACCTTCAGCTTCAACGACTTCATCTCCAACGGCGGCATCCTGATCGCCGGGGCATTGGTATTGTGGCTGGGGACGAATTGGCCCGATCTAATCGTCGGCCTGGCGACCGCGCTCATCGCGATCAAGGGCGGCATGGAAATCCTGCGCGATGCTCGTGCAGAAGCGAAAAACAGCGCGGAGACGGTGCGATGACCGACAAGCTCAAACTCGATATTCCCGTCCTGTTGCCGCAGATCCCTGACGCGGCCGATGCTTGCGTTGGCCGGCTTGTCGCGACACTCAAGGCGAAACCCGGCGTCGAAGAGGCGCATGTCCTTCCCGCCGATGGCGAGACCCCCGCAAAGCTGTGCATCCATTTCGATAGCGCGGCATTGCCGATGTCGCGTGTGCGCGAAATGGTGCGCGCAGCCGGCGCCGAGATCAGCGGACGATACGGTCATGCCAGGTGGCAGGTCGAGCGTATCGGCCACGAGCGCCGCGCGCGCACCATTAGCGAAACCCTGTGCCGGATGCCCGGCGTGCTGCAGGCCGACGCCAGCGCCTCGGGCAGCATCCGTGTCGAATATGACAAGGAGCGGGTCGACGAGGCGTTCATCCTCGCGGCGCTCGGCAAGCTCAAGGTCAGGCCGGTACAGCGGACTGGCTCGGAGCACGTCGGACACGGCCACAGCACCGGTGACCATACAGGCCACGACCATGGCGACGCCAGTCATGGTGAGGGCGCTGAGAAACATGGGCCGGGTGACGGGCATGATCACGCCCATGCCAATTTTCTTGGCCCCAATACCGAATTGATCTTTGCGCTCGCGTGCGGCGCACTGCTGGCGATCGGCTTCGCGGTCGAAAAGCTGGTAGCGGGCACGCCCGAATGGCTACCGACCGCCTTCTATGTGGGTGCCTATGGTTTTGGCGGATTCTTCACGCTGCGCGAGGCGATCGACAATCTGAAGCTCAGGAAATTCGAGATCGACACGCTGATGCTCGTGGCAGCCGCTGGCGCCGCGGCGCTCGGTGCCTGGGCGGAAGGCGCGCTCCTGCTGTTCCTGTTCAGCCTCGGCCATGCGCTCGAGCATTATGCGATGGGGCGCGCCAGGCGGGCCATCGAAGCGCTCGCCGAACTCGCGCCCGACAAGGCCACAGTGCGCCGCGACGGACAGACCACGGAGCTTGCCGTCGAGGAGCTGGTGATCGGTGATGTGGTGATTGTGCGCCCCAACGAGCGCCTGCCTGCTGACGGCTTCGTCATCAAGGGTTCGAGCGCGATCAACCAGGCCCCCGTGACTGGCGAGAGCATCCCGGTCGACAAGGAGCCTGTGGCCGACATCGAGGCGGCACGCGCGAAGCCCGATGCAGTCGAAGCGACGTCCCGGGTGTTCGCCGGTACGATCAACGGCGGTGCCGCGATCGAGATCGAGGTGACGCGGCGTTCCAACGAAAGCGCGCTCGCCAAGGTCGTGAAGATGGTGAGCGAAGCGGAGACGCAGAAGTCGCCGACGCAGCGTTTTACCGATCGGTTTGAGCGCATCTTCGTGCCGGCGGTCCTGGCCCTTTCGTTCATCCTCCTGTTCGCGTGGGTCGTGATCGACGAGCCATTCCGCGACAGCTTCTATCGGGCGATGGCGGTGCTGGTCGCCGCCAGCCCCTGTGCGCTCGCCATCGCGACCCCCAGCGCCGTGCTTTCGGGCGTTGCGCGCGCGGCACGCGGCGGCGTGCTGGTGAAGGGCGGTGCTCCGCTCGAAAACCTCGGTTCGTTGAAGGCGATCGCGTTCGACAAGACGGGCACCCTGACGGAAGGCCGCCCGCGCATCACCGATGTCGTGCCGGTGGACGGCGCGAGCGAGGAAGATCTGTTGACGCTCGCGGTCGCGGTCGAGGGTTTGAGCGATCACCCCTTGGCGCAGGCGATCGTCAAGGATGGGCGCGAACGCCTGGGCGGACGCCACCTTCCGACGGCGACCGACCTCAAGAGCCTGACCGGACGCGGCGTCACTGCGACCGTTGGTGGCGAGACGGTGTGGATCGGGAAGGCCGAGATGTTCGGCGTGGAGGGTATCCCTACGCTGAATGCGGCCGCTACTGACGCCATCGCGGCCCTGCGTGACGGGGGGCGCACCACGATGGTGGTGCGCAAGGGCGATCGGGACATCGGTGCGATCGGGCTGATGGACACGCCGCGCGAGGCGGCCAAGGTCGCGCTCAAACGCCTGCGGGACATGGGTATCACCCGAATGATCATGATCTCGGGCGATCACCAGAAGGTTGCCGACGCCGTCGCCAGGGATGTCGGGCTTGACGAGGCATGGGGCGACCTGATGCCGGAGGACAAGGTCGCCGCGATCAAGAAGCTCGCGGGTGAGGACAAGGTCGCGATGGTCGGCGACGGGGTCAATGATGCACCGGCAATGGCATCGGCGACCGTTGGCATTGCGATGGGCGCTGCCGGCTCGGATGTGGCGCTGGAGACGGCCGACGTGGCGTTAATGGCCGACGATCTGGCCCATCTCCCGTTCGCGGTGGGCCTAAGCCGCCACACACGCGGCATCATCCGGCAGAATGTGTTCGTCAGCCTGGGTGTCGTTGCATTGCTTGTGCCAGCAACGATCCTTGGCCTTGGCATCGGTCCGGCAGTTGCGATGCACGAAGGCTCCACGCTTCTTGTCGTCTTCAATGCACTGCGCCTGCTCGCCTATCGCGATGTGGTGAAGCAAACAGCATGACCTGCTGATCGGCGGCAACGATCTTGCACAAACGACGGCGCCTCGTCCGCTCGCGAGCGGGCGAGGCGCGATTTTCTTACCGGAACCAGCCCCGCGCCTACTCAGAGCGGGGGCTGGTCTGGCCGTTCAGACGCTCTCTTCCAGCGTGGAGGGGCTTTCCGCGCCCATCCGGCTCAGCAGCCAGTCGGCTGCATCCTGCGCTTGGCGCGCGGCGGTGAAGATGCACCGCTTGTCATTGCGAAGGGCAGACAGCCAGCTTGCCAGATAGGCCGCATGATCCTCGCGGTCGTGGAGTTTGATGCCGATCGCGCCGCTGACGAACGCGGCCCCTAGCTCGGCGCAATATCCTGACAGTCCAGCGAAAAATGGCGGTTGGAAGGTGAAAACCATCGGTGCCTCGAGCACTGCCCAAAAACCCCATGGCTCCCCCGAGGCGGGGGTGGGCGGCGAGAACGACCGGAGAGGCCCGCGCAAGCGGCGGGCCGCACCCGGAGGGGCGAAATGAAATGGAGCAGCTCGGCGAAGCCGGGCTTGCGGCGCGCCGTGGCGGGCCTAGCAGGGAGCGCCGACCAGACCCGCATCGAGGGAGCCCGAAAAATCAGCGCCGCCGCGCCAGCGGCGTCCGCTGGTGAGCGGGCGAAGCCCGCGCATCGCCATGCGCGACGAAGCGGCCGAGCCCGCGAGGGATCGGCCGCTCAGCGTTGGTCGCTGCTGGATCATGGCTGCCGGGTGTGCATCCAGTCGGCCGCCGCCTGCGCCTTGCTCGCCGCGGTGAAGATCGCCCGGGGCTCGTCCTTGAGCAGTTGCAGCCAGGAGGCGATGTAGGCCGCGTGATCGGGTCGCGGTTCGTGCGCGATCCCGAGATCGGCGAGCAGGAACGATGCGGTCAGCTCGGCGGTCGCTTCCTCCATGGCGAGCGCGTGCTTGGTCCACTTGGTGCTGAAACCCCGGTCGAGCCGATGGGCTGCGCCACTGGCATGAGCTGCCTCGTGAATATGGGTGGCGTAGAAGCCGTGGGCGTCGTGGAAGGCGCTGAAATCCGGCATGTGGATGCGGTCTTCGGCGATGTGATAATAGGCGCTGGCCGAGCCGT
This sequence comes from Sphingobium aromaticiconvertens, assembly GCF_037154075.1. NCBI lineage: Bacteria > Pseudomonadati > Pseudomonadota > Alphaproteobacteria > Sphingomonadales > Sphingobiaceae > Sphingobium > Sphingobium aromaticiconvertens. The sequence continues at coordinate 1,479,929 of NZ_JBANRJ010000001.1, forward strand.
AGACGGTATCGATGCCGAGCGCGGCGATGAAGGCTTCGGCGGCGGCGAGGCGTTCGCTCTCGGGCAGGACCGGCCCCGGTTCGGGCGCATAGCCATCGATCTGATCGGCGTTGAACAGGCTGAACGCCTTGGCGAAAAGCCGTCGGTGGTCGCCATCATCGTCGCTGGCTTCGTCACCCTTCGCGCGAAACTCCTTCCAGAGGACGCCGAGGCTGGCGTGCTCGCCCTTGCGGACCTGCGCGCCGAGCGCCTGCCACTGGCGATAGGTGCCCCAGACCCCGCTCGCATAGCCGCTGCCATAGGCGGCCGCCCAGAGCGAGACCGTATTTATGCCGCGATAGGGCTTGCCGCTGGCGACGTTGGTCGGGCGGGTGACGTCGGCGCCGGAATGATGCCACGGCATGCGCCAGGTGCCGGTGCCGGCTTCGATGGCGTCGACGATCGCTTGCGTGACGCGAGCGTAGACGTCTGAGCGTGGTGAGGCTGACATGATCTGTTCTCCGTTCTCGCGCCGGGGACCATCCCCGGCGGCGGAGGCCCGTTCGCGCCGGGCACAGGGGGGCTCGCGCACCCGTCAGGGCCGCAGCGAAGCGAAGGACGGCGAAGCCGTTGCGCGGGCGCGCCGACCGGCGCAGGACTCCGCCAACAGCCGGGGTGGTCTACGGCGCGGGAGGATCGATCCCGGCAATCACCGCGGTCAGGCGATCGAGCTCGCGCTGGAGAGCTTGACGCTGGAGATCGGAGATGCGCCGTTCGCGTAGATGCGCCCTGGCATCGGCCGCCGCGCGTTCCCAGGCCGGCCTGTGGCGGACGGTGATGCAGGCGTTGGGACAGCGGGTCGGCTCGCACAGGGCGGTGAGTGGCTGCGCGGGATCGGGGGTCGTCACGCGCTTGAGGCAGAGCGCGGTCGCGGGATCGAAGAAGCAATCCGCGAGCGGGCCGACATGGAAGGTGCGCGCGACGCTGGCGAGCATGACGCGCAGGCGGGCGCGATCGGCGATCATGGCGGGCAATGGCCCGAGTTGAACGGCGGCATCGTCGAGCGTCCGCCCGATACGCGGTCCCGCCGGCCCTCCAAGCGATGCGCCGCCCTGACGCCGGTCGAAATAGTCCAGCAGGTCATCAGTCCGACCGAGCCGGCGCTGCGCCTCGACCTCGGCGCGAAACCCCGAAGCGCTGGTCCCGGCATAGCCTTCGAACGCGGCGACCGAGGCGTGCTTGTACTGGATCATGCCGGCGATGGTGCCGAACGGACGGTTGGCGATGTGCCACGCGATCGTGCGCCGGAACTGCCGCGTCGTGATGCGCCACGGCTTGCCATCGGGACCGGGCGGGATGACCGGCATATCGGGGCTGCCGAAGGCGGTGTTGAGGTGATCGCGGAAGGTGTTGAGCTGACGGACCACCTCGCTCGACAGATGCGTCTTGGAGACGGCGCTCGCGCGCAGCACCGGCCAGAGCGTATCGCTGCCGCTGGCGCGCGCCGGTCCTGCCGACAGGCGTTCGAGCACCGTGATCGCATCGGCGACCGGCTCGATCGTCACCCAGCTCGCCGCCTCGCCCACGGCCGCCCGGCGCTTGTAGATGGTCGATCGGATGCGATGCCGCTCGATCAGGCCGTCCTCACTGCGCGCGATAGAGAGACACCCGCGCCGCATCGCCTGCACCTCGCAGTCGCGCATGCCGGTCAGGTAGGCGCACACGATATAGGCGGCGGCCTGGAGCACCCGTTCCTCGTGTGCGAGAGTCTTCGCGTCGAAGCGCTCGCGCCATGGCCGACCGCTCTCGGGATCGATCGAGATCGGCGTGTCCATGCCGCCGACCTCTACCCCCAGCTCGGCCGCCACTGCGTCGATCAACCTCGCTTCACCGCCGGTCAGCAGGAGATGCGCGCCTGGCTCGGCCTGCACGTCGATCCCGGCATGGAGATGCAGGAGATGGGCGTTGATCGGTGGGGTCACGGCGCCGGTGTTGGGGTCGACGCGCAGCTTGCCGTTATGAGCGGTGCCCCAGATCGGTGCGCCGCGCCCCTCGCGGCGTCGGCGACCGAAATAGGCCTTCAGGCGGGTGCGGCGACGTTGCCGGCGATCAGCGTCCGGGAGGCCGGAGTCGGCGGCGACGAGACGATCCCGGCGCGCTTCGAGCCGATCAAGCTCGCGACGGGCTGCGAGAATGTCGTCAGCGAAGACGGTGACGTAGCGCAACGACCATGCGAGCAGCGCGGCGATGACCTCTTCCGGGAACCGCGGCGTGCGGTTCTCCCGGACATGCCGGTAGCCCGCGACGCGGGCGGGCGCCTGTCCGGCCCAGGGCTCGAATGCAAGGCCTCCGCCAGCGAGGTGGTCACGATAGTGATAGAGATCGGGGACCACTTCGAGGAGGTGGCCGACGATGACGGGTCGCCGGGCCGGATCGGCACGAAGGTGCCGGGCATAGGCATCGACCAATGCCTGATCGATACGGGAAACGTCGAGCCGTCCGAGCCGCTCACGGGCGAAAGCGAAGAACCGGCGGGCACGGTTGAATGCCTGGCGAATGCTCGCCGGCGGCAGCTTCGGGCGGTAGCCGGGAAGATCGACGTTGAGACGGGCGTAGAGATAGGCGCGCATCGCCGCCTGCACATCGGCATGTTCGAGCACGTCGAAATGCACGGTGACGTGGCAGCGCCGGGCGTTCTCGCGGAATACGGCGAGACCGAGATCCCAGCTCGGGTCGCCGACGCGAGACAGCTCCTCGCGGGCGTGGCCCTCCTTGAGCGGCGCGCTCGCCAGCACGGGGCGATCGTCGAAGGCAGGCTCTTGGGCATGGGCGGGTATGGTCATGCGCGTGCCTCCGGCGGCAGATAAAGCCGCTCGCTCTCCATCTGCCGGCGCGCATCGGCGATGACGGCATCGGAGAAGGCCGGCACGACCTGGGCGGTGATGCGGGCATGGACGCGGCCGAACTTGGCCGCCCAGTCGGTCGCGGGCAGGCTCAGCCGCTGCTCTTCGACGAAGACGAGGAAAGCCAGGATCGCGGGGAGCTTGCGCGCGGTGATGACGGCGTTAGGGCAATCAAGGCAGCCCCAGAAGGGCTGCGCACAGGGCGAACCGGCCTCGGCGAAGGGACTGTTATGGAAGCCCGCGCAGGCGGCGAGCCAGACATCCTGTTCGCCGTCGAGCAACGGACCCACGGTAGCCAGCGGCATCAGCGGCTCGGCCTGATCGGGCGCTTTGCGCAACGCCTGCTCGGCGGTGGGCGGAAGCACGGTCGGCATCGCGGCGGCGACCGCTGCGCGGAAGGCGTCGGCGACGGCCGTCTCGTGCAGGGGCCGGAGCGACGGCAGATCAGCATAGTGGCGCGCCGCTACCTCGCGCGAGTGGCCGACCGCGAAGCGGGCCATATGCCCCTCGGTCTTGGTGTACCATAGCGCCTTGTGGGTCTTGCGGAGCCGGGAGAGCAGCAGGTGGAGCGGCTTGCCGTCGTCATCGACAATATCGTTCTGCGCCACCCAGGCATCGATCCGTTCCGTCGGGTGGCGGATACCTGCCCGCAGGCCGCCAGCGTTGTGATAAACCCAAATACGATCGTCGTTTAGATGCGTGCGGGCAGTCGCCGTGACCTCGATCAGGCGACGAATAAGACCGCCAGGCGTGCCACCACCGCCGTCGCGGACGCGCATGCTCTTATGCTCGGCGCCGCGAGCGCGGCGCTTGAGATAGCGCAGCTCCACCGTGCCGGCATGGGGGTTGGTGAGACAATCCACGGTCAGCGTCTTCAGGCACTCGGGCTCGAGGCCGGTATCGAGCGTGAGCAACACGAGCAGCGCCGGCAGATCGCGCGCAAGCAGGTGATGGCGGCCATGCAGGTCGTCGATGAGCGTGCTGATCGGCAATGCGCGCCGCATGCGCATGAAATAGAGGCTCTTCAGCGCGGGCTGGTCTGCGACGATAAAGCCCTGCCGCGCGATGATCGCTTCGACATCGGCGCGCGCGCTGGCGATGACCGGGTCGCCCTCATCGGTCCGGTCGTCGGCGCCGAGACGGCGGAACATCGCTTCGACATCGGTCCTCGCGGCGTCGCGCAACGCGCGGGCGACGAAGGGGCTATAAGCATCGCGCGGGGTCGAGCGGCCCGCCGATGTGGCCAGCGTGTAGCGCAGCCGCTCATGCAGGTCGGACGCGATCCGATCGGGCCGGTCTGCCTCGATCGCGCGCAATGTGTTGATGATCTTGCCGACCGTTATGTGCCGGTGGATCGCGCCCATCCCGCGCTGTTCGAGCGCGGAGGCGAACCCATCGATATGGACTGCGCGCAGGTCGCTGACGCCAGCCACGTTCAGCGCGTCATCGCCAAGCCAGGCGAAGAACAGGCGGTAGGCATTTACATACTGCTTGATGACGCTGGCCGCACCGATGGGGCCGCCGAGCGCCGCTGACCGACGTAGCGCGCCCGCGAAGGCGATGGCGAGTGGGCGAGGAACGAGCCCAGTCATATCGATCAGGACCGTTCCGCCATGCCGTGCCTCGATCGTGAACTTGAGGCCGAGCACAGGATCGGGCTGCACGGACTCCGGCGTGATCGGCGCGAAAGCGACAGGCCGGCCCTTGCGGGGATGCCCGCTCATGCGCCCTGCGGTCCCGGCAGCAGCGCGAGCAGCTCCTCGACGGCCGCGTCCACCGTATCGGCGCGCGTCGCGATATGATCGAGGTAGATATAGGTGGTGGTGAGGCTCGCGTGGCCGAGCAGGCGTTGCACCTGTTGCAGCGGGTCGCCGAGGATCAGCCGATAGCTCTCCGCCGGCCCCGCCGGCAATGCCGCTTCGCGCAGTCGCTGCTGGATCAACAAGGCGAGCATATGAACTGCGAATGTGTGGCGAAGCTGGTGTGGGCTGATCGACAGCGGCAAACCGTTCTCTGCGCACCGGTTGCAGGCACGGGTGAAGATCACCTCCCACGAGTTGGGGCGAACCGGCTGCCCGACCTCGGTCAGCCATAGCGCCGCCGGCTCGTGGGGCGGTCCATCCTCGTCGCACAGGATCAGGCGGCATCGTTCCTCCGGGGTGCAGACATCGCGCATGCGGTCGAGACCAGCACGGGTAACAGGGATAGGTCGTTCGAGCTTGGTCGCGCCGTCGCGCACGGCGAACTTGGCCACGCCCGCCGCGCGCTCGACGGCGACATAGGCGGCGATCTGACGAAGCAGCCGACGCGGGATCAGAACGCTCCGTCCTCGGTCGCCCTTGGTGAGCGGCGGCGGAAGAGGCAGCCAAAGCTGTCGGGCCTCGCCGTCCTCGCGGTCGATCGCCGCGAGCTCGGCAGCGAGCAGGCCCGACGCCTCTTCGAGGCGCAGGCCGGTGGTGACGAGAAGATCGGCGAACAGCGCGTTGCGCAGCCCGTTGCGATCGCGAGCGCCGGGGCGCTCAGTGCCGTCAGGGGTGAGCCCGCGCAGGCCGACCTCGCGAAAAATGCGATAGTCGTCCATCGTGACGAACCGAACATCCGATCGCCTGGCAACACGTTCATAGGCGTCGTTGCGCGCCGCGATCATGCCGCGACCGCCGCCCTGCGCCGGTTGCCACACGGCGCGGCGGCTGAACGGCGCATCGGCGATCCACCCTTGCTGCTCGCCCCAGCGGTAGAGGCGATCGAGGCTGGCGACGGCGCGGTTCCAGCTTGCCGCTGTGATCCGGTGATCGGCCTCATCGCGGCGTCGCTCACGGTGATAGGCGTCTACATCGTCGCGGGTCGCGGCCCACACGGTCTTGCCGCAGGCATCGAGAAAGCGAAGCCAGACTACGACATCATAGGCATAGGCGCGAAGCGAGTGCCGCGATCGAACACCCGACAGCGGCAGGTCGAGAAAGAAGCGATCCAGATCGGGATCATAGAGCGCATCGTCCCGCAGGATCAGCGGCACATGCGCATCGAGGCCCTTGGCCTCGCGGCGCTCGCAAACAGTAATGATCGACACCGGCGCGAAACCCTCCCCCCGGACCCCCCACCCGGAAGCTGACCTTCACACCGGTGCGCCTGATGGCCCGGCAGCAATCAGGCTGGCCTCCGCCAGCTCTTGGGTCAGCGCTACGGCCAGCCTGATTACTGCCTACCGTGGGCGTCCATCGCCGACCTTACTGCAATGTTGCGGGCGGCGCAGACTGTCCAGATAAGGCCACCAGCTCTTCACGCGCATAGTCTTCGCGCTTGGTGGAAATGAGGGTGGGACGGGCAAGCCGATCCACATGGCCGCTGGCGTGACAAAGTTCGTGTGCAAGGGTCGAATAATAATCGTCGCTGGTATGGAAGTCGACGAATGCCGGCATGACGACCTGATCGCCGGTCGGCTGATAATAGGGCTGCGAACCATGAGGGCGCACGGTAACAGGCACCCGGCCAAAGAGCGTATCCAGCTCGGCGTCCCGGTCGTGGGGATTGGTGGCGGTGATGATCGGTTCGGGCATGGGATATTGCGTCTCGATGCCGTCGATCTGCTCCGAATTGAAAACCGTGTAGCGTTTCAGGAACGCGACCTGCCGCCTGCCGTCCTCGCTCTGTTCGTTGCTCGCTTCGCCGCCCTTGCCGTCGCCCACCACGATCTTGTTGGCATAGACCACGGTTGATCCCTTCTCGCCCTTGCGGACACATCCGCCCAGCGCCAGCGCCTGTTTGAAGGTCAGCCAATGCGGGGAGGCATAGCCCTTGGTCATGGAGGCCACCCACAAGGTCAGGACGTTGATGCCGCGATAAGGAACCCCGGTGGAGCGCAGCGGGATATTGGGAGCCGTGCTGCCGTTCCATGATTTGGACCAAGGCCGGGTGCCAGCCTCGATCATGACAATCATCTGGTCGGTGATCTCCTGATAGACGTCGGCCCGGTTGTCGGTGATGCGTCCCATGATTTCGTCCTTTCCTCTTGAGGCTGAAAGCCGCTTGCTCTGCGGCATGCGGCTCTGCCTTTCCGGCGAGGAACGGGACGGGGAGGGAGGGCGAGAATCTTGCTCCTGGCGCGGGCGAGCCGCCCTAGCGCGGCCGATGCCTTCAGGGCGTCGGGTGCCGCGCTTGGCGGATTACACGGGGGGCATGATTGTCGTTCGGGGACGAAAGGGCAGTAGCCCTTGGTGTTCCCCTAAGCGCGCGGGCCTGCGGGGGAGGGCCGCAAGCGCCCTATGAAGGCAATACCGCGCCATGGTGCGGCAACAGGGGTGCGCCACGTGGCACACCCCTTACGCGAGGATCGTCACCCGAATGGGATGAGACGCCCACGGCGGCTCGGTCGGCGCTGTAAGGGACGATAGAGCCGTGCCCGCGAGGGCCGCGCCCTGTGGGATGCTCCTACGCTCGAAGCGATCCCGGTGAGATAAGAGAAGGTCCCTCTGCACCCTGAAACACGAAGGCCGCCCCTTGCTGCCAGAGCGACAGCGGGAACGGCCATGATGTTTTTTCACTTTTACGCATGAACCCACCGCAGCTCGCGGCGCTGGTTCAGTGCAACGAACCTAGTCCTCGTCATCGTCCTCATTGAGCGCGCCCATCAGATCCGCAACGGTAGCGAACCGCTCCACCCGGCCTTCGGACGCATCGCGCATCGCGGCCTGGGTGGCGGCGTTGGGAACGCGGATGTCAAAAGGCAGGTTCTTGTCAGAGGCAACGCGCACCAGCATCAGCCGAATGGCATCGGACACAGACAGGCCCATCCCCGCAAGAATTGCGCTGGCTTCTTTCTTCAGGTCGGAATCAATCCGAGCACGGACTACGTCTGCCGCTGCCACTTCACTTACCCCATATAATCATCCGAGCCACAATGTAGCTACAAATCCTAAATGGTCTCCTAACACCGGGGTGTCAATAGCACTACCCCTCTCTGCACTCTCCCGGGAGCACGTGAAGCACATGCAGCACGTGGGAGTACCATAAGCACCCATGAGCACAGTGGAGTCAGGTCATAACCACCTGAAAACACGCCAAAAAATGCGATCTGAAAAAAACATATGTTGCACAACCAAGTTTCAGTTGCAGCATATCGGGTGATTTCGCATGGTCTAAGTGCAACGAGCGCACATCCGATGTTGCGCGAGTAAACACCTACATCATTGAAATATAACGATAAATCTAGCATAACCTGTTTGTCGCCGCGATCAGGCGGCGACATGAGGAGTTAAATACATGACGACGATCAGGGAGGCGAGTGCAATCACGAAAAAGCAGCTTGCCCTGCGCGAGCTGCATTGGCCGGGCAAGGAGGACATGCTGTGGCATCGCCTCGCCAACAAGGGGTTCGCAACGATCCCCAAGACGATGCCTATGATCCTCAAGATCATGGACGACATGACCAAGGGGGCGCCGGTGTCCTCTACCTATCTGACGTTGTGGTGCCACACGTGGGACAACTCATTCGTCGTGCTGAACAAGCACGGCGACATGTCGACCGCGTCAGGCTTCGGCGGACAGCGCGGCGAACACACCTGGGCTAACCGGATGAAGAAACTTCAGGAACTGAAGTTCATCGACATCAAGCCGGGCAAGTCCGGGGCGATGGGCAATGCGATCATCTGGAATCCGCACCTCGTTTTGCGGTGGCACAATTCGATTAAGACGCCGGGCCTGACGCAGACAAGCTATGCAGCGCTGGTAGAAATGGCGTTGGAAATCGGCGCAAAGGACATGCTCGACCCGTGGACGCCGGCGCCACCTGACGCCCCGGCTCCGCCCCCCCCGCCGCCACCTCCGGCTCCTGCAGCCCCAGCGCCGCAAGCGACGCCAGCCACGGGAGAGCCAAAATGAGACCAGTAGAGATCACGGGTCGTTTCAAGCGCGATTACAAGCGTGAGAAGCGATCCGACGCGACCCTCGATGCCATTTTCCAGCCGGTCATCGACATGCTGGTGATGGATGAAGTGCTGCCGCCCAATCTGTCCGATCATTCGCTGACCGGCGAGTGGAAGGGATACCGGGATTGCCACATCAAGCCCGACCTGGTGCTGATCTACCGCAAGACCGAAGAAGCACTCGTCCTGGCCCGTATCGGTTCGCACAGCGAACTGTTCGGATGACCCGAGCGCCGATCCGGGGCGAAGGCGGCGTCACCTCAAGCTTTGTACGCTGAACAACGATTTTCCGGACATAATGTGAACATTGGTGTCAGGCAGCGGCGCGAAGGTACTGGTAGAGGGTTTCGCGGCTGATGCCCATGTCGCGCGCTATGGTCGCCTTGCGTTCACCGGCGGCAACGCGGCGGTGCAGATCGGCAATCATCTCATCCGAGAGCGACCGTTTCCGCCCCCGATAGGCGCCGCGCTGCCGAGCGATCGCAATGCCTTCGCGTTGCCGTTCGCGGATCAGAGCGCGCTCGAACTCAGCAAACGCACCCATGACCGAGAGCATCAGATTGGCCATCGGGGAGTCCTCCCCCGAGAAGGACAGGCTTTCCTTCTCAAACTCGATCCGGATACCTCGCTTGGTGAGGCCCTGGACCAGCTTGCGCAGGTCATCCAGATTGCGGGCCAACCGATCCATGCTGTGGACGACGACGGTATCGCCTTCGCGGGCGAAAGTGAGCAGAGCCTCAAGCTGGGGGCGGTTGACGTCCTTGCCCGATGCCTTGTCGGTGAAGGTCCGATCGAGCGACTGACCTTCCAATTGGCGATCCACATTCTGATCGAACGTGCTGACCCGGACATAGCCGATCCGTTGCCCCTTCACTGCGCACTCTCTCCATCAAAATGTCAGGTTGAAATCTATGATACGTAACGAAATTCGTCAACAAATTCCGTTTATCACCCTAATCTGACAGAAACCGCAGTACCGCCCTGACGTCCAGTTAGGCTATACTCCAAGCTGACATCACGAAATCAAATCCCTCAAAGATGGCGTCAATTGCCTTGATGGGGTAAAAACTGGAGTGCTTCCAGGATGGGACATTCGGCAACGTCATCTCCAGTGCATCTGGCTAACGTGGTCGCCAGCGTCACCTCTATCTTCTGCAAATCTGCAATGCGGCGGCGGACATCTTCAAGGTGGAGTTCGGTTCTCGCCATAACCTCCGCGCAGGTTTGTGCACCGGTATCGGTGAGCGACAACAATGACCGTATCTCATCCATTGCATAGCCAAGGTCGCGCGCGCGCAGGATGAACTGCAACCTTTGCACCAGTTCCGGCGAATAGACGCGGTAGCCGTTGGAACTGCGAGGCGGCCCCGGCAGCAATCCCACCTTCTCGTAATAGCGGATGGTTTCGAGATTGCAGCCTGTTTTCCGGGCAAGCTGGGCACGCAAGATGCCGACCTGTTGCTCCATGAAAATACCTCTTGAGTCTGTAGTGGCTACAGAGCCTACACTGCGAATCACTCAGTTGGAACAAGGGATTCAAGCCATGGTCTCAACGCCGGAAGCGGGACAGCCAGCCCTCACCGAAAACCACGAGCCGAAGCAGGCAAACTGGGTTGCGGCGGGCGCATTGATCGGCGCGGGGCTCGCCTCGGCTTGCTGCGTCGTCCCGCTACTGTTGGTTATGCTCGGAATTTCCGGCGCGTGGATCGCCAACCTGACGGCGCTCGAACCTTACAAGCCCTATGTCGCAGGCGTAACGCTCGCGCTGCTCGGCTACGGCTTCTGGCATGTCTATTTCAAGCCGAAACCGCCCTGTGAAGACGGTTCCTACTGCGCTCGTCCACAATCGGCTTGGACCACCAAGGCGGTGCTGTGGCTGGGCCTTGCCGTCGCCATCCTGGCGCTCACCATCGACTGGTGGGCACCCTGGTTCTATTGAAAGGAAATACCCATGAAAAAGACAGTATGTATCGCTATGGCCGTGCTGGCTATGGCTGGCGGCGGGGTCGCCTATGCAGTTAGTGGCACGGCGCAAGATCGCCCCGCGGCTACCGCAACCGCTCAGAAGCAAACCACCTTTGCCATAGAGAACATGACCTGCGCCACCTGCCCGATCACCGTGAAGAAGGCGATGGAAGGCGTCGCCGGGGTAACGGCGGTCACGGTCGATTTCGCAGCCAAGACCGCGCGCGCAACCTATAACCCGCGCCGCACCAATGCTGCTGCGATTGCCGCTGCATCAACCAACGCGGGTTATCCGGCGCGCGCTATTCAAAACTGAGCGGGGCGCCGCCAGCGCCTCAAGAAAGCGATAAGCAATGAACGACTGTTGCAACCGCCCCGGGCAGGAAGGATTTGACGTGGCCGTCATCGGCGCGGGTTCTGCCGGGTTCTCCGCCGCGATCGCCGCTGCCGATCTGGGCGCGAAAGTGGCGCTCGTCGGTCACGGCACGATTGGCGGCACCTGTGTCAATGTTGGCTGCGTTCCTTCCAAGACGCTGATCCGCGCCGCCGAAGCGGTGCATGGTGGGCTTGCCGCCGCGCGCTTTCCCGGCCTTGGGGGCGCTGTCCAGATGGATGACTGGTCCGTATTGGCGGCGTCGAAGGACGATCTTGTCACGACGCTGCGCCAAAAAAAATATGTCGATCTGCTGCCCGCCTATGACGGTGTGAGCTATATCGAGGGCAAGGCACGCTTTGCCGATGGTGCGCTGATTGTCGGCGATGCGCCCATGAAGGTCGGCAAGGTCATATTGGCGATGGGTGCGCACGCCGCCGTGCCGCCGATTCCGGGGATGGACAGCGTGCCCTACCTAACCAGCACATCGGCGCTGGCGCTGGATCGCTTGCCCAAATCGCTGCTGGTGATCGGTGGCGGGGTGATCGGGGTAGAACTGGGACAGATGTTTTCGCGTCTGGGCGTTGATGTCACCATCTGCTGCCGAAGCCGCCTGCTCCCCGAAATGGACCCGGAAGTGAGTGCCGCGCTGAAAAACTATTTGGAAGCCGAGGGCGTGCGGGTTTGCGCAGGTGTCGGCTATCAGCGTATCGCCCAAACACAGAGCGGGGTCGAATTGACCTGCGAGGGGCATTGTGACACCGTCGCGGCGGAACAGGTGCTCATCGCCACCGGACGCCGACCCAATAGCGACGGGCTTGGGCTGGAGGAGCGCGGCATAGTGCTTGCCCGTAATGGTGGAATCGTCGTCGATGACCACCTCGAAACGTCGGTTCCAGGCATTTACGCGGCGGGCGATGTAACGGGACGGGACCAGTTCGTCTACATGGCCGCCTATGGCGCAAAACTGGCCGCGCGCAACGCGGTGACGGGCAACCAATACCGCTACGACAATTCCTCCATGCCATCCGTCGTCTTCACCGACCCGCAAGTCGCCAGCGCCGGCCTCACTGAAACGACAGCACGGGCGCAAGGCCTGGACATCAAGGTTTCGCTGCTCCCGCTCGATGCTGTGCCAAGGGCACTGGCAGCACGCGATACGCGGGGTCTCATCAAACTGATTGCCGACAAGGCGAACGACCGTTTGCTGGGCGGCCAGATCATGGCACCCGAAGGCGCGGATTCGATCCAGACACTGGTGCTGGCGATCAAACACGGCATGACCACCCTGGAATTGGGTGCAACGATATTTCCTTACCTGACCACTGTGGAAGGCCTCAAACTGGCGGCCCAAACGTTTGATAAGGATGTCGCCAAACTGTCTTGCTGCGCCGGGTGATTGTTCGGGGATCAACCGGCAACGAATGGCCTCCCTCCAGTGCAAGCCGCTTTGGTGTCAATTTTGTTATTCGCCTCAGCGGGAGAGCAAAATGGCACGACGCCGACTTCTGACCGGAGACGAGCGCCGGCGCCTGTTCGATCCTCCTGTCCAAGAAACCGCGATCATTGGGCATTATACCCTTTCTGCGGAAGATGTTGAATTGGTTGGGCGCCGCTATGGTCCAGCAAATCGCCTCGGTCTGGCTGCACAAATCGCTTTGATGCGACATCCCGGCTTTGGTCTGCAACCCGAGATCGGGCTTCCCGACGTCATTCTTCAGTACCTCGCGGCACAGTTATTCGTCGATCCTTCCTCCTTCTCTGCATATGGTCAGCGCGCGCAAACCCGTACCGATCATGCCGATCTCGTGGCGCGTTATCTTGGCATACGCCCGTTTCGACGCGGCGACCTGGCACTTGCCCTGAATCTTGCCGCGCAAGCCGCCGAGTATACAGACAGAGGTGAACCGATTGTTCGCGCCCTCATGGTTGGCCTGAAGGGTGAGCGGTTCATTCTTCCGTCAGGCGACACACTGGAACGCGCCGGTCTTGCTGGCCGGGCACGCGCACGCAAAGCTGCCGCAGCCGCAATCGTCGAAGGCCTCAGCTCTGCTGAACTGACACGGCTAGACGAACTCGTAATCAACAACCCGGATTTCGGCATGACACCGCTGGCGTGGTTGCGTAATTTCGAAGAAGCCCCGACTGCGGCCAATATCAATGGCTTGCTTGAGCGCCTGCGCTATGTTCGCGGCATAGGTATCCACCCGGTAGTTGGGGGCGCCATTCCGGAATTCCGCTTTGCCCAATTTGTCCGCGAGGGCGGCGTGGCACCGGCATTCCTGCTTTCGGATTACAGCGTCAATCGCAGGCGGGCGACGTTGACGGCCGCAGTGATCGACCTTGAGGCCAGACTTGCCGATGCCGCGATCCAAATGTTTGACCGACTTATCGGCGGCATGTTCACGCGCGCGCGGCGTGGGCGCGAGCGTCGCTACCAAGATAGTATTCAGTCGGTGGGGCAACTCATGCGGCTGTTTGGCGCCACGATTACAGCACTTGATGAGGCTGTCCAGAATGGCGGCGATCCGCTCGAATTGATTGACGAAGCGGTGGGCTGGCACCGGCTTGTTGCGGCAAAGGCCCAAGTAGATGCCCTTGCTGATCTTGCCGGCGAGGACGCACTGGTAACGGCAACCGAGCGTTACGCCACGCTACGGCGTTTCAGCCCGGCATTTCTGGACGCCTTCACCTTCAAGGCGTCTGGAACAGGGACGGCACTGATCAAAGCCATCGATGTCATTCGCGATGCGAACACACGAAAGTCGCGCGACCTTCCCGATGGCGTTCCACTGCCATTCCCCAATCGGCAGTGGAAGCGTCTCATCACCGAAAGCGGCCGTATCGACCGCCGACGTTATGAAATTGCGATCATGGCAACCTTGCGTGATCGTTTGCGCGCCGGTGATGTATGGATCGAGGGAACCCGCAACTATCAGCGCTTCGATGCCTATTTGCTGGGTCGGCGCGACGCCGCCAAAGTGGCGGATGTGCTTCCGTTCGATTCAAATGCTGCATCCTACCTCGCTGACCGGGCACGAAATCTTGACTGGCGGCTGCGCCGATTTGCCAAGCAGTTGAAAACAAACAAGCTTGAGGGAGTGTCGCTCGAACGAGACCGGCTCAAGCTTCAGCAAATGCCGCCTGTCACCCCACCGGAAGCTGAAGCCCTCGATCGCAAGCTCGATACCCTGCTTCCCCGCGTGCGCATCACCGAGCTGCTGCTTGAAGTCGCCGAACGCACTGGTTTTTTGAACGCATTCCGTGACCTGCGCTCAGGCAAGGAGCACGACAACCCCAGCACGGTACTCGCCGCAATTCTGGCTGATGGCACCAACCTCGGGCTGGAGCGGATGGCCAATGCCAGCGAAGGCGTCAGCTATGCCCAACTCGCATGGACCCACAACTGGTATCTTTCACCCGAGAACTATCAGGCCGCGCTGGCCATGATCATCTCAGCCCATCACGAATTACCCTTCGCGCGGCATTGGGGCGCTGGCACCAGTTCGTCGTCCGATGGCCAGTTCTTCCGGTCGGGGCGGAGCCGTTCAGGGGCGGCGGACGTCAATGCCAAATATGGCGCCGAACCTGGCGTGAAAATCTATTCTCACCTTTCCGATCACTTCGCATCATTCGGATCACGGATCATGTCCGCGACGGCAGGTGAAGCGCCTTACGTGCTCGACGGGCTTGTCCTGGGCGCCGGCAACCTTCCGTTGCATGAGCACTATACCGATACCGGCGGCGCCACCGATCATGTTTTCGCACTCTGCCACCTACTCGGGTTCCGCTTCGCGCCCCGGCTGCGCGATATTGGCGACCGCAAGCTGGGTTCGATCGCTGCGCCATCGACATACAAGGGCATCGAAAATCTGATGGGCCGCACCATCAAAACGGCAGCGATCGAGGCCGATTGGGATGACATCGTCAGGATTGTCGCCTCAATCAAGGATGGCACGGTGGCGCCGTCAGTAATCTTGCGAAAACTTGCCGCCTACAAACGCCAGAACAGGCTGGATTTTGCATTGGCTGAACTGGGCCGTATCGAGCGCACTTTGTTCACGCTCGATTGGCTTGAACAACCGGAACTGCGACGTGCCTGTCAGGCCGGTCTCAACAAAGGCGAGGCGAGGCACACGCTTGCCGCCGCCATCTATACCAACCGGCAGGGTCGGTTCACCGATCGCTCGCTGGAAAATCAGGAATTTCGCGCATCTGGGCTGAACCTGCTGATTGCGGCGATTTCCTACTGGAACACGGTCTATCTCGACCGGGCCGCCCAGCACCTCAACGCTGTCGGCACGACGTTCGATGCGGCACTGCTTGCGCACCTTTCTCCGATGGGCTGGGCGCACATCAGTCTGACCGGCGATTACCTCTGGGAGCAGGCCAGGCGACTTCCAGCAGGTGAATTCCACCCACTCAACGAGCCAATGGCGCGGTTGAAGCGTGTAGCGTAGCCCATGTTCCGCTTATGTCCGAGAAATCGTTGTCTGGCGAACAAACCTTGAGGTGACGCCATGAGGTGGGGAGCATGAGAAAGTTGGGGGTCATGCCGCCTTCCGTTCGTCCCTCCACCTCTGAAAGTCATTGGCCAACGTGCCATCAAGGGTACGGACGCGGAGTTGCACAAGCAGATGCACCCCTCTGGGCGTCCACTGCATCTGTTGCTTCTTTGCGAAGCGCTTTGCGACGACCTGGTTGACGGTCGATTCCACGAAGGCGGTCGAGACTGCTTCGCCATATCGTCGTCGCTCGCCATAGTTCGGGATCATGCTGGCATTGGCGCTGATATAGCTTTCGAACTCCCGCAAATGCTTGAGGAGATTGCGAGCTTGCGGCGAGACCTGTGGGTGGCTCATCGGCTCGTCGGTGACATCCGGATCTGTCGCACCAAGCATTCTGGTCTCGACGTCGCCGATTAGGTCGAGAGCACGGCGCCAGTTGCCGTGCCAGAGGAAGTGCCGAACTCGCTCGAGAGTGGCGACGGCCACGTCTTTATCCGTCTCGGATGGGGGCGGCAATCCGCGCGCGATCTGCTGCATGACCGTCACCCGCATGGCGATGTGGAAATAGTCGAGGACATGCTCGGCGTTCGGCCGCATGTCCCATTGAAGATTGCGGACGTTCCTGCCACCATCGGACATGAAGGTGATCTCACGGTCCATCCCGACGCCTTGCTCCAGCAGCAATTCATGAAGGCGACGACGCGGCCTGTCGTCATGTCCGACCACGAAGCCGAACCGGCGCGTTGGCTCGCTAATTTCGCCATCCTCGCCCGGATCGACGACGGACTTACCCACGATCACCTCGAAATTGTTCGGCCGATCGTACCATGATCGTACATAGCCTCCATCGATCCCGACAGTGACAGGCGGTCCTGGCAGCGGACCATCGGTCCAGTCCGCCTCGCAGCCTTCGATGAAACAGCGTCGCTCGGTGCCAAGCTCGGCTTCCAAACGCTCCGCGACGCGTAGGGTGTCCTGCCGGATCGTCGTCGCGTTGATCGCGTCACCGATCGGAAGGACGTCGGCAAGGCGTTCCGCGGTGATGCCGTAGGACGCGAGCGAAGCCCAGCGCGCCTCTAGCTCGAGAAGGTCCGGCGTGACGCGTTCGGGCAGCGCCGCCACGATCGGCGCCGCGATACCCGCTGTGGGTTTACATGTACATCGCCGGAACCTGGTACTTGGCACGGCGATCTTTCCGAACGGCGTGCGCACCATGATCGAACGATGATCCTTGATTTGCCTTGCTGATCCGCAGCACGGACAAGCGCGCTGGCGGCGACACCAGTCGAGCGCCTGGGTCTGAACCACAGCGAGCTGCAGCGCGGCCAGCAGTCGCTTGCTCTCCGCGATCCTGAGACCGAGATCATCGATCGTAAGCGTGTCGTCGTCGCGTTCGATGACGGCGATGGATATGCCGCTGGTTGGCCTGTCGTCCGTTGCTGCGGTGAGGGTGATGGTGAAGCGCATGAGCTCATTCCTCCATGAAGAAGGGAACTCATTGGCCGGCACATCGGTGCCGCCGTCCGAAACCGACCGGTTACGGTCACCTACAGCTAACCCTGTCCATAAAATAGCCTTACCATCTTGCGGACACACCAATTTTACTGGACACCCCTTCCGGACAATCGAGGCCGGATCCATGTCACGCACCTTTGCCTATCTGCGCGTTTCGACCGTCGACCAGACGACCGACAACCAGTTGCACGAGATTGAGGCCGCTGGCTTTGCAGCGCAGCCGCGGCGGATCGTCGCCGAAACCATCTCCGGGTCGGTTGCGGCGAAAGAACGCAAGGGTTTTGCCCGGTTGCTTGACCGGCTAGAGGATGGCGACGTCCTCGTCGTCACCAAGCTCGACCGGCTCGGCCGCAACGCGATGGATGTGGCGAGCACCGTCGCCGATCTCGATCGCATGGGCGTTCGCGTCCACTGCCTGGCGCTGGGCGGCGTCGATCTCACCTCGTCGACAGGCAAGCTCACGATGGGCGTTATCAACGCGGTCGCCGAATTCGAGCGCGACCTGCTGATCGAACGCACCCAGGCCGGGCTACGCCGCGCGCGGGCGGAGGGCAAGGCCATCGGACGGCCTGCGAGCCTTACAACAGACGAGCGCGCCGAGGTCGAGCGCCGCCTTGAAAGCGGCGAAACCGTGTCCGCGCTCAGCAAGGCGTTCTCGACAAGCCGGCAGACGATCATGCGGGTACGCGATGACAGACGCGCTCAAGCCGAGCTTGCCTGAGCATCAGTCCACAGACATTGGCCGGTCCTTGCCGACAAACTCAGCCTTCAACGCGAGATTGATGGCGCGGCGATCGATGGAATCTGGATCGTAGCGCAGCAGCGGATCATCTGGACCGTCGAACCCGGCGCGGTCAGCTGGCGTCCACTCTTCGCCGTCATCTTCCTCGCCGTCGCTGGTATCGTTTTCATCCAGAAAGTCATCCAGGCCATTTCCCTGATCGAAGCGCAATTCATCGAGACGTTCGAGCAATCGCTCATATCCACCCGGTCCGCCGATATCCTCAGGCGGACCGGCGCGAGCACCATCGGTGCAGACCGGCCAGGGCTTGTCTGCGCTCGGTTGTTCACGCGCTTCGACGCGGATCTCGTGCTCCCAGAAATCGCCGAAGTCGTATTCGTACATCATGCGTTGCCGCACTCGCAGCGACAGGTCGGCAAGTGTCAGTTCCCTCAGAATTTTCCCGTCCTCGACAAGGTGGTGACGCTCACCCGTCCTTTGCGTGCCGAAACGGCGCCCATGCACCTTGAAAGCATGGAGATGATAATCTTCCCAACCAAACGCGATCTGGATTACCCGGTGCAGACCAAAAAGCGTCAGATCGCTGCGAACCAGCAAGCGTCGCCAAATCATCGGCGATATATCCCGGAGGCCGACCTTCAGACGGTAAGCGACAAGCGGAGCCGGTTTCGACATGCTCCTAAAGCTACCGGATCAGCACCGTCACCCCCAGCTTTTTTATGCCCCCCATGAGGTGCGAAAAGTGGCCGGTCGAACAGGCCGCCAGCGCATCGACGGCATGGGCTACGGTCGATCCGTCCGAACCGATGACGAGCATGCCTTCCAGTTTTGAGAAAGCGAGCAGGGTCTCCCCGCTTTCGGTCTCGCTGCGGCTCTGCTCCGCTTCGACCGTGTCGCTGATCCGCGTCTGCCAGCCTAGCCAGCGCCAGATACCGAACAGGTCCACCACCCCAAGAAAGATATTGCTCCAGAGCAACTGGGTCTGGTCCGTGGCCACGCCAACTACGATCCACGCGATCGCGCCGAACGTGAAGACAACAAACCCCCATCCAGTCACACGCGGTCCGAGGTTCGATGCTGTCATGAGGGCCGCCAGGCATGTTGCGCCAAGTGCGATCCATCCCGCTATGTCACCCATTCATTCTTTTCCTTTCGTATTGCCCGAACGCTACCGCCGGCCTGCTGCCCTGTTACCCATCAAACGCCTGGACGAGCGGGAAGGCGCGGCTGCCGCGCTATTATCCTGAACAAGCCTGTGGGATTGCCGTGAGAGCGCGCCGTATCTTGAAGGGTCATCGGATTGACCATCGTAGTCGTGGCCGTCGGCGCGAGACGGTCGATATACGAACTCCCCACCGTAAGGGATTGCGTGAGTAGATCGCTGGTCAGCTGGGCGCGCATATTCCTGGAATTCGGGCTTTCAACAGATTGTTGAAAAGCACTTCCGGTGAATCCCGTCGAGGCGCAGTTAAGGTCTAGCCGGGCAGGGGGGGTGACTTCGGCGCTTCCAGACACGGGGTTGTTGCACTACTCGTGTAAATGCGATCGGCGGTGAGCGGTTTAACGGGTAAGCTGTGCCGGGAGCCAAGTGCGGGCCGCCAGAAGGACTTTACCCTGATTGAAGTAGCCGAGCGCGCAGCGATGATCGTTGCATCGTCAGCTGGTCCGGGATCCTTGTTGACCATATACTAGTGGTTTAGCGAAGTGGTTCGATTAGTCGCTCATACTCGGCTTCTGGTTTCCCGTAAGCCGTTCCGGCAAAATCTTCGAGATCGGATCGATTGCGGACGGTGACCAGACCTCGCGTCGATCTTATAAACCCCAGGCCCTCGAGCGAATGCAGAGCGATCGTAACGCTCGGTCGACGGACTCCCAGCATCAGCGCCATAAATTCATGGGTGAGCACGATTTCATCATTATCCTGGCGGTCGTGGCTCATCAGCAACCACCGAGCCAGCCGTTCCTCAACTGTATGAAGTGCATTTGACAAAGCCGTGTAGGCGGTTTGAACCGCGAAGGCCTGAACATAGCGCGAGAGCAGCTTTCGCAGGTCGAGACTTGCATCCAAGGCGCGTTGGAACGCGCTGACAGAAATGGCGTATCCGTCCCCACTCACCTGCATGAAGACCCGATGAGGCGTGCGATCACTATCAAGAACGATTGAGGTACCGATCATACCATCACGGCCGGTAAGACCGATTTCGATGCTTTGGACTTCTGATGATATCGCAGCGCGTGAAGAGCTGAACATCGCGGATCGGTACATCAAGCATTCTCCCTGTTGATCCGGACAGGAACCGACAGAGTAAAAAGAAGTTTCCGAAAACTTCTGGATAAACGCTTATTGCCGACCGGACTAACTTAAATCAAAAGAATAGATCAAAAGGCTCTAACCTAGGGTCAGGACTCATTGATTGATCCAGAATATAACGGTCGCGGCGATGCAGATGGCGGACATGAAGGTATGGGCGCAACGATCGTAGCGCGTGTGGATGCGCCGCCAGTCCTTGATCCTGCCGAACATATTCTCGACTTTGTGCCGCTGTCTATAGAGCGCCGTGTCGTGTGGAATGGGCACTTTCCGGTTCCCCTTTGACGGGATGCAGGCCGTGATCTTGCGGTCGGCCAGTGCCGCGCGGAACCAGTCGGCGTCATAGCCCTTGTCGCCCAGCAGGACCTTTGCCTTCGGGAAGGCATCGATCATCAGTGCAGCGCCCTTATAATCGCTCATCTGCCCTTCACTGAGCAGCATGATGAGCGGTCGGCCTTTGCCATCGCATACGGCATGTAGCTTGGAGTTCAGGCCGCCTTTGGTGCGTCCGATACGTCGGGGAACATCCCCTTTTTAAGCAGGCTTGCCGCCGTCCGGTGTGCTTTCAGGTGGGTTGCATCGATCATCAACTGGTCGGGCTTGCCGCCCTTTGCTGCCAAGCCAGCGAAGATTTTGTTGAACACGCCGAGCCTGCTCCAGCGGATGAAACGATTGTAGATCGTCTTGTGTGGGCCATACTCCTTGGGCGCGTCGCGCCACATCAGCCCGTGCTTGATGACGTAAATGATCCCAGACACTATCCGCCGATCATCCACTCTTGGCACCCCATGAGACAAGGGAAAATACGGCTCGATCCGGCGCATCTGCGCCTCACTCAGCAGAAACGGAACATCCATCGGCAGCGCCTCCTAACGCTGCTATTGAATCAACCCATCACCCAATGCGCAAGCAATTTAACAGGTCCTGACCCTATGTTAGATATAACGCCGGAGTCCTAACCCATGTATTACCGGATCGAGATCTTTCTCTCAATAGGTCCATAGTATCCGCAGTGAGCGTCATGCGCTGTCGCTTGGACTAACAAATAATCGACGAGATCATCGAAATCTTGCCCAATGAGCCTAACTAGGCGGACGGTGCCACCCCCATTGAGCCGATCGCTCCGATATATCTCCGCACTTCCGTCAGGCGCGGCAATCGGTGATCTGTCACAGCGGCCGGCAACCCTCTGTTCCAATACGACCAGGCGATGCGTTGTTTTTACTATGCGTCACTTAGAGCCCGATCCGAAACTAAGTTGAGTGGTATCAGCGGGTTAGCTTGACGCTTGCCGCAGTCGTTGATTCAGGGGTTTTGCAACAAACTTCCGGAGATTAACGATGTGGACCGATACCACTCGGGCGCAATATGCCCGCGCGGGACTGACTTTGCCAAGCGATTTGACCGATGCCGAATGGTCGGTGCTCGAACCTTTCTTGCCGCCACCCTCCCACGTAGGCCGTCCGCGCAAATGGCCGCTGCGACGGATCGTCGAGGCGATCCTGTATCTGCTGCGTGGGGGGCTGCCGTGGCGAATGCTGCCGCCCTGCTTTCCGCCGGTCTCGACAGTTCGGCGCTGGTTTTACCTGTGGCGCGATAACAAACTGTGGCTCTCGCTCAATCATACCCTGCTGTTGATGGCGCGTGAAGCGACGGGCCGCGAGGCTTCGCCCAGTGCTGGCGTGATCGATAGTCAGAGCGTGAAAACAACGGAAAGTGGTGGCCCTCGCGGCTTTGACGCGGGCAAGAAAACCAAGGGGCGCAAGCGCCACATCCTCACCGACACCGAGGGCCATTTGGTTCATGCGGTGATCCATACCGCCGACATTCAGGACCGCGACGGCGCGCCGCTGGTCCTGCGTGAAATCATCCACCGCTTTCCATGGCTGCGCCATGTCTTTGCCGATGGCGGCTATGCTGGCGACAAGCTCAGGGAAGCGCTCCGGCGTACCGGCAAATGGACTGTCGAGATCGTCAAGCGATCCGATGTAGCAAAAGGCTTCGTGGTTCTTCCGCGCCGCTGGGTCGTCGAGCGAACACTCGCTTGGCTGAACCGCAACCGTCGGCTCGCCAAGGACTTTGAACAGACCATCGCATCGGCAACTGCGTGGCTGTTCATAGCTTCCATCCAGCTATTCGCGCGTCGCATCGCAAGACTATGAAATTTCATCGGATAATTATGAATCAGGCTCTTAGGCTGCGGTCATCGACCGCATTGACGGCATTACCGAGGTAGGCCGTCACCGGATGGTTGGGGCTATTGCTTCAGATGCTGCCCGACGGCTTCAGCGCTGTTACCAACTGCCTTCACTGCATCCGCCAACTTCTCGCGGCTGACTCCGAATTTATCGGTCCAGTATGCGACCTCATAGTCTTCGCCCATCGCGATCCGCGAGCTGTCCTGGGGGCTCCGCAATGTCTTGTCGTCGGCCATCCTGTCTCTCCTGCAAGCGGTTTATCTGGTTCTCCCAACGCCGCGCCGTAGATCTGGTTTCCCGGCGCCGACTGACCGCTGGTCTCGAGCGATGAAGCGAGTCTTGCCAGCGCCGGAACGAGTCGCGGCCGCAGGGATTACTGAAGGTATGCGAGTCAAAGACATTCCATCATGGCGCGGGTGAGCGCAGCGCGCAGCGCCAAGACGGTGCCGCATGCCGCCGGGCGGGGCGCTGCCACCGGTCCACCGCCATTTCAGCCGGTCCAACTGGCGACCCTTGTCGACACCGTGCCAACCGGAACACGCTGGCTCCACGAGATGAAATATGACGGCTACCGCGTGCTGCTCGCGGTGGGCGGGGGCACAGCGGTTGCCTATACACGCTCGGGGCTCGACTGGTCGGAGAAATTCGCAGGATTGGTCGAGGCGGCCAGCAAACTCAAGGTCGCCTCCGGGCTGATCGACGGCGAGGCCGTCGTGCTTGATGCCGATGGCCGGTCGAGCTTTCAGGCGCTGCAGAATGCTCTGAAAGGGGCGCCTGCGGATATCGATTATTTTGCATTCGACTTGCTCGAACTTGATGGCGAGGATCTCACGCAATTGCCGCTCACAGAGCGCAAGGCGCGGCTCGAGAAGATCCTGCCCAAGGGTGGCGACCGTCTGCGCTATTCCGACCATATCGTCGGCGATGGCGAGAAGCTGCTCCACCAGTTCTGCGATGCCAATCTCGAAGGCGTGATCTCGAAAAAGATCGATGGTCGCTATGTCGGATCGCGCTCGGGCGGGTGGCTCAAGACCAAGTGCATCCGCCGCCAGGAATTCGTCGTGGTCGGCTGGACCCCATCGGATAAATCTCGGCTGTTTCGCTCGCTGATCCTGGGCGTTCATGAAGACGGCGTGCTGCGCTATGCCGGCAAGGTCGGTACCGGCTTCGACACCCAGGAAATCATCGACCTGATGGCGGTCATGGGTCCGCTCGGGCAGGACGCACCGACGTGAAGGCGCCGCGCGCGGAGGTCCGCGGAGCGCATTGGATCAAGCCCCGGCTGGTCGCCGAGATCGCCTTTACGGAGATGACCGATGAGGGGACGCTGCGGCATCCCTCCTATCTCGGCATGCGCGAAGACAAGAAGCCCGAAGCGGTCGTTATCGAGACCGAGGCGCCCGTTGAAACGGTCGCCATGGCGAGCTCTTCCGTGACGATCAGCAGTCGCGAACGGGTGATCTTCCCTGAGGGGAAGCTCACCAAGGGCCAGCTGGCCGACTATTATGCGCAGGTCGCGCCGATCATGCTGCCCTGGGCCGGCTCGCGACCGATCAGTCTGGTGCGCTGCCCACAGGGCCGGGCCAAGAAATGCTTCTTCCAGAAGCATGACGCGGGCAGCTTCGGAGATGCGGTCAGGCATGTCGCAATTCGTGAGAAGGACGGGCATGACGAGCCCTATCTGTATATCGACACCGCCGATGGTCTGCTGACCTGCGTGCAGATGGGCACAATCGAGTTTCATGGCTGGGGTGCGCGGATCGAGGATGTCGAAAAGGCCGACCGGCTTGTATTCGATCTCGATCCTGATGTCGGGCTCGACTTCGAGGCAGTGCGCACCGCGGCTTTCCACTTCCGCGACATCCTCAAATCGATCGGCCTCGCAACTTTCCCGATGCTGACCGGCGGCAAAGGCGTGCATGTGATCGCGCCTTTGGTGCCACAGGCCGAGTGGCCTGAGGTCAAGGATTTTGCCCACCGACTGGCGCAGGCGGTCGCACAGTCAGACCCCAAGAATTTCACCGCGGCCTTGCCAAAGGCGCAGCGCAAGGGGCGCATTTTCGTCGATTATCTGCGCAACCAGCGGGGGGCAACCGCAGTCATGCCCTATGCCGCCCGCGCCCGCGAGGGCGCCCCGGTCGCAGTGCCGATCACATGGAAGGAAATGGAGACGATCGACAAACCCTCGCATTGGTCGATCCTTGATGGGATCGAACTGGTCAAGCGCGCCGGCTCGAAGGCGCTCGCTGGCTGGGGGCGCGCCGATCAGGTGTTGCCGGACCTGTGAAGATCGCGACCTATAATGTGAACGGCGTCAACGGCCGGCTGCCGGTGCTGCTGCGCTGGCTTGCAGAAGCCGAGCCCGACATCGTCGTGCTGCAGGAACTCAAGGCGCCGCAGGAGCGGTTCCCCGAAAGTGCGATCCGTGACCTTGACTATGACGCAATCTGGCTTGGGCAGAAATCGTGGAACGGCGTCGCGCTGCTCAGCCGGGTCGGCGAGATCCATGAGACGCGTCGCGGACTTCCCGGTGATCCCGATCCAGCCCAGAGCCGCTATATCGAGGCTGCGGTCAACGGCATCCTGATCGGCGGACCATATTTGCCGAACGGCAATCCCCGACCGGGACCCAAGTTCGACTATAAACTGCGCTGGTTCGATCAATTGATCGAGCATGCCGCCGGGCTCCTCACCAGCGGCCTGCCGGTCATACTGATGGGCGATTTCAATGTCATGCCCACCGACCTCGACGTCTACAAACCCGAGCGATGGCTCGACGACGCGCTGTTCGCGCCTGAAGTGCGCGAGGCCTATTTCCGTCTATTGGGACAGGGATGGACCGACGCCTTGCGCACCATGCACCCGGACGAAGTGATCTACACGTTCTGGGATTATTTCCGCAACGCCTATGGCCGCAATACCGGCCTCAGGATCGATCATCTGCTGCTCAGCCCGCTGCTCGCCGACCGGCTGACCGATGCGCAAGTCGACGCCTATGTCCGCGGTTGGGAGAAGACCAGCGATCATGCGCCGGTGTGGATCGAGCTCGCCGACAAGCCCAAGCGCAAGCGCGCGAAGAAGGGCGCCGATTGAAGCACATCGAGACCTTCATGCTCACTAGGCATGGCTGGGTGCCCAACAACGCGAGGCTGCCTGTTATCCTCTATCGGAACGCGTTGGACGGTGAGGGCAGTGCGCTGGCCGAAGCGTTCGAACTTCTGTTTGCGAAGCATGGCTGGCCGCCGGACTGGCGCGACGGCATCTTCGACTATCATCATTATCATTCGACTGCGCACGAGGCGCTTGGCGTGTTCGCCGGGCAGGCGACGCTTGAGCTGGGAGGACCCGGTGGCAAACGCGTCGCGGTGTCCGCTGGCGATGCCGTGATGCTCCCGGCCGGCACCGGGCATCGCGCCATCGAGGCGAGCGACGATTTTCAGGTGGTCGGCGCCTATCCCGAGGGGCAGGCGTGGGACATTTGTCGCGCCGCGCCTGACGACGCGGCGCGTGCCCGGATGGAAGCCTTGCCCGATCCCAGGCGTGATCCGGTGACCGGCGGGACCGGGGCGCGTACAGGAACGGACGCATGAGCGCCTGGACCGGCGGCTGTGCATGTGGCGAAGTGCGCTACACGCTTGCGTTCGAGCCATTCGATGCCGGCTACTGCCATTGCCGAATCTTTCAGCTCACGAGTGGCGCGCCGGTGATGGCGTTCGCGACCGTCTCCCTGGATGGCTTTGCAATCACGCACGGCGCGTTGAAGATACGCCGCTCCTCTGATTTCGGGGCGCGCGGCTTTTGCGGCGACTGCGGGAGTCCGCTGACGATGCAGGTCGATCACCAGCCCGACACGATCGACTTTACAATCGCGACGCTCGACCAGCCGGACTCTGTCGCTCCTGGTTTCCACATCTGGCATCGGAACCACATCGGCTGGTTTGAGACCGCCGATAGGCTGCACCGCCATGAGCGGTTCCGACCGGATACGGTCGGCCTGACGGGCGCGACCACTGCTGGAGCGCCGGACAGAACGAATATTCGCTAGACTGCCCATATTCACTGCGCAGCGAATTTCCAACAAACAAATCAGCTCGATCAAGCGCGCTCTGGCCGCTCCTCAGTGATCGATGCGGCGCTTTCGCAACGAGACCGTCAACTCATAGCGGCGATGCTTTGGACGATTACGGCGTACTTAAGTTGATGCAATCACTGAAAGCTGTCGGATGCCCTCGCATTGCAGATATTTGCGGAACCAAATGCCGCGTGAAGTTGTATGTCTTTGTCATACAATGAGGAACGACATGTCAGGTCGTCAGATCCGAACCATATCACTCAGCCACGAACTCGATCAGTTCGTCGCCTCGCAGGTCGCATCCGGCCAATATAGCAGTGCGAGCGAGGTGGTAAGAGCTGGCCTTCGTGCCTCGTAGTTATCACATAAGCGGATTCCGCGGCTCCTCATAAGGGGGCTGGGGAAGTCGGCATGACAGCATCCGAAGCAGGCAGGCTGGATAGCCCTGAGACTGACCATACTGCCCGGCCGAAGGTGTGGAGAGGCCGGCCCGACCATATCCCAGATCGCCTGGAGGGCGATGCAGATGCGAGCCGGATCACCATCAACGAAGAGCTGCTTGCCGCCTAGCAGCGGCGAGCTCGCCGCGTTCGATCCGCGCGTCCAGGTCTGACCTCGAGGCATTCGATCTGCGTTGCCGGCTGACAAACCGGATCGCGTTTGCCAGCATCGCCGAGATCGTGGCCGCCTATCTGGATGAGCGGGCAGGGAAGGGCGCCGAACCCGAGTCGCTCTGCCGCTACAGAGAGTCGATCGCCAAAATCCACCAAATGCTCGACCTGAAGGATCCGACACAGGCGGAGCTGGACACCCCAAAAACCGGCACTTTGATGCTTCCGTTGCGGTGATGGCGGCATGACCGGGGCACAGGGCGCTTTGGCGGGCGGCTTTTCGGTCGCCGGATGGGACATTTCATGACCTTTTCCGGGGTGCAGGGCAGACTCATGCTGTGACGGCGCGTCGTTCGTGGAAGATCAGGCGGTCGAAGTTATAGGCCAGATTTGCCAAGGTGAGTTTCGCCTCTGCTCGCTTGATGCCGATCGTGCGGATGAACAGCCCAAACCGGTTTTCTGATGCGCGAACACATGCTCGATCCTGGCACGGATCGCGGACTTTGCGGCATTGGCGCGGGCGGTAGCCTTGGGCATGGACTTTCCTTCGAGCTTGCGACGGTGGATGCGACTGGTCAGCATGCGATCGGACAGCCATGTTTCGTTCGTCCTGGAGCGGTATGCTGTATCGGCCCAGACCTCGCTGCTGGTATTTTCCGCGATGATTTGGCGCAGCATGCGCCCATCGGCATGGGCTGCCGAGGTCACCTCACCCGCGCGAATGAACCCATAGCGGCGGTCTATGCTGATATGGCTTTTGTACCCGAACACCGGCAAGGCGATCATCGGCAACGGCTTGCCATCCCTGTAGCGCACCTTTCCGCCGATCTTGAGCGTCCAGCGCGCGTCTGTGTCCTTCTGTGCCGCCTTTGCCGGGTCATCAGGCCAGATGTCCTGCGCCGATTTGCCATCCTTGATGGCCTGCCGCTCGTCATCGGTGTTGCGCTGCTTGGGCGCTGGCACCAGGCTGGCATCGATGATCTGGCCCGACATAGGGATGTAGCCCTTCTTGTGCAGTTGCCATTCGAAGGCCTTCATCACCCGCTTGAGCGTCCCGGTCTCCGTCATCCGGTTGCGAAAGTGCCGGATCGTGTTCTCGTCGGGGGTGCGGTCACCCAGCGCAAAGCCCAGAAACCGCATCCAGCTCAGCCGGTCCCGGATCATATACTCCATCCGCATCGGACAGATTATGCTGGGTCTGCAGGATCAGGATTTTAAACATGGCAACGGGATCGAACGGCGGGCGACCGCCCTTGCTGCCATCGCAATAACCCAGTCCCTCGACCAGCCAGACCCGGAAATACTCAAAATCCACCGTCCGTTCCAGGATCTCAAGCGGATCGCCGTGGCGGCTCAGCATCTCAAGAAGGTCGTTCAGGCTGAAAAGAGACTTGGGGTCCATGGCTCATCACCTCCAATGGCTACCCAATCAATGAATCACGAATAACCTAAATCCGCCAGAATTTTTGCGGGTGTCCAGCTGGTCAATCTTCTTTTGCAAGCGATCCGGTGCGAGACACCTCATTTATGTGATGTGTTCTGCGTCGGCCGATGATCCCTCTGCAATCTCGAGGAAAGAGATAAGCGTTCCCCTAATTTTCTGATCTACCAAACCGGCTAAGCTGGCTACAACGCCGTAGATTGCATGATCAAGAAATTGTTTATCGTCGATGTCGTGGTGTACCCAAAGTTCTAAAAGCCCAAGAAATTGAGCTTGAAGCGATATCGTGGCAAATTCTTTTTGCCGTGGCGCATTCAGCAACCCGCCAGCTGGTAAAGTCTCTACAGCTATCCGCCAGAAGCCAAGAGATCTATTCATGAAATCTGGGCGATGAACTTCATCATCCACACCAAGCAGGACCCGATAGAGCGGACGCATGTAATCTGGATCTTTTACGAAGATATTAACCGCGCTTGTCGTCGCTTCGACCACATGATTAAGTCGATTAGGGCTTTTGAAGGAAAGGCCTTCTGTGATGATCGCGTCGAGGCTTCGGAACAGCAAAGCGTAAAGGAGCCCCTCCTTTGACCCGAACAAGTTGAACGGGGTAGCGGGAGCGACTTCGGCGGCCGCCGCAATAGTCCGAACCGAAAATTCGGTACCTCCCGTGTCACGAATGAGCCTTTCGGTGGTATCAAGGATGCGCTTTCGGCGTTCCTCCATCTGTTTTTCTCGAAGTCTCATCTCTCCCCGATACCATTGAGATTTTTTCCATGCAACGGCGGCGCGGCCAAGAAACGAGTGGTAAGTCTTGGGTCTTGCGAACGGGCTATTGCACGCGGAGGCGCTTGCTCAGAAGGCGCTTGCATAGATCGTGAGCCAATGTTAGAGCGTGGTATATCGAACGGGTGGTCTTACATTGATACGCATCCTGAACAGAGGCCTTTAGAGCCGAGAAGAGGATGACTGGTCGGCCAATCCACTAGCTGGTTGGCGCTCGTCGTAGACGCCCTTCGTGCGGAGGCGCAACGAACAAAACGATAATCGCGCTTTGACGCGGCAGGTGTGGGAGGATGTTTAGAATGAAGCACTTTCAAAATTCAGATACGGTTGCGGCTCGGAAAGTCGCTCTGCGAAACTTCGCGAGCCTGGCGGTGATCGCTGCCGCCGTTACGGCTAGTCCGCTCGCGGCGCAGGTTACAGATGCAGCGCAGGTGCCAACGATAACGGAGGCTGCGCCTCAGGCGGCGGCCGAGCCAGCCACCACCGGGGCTCAATCAAGCCGGGGCAGCATATCGGACGACATCGTCGTCACTGCACGCCGCACTGAGGAGCGACTTCAGAACGTTCCCGTAGCGGTGACCGCCTTTGGGACAGAGCAGCTTACCGAGCGCAGAATCTTGACGGAGAGTGATCTTCAATCCGTCACGCCCGGCCTCACCGTTCGGCAGAGCAGCTCGTCGAACCAACTGAGCCTTTCGCTTCGGGGTCAGTCGATTGACGCCTACTCTTATTCTGCTCCAGCCGTACTTACCTACTTCAATGAGGTCCAACAGGGCGGCGTCACCGCTACATCGTTTTTCGATCTTCAATCTATTCAGGTCGTCAAAGGGCCGCAGGGCACGCTGTTCGGCCGCAATGCGACTGGTGGCGCGGTCTTGTATCAGACGCAGGCGCCGACCAGAAATTTTGAGGGCTACGGCCGCGCAGGCTATGGCAATTACGACAATCGGGAATTGGAAGGCGCGATCAACGTACCGCTGGGTACGTTCGGTGCCTTCCGTGTCTCCGGCAAGCTGCAGAAGCGAGACGGGTTCCAGCACAACCTCTACAATGGCGGCAGGCTCAACAGCGTCGACAGTCAAGTGATCCGCGGCAGCCTGCTGATTGCGCCCGAGGGATCAGGATTTGAGAACAAGACGGTATATCAGCACGGATTCTTCGGCGGCAATTCGGGCGGGATCAAGCTTCAGAACTTCTATACGCCCGGGCAAACGAACAACGGCAACGCTTTGAACGCGACTGCTGCGGCCTTGTACCCGGCCGGCTTCATCAACTTCACGACGGATGCGCGCGTCCGGCAGCTTGGGTTCGATGGCATCGCAGATTATCTGCAGAAGCAACAAAAGATCGGTTTCTACGATTTCTATAACGACGCGGACGGGCGACACCGCGCCAAGCAGGATACCGTGTCAAATACGACGAGCTTCGATTTATCCGATAATTTGGTCATCAAAAACATCTTCGGATATAACAATGTGGTTTCGCGGGACAAATCGGATGTCGACGGGTCACCCTTCCAGATCGTGACGCTCGGCGCCGCCGATACGATGCGCTTCAACTATGTTTTCCGTACGCGTCAGGTCTCGGACGAGTTGCAGCTGCAAGGCAAGGCGTTTGACGAGAAGCTGAGCTACATCTTTGGTCTCTTTGGGTCGAAGGAGACGCAAGGACAGCAGGCACTTTACAACATCGGTGGAGATTATCCGCAGCCCGGCCCGGCCGGCGCTCCGTTCCAGTACAACTTCAAGAGTATCGACAAGTCGAGAGCCGTCTTTGGCCAAGCGACATATGCTGTTGCTCCTGAGTTAAATGTCACGCTTGGCGGGCGATACACGTGGGAAAAAATCCGCATCGAGCAGCTTCCCGGCGACCTGTACCAATCCATTGGCATCGGCCCCAGAAGCGAGAAGTTTTCAAAGCCGAGCTGGAATGTTGGCATCGACTACCACATCACTGACAGCCTGATGGTCTACGCGAACCATCGTGGCAGCTGGCGCACCGGTGGATTTAATGGCACGAGCCTCGATACGATCGACGGCGTGATGGTTCCGAATGCGTTCAAGCCAGAAACGACCTACGATTTTGAGATTGGCGCGAAATTTGCTGGCCAGATCGGCGGTTTGCCTGCTCGCTTTAACGTCGCCCTTTACGATCAATATGTGAAGAATGTTCAGCGGACTGTGTATATCGCGGTCACGGCTGTCAGCGGCAATGTTGCCAAGGCTCGGGTGACTGGAGCGGAGTTGGACGGCCAGATCACCTTGGCATCCTGGCTGCAGGTTGGCGGCGCATTCAATTACACGAACGCGCGTTATACGGACCCCGACGCCACTGTCGGAAACTTCACACTCGCCTTCGGTCCCTACGGAGACACGCCGAAATACTCGGGTTCAGCTTATGTTCGGGCCTCGGCAGATCTGCCAAACGGTAACGGAGAAGTGGTGGCCCGTGGGGATCTCTACGCCCAGTCCGGAAACTTCTACACCAACCTCAACGACAGTCTTTCCCCCGGGACGCGGATACCATCCTATGCCCTGTTGAATGGGCGTTTGGAGTGGAACGACATCGCCGGAAGCAGAATCTCGGCGGCTGCGTATATTCGCAACATTACTGACAAGAAATATTATGCGGGCGGGCTTGGCCTTGGCGCTGTCGTTGGCACGAACGGCACTTTGACCGGCATGCCGCGCATGTATGGGGCCGAAGTCTCCTTCAAATTCTAGGAACGTCGCCGCGTCGTCTTTTTCCACAGGAGGCGGCGCGGCCCTTGCAATAAGAGACCAGTCTTGCTCGAGCGCCAGTTCACCGACGACCAGCGGCAGTTCCGCGATGCTTATCGACGTTTCCTTGCGGACGAGATCGCGCCGCACATGGAGCAATGGCGCGAGAATGGCATTGTTGACCGTGCAGCGTTCCGGAAGGCCGGGGCTCTGGGATTCCTTATGATCTGGCCCGACGAGGAACTGGGCGGCCTCGGGGATACTGATTTTCGGTTCGAGCAGATCATCATCGAAGAACAACATTACGCACTGGTCGCCGACTGGTTTGCACCTTTGCATAGCCGGCTGGTTGGCCCCTATTTTACCCGATTCGGGTCTCCCGAGCAGCAGCGACGGTTTTTACCGCGATGCGCTTCGGGCGAGCACATCCTGGCGATCGCAATGACGGAACCCGGGACAGGGAGCAATGTCGCAGGTATCAAGACGACCGCCGTAGATGACGGAGACAGCTTCGTTCTGAACGGCAGCAAGACCTATATTTCCAACGGAATCAATGCGGACATCGTCATCGTGGCAGCGAAGACGGGTGCCGCTCAGTCCCGAGACATCGGTCTCTTCGTCGTCGAGCGAGGAATGCCAGGGTTCGAGCGTGGGCGTATGCTCAAAAAAATGGGAAATAAGGCTCAGGACACCGCAGAATTGTTCTTCGAAAATGTCGTTGTTCCCAAGTCGAATGTGCTTGGCGATCCGACGCAGGGTTTTCGGTATCTGATGGAAGGGCTCGCTGAAGAGCGCCTGATTGGCGCGGTCGGCTTTCTGGCCGCAGCGCAAAAGGCCTTCGACCTGACCGTCGAATTCGTAAGCGATCGAAAGGTCTTCGGGAAATCCGTCAGCGAGTTCCAGAACACCCAGTTCAAATTGGCTGACCTGCGTACCAAACTGGATATTCAACAGGTCTATGTTGACCAGCAAGTTGCGGCACTCAACGCTGGCAAGCTCACAGCCGTCGACGCGGCGAAATCCAAGCTCGCCACCAGCGAGTTACTTGCAGATGTCGTTGACGCAGGTGTGCAATTTCACGGGGGAGCCGGCTTCATGGACGAATATCCCATCAGCCGGATGTACTGCGATGCCAGAGGCGCGCGCATTTATGCCGGCACGTCCGAAATCATGAAGCTGATCATCAGCCGCAGCATTTTCTCGGACCGGCTCGAACCCTTTGTCGACCGTTCGGCATACTGATCGTCAGGAGACGTCATGAATATCAATCAGAATTCCGCTGCGGTTGTCACAGGCGGCGCTTCCGGTCTCGGAGAGGCGACGGCGAGGCGGCTCGCTGCGGCAGGGGCGAAGGTCGCGCTGTTCGACGTCAATGAAGAGAGGGGCGCCATTGTCGCGCAAGCGATCGGCGGCATATATTGCCGAACGGACGTAACGTCCGACGATTCCGTCGCTGAAGCCTTCGCTAAAGCGCGCGCCGCTCATGGCCAGGAGCAGATCCTCGTCAATTGCGCCGGCATCGCAACGGTCCGTAAGACCGTTGGCCGCAAGCGCGAGACCGGGGACGTTCAGCACTACCCGTTGGCGGAGTTTGAGCGAGTGATTGCTATCAATCTCGTCGGCACGTTTCGATGCATCGCTCAGTCGTCAGCTGGTATGCTGTCGCTCGAACTTGGGGAAGATGGCGAACGCGGAGTCATCATCAATACCGCCAGCGTGGCAGCGCAAGACGGTCAGATGGGCCAGGTTGCCTATACAGCGTCCAAAGCCGCGGTGCTCGGTATGGCGCTGCCGATTGCACGGGACCTGATGGGCGAAGGCATTCGGGTTAATACGATCGTGCCCGGAATTTTTGAGACGCCGATGATGGCGTCCCTGCCCGAAGCGGCGCGCGTCTCACTTGCAGCATCGGTGCCGTTTCCAAAACGGCTGGGCCGTCCCGAAGAATTCGCCGAGATGGCTTATGTCATGATCACCAGCGGCTATCTCAATGCCGAGGCAGTCCGGCTCGACGGTGCGATCCGAATGGGACCGCGCTAACAACATTGGAACAGGAGCCACCAGATGGCTGAAGCCTATATTTACGATGCGGTGCGGACTCCGCGAGGGCGGGGCAGGCCTGATGGAGCACTTCACGAGATTACCGCGCTCTCCCTTGCCAGCCAGGTTCTTGACGCGATCCGTGACCGGAACGGGCTCGACACCGGCCTGGTGGACGATGTCATCCTCGGTTGCGTGATGCCGGTGGGCGAACAGGGTAGCGACATAGCCAGGATTGCCACGCTGACGGCAGGCTATGCCCAGCAGGTCCCGGGCGTCCAGATCAACCGTTTCTGCGCGTCGGGCCTCGAAGCGTGCAACATGGCGGCAGCGAAAGTGGCTTTTGGCGAGGCACGCTTCGTGATCGCCGGCGGCGTTGAGTCGATGTCACGTGTTGCGCTCGGTGCTGATGGCGGGGCGATGATGGTCGATCCAAGCTTCGCATACGACCATTATTATGCGCCGCAGGGGATTGGGGCGGATATGATCGCGACGACCAACGGGTTCACGCGCCATGATGTGGATAGCTACGCTGTCAGCAGCCAGCGTCGAGCGGCTGTAGCCTGGCGAGAGGGACGCTTCGAGAAATCGATCGTCCCTGTCCTCGATCAAGCTGGCGCGGTCAGGCTTGCGCATGACGAGCATATGCGACCGGACACGGACGTGCAATCACTTAGTGTCCTCAAACCAGCTTTCGCCCGCTCGGCCGAGGCTGGCTACGCAGCGGCCGCACGGGCTCGTTACCCAGATATGCCGCCAATTGCGCACGTGCACCACGGGGGAAATTCGTCCGGCATCGTCGATGGCGCGTCAGCGGTACTGATCGGCACCAAGGCGGCGGGCGAGGCTGCAGGATTGAAGCCGCGCGCGCGGATCGTAAAAACTGCGTCCATCGGCAGCGAGCCGACGATTATGCTTACTGGGCCCGAATTTGTCACCGCCAAGATTCTCGAACGAGCCGGTATGTCGATCGGCGACATCGACCTGTTCGAACTGAACGAGGCCTTCGCGGCCGTCGTCCTGCGCTATCAACTCGCCCTGGGCATCGATCCGGAGCGACTGAACGTCAACGGCGGTGCGATCGCGATGGGGCATCCTCTGGGCGCTACTGGCGCGATGATCCTGGGAACCGCCCTTGATGAACTTGAGAGGACGGGCAGGGGCACCGCGCTGATAAACTTGTGTGTGGGTGCCGGCATGGGCACCGCAACCATTATAGAGCGGGTGTGAGAAGGATCATGGAGAACTTCGCAATTACGGTTGACGATACGGGGATCGCTACCCTTTCCTTCGATGTGCCCGGCAAGTCGCTCAACACCATCACCGCCTCGGTCCAGACGGATCTCGATAGGATCGTTGAGCGATTGAGGGGCGATCCTGCCATCGTTGGCGCGATCCTGCGTTCGGGTAAGGCGACAGGCTTCTGTGCAGGTGCCGACCTGAAAGAGATGCTCGGCGACATCGAGCGCTGGCGTGGCTGCGACACGCCTGAGGAGCGCGCTGTCGGCGTTGCTGATGCAGGAGGCCTCAGCCGCCGTATCCGGGCGTTGGAAACATGCGGAAAGCCGATCGTGGGGATCGTCGAGGGTCTGGCGCTGGGTGGGGGACTGGAACTGGTGCTGGGTTGCCATCATCGGCTTGTCGTTGACAATCCGGACCTGAAGCTCTCGTTTCCCGAGGTCGGGATCGGGTTGCTTCCGGGCGCAGGGGGCACGCAGCGATTGCCACGCCTCATCGGATTGTTGGCCGCTATGCCGTATCTGCTTGACGCTGCCCCAATATCGCTCGCGGATGCGATTGCGGGCGGTATCTTCCATCGGGCGCTGCCGGCAGACGCGCTGACGGACGCGGCACGACGCTGGATCCTGGACGGTGGCAGCGCCGTCGCTCCCTGGGATGAAAAGGGCTTCAAGCTTCCGGGCGGCGGTCCCAACACGCCGTCAGGCTATGCGCAGTTCGGCCCAGCAATCGCAGCAAGATTGGCCGGGGGGCACGCGACGGCTCCGGCGGCCATCCTCAAATGCCTTTACGAAGGGGTTCAGGTGCCGATCGACGCGGGCCTTCGTATCGAGAACAGATATTTCTTCAATACTGCCCGGTCTGAAGAGGCGGCAGAGCGAATCCAGTCGTTCCTGCAAAGCAGATCGTCCCGCCCCAAGCCTGTCGAAGGGAACGCTCGTGGTACAGATTGAGGTAGAGGATCGGGAAGGCACGGTCCATGTCCTTGCCGCCGATGCAGGCATCAGTCTCATGGAGGCTATTCGCAATGCCGGGATCGATGAATTGGTCGCGCTGTGCGGGGGGTGCTGTTCATGTGCGACGTGCCACGTCTTTGTGGATCCGGCCACTTTTGCGCGCCTCCCGGCAATGTCGGGGGACGAGGACGATCTGTTGGACAGCTCAGACGCAAGATTGCCGCTCTCACGGCTGAGCTGCCAGATCATCCTTGATGAAACGGTAGTCGATCTTCGCGCGACCATCGCGCCGTCGGATTGACGATGTCGACAGGGGCCGTGGATGCATCGGAATCGGGCGATGGAAACCCACCGCCCACCGGAAGCTGGCTGACCGATGCCGATGATGCTGAATTACTCGCGCACGACGCGCGATGGACCATTCGGCGACGGGCATCCGCTGCGCTTCGATCGCTCGGCTATATCGTCGCGCGGGGTGATCTCGACGTTGCGGCGCTTGAGGCGATTGAAGATGTCGTCGAGCGTCAGCTCGCGGCCGTTGCCGGTGTGCCGGATATGGGCGACCGGACCGAGTATATGCGAGCGAGCGGAATCGAGGGGCCGCGCAATCGCCTGGCGCTTGAAATGAGCGCGGTTGCGGGCCGGTCGAATCCGTCGAGCCTTCCGCTCACCTTGTCCTATGGCGATCAAAACCAACTCATCGGCACGTTCACACCATTTGCCTGTCATGAAGGACCGCCTGGTTTCCTGCATGGTGGCCTCATCGCCGCACTTTTCGACGAATTTCTCGGACTTTCGCAAACAGAGTTGCAACGACCCCCGGCGATGACCGGGACGCTGACGGTTCGGTACATCAAGCCGACACCACTGGCGCGGCCTCTCCATATGACGTTGAGCGAGATCGTGTCTGACGGCAGAAAGCGCTTTGCTAAAAGCGAGCTTTGGGCGGGTGCGGAACGCACCGCCATTTGCGAAGCGATTTTCATTGAGACGCATGACGAGGCGAGTGCTGATGGCTAGGGAGAATGTTCTGCAGGGACATCCGGAAGCGGTGGCGTCCGCTTTCAAGGCGGGGCTGAGGCGTCTCGCAACGACTGTTTCCTTGGTGACCGTGAATCAGGATGGTGGCTGGGGAGGTATGGCGGCGACCGCCGTCATGCCGATGTGTGCTGAACCGCCTACTCTCTTGGTCGCAGTCAATCGCAGCGCGTCGATCCACCCCTTTATCTCTGAACGCCGGCATTTCTGCGTTAATTTGCTGGCGCAGCGGCACGCCGAGTTGGTCTCCATTTTCAGTGGCGGTGCGAAGGGCGCGGACCGTTTCAAGACAGGTAACTGGGAAAACGGACCGGGCGGCCTGCCCATTCTTACGGACGCGCTCGCGCGTTTCATCTGCCGGACGCAAACCATGGTTGATGTCGGCTCGCACACGCTCCTGACGGCACTGGTCGAGGACGTGGACATGCAGGGGGAAGTTCATCCCTTGCTGTGGATCGACGGTGATCTTGGCGCGGTCATGGTAGCAAGCAAGGTGATCACATCCTGACCCGCTTCAATCTTCCTCATTCCATAGGAAATGGCCGATGACCACCACCATACAGTCTCCTGTGGCGCTAGTCAGGAATGGAAATGTCGCGCGTATCATACTCAATCGGCCAGAGGCCGCCAACGCCATCGACATTGCGACGGCGAATGCGCTGCTCGACACGGTGCTTCGCGTCGAGGAGGATGATACGGTCCGCTGCGTTGTCCTGACAGGGGCCGGCAAATTATTCTGCGGTGGAGGGGACGTCGCGTCCTTTGCCAGCGCGGGCGGGGAATTGCCAACACTGCTCAAGCAGCTGACTGGCCCGCTGCACGCTGCAATAAACCGCATGCTGCGGATGCCAAAACCCCTGGTTGTTGCTGTAAATGGTACGTCGGCAGGAGCCGGACTGGGGCTTTCGCTCATTGGCGATATAGTCATCGCGGTGCAGAGCGCGAAGTTCGTGCCTGCCTATGGCGCCATCGGTCTGACGGCCGATGGTGGACTGACCTGGCTTCTGCCGCGGCTGATCGGAATGCGGCGCGCGCAGGAAATGATGATGACGAACCGGTCGGTCAGTGCAGAAGAGGCCGTGCGCTGGGGCCTGATCACCCGCGCCGTCGAGGCCGAAGTTTTCGAGCAGGACATTCAGGAAACGGCCGAACGGCTTGCGGCCTCGCCGGTCCGTGCCATCGGCCGGCTTCGATCGCTACTCCTGTCTAGCCACACAAACGCGGTCGAAACCCAGATGGAACTCGAAGCTGCAACGATGGCTCAATGCGGGCGCGATGTGGAGGCACAGGAGGGGATCGCCGCGATGCTACAGAAGCGAAAAGCCGACTTCTCGCTTCTCTGATCCGAACATGCACCCGCTGGCGCACCGGCGGTCACAACAAAGTGAAGCCGCCGTCGATATTGATCGAGCATCCCGTCAGAAACGCCGACTCGCCGCTCGCCAGGAAAACCGCCATCCGGCCAACCTCGCCCGGATCGGCGATGCGACCCATCGGGGTCGCCTGTTCCAGGCCGCGGATGAAGTCAGCGGGCAGTGCTTCTAACATGGCGGTCCTGATGACGCCGGGGCATATGGTATTCACCTGGATGCCGTAAGGTGCGCATTCGACCGCGGCCACCTTGGTTAGCTGCATCACGCCCGCCTTGGCCGCGCAATAGGCGGGCATATTCGGCATGACCACCGAGCCGGCGATTGAGGCGGTATTGACGATCGCGCCGCCGCGTTCCTTCAAATGGGGGATCACGTGCTTGATGCCGAGAAATGTTCCGCGCAGATTGACCGCCACAACGCGGTCGAATTCCATGTCGTCATAATCCTCGATGGACGTCTGTTCGCCATCGAGACCGGCATTGTTGCACAGAATGTCGATCTGACCGAATGTATCAATGGCAGCCTGCAGCATGGCGTGCACGTCCGAGGATACCGAAACGTCAGCCGAAATGCCCAATGTCATCGAACCGAGTTCTGCCGAGGCATCCTGAGCACGATTGCCAAGATCGGCGATAACGACCCGGGCACCCTCCTCGATGAACGCCTCGACGATCGCTCTCCCGATGCCCGACGCACCGCCGGTGACGACGGCGACTTTACCCTGTAATCTGTTCATCTTATTTTTCCTCTCCGCTAAGTTCTAACGCCTTAGGATCATGCAACTGGCGGGAATTCCTCCACCGCTCGAAACGAGCGCGACGTTGCAGTTGGGTATTTGCCGTTCCCCGGCTCCGCCGCGCAATTGAAGCATGGCTTCCTGCAAATGACCGTATCCGTTGGTTCGTCCGGCCGACAGATGCCCGCCATGCGGGTTAAGCGGCAATCCGCCACCTGGCGCGATGCACTTGCCGCCGTCGAGAAACGCGGTCGCCTCGCCGATGCCACAGAAGCCGAGCGCTTCGATCCAGGACACGACATTGAAGGTGAACCCGTCGTAGAGCAGCGCAACGTCGATATCCTCCGGCCGCATATCCGTGCGGCTCCATAGATGCGCCGCCGGGCCGAAGACATTGGGCTGATGGGTCAGCGTTCCCTGATCCCAGGACTGAACCTCGGTGATTCTCGTGCCCACTGCCTCAATTCTAGTGGCCGGATTGGGCAGGTCATCTGCGACAGCGGCTGACGAAACGACGAAGGCGATCGCGCCGTCGCACGGGATGTCGCAGTCGAGCAGGCCAAAGGGTGTCGAAATCAGCCTCGCTGCGGCATAGTCCGCCATCGTAATTGGATCGCGATAGATGGCGTCGGGGTTCCGCATGGCAGCCTGGCGCGCATTGACTGCGATCCAGCCCAGCATGTCGCGGTCGGCCCCGAATCGCGCCATGTACCGCGACGCGTATAGCGCGATCCAGTTTGCGGGTGATGCGGCCCCGAATGGCACCCGCCATGACAGTTCGCCAGCAATGCGCCCGGACGGCCCGCGAACTGAAGGTCGGGCGGCTTCGGCGAATGTCGTGAAGCAAAGAACATGTCGGCATAGTCCTGACGCTACTGCAAGCATCGCGTCGATGATCGTGCCGGCCTGCCCCGGTATTTCTCTGGCACCGCAATGCCAGACCGGACGGATGCGGAGAGCCTGTTCGAGCGCACGAAATCCTCCGGACGAAATGCCGGGAAGGCCGTCGCTGCCAGGATATGCACATACGCCGTCTATGTCGGCAATCGACAGGCCAGCATCGACGATGGCGGACGTACACGCTTCCACACATAGCGACAGCGCAGATCGGTCGAGCCGTCGCGCGATGGGCGAACTACCGTATCCGCTCAACACAACGCTGTCTTCGAAACGCTTCCCGATCATCGGAGGAGCGGCGATTGTTTCGGGTAGATCGGATGTGGGAGCAGCCGGCTCCGTCTCCGGTGTTGGATCGGGGACGAATACCGGGATCCAGATATCGTCCTGCTGCAGGAAACGCACCGAGACGCGGTCACCGATCCTCACCGTGTCGAGGTCGGCGTCCACGATGTTGGTGGTCAGGCGAACATCCGGGTCCTCGACCAGACCGACGATGGCGATGATGTATGGCGGATCATAACCTGGCAGCCATTTTTGGTGATTGATTGTCAGGGCGAGCACCGTTGCTGAACCCGAGAGCGACTTATATTCATGGATCGCCGCCTGGCAGGCATCGCAAAACGCAAGGGACGGGTGGCGAAGTCGCCCGCAGTGCATACACCAGCCAACCCGCAACTCTCCTGTTGCGCCACCCTGCCAAAAATCGGCTTCGTGTCGGTCTGGGACGGGTAGGACGCGATACGCGGTGGCGATCTCCATCACGCGGTGACGCGTACGGGGAGCGCCTTCAGGCCGCGCGAGAGGAGCTGCGGATGCCAGTCGAGTTCGCCGTCCAGCTCTATGCTGCTCCATTTTTTCAGGATGGCCGGAATCGCGATAGCCGTTTCCAGCCTTGCGAGTTGCAGCCCCATGCAACTGTGCAGACCAAAGCCAAAGGCGATGTGTTTGCGATCCCATGCGCGCGTGAGATTGAGCGTATCTGCATCGTCGAAATAGGCAGGGTCGCGATTGGCTGCCGCAAGGATGAGAAAGACCCGCTGACGGGCCTTCATCGGAATGCCGAGCACGTCTGTATCCGTTCGAACCACTCTCGTGACCGCCTTGCCTGATCCGTCATAGCGCAGGAATTCCTCGACCGCGTTCGTGATCTCGACATCCCCACTGCGAATCGCAGCCATCTGACCGGGGTTGCGAAGTAACGCCAGTATAGCGTTGCTCATCAAGTTGGCGGTCGTTTCGGAGCCCGCGAAGATCACCAATATGCAGGTTGCGATAATCTCATCCTCCGTCAGCCCGTCGTCCTTATCGCGCGCTTTGATCAATTCACTCAGCAGATTGTCTTCCGGTGTTTCGCGATACCGCGTAATCAGGTCGCGCACGAAAGCAGAGAGGTCAGCAACCCCTTCAGCGAGGCTCTCATATTTGCCCGGATCCTCAAGGCTCGCGCCGACCACGGGGCCAAACAGTCGATGCCAGTCGGCAAAACGACCACGATCCTCCTCGGGAATGCCGATGATTTCCGAGATGACGGATGCCGAGAAGGGACCTGCTACGTCTTCCAAAAGATCGATGTGGCCATTGTCGGGAGCCTGATCGATCACGCGATCGAATAAGGTCTGAAAGCGATCGGTAAGCCGCGCCATCGCTTTGCTCATGAAAGCTTGGTTGACGAGCATGCGGAGACGAAGATGCTTTGGCTTATCATTAAAGACCAGCCAGTCGGCCAGTATCTCGAACGCACGACGTACCGCAGCGGGCGTGTCGGGGCCGGTTAATTTCCGATCGATGAAGGGCCGAATGCGGTCTGACGAAAAATTCTTGTCATCGCGCAATGCAGCCGTGACCTGTTGGTAGCCGGTGACGATCCAGGACCGCGAGCGCGTATCCCAAACAATCGAATTGGCATCGCGCACCTTGCCAAAATAGCTGTGCGGGTCGCGCACTGCCTCAGCTCCCACGATATCAAGCTCGGCTGTTGGGATGTCGTTCACTTGTCCACTCCTTATCCGACTGGTCGCCGCCATGTCGTTTGATGAAAGAATATAGCTTGCGTCTCGTTAGATCAAGGTCTAACAATAGTCCATGATCAAAGCGACTGGAAAGGTCGCTAATAGGCCCCGACAGACGGGAGAGGGCAAGCATGAATGTCAGGGATCTTATGGCGCAGGCCGTGCGCTGCAATCGTGAACGGATCGCGCTGATTCACGGCGATCGCCGTTTGACGTTTGGTGAGGCGTGGGAGCGCGGTATTCGCCTCGCAAACCTTTTGCTTTCCCGAGGCGCCCTTCCTGGAGATCGCATCGGATCGCTTGAGGACAATGGGATTAGCGCCGCCGATCTGATCCAGGCGTGCGCCATCGCGAACCTCACGCGGGTGCCTTTATATGCGAGGAACTCTGCTGAGGCGCATGTTCATATGCTTGCCAATACGCAGTGCAAACTCGTCATCGTCGATGCGCATTATGCCGGCGAAATGCTGAGCATAAGGGGGCAGCTACCGGATCTTGTGGATGTGATCGTTCGCGATGCAGAATTCGATGGATTGCTCGCGGAAAGCTCCAGCGAGATGCCCAGCATCACTATCGATCCCGACGACTATTATGTCATTCGTCATACCGGGGGGACGACGGGCAAGCCAAAAGCTGTCGCTTACTCGCATCGCAGTTGGCTGGCGGCGTGCCGTGACTGGTTCTACATATTTCCACAAGTGTTGGCGGGAGATCGTTGCCTCCATGTGGGGCCAATCTCCCATGGGTCTGGCTACCAATATCTGCCAATATGGTTTGCCGGTGGCTGTAACGTGCTGATGGATCACTTCTCCGCTGAGGCAATGGTGGAGATCATCGAGCGTGAGCGCGTCGCTTTCTGTCAGGTTGCCGCAACGATGCTGCGGGCCATTCTCGATCATCCAGGGTCAGTGGGCCGCGACTATTCCAGTTTGAAATGCATGCTGGTCGGCACTGCTCCGATCCACGAACGAACGGCCCGAGCCGCTCGCGAGTTGATGGGTGATATACTCTATCAAGGCTATGGACAGACCGAGGTTCTACCGGTTGCTTTCATGGGGCCTGCACAGTGGTTCGCAGACGTTCCGGGATCACAGCCGATAAATGCGTGCGGCATGGTGATGCCCTTCGCGTTGGTCGAGGTCTGGGACGAGAATAATCACCCTGTCCCGACGGGGGACATTGGAGAGATTGTCGCTAAGGCGGACGGCCAGATGACCTCCTTCTGGAATAATCCCGAGGAGACTGCTGAGCGCATTGTCGATGGCTGGATCAAGACGGGCGACATCGGACGGCTCGATGCCAACGGGTATCTGTACTTAGTCGATCGAGCCACGGACATGATCGTGTCGGGCGGCTACAATATCTGGCCGCTGGATTTGGA
Source organism: Sphingobium aromaticiconvertens (assembly GCF_037154075.1). Taxonomy (NCBI): domain Bacteria; kingdom Pseudomonadati; phylum Pseudomonadota; class Alphaproteobacteria; order Sphingomonadales; family Sphingobiaceae; genus Sphingobium; species Sphingobium aromaticiconvertens. The sequence continues at coordinate 1,523,643 of NZ_JBANRJ010000001.1, forward strand.
ACGCGTGATCGCGGCGCATCCCGACATTATCGAGGTCGCTGTGTTCGGCGTGCCGCATGCGAAATGGGGCGAGACACCCTTGGCGGTTTGCGTCGTGCGTGATGGATATGCCGTGTCGGAACAGCATCTGATCACCCGCGTCGCTGAAGAACTCGGCAGCTACATGAAGCCGTCTCGCGTGGTTTTTCAGTTGGAACCATTGGTTCGTAGCGCCGTCGGCAAAGTCAACCGCAAGGCGCTGCGTGAGCCTTACTGGATGGATGTCGATCGACGCGTCTCGGGAAGCTAACTTTATTTCTGTATAGGAGAGTTTACATGCAAGTCGGATACATGATGTTCTTGTCGAACCTGCATGACAACATGCCGGACGACGTGATGGTTCGGAACGAGCTCGAGATCGCCGAATTGGCCGAGGGACTCGGCTACGATACGATCTACTGTCCGGAGCATCATTTCGAAGATTATTCAATGGCGGTGGATAGTCATCAGATACTAAGTTACCTGGCCGCTCGCACCGAAAGCATCAAGTTGGGCAGCGCGTGCATTGTGCTGCCCTGGTGGACCCAGCCTGCGCGAGTGCTTGGCCGGATCACGACGATGGATGCTCTTACGAACGGGCGTTACGTCCTCGGCTTCGCCCGCGGACTTGCCCGCAAGGAGTTTGAGGTATTCGGAATCCCCATGGAAGAATCCCGCGGCCGTTTCGACGAGATGGCTTCCATGATCGTCAAGGGAATGGAAACCGGCATCGTTCAGGGCGATGGTCCTTTCTTCCCCACTCCGGAGACTGAAATCCGTCCGCGCCCTTCGATAGCTCTGAAGGATCGACTGTTTTCGGTCGCGATGTCTCCGGACTCGGCGAAGCAGATCGCGGTCAATGACACGCGCATGATGACGTTTGTACAATTCGCAATGGAAAAGCATCTTGGCAACATCAACATCTTCCGGGAGGAGTACCGGAAGAACCATAATAAGGAGCCCGGTCCGACGCTTTTGGTCGACTTCACATATTGCCACGAAGACGCCGGTCACGTCGAGAAGATGATGCAGAAGTATATGGCGGCAAACTATGTATCACTTCTTAAACATTACGAATTCATGGCCGACTATCACAAAGAACTCAAAGGCTACGAAGCCTATGGAGAATCAGCTAAGTTCCTGAACAGCCTTGGTCTTGAGGACGCGGTGCAGGATTATATCAAGCATCAGGCATGGGGTACGCCCCAGCAGATCCTTGACAAGCTGGAGGCGCGCAAGGCGATCATCGGCGATTTCGAGTGGAACTCGATCACTAGCTATGCCGGTCTCCCATATTCTGAGGTCAGGAGCTCCATGCAGCTGCTGGGTGAGAAAGTTATCCCTGAACTTAAGACTTGGTGACATCGCCGGAACCTCGAGAATCATTCTCGCTTTTAGAAGGAACATGCCGTGATTGGCCCCGCAGACGACTTTCCCGTTCATCAGACTCATGAGCCGATACGATTCGCAGGTACGAGCGATCGGCGATTTTATGACCGCTATTTCTTTACCGGTCACCGCTGCGCACCCGACTTGTTTTTCATGATCGGAGTCGGCGTCTATCCAAACCTGGGTGTAATCGACGCCTTCGGATCCGTCGCTTTGGGGTCGATGCAATATTCTACCCGCGGGTCGCGCGAGTTGGGCGACGATCGGATGAACATGTCCAATATCGGTCCTTTCAATGTCGAGGTTATTGAAGGCCTTAAAAAGCTCAGGATCTGGTGTGAGCCTCGGCCGGACCAGGCCGTTCACTTCGACCTTGAATGGAACGGCGCCGTTCCAGCCTTCGAGGAGCCGCCGATCCTGCAACGGGTGCTAGGCCGGGTGATGGAGCAGGCGACACGACTGATCCAGACCGGATCATGGACGGGCTACATCGTCTGCAACGGCGAACGTATCGAGCTTGACCCGGAAACGAGTTGGGGCGCGCGCGATCGTAGCTGGGGTGTGCGATCGATCGGCCTTGAACGGGAACCCAAAGGCATTCAGCAGGCGAAAAATGCGAGCAGCGAGCGCACCTCTTTGTGGATGTGGGCGCCGATGCAGTTTAACGATCATACGATCCATTTCAGCCTGTCGGAGTTTGCCGATGGGCGGCGGGAGATCGAAACAGTTCGTCGCATGAAGTCGTTCGGCAAGGATGGTGTCGCCGCGCCCGCCGAATTTTTGCTGGGTGCCGAGCATGACCTTCGCTTCGACCACGAAACGCGCGAATTGCTCGATGGGTCAGTCAGCTTCCTTGAACCCGACGGCTCGAGGCGACATGTGAAACTGACGCCCCTTCGGCGGGCCTATCTGCGCGCCGGCACGGGATATGGCGGCCCTGACCCGTGGCGCCATGGCAAATATATGGGTGAAAACTGGTCCGATTCGGTCAGCTACGATCTTACGGACGAAGAACTGACAGCGAAGATCGGCCCAACGCACGTCCTGTGCCGGATGGAAACGGACGACGGACATGTCGGCTACGGCACGTTCGAGACGCAGGTATACGGCGCCTATCCGCGCTATGGGTTCCACTCCTGATGACACAGGCCAGCGCGAGCATCCCGGCTACCGCTTTGCCGACCAGCCTCGTGGCTGGCCTGTGTCAGGCGGTGCCTGGTCTGACGGCAGCGACCGGATTGCGCCGCCTCACCGGTGGCTCCTCCCACGAGACCTGGTCCTTTGATGGCGTTTTTGCGGGTGAAAGCGGTCCGATGCCGCTGATCCTGCGGCGCGAGTTCAGTCATTCGCTCTTCGAGATGACCTCTCAGACTGAATTTGCTCTCATGAACCAGTTATGTCCGTCGTCAGAACATTTGGCACACGTCGCGTCGTAAATTAGCGGAGTGCGGGCCTCGTCTTGGGGTTGATGTTAAGCGGCGAGCCTGCGGTGTTGCAAGCGCCGATATTCGATGGTCTTTCGCTTGATCCTTTCGCGCTGTTTGATGATGGCGGGAGCCCTGCCGAGGTAGGCGTCGGCGGGCGTCACGTTGTTCAGGCTCTCGTGGTAACGCTGGTTGTTGTAATGCTCGACGAAGGCCTCGATCTGGGCCTCAAGGTCGCCGGGCAGGAAGTAGTTTTCCAGCAGGATGCGGTTTTTCAGGGTTTGGTGCCAGCGCTCGATCTTGCCTTGGGTCTGGGGGTGCATCGGAGCGCCGCGTACATGGCTCATCTTCTGGGCATCGATGTATTCCGCCAGTTCGCCCGCGATGTAGCTGGGGCCGTTATCGCTGAGCAGCCTGGGCTTGTGCAGCACGGTGGCGCTGTCGCAGCCGGAAGCCTTAAGGGCCAGGTCCAGCGTGTCGGTGACATCCTCGGCGCGCATGTTGGTGCACAGTTTCCAGGCGATAATGTAGCGCGAGAAGTCGTCGAGCACGGTCGACAGGTACATCCAGCCCCACCCGATGATCTTGAAGTAGGTAAAATCGGTCTGCCACATCTCGTTCGGACGCGTGGTCTGGGTATGGAAGCGATCGGCGGCCTTGATCACCACATAGGCCGGACTGGTAATCAGATCGTGGGCCTTCAACAGGCGGTAAACGGTGGCCTCCGACACGAAGTAGCGCTTCTCGTCGGTGAAGCGCACCGCCAGTTCGCGCGGTGACAGCTCGCTGTAATCCAGCGCCATCTCGACGATCTGGCCCTGGATATCGTCGCCGATGCGGTTCCACACCCGACTCGGCGCCGATGGCCGATCTTCCAGCGCCTCCGGCCCGCCTTCGACGAAGCGATCGTACCAGCGGTAGAACGTCCGGCGGGGGATGCCGAGTTTGTCCAGCGTGTGCTTGGCGGGCAGGTGCGACTGCTCGACGATCCGGATGATCTCGAGCTTTTCGGATGCGGGATACCTCATTCGTCGTCGCCCCCATCCGCGATCATGCTTTTTTTAAGCAGGCGGTTTTCCAGCGTCAGGTCGGCCACGCATTCCTTCAGGGCACGGGCCTCGCGGCGCAGATCCTGCACCTCGCCAGTGGTCGCAGCACGGGCGGTGTCACCGGCCAGGCGCCGCTTGCCCGCTTCCATGAACTCCTTCGACCAGGTGTAATACAGGCTTTGGGCAATGCCTTCCTTGCGGCACAACTCGGCGATGCTGTCCTCGCCGCGCAGACCGTCCAGCACAATACGGATCTTGTCTTCGGCTGAGAAATGGCGCCGGGTCTGCCGCCGGATATCCTTCACAACACGCTCAGCAGGGGCCTTTGTCGGCGAATTTTTCAAGGAGGGTTTGGGCTTCATCTTCGTTCCTTCGTCACTACGACGAAGCCCAAACCCTCCTTAATTTACAACCTCAAATCTGTGCCATTGGTGCTGACGGCGGACAGACATGATCGTTGATGCGACCGGTCGTGCATATGTCACCCATTTCGGGTTCGATTTGTTCCTGGGTGCTCCGCCTGCGCCTTCGACGTTGTTATGCGTCGAACCAACTGGTGAAGTGCGCGTCGTTGCCAGCGATCTCCTTTTTCCCAACGGGGTTGCGATTACGTCAGACGGCGGCACGCTGATCGTCGCAGAGACGTTTGGCGGTCGGCTGACCGCGTTCTCCATCCTGGCGGATGGATCGCTTACCGACCGCCGGTGCCTGGCTCAGCTGGGAAATGAGCCATCCTGGGAAAGCGTTCACACGTTGCTGGAAACGAATTTCGCTCCTGACGGATGCGCGATCGATAAGGAAAACTGCATCTGGGTCGCCGATGCAGTCGGCGGCCGCGTCGCGCGGGTGTCCAGCGACGGTCGGATACTGGAGGAACGCAGGCCGCCTCAAGGGCTGGGCGTCTATTCCTGCGCATTGGGCGGCAGCGATGGCAAGACCTTGCTTCTTTGCACCGCACCCGATTTCGACGACGTCAAACGCAAGGCGACGCCGCAAGCGAAGCTCTTCACCACTACCGTGTCCGTTCCACGCGCCTGACGCAGACCGGCAACCGAGTTTCTTCACATGGATGGACATACATATATCAGCCCGGTCAATGAGATCATCGACGAGGCGCGAAACGGACGGATGTTCATTCTGGTCGATGACGAAGATCGGGAAAATGAAGGCGATCTGGTGATCCCCGCGCAGATGGCGACGCCGGACGCTATCAATTTCATGGCTACGCACGGACGGGGCCTGATCTGCCTGGCGCTCACGCGCGAGCGCGTCGACGCTTTGCAACTTTCTCCGATGAGCCGCTCCAACAGCACGCCCTATGAGACGGCCTTCACTATTTCGATCGAAGCAAAAAGCGGCGTAACGACTGGCATTTCTGCAGCTGACAGGGCCCGTACCATATCGACCGCTATCGACGCGGCGAACGGTCCCGGCGAACTCGTAAGTCCGGGACATGTGTTCCCGCTGACTGCCAGGGACGGCGGCGTCCTTATCCGTGCTGGCCATACTGAAGCCGCCGTAGACGTCGCAAAGCTCGCTGGCCTCAACCCCTCAGGAGTGATCTGCGAGATTATGAACGATAACGGGTCGATGGCGCGCATGCCCGACCTTGTCGAGTTCGCGCGACGGCATAAACTTAAAATCGGTACGATCCGTGATCTTATCGCCTATCGTTTGCGCCACGATCACCTTGTACGGAAAGTTGCAGAAGTCCGGTTTGACAGCCCTCACGGAAGGGATTGGAAGGCGATCACCTATCGCAACCAGGCAACCGGCCTCGATACGCTGACATTGCTGAAGGGCGCTGTCGATGCGTCAACCCCGACGTTGGTGCGGATGCATACGTTGAATATTTTCTCTGACGTTCTTGGCGTGGGTGATCGGCGGACCGATCAGCTCAAGGCGATCATGAGGGCAATGGACAGTGCTGGCTCCGGCATTGTGGTGGTTTTTAATTCTCCGGCTGCTTCAATAATATCTTCTCTCGCGCAAGCCCATATCGAATTTCCGATCGATGACAGTTCCGAGCCGGAAATTTTACGAGACTATGGGACAGGCGCGCAGATTCTTGCCGAATTGGCCGTTGGAGAGATGATATTATTTTCCAACACCCCGCACGCTTTAGCAGCGCTTTCTGGTTATGGGTTGACCGTCGTGGAAGAACGAAGAATTTGTGATGAAGTCTTAACAGAAGGTCGTGTCCCACGGGGTTCTCTAATCGCCACTGTCAACAGCTGACCTCTTTGCGGTTCGTCACGCGCGCTGGGCTCCAGGGTTCTCTCCGCGGTCGTCGCGCTGGACGCCGCATGTTAGCGTTCAAAGTAGGGTGAATCTAAGTGGTGTGCGCGGTCCGTGCCGCACTCGCGGGAACGATCTCACCCTCGCTAAGCGTCCCAGCGGGACGCGTTCTGTCGCGCTTGAGTTCAGCGTATTGCTTCGGATTTGGATCAGGCCATGGCCGCCTCCCGGAAGGTCGTGTTGGTACGCCACATTGCGTGCAATGTTACCGCCAGCTTCCTGGCCAGGGCGACTTTCGCTTTGCGAGGCCCGGTTCGGCCTGCGATCGCCTGTGCCCACTCACGCAGGCGAGGGCCGCCAAGCTTTCGAGACAAGATCGCATTTGCTGCTTCGTACAGGCATTTTCGAGCGAACCTGTCACCGCTTTTCGAGATGCGCCCGTTCCGGCTGATTTCGCCAGATTCGTAGCGCCTTGGCGTCAGACCGAGATAAGCGCCCGCGCTGGAAGATCGGTTGAAGCGTTCGGCGTCGTCGAATGCTGCAGTTACCGCCATCGCGGTGATCGGTCCGACTCCCGGCGCTGTCATCAAAAGACGTACCGTACCATGCTGTTTGGCTACCGCCCGGATTTTGCCATCGAGAGCGGCAATACGGGCTAGAATTTCACTCCGGGCGTGCATCAACGCTTCAAAGATAGGTATGAGCTCCGGTGCGACTGCCAGCTCGCCTGTGATGATCTCCGTCGCACGGCGTTTGAAGCCCCCAACCCGTTTTCCGAACATCACGCCAAACGTTTTCAGCAACCCTCTGATCTCATTTTCAAGCTTCACACGCATGCCAACCAGCGTATCGCGCGCTGTCAGCATCGCCCGGTTAACATAGGCCTCATGACTCTTTATCCGGGCAGCCTTGAACCAACCTGTGCGGACAATCTGAGCCAAGCCGCGAGCATCATGTCTGTCGGTTTTATTTGGCATCATTTTGAGGACCGCATTAGCGTGACGCGCATCCAGGCAAATGATCGGGACACGCCGCTTCGTCAGCGCGTTCCAGAGCCAGACGGCAAGGGGACCTGTCTCCATTCCCACCCGTTCGACATCCGCGGCGCGCTTCGCTAGCCAGTCGGCTATCGCGTCAGGGCAGGTCGGCACCTTCGCCTCCGCGAGAATCTCACCTTCCGCCCCAACCAGGCAAATCGCCGTCTCCTCCTGTGACACATCCAGTGCTGCAAAAACTCCCATAACGTCCTCCACGTTCGACTCCGGCCGAGCGCCGAAGCGGCAATGACATCCTACCGCAACAAAGCGGAGGTCGAGTGTGGCGATTACGTTAAGTGGTGTAGGAAGGTTTCCCTGAGAGGGTGGCCACCGTCGATCTTCTGGTAGGGTTCGGATGCGAACTCGAACCTGGAGAAGAAGACGATGACCGATGACAGAATGGCCCTTGTTGAGCTGATCGAGCAAGGGGCTGACAGCGATTTGGTGCGCGAGATGCTGGCTTTTGCCGCTGAGCGCATGATGGATCTGGAGATTGAGGCCAGAACCGGTGCGCCCGCCGGCAGTCGCAGCCAGTCGCGACTGAACCACCGCAACGGCTACCGCGAACGGGGATGGGACACCCGTGCCGGTCGGATCGATCTGGCGATCCCGAAGCTGCGCAAAGGCAGCTACTTTCCGAGCTTCCTGGAGCCGCGCCGCACCGCCGAGAAGGCCTTGGCAGCGGTGATCCAGGAGGCCTATGTGCACGGCGTCTCGACCCGTTCGGTCGACGATCTGGTTAAGGCGATGGGCGCCAGCGGCGTATCGAAGAGCCAGGTCAGCCGCCTGGTTGCCGAGATTGACGAGCGGGTGAACGCCTTCCTCACCCGCCCGATCGAGGGCGAGTGGCCCTATTTGTGGATCGACGCCACCTACCTCAAGGTGCGTGAGGGCGGACGGATCGTCTCGACGGCGACGATAATCGCCGTTGGCGTCAACACCGATGGCCGCCGTGAAGTTCTGGGCGTCGCCACCGGCCCTTCGGAGGCGGAGCCCTTCTGGAAAGCCTTCCTGCGTTCGCTGGCGGATCGCGGACTGCGCGGGGTGAAGCTGGTCATCGCCGATGATCACAAGGGACTGCGCGCTTCCGCCAGCAAGGTGTTTGCCGCGAGCCAGCAACGCTGCCGGGTGCACTGGATGCGCAACGCGCTGGCCCATGCCGCGCCCAAACAGCGGCCCGCCGTGATTGCCATGATCAAGACGATCTTCGCGCAGGAGACGACCGAAGCGGCGCACCAGCAGTGGGAGCAGGTCGCCGATGCCCTGCGCGAGAAGTTCCCGAAGCTGGCCGACATGATGGACGCATCGCGCGAGGATGTGCTTGCCTACATGGCGTTCCCGAAGGATCACTGGGCGCAGATCGCGTCCACCAACCCGCTGGAAAGGGTGAACAAGGAGATTAAGCGAAGGGCCGATGTCATCGGCATCTTTCCCAATGATGCCTCGGTCATACGCCTCGTCGGCGCGCTGATGCTGGAGCAGAATGATGTGTATGGACCACCCCCACCTTGCAAGGCTTTTCAACAGATTTCGACGATTTCGGATCTTGCGGTCGTGTATCCGGCCTTGTTGTGCGGCATAACACGCCGCAGGCCCCTATGGTTTCCGCGGATCGACGGCCGGACAAATGGACGAACTCAAATTGGTTCGCATCATTTCAGTGACCTTTGTCGATCCCCGGTGATACCGGTTCGCCATACTTTGTCGTTGCCCTCGCAAGTCGGCACCATCACATCGGCGCCGAACTGGTTAGGCCGCCATCGGCAAAGGCGATGGACGGCGGTATACCTCATTCCTGGTCAACATGGCCCAGATCGAGCGAGCCGTCTTGTGAGCGACGGCTGTTGAGGCTACATTCACGGGCCTCCTGTCGACCAAAGCTTTAAGCCAGGGCCGAGGTGTCACGTCCTTGCGGAACGTTGTTCCTACAACGGCCCGAACTCCATGGATCAAGAGCGTTCGGAGATATCGATCGCCGCCTTTGCTGATCCGACCAATCTTCTCTTTTCCCCCGCTCGCTCGAATCCGTGGCGTCAGGCCAAGCCAAGCTGCAAAATGACGGGAAGACTTGAACTGACTGCCATCGCCGACGGCTGCCACAATCGCTGTCGCCGTAATTGGGCCCACGCCCGGAGCAGTAGCCAGACGCTGGCTGTCCGGGTTTGATTTGTGCCAGGCGACGATCCGCTTCTCCATCTCGCCAAGCTTATCGGTTAATGTGTCGATGTGCCGGAAAAGACATCGCAACGCTTCTCGCGCTTCGTCCGGGACGACGGTCTTGTCCGAGGTTGCAAGACGCTCGCTCAATATCGCGAGCTGTCGCACGCCCTTGCCCGCGATAAGCCCGTATTCGCCCAGCAGTCCGCGCAGTGCATTGATCGTCGCCGTTCGCTGTCGGACCAACAGGCTGCGGACACGATGCAAAGCCAGAACCGCCTGTTGCTGCTTCGTCTTGATAGGAACAAACCGCATGTTCGGCTTGGCGACGGCCTCGCATATGGCCTCCGCGTCGGCGGCGTCCGTCTTGTTCCGCTTCACGTACGGCTTAACGTACTGAGGTGGAATGAGCTTGACCGTGTGGCCGATCTCCACAAGCAAGCGCGCCCAGTGATGCGCGCTAGAACACGCTTCCATTCCGACTAGGCACGGCGGCTGCTTTTTGAAGAAGGCCGCCATATCGGCCCGAGAGAGCTTTCGGCGAAGCACGGTTAAGCCGGCCTCATCTACACCGTGAACTTGGAAAACCGTTTTGGCCAGATCAAGGCCAATCGTAACAACTGACATCGCGCTTCCTCCACTTTAATGGCACCATATAATATGATCGTTTGCATGGGGGTGGTCCATGCCATCAAATGGGCGGTGTCACGCCGCTACATGACGCTGGAAACAATCGGCGCGGTGAGCCATAACCCCATTGTCAGCCTGCCAGCTCTGGCTGCCTGACCCGAACCCGATCCCGATCCTGCCGTGGATTGACGGTTCCTACACCACTTAACGTAATCGCCACACTCGACCTCCGCTTTGTTGCGGTAGGATGTCATTGCCGCTTCGGCGCTCGGCCGGAGTCGAACGTGGAGGACGTTATGGGAGTTTTTGCAGCACTGGATGTGTCACAGGAGGAGACGGCGATTTGCCTGGTTGGGGCGGAAGGTGAGATTCTCGCGGAGGCGAAGGTGCCGACCTGCCCTGACGCGATAGCCGACTGGCTAGCGAAGCGCGCCGCGGATGTCGAACGGGTGGGAATGGAGACAGGTCCCCTTGCCGTCTGGCTCTGGAACGCGCTGACGAAGCGGCGTGTCCCGATCATTTGCCTGGATGCGCGTCACGCTAATGCGGTCCTCAAAATGATGCCAAATAAAACCGACAGACATGATGCTCGCGGCTTGGCTCAGATTGTCCGCACAGGTTGGTTCAAGGCTGCCCGGATAAAGAGTCATGAGGCCTATGTTAACCGGGCGATGCTGACAGCGCGCGATACGCTGGTTGGCATGCGTGTGAAGCTTGAAAATGAGATCAGAGGGTTGCTGAAAACGTTTGGCGTGATGTTCGGAAAACGGGTTGGGGGCTTCAAACGCCGTGCGACGGAGATCATCACAGGCGAGCTGGCAGTCGCACCGGAGCTCATACCTATCTTTGAAGCGTTGATGCACGCCCGGAGTGAAATTCTAGCCCGTATTGCCGCTCTCGATGGCAAAATCCGGGCGGTAGCCAAACAGCATGGTACGGTACGTCTTTTGATGACAGCGCCGGGAGTCGGACCGATCACCGCGATGGCGGTAACTGCAGCATTCGACGACGCCGAACGCTTCAACCGATCTTCCAGCGCGGGCGCTTATCTCGGTCTGACGCCAAGGCGCTACGAATCTGGCGAAATCAGCCGGAACGGGCGCATCTCGAAAAGCGGTGACAGGTTCGCTCGAAAATGCCTGTACGAAGCAGCAAATGCGATCTTGTCTCGAAAGCTTGGCGGCCCTCGCCTGCGTGAGTGGGCACAGGCGATCGCAGGCCGAACCGGGCCTCGCAAAGCGAAAGTCGCCCTGGCCAGGAAGCTGGCGGTAACATTGCACGCAATGTGGCGTACCAACACGACCTTCCGGGAGGCGGCCATGGCCTGATCCAAATCCGAAGCAATACGCTGAACTCAAGCGCGACAGAACGCGTCCCGCTGGGACGCTTAGCGAGGGTGAGATCGTTCCCGCGAGTGCGGCACGGACCGCGCACACCACTTAGATTCACCCTACTTTGAACGCTAACATGCGGCGTCCAGCGCGACGACCGCGGAGAGAACCCTGGAGCCCAGCGCGCGTGACGAACCGCAAAGAGGTCAGCTGTTGACAGTGGCGATTAGAGAACCTCCTGGGACACGACCTTAACAGAAAGGAACTTTTCTGTAGAATTGCTCGCACCAACATGCGATTTTTGTTTACCCATCAGATAAAATACTTCGCTGAGTATGGGTTTCGCGTCGTATCAGCAAAACTTAAAGCTGGTTAGCAACCAGCCGACATGACCTGCTTAAGCCATGAAGTGGGTTGCCCTTGGGTGTATCCTTCGAAGCTTGTTGTTCCGGACATACTGATGTTACAATTATCGCATGTCCGTGTTTGACGCCTCTTCATAAGGTCGGCTAGAAATCACGCCGATGGACCACCCGGCACCCCTCGACAACAACGCCCTGATCGGGGGGGAAGCGGCGCCAGCTCCAACGGCGTCGGTCGATGATCTCTCGTGGGCGGTGGTGAAGATGCGCGCGGTCGAGCGCATTGTGGTCAACGAGCCGCTGATCGCCGCCTACCAGGCTGCATCCTCGCCACACAGCATCCGTGCGCTGAAATGCGATCTCGACGCGTTCGACCTGTGGTGCCGGCGCCACAATCGGGTCGCGCTACCGGCGACCCCGGAAACCGTGGCCGATTATCTCGACGCGCGGGCGGGGCAGGGGAGCAAGCCGGCGTCGCTCGGCCGCTACAAGGCGTCGATCGCCAAGATCCACCAATTGCTCGATCTGAAAGATCCGACACCCGCGCCGCTGATCAAGCTGCGGCTGCAGGCTGTACGCCGCGAGAAAGGCGTCGCGCAGAAGCAGGCGCGGCCGCTGCGGTTCAAGGGGCCGGTCCGCAACGTCGAGCGTGACGTGCCCCGTGGACTGAATGTGCGGGCGCTACTCGAAAGCTGCGCCGAGGATTTGCCGGGTTTGCGCGATCGCGCGCTGCTTTCGGCCGGCTATGACACCGGGCTGCGCGCCTCCGAGCTCGTCGCGATTGAGGTCGAGCACATCATCGAGGCGATCGACCAAGAGGCTCGCCTGCTCAGCATTCCACGTAGCAAAGGGGACCAGGAAGGGGAGGGAGCAACCGCCTATCTTACCCCTCGTACCGTTCGCGCGATCGCGGCTTGGCTCGAGGCGGCTGGAATTGAGGCAGGGCCGCTGTTCCGGCGCGTCAACGTGCGGCGCTACAAGGCGAGAGCGGCGGTACGAGGGAGGCCGATCGACAGCATCTCCGGACGAGAATCCTGGGACCTGCGCAAGACCCTGCCCAAGCGCGCGGTGCCGGCGCGGGTCGAGTATGATGTGGGGGCGGGGGCGCTCCATCCCGCCTCGGTCGGCCCGATCTGGCGCGCGATGATCCAGCGGGCCTTCGATGCCGGCGCGCTGGCCGATCTCACCGCCGACGATCTGGCGCGGCTGTTGAAGGGGATCAGCGCGCATTCGACGCGGGTCGGGCTCAACCAGGATTTGTTTGTCAGCGGCGAGGATCTCGCCGGGATCATGGACGCGCTGCGCTGGAAAAGCCCGCGGATGCCGTTGGCCTATAATCGCAATCTGGCCGCCGAGCAGGGGGCGACGGGGCGGCTGATGGCGAAGATCGAATAGGTTTAGGCAACGGCCGGAACGCCGGGAAGATGCTGCAAAGCGAGACGGCGAGCTACGCCAGGCCAACGAAATTCTGATCAACGTGAGTGCATATTTGGCTTCGGGAACAATGAAAGCCGCGGCCTTGGCCCAGGCGGCGGAGCCCTGGACGGGTCCGCTCGATAGAGACATCTACGGCGATGCTCGCAACGTCGCGCCGGGGTGGCACATCCACTATCTCGAACGCGAGTGGCGCAACTGGCTCGGGGAAAATGAGATTATACCCAAAAACCCCGACGGCATTTCCTAAATTCTGCCGGACCTGGTTCGTGAAGCGCGGCGACCCTCATCCCGACGCGAAGCTGCTTATTGGCTATGCCCGCGTTTCGACTGATGATCAGGATCTACAGCTGCAACGGATCGCGGTGAAGGACGCCGGCTGTCGCCGCATCTTTGAGGAGAAAGTGTCGGGGGCGAAGCGCAACCGGCCTGAGCTGGCGCGTATGATGGACCAGCTTCGCGATGAGGACGTGGCGGTGGTGACGCGGCTCGACCGGCTTGCCCGATCAACAAAGGATCTTCTCGACATATCCGAGAAACTAAACGGCGCTGGACTGCGCTCTCTAGCGGAGCCTTGGGCGGATACAACGTCGCCCGCTGGCCGTATGGTGCTGACGGTGTTCGCCGGCATTGCCGAGTTCGAACGAGAGCTGATCCGTCAGCGTACCAGTAGCGGAAGGGTCGCGGCGAAGGCGCGCGGAGTCCGTTTCGGTCGGTCTCCAAAGCTGATAGTGGACCAGATTTCGCTCGGCAAGCGGCTAGTAGGGGAGGGCACGTCCGTGCGCGAGACGGCCAAGCTACTCAAGTGCCATCATGCCACTCTCTACAGGGCACTTTCGGCAACGGTATCAGATGGTTTCCCGGATAGATTGGAGGCAATTTAGCGCCCTTGTCGTCGGCCTCTATACCCGAGGTCGTACTGGGTCGGTACATAGAACAGGAGGTAATCGCGGGATCGTACCGTGGACGCCATCACGACTTTGACGTGGATATCGGTGCCACCAACGTGCGACGCCATGATGAAGCGCAGGTTGGGAGAAAACCCTGATCCTGCCCGTAACGGAGAAAGCCGCGCGCACCAAGGTCCAAGCCTGACCGGTAGGTTTCCCACGACGAAAAGCCGTCATACGTCGCGGGATGGACCAGCTTCATCTCGTGTGCGCGCCACGAAAGGAACTCGTTCCTCCCGGTCGTGTTCATACTCACGATGTCTGCGCTCCCCGAGGACAGCCTGAAAGAGGCTCGCTTTCACATCTTGCTGGACGAGGCACGGCGCTGCCGGGTCTGTGCTGGCCTGCTTCCGTTCGAACCCCGCCCTGTCCTTCAGGCGTCGACAACGTCGCGCTTGCTGATCGTAAGCCAAGCACCGGGCAGTAAAGTCCAACAGTCCGGGATGCCGTTTTCGGATCGTTCGGGTGATCGCCTGCGCACATGGATGGGGATAACGCCCGAAACTTTCTACGATGCCAGCGTGGTAGCCCTTCTGCCCATGGGCTTCTGCTATCCAGGCCGCGGCAAGAGCGGCGACGCCCCGCCGCGGCGCGAGTGTGCTCCGCTATGGAGGAATCAGATTGTTGCATATCTGTCGGACGTGCGGCTGACCCTGCTGGTAGGGACCTATGCGCAAGCCGCTGTGCTGGGACCAGGCAGGATGTCGGATCGGGTGCGTGATTTTCGGGGATACCTGCCCTCGCTGCTCCCGCTGCCGCATCCCTCATGGCGCTCGCAGCTTTGGATCAATCAGAATCCGTGGTTCGTCTCCGAACTCCTTCCAACATTGCGGAGCGCAGTCGCAGCCGCATTGTCGAAGGAGCCAGTATGAGCCGCGAAGACCGCTTTCCGATCTACACAGTCGGTCATTCCACTCGGACCATCAGCCAGTTCGTCGAAATGCTGCGTGCCGCGCAGGTCACAGAACTCGTCGATGTGCGCTCAATTCCGCGATCCCGTACTAACCCGCAGTATAATCTCGACGCGCTTCCGATGGCGCTCGCCGAATATCAGATCAATCACACCTATATCGAGGAGCTTGGCGGACGGCGACCACGACAGTGGTCGATCGATCCTGAGCTGAATAGCTTCTGGCAGAACCAGAGCTTTCACAACTACGCCGATCACGCACTATCGAGCGACTTTCACGCCGGCTTTCGGCAGCTTCTCGAGCTGAGCCAGCGAAAGACCTGCGCGATCATGTGCTCCGAGGCGGTCTGGTGGCGCTGCCACCGCAGGATCGTCGCGGATTACCTTCTGGACGGAGGCAGGGAGGTCTTTCACCTGATGGGGAACGGCCGCATCGAACCTGCCAAGGTGACATCAGCGGCCACGAGGCAAGGCGGTCAACTCATCTACCCAGGTGCGGGCAGCGCGGCATGAAGATCAAAACGGCTAACAATATTCCGTTTCCGGGATGCCCAAAAGTGTAGATGCGTCTGACACCTTAAGCCTGACAGGAACATCATCCAAGGGTGAGATTTTGCGCGCCTTTTTGCCGACGCCGCCTCGATGCGGGATCTCGTGCCTTCCTCAGCGTCCGGGAAGTTCCGGAAGGGTCATTCTTCCGCGCTCGTCTCTGATATGGCGCAGCACCATCTGTTCAGACACTTCCCGGCTTTGAAAATCATAGCGCATGCGTACCGCGATATCGGTCTTGCAGGGGCCTTTGCCCGGTTCGTGCTTGCTGCACGCCAGAACATAGGTGCGGATCACGTCGAGACGTTGCGGATCGAGCTGTGTTTCCGAAAGGAAAGAAAGTTGGGGTACATGACCGCCCGCAGGGTCATCATCCAGGGTGCGGCGCGCGGCCTGGATAAGGCGAGCGCGCAGTACGTCGTCCTTCAGATAATGCGGGTTCAGCCGCAGCTTCGCGGCTGACAGATGTCCATCAGCCGGGCCGAGATTAGCCAGATAGCTGACCTCGTCAGCCCGATCGCTCGCCAGCCGCGTTTCAAAGGTAAGTGAGGTGGGCACTGTCCCAGTTGTTTTGATTGGGAGGATACGCAGCGCCAGACTGTGCTGCGCCGATGTGGCGTCGGGGGGCAAGGCTTGTCGGAACGCTGCGATGCATGGGGTCAGACGGTCCAACGACGGCTGCGGGGCTGCCGGGTCCATGTCCAGCTCGATGATCGTTCTGAAGGCCGGCGTGATATACGTTTCATCAATGCCCAGCGCGGTCACACTGCATTTCCGCAGCGCCTGATCCAGCGCTTTCAGTTTCGCGCCTGCGGCTACGCCATTTGCATAGGCACTACGCAGGCGCACCTCACAACGCGTCTCTGAGCTGCATTGCGCGGGGTCGCGATCGACACCGAAGCGGATGCGGGTAACCGGATCGTCCTTGATCGCGAGAACGACGTCATAATGATCCTTTTGCAGATGTGTGTTGTAAAGTTCGAGGCGGCCTGGATAGTTGATCTCGGCGAGCGCCAGGGCGGCATCGATCGATCCCTGGCGATCCCCGCACCCCGCCAATAAACATGCGAGCAGCGGCAGGCACCACCATGTACGGGGCCGCCAAGTCATTCTTCGCCGCCGCAGGGCCCGATGATGCGATCGACCCGCAGCGTTGGCCGCTCATCCTCGCCGGAGATCAGCTGCCCTGCAATCGCAAGGCAGCCACGATCATTCCATGCCTTTACGATTTTCGCCTGGTCAGCCTCTTCCCCGATCATCGGTAGCGGCGGGGTTTTCCGTCGAGATCGGCGTAGAGCAACCGACTACGGGCAGCGAAGCCGCGTTCGTCCGGCTCGAAAACACCACGGCTCGGGCACGGCAGGCGCACGCAGTCGATGCCGGTATCGCCGACGTGCAGACGCCTGGCCTCGTTGTGCTCATCATTCACAACAACAGGCGCGGTGGCGGCCGGAGCGGCCATCATGAGAACAATTGCGCCAATCATCTTTTCCGCTCCATTTCAATTCATGACCCGTTCAACGACCTCAAGCGTACTTATGCAGCAGCCAATCGCGATTATCCCGATATAGAGATGTGGAAGGCACCGATGTTGAAAAATAAAGTGTTGATGACGGCATTGGCTGGCTCATCCCTGTTTCTTGCCGACGCTGCCCATGCGCAATGGCTTGGTCCCACTCTGGATGCGCAGCGTATGGATAATCTGCGCAAGCATCAGCAACGGCAGCGCGCGAAGGCTGCTGGACAGCAAAACCAGGCGCAGCCCGCAGAACGGACCGCCCGCCCCCTCACGCGTGCCGAGCGCCAGGCTGCATGGTCCATCCACAAAGTCCATTATCAGCGCCGCGTAATTCGCGATGGTCAAGCCAGCGCCGACCGTTGGTTTGAGGCGCGGGCGCGTGCAATGCGCAGGCCTTAACTCTGGAAAAGTTGTTGATTGCGAGGATGTTGTCCGCGGCTGCGGCATCAGCCGCACCCTGTCCATCCGACGCGATATTATCTTTTCGAGCGATCGATACGCGTCTTCATCTCCAGCCAGCGATCAGCATTCTTTTTGCCGACGCTGCGAAGAAGTTCTTGATAATCTGAGCGATACGTCGCCATCGATTTTTCCAGGTCTAGCGGAGCAAGCGGATCCTTATAGGCGATGCCCGCCGAGTTGCGGGCATCATTGCCGGACCGCTTCTGGTCCATCCGTCGATCGAACTGTTTTCGTTCCCAAACCTGGCGGTCCCGTTGACCACTGCTGTAATCAATCTGCGCGACTGCCGGCGCGCAAATGGAGATCGCCGCCAACAGGCCAAGTGACGTCTGGTAAGGTTTCAAGCGCATATCTTCCTCATATACTCTCGTTATCCGATGATTCGAGAGAGGCACTGCACCACGTCGAAACCCTGATAGGGTTTGGCGATAAATTCGCAGCCCCCGGGAAGCTCAACCGCCATCCGAACAAGCGGCTCGTCTTCGACAATCAAGACGAGGGTGCAACTCACTGACCTTTGTCGTATCTTGCAGCACGGCACGCCCCGCCCCTAAATCAACATCTTCCGGAATCCGTTAGAACGCCGGCAGGGGAGCGAGAGTTTCCGCCTGGGGCGAAATTAGCGGCTTTGCAGGGCTTGGACTTCCTCACAATCTATTCCGCGCAAACGGCAACCCGGCTCATTGTCATCGGGCCTCCACCGAAACCCGGCGTCGCGCGATTGACCCAACGCACCTTCTTGCAATTGGTCTTGCTTGTGCGCGTTGTCGCCCTTGGGCGGGCGTCGACCGGCTGAGCACCCGCCTGTTCGTCCAGCCATCGGTTCGCTGCGACGGGACCGTCCCGCAACATTCTGCGACGATATTCGGCCTTGTTTCTGGAGGACGCGGCTTGCCGCTCAGCCTGCGAAACCTGCCTTGACGACGTGGTTCGCCTGGACGCTTTGGACCTTCTCTCGCCCGGCCTGTCCGTCACCATGTCCTGTTGGTGACGACGCAGCGTTTCTTCCCGAACCGTGTCGAGATGCGTACCTAGGTAATCCTGCGCTGCTACGGGGCCAGTGGTGGCAATTATAGCCAAGACGAGGGCGATGGTCCGCATTGAATTCTCCTGCAAAGGACGCCACGGCGCGACGTGCTAGGTCTTTACTGCCATCGACCGCCTCAGGTTCAACGAACGTCACCGGCGGCCAACTGTTTCCGCGTAGGACGAAATTAGCGGCTGCGACCCTTAGTCGGGGAGGGCGGTTGCTTCTGTGCTGCTCCACGGCCCCGAAACTCCGGCGCATTGGCGTCGAGCGGTTCACCGGATCGGATTACCGCCGCAATGGCCTTGCGCGTCGCCCCCGCGGCATCGATGGAGCGCGCGCTCTCGCCGCGTCCTTCTCGGCCGTGTTCTTCAGGAACGCATCCGCTAGCCGTTCGTGCACGGGAAAGTGGCCGGGTGGAAAGATTGGGCGCGAAGAACAACATGTCGACACCCACCGCCTTGATCCGGGGCAGCAATCAGGGATTGTACGATCCGCATGAAGTCGTGAGCCCGCGACGGCTTCTTCACGAATTCTGCCCGCCTCGGCAAAGCTCCGGCAGCTGGTTGCACGCGGCCCGAAGTGACAATCAGAGCGATTTCCGGCCAACGCTCGTGAACGATGTTGGCTAGGGCGACTCCATCCATCGAACCAGGCATCTCGATATCGGTAATCACCATTCCGAATTTTTCGCTCCCCCTGAGAAATTCTAATGCCTCATCGGCAGAGCACGCTTCAACAGTTTCATAATTTGCGACCGTCAAGCTCTCGACAATCAACCGGCGAAGCACCGGATTATCATCGACCACCAATATAAGATTGCCGCGGCGCATAAGGCTATACATCCCGCCGTTTTGCAGAAAACAGAATAGGACCTTGTTAACTCACAAACGAACGACATTCGACAGAAATGACTTCATTTTTACAATAATTTGCAATCTGCCGATGTGGGAATTGGGTGAGCCAAACGGAAGGCTGGAAAGACCGAGGCGGGAGGGTCAAAGGCAGAACAAATGTGAATGTAGCGCCGTAACCTGGCTCGGGGAACGCAGCGACTAGAGCCACGGTGCCACTTAGCGGCAGGCGCTTATTCGCTTTAATGTTCTACAACATTCTTGTAGATTATGCAGTACCGCATTACTCTCTTTTCCATTAGAGGCCAAATTATGGCGACATTCGATGTGGCAGAGAGAGCAAAAAACATAAAATTTCGTAGCTATTCGCGTAAATGCCTTACATTTTCTATGTAAATTAATTAATAATTTGTGAAGATACTTTCTCTAACTTCGAGACGTATATATTTACAATCGTTTACATTTCAGATTTCATCAATCATTGACCAACAGTACTTTATTGGTCAGTCAGCGGCCATGTATAAACCGCCGACAGCCACTAATATGTCTAAAACGATTGATCGTCATCCTCCGCCGAGAGCCAGATTTAGGGCAATGGGTGGTGAGGGCGGATTCCGGAAGGCATGCCTAGCAGCATTAGCGCTAGGCACCTCCCTAGCTTCTCCAGCAATGGCCGCTCCGCCGGATCCGGTGGAATACAACGCCGCGATCGAGCGTGCGCGTACTGGTGATCATGCGCCAGCGCTCGACATGCTGCGGGCGCGCGCATCCGCCGATCCCCAAGACGTTCGCGCAGCAAAGGACAGGGTCACTATTGCCAGCTGGGCAGGCCTGGATGCTGAAGTCATCAGCAGCTATCTGGCCCTTCCACAAGAGGCCCAGTCCGGCCTTGATATGATCGAGGCAGCCGCGCGTGCCTACCGCAACGAAAAGCAGTTTTCAGCGGCGCTCAGCCTGTTTCAAAAAGGCTTGCGAATCGCACCCGGACACCTGGCGTTTCTCATCGGCGAGACAATGGTCCTCGCGGATCTCTCCAAACCGGCTTCGATTGCCAAGGGCGAATTGCTCGTCCGCGATGTACCGCTCAATGCCGATGTCCATGCCGCACTAGGCTATGCTTACAGCCGGATTGGCCGTAACTTCGATGCCCTCAGGTCCTACAATCGGGCTCTGGAACTCGCCCCAGCCCGGGCCGATCTCCGCCGTGAACGCATTTTCGCCTATGGCAGGGTCGGTCTTGCTGCACCCGCTCTCGCGCTTTCCGATGCCGAGCCAGGTCTGCTCGATCCCGCGCAGCAACGGAAGGTTCAGGCTGCCGCGGCTGCCGAACTCGTGCGGCTTGCGCCCAGGCCTTCAAGAAATGAAAGTGAGCGCTTTCTTGTCGCCGACCGCGCCATCTCACGCCTGGATTCACTCATTGCGCTTTGGCGGGAGCAGGGACAAGGCGCCGAAGAAAGCATTCAGCAGGCGCGGCTCGATCGTATCGTGGCCTACCATGCCCGGTTCCGCATGCAGGACGCCAGCGCTGAATATCAGGCGCTGCGTGCAGAGGGTGTTACGGTTCCGCCCTATGTTCTTGCCGAAGTAGCGTCAGCCTATCTCTACCTGCGCAAGCCGGTGATCGCCCGCGATCTTTATCGTGACCTAATTGATGCTGGCGACCCTGATCTTACCCAGCGCGCCGAGATCGGTCTCTTCTATGCCTTGGTAGAGAATGAGGAAATAGAAGCGGCCCGCGCCCATATCGAAGCCGTCAATCAGGCGCGCCCAATATGGCATTACGAGAAGGGCCAGCCCGAAAAGTTACCCAACTCCGATCGGCTCGAAAGCGAGATGGCGGCAGCCATGGCCGGACTGTTCGCAGACGATCTGCCGGAGGCCGAGCGGCGCTTTTCCAGCATGACCGATGCCGCGCCTGCCAATGTCGGTCTGCGCACCGGTCGCGCTTCGGTCTGGCGTGTGCGTGGTCTGCCGCGTACCGCGGAGGCCGACCTCAAAATAGCGGAAACCCAGGCGCCGCGAGCGCTTGATGTCGAGGTTGAGCAGGGCCTGACGGCGCTTGATCTCAATGAATGGCGTCAGGCTGAACTCCTCAGCCGGGATATGCTCACTCGCTTTCCTGAAAATCTGCGCGCCCGGCGCCTCGATCGTCTATGGCAGGTGCACAACAAGGCGGAATTTCAGCTACGTACGGAATATGGGTTCGGGGGCGGCAACCCCCTGACTGGCAACCGGGATCGCGGTATCGAAGCTGTCCTCTATTCGCCACCGCTTGACTACAACTGGCGCGTTTTTGCCGGTTCGGGTCATGCCTCGGGCCGTTTCGAGGAAGGGAAAGGCAAGCGCGACAAGGTTTTCGCGGGTGTTGAGTATCGCACCCGCAACCTCGTGCTTGAAGCCGAAGCCTCGGGCCATCGCTACGGACATGGTTCCAAGCCTGGCATGCGGCTCGCGGCGTCCGTCGATATCAACGATAATTGGCAGATCGGCGCGACGGGGGAGGTTCTTTCGAGTGATACGCCGCTGCGCGCTCTGCATAATGGCATCAAGGCCGATGGCATCAGCGCTTTCCTTCGCTGGCGTGAGAATGAGCGGCGCGAGGTGCGCGGGAGCGCTCAGACATTGTGGTTCTCGGACGGAAACGACCGCGTTGCCGCGCTCGTCGAAGCAACCCAGCGTATCCATACACAGCCTCACTTTCGGGTCGACCTGGGCTTTGACCTGAGCTTTTCCGCCAACAGCCGCAGCAATGTACCCTATTTCAGCCCTTCGGCCGAAGCCGCCGCGATGCCGCATCTGACCCTCACTCACATAATTCACCGTCGGTACGAAACGGTGTGGGACCATGCTCTGACGCTTGGCGCGGGTGGCTATTGGCAGAAGCAATACGGGACGGGCGCGATCCTTTCAGCGGATTATCGCCATACCGTTCGTGCCAATGATGTGTTCGAGGCCTCCGCCGGAGTGGCGACGCTCTACCGTCCCTATGATGGCGACTACGAACCGGATCTGCGCGCTTCCGTCAATTTCACATTCCGCTTCTGAGGCACCGCCATGCGCCACCTTTACACTATTCCCGCAACTATCATTGGCCTGTCTCTGGGCAACCCGGTTGCGGCAGCTCCACCTTTCGTGGCTCCCGCCGAGCGCCCTGTCGAACAGGCCGCGCAGCCCTGGCTCAAGAACAAGCTGGCGGCGATCTCATGGCACGATGTGTCGGACGATGCTCCGGATCAGGAGCGGGTCGCCGTCCGTACAAGCCGGTTGATCGAGCAACTCTCCTGGCTGCGCGAGAATGGCTATGTTCCTGTTTCTGTTGACGCCGTGATCGCCGCGCATCGAGGCGGTGCGTCTCTACCGGATCGGGCTGCTCTCCTGACTTTCGATGATGGCTATGCGAGCTTCTATAAGCGCGTCTATCCGATCCTGAAGGCCTATGGTTGGCCGGCGGTGTTCGCGCCCGTCGGCAAATGGGTCAGCACCCCCGCAGGTCATGAAGTAGCCTTTGGTGACAAGAATGCGCCCCGCGATCAGTTCGTCACCTGGGAGCAGGTACGGGAAATGGCCGCGTCGGGCCTGGTCGAGATCGCCTCACACACTCATGACATGCATCGCGGTGTTCTTGCAAACCCGCAGGGGAATAGTGAGCCTGCCGCAGCCACGCGCATTTATGATGCTCAAAGCGGGCGTTATGAAAGTGACGAGGCATATCGTGCGCGGATTGCCGACGATGCCCGAACAATTTCCGACGAGATCAAAGAAGCTACCGGCAAGCGCCCCCGTGTTTGGGTATGGCCCTATGGTGCCTATAGCGGCACGGCTCTTTCGGTCATCGGCGAGCACGGCTTTGAATTGACGCTGTCTCTGAGCGACAACCTGATCCCAGTCGATCAGAGCAACACGCTGCCAAGATTGCTTCTCGCCAATGATCCCCGGACTGCGGACTTCGCGGCAGCAGTGGTCAATCTGGAGGAGCGCCAGAACCTCCGCGTTATCCATGTTGATCTCGATTATATTTATGATCCCGATCCGGCACAGATGGATCGCAATCTGGGTCTCCTTGTTCAGCGCGTCGCCGACATGGGTGTAAATACGGTTTTCCTTCAGGCGTTTGCTGACCCTGAGGGAGACGGGCTTATCCGGTCGCTCTATTTTCCCAACCGCTGGTTACCGATGCGTGCTGACCTGTTCAACCGGGTTGCCTGGCAGCTTCGCACCCGCGCAGCCGTAAATGTCTATGCCTGGATGCCGGTGCTGGGTTTCGACCTTGATCCGGCCCTTCCACGCGTGCTGCGCTGGAACGAGAAAACCGGCAAGACCGAGGTGGACCCCGATCAATATCGCCGCCTTTCTCCCTTCGACCCAGAGGTTCGTCGGCAGATTGGTGAGATTTACGAGGATCTTTCAAAACAGGCGTCTTTCGATGGAATATTGTTCCATGATGACGCGCTACTTTCTGATTTTGAGGATGTCAGCCCTGCCGCCCTGAAGGCATACGCCCAAGCGGGGTTACCAGAAGACATTAGTGCTATCCGCGCCGATCCTGCAGCTATGCAGCGGTGGACGCGCCTCAAGAGCCGCGCACTGATCGATTTCACTACAGAACTTGCAGGACGCGTCCGCGCAATTCGCGGCGATGACGTAAAGACAGCGCGCAGCATTTTCGCCCAGCCAGTTCTGGAGCCGGATAGCGAAGCGTGGTTTGCTCAGAACCTCGACGATTTTCTAGCGGCCTATGACTGGACCGCGCCCATGGCGATGCCGCTCATGGAAAAGATCCCGCCCGCTGATGTCGCCAAATGGATGGACGCGCTCGTTGACGCTGTAGCCGCTCGCCCCGGCGCGCTCGATCGCACCATTTTTGAATTGCAGGCTCGTGACTGGTCGGCGGACA
Organism: Sphingobium aromaticiconvertens; assembly: GCF_037154075.1. Lineage (NCBI taxonomy): Bacteria > Pseudomonadati > Pseudomonadota > Alphaproteobacteria > Sphingomonadales > Sphingobiaceae > Sphingobium > Sphingobium aromaticiconvertens. The sequence goes on from NZ_JBANRJ010000001.1 coordinate 1,547,877, forward strand.
AAAATGCGTCTGACAACCCGGTCGACCCGGCAGTGCTGGCCGACTGGATGAAGCGCCTCGAACGGCGCGGTGCTCGCAGCTTCGGCTACTATCCCGACGATTTCGTGGCCGGCAAGCCTGATATTGGCACCGTCCGACCCGCGATCTCCACAGCCTGGTATCCTTTCAAATGATCGAACGTCTTGGAGCTCTTGCCGTCTTCCTGCTGATGGTTGGCGGCATCACCGGAATTGCCTTCGTCACCAATGGAGGCTTTCTGCTCGATTTTGTCTTCCTCTACCCCTTGTTCATGTCCGCATTGTGGATGGCGGGGGGCATATATTATTGGCTTCATTGGGAAAGGCACTGGCCGCAGCATGAAAGCGCGCCAGAGCTTCCGGGAACACCTCTCATCTCGATCATCATTCCCTGCTTCAATGAGGAAAAGCAGATCGAAGAAACGATTGGAGCCGCCTTAGCCCAGGCTTATCTCAATATCGAAGTGATCGCGGTCAATGATGGATCGCGGGATGCAACCGGAGAGATCCTCGACAGGCTGGCGGCCTCCAACAAGAAGCTTCGCGTCATCCATCTTGCCGAGAACCAGGGCAAGGCCGTCGCGCTTCGAACCGGCGCGCTTGCGGCAGCCAGTGAGTATCTGGTTTGCATCGATGGAGACGCGATGCTTGAGCCGAACGCTGCAGCATGGCTCGTGAAGCCCATGCTCGAACAACCGCGAGTTGGAGCTGTCACGGGGAACCCCCGGATCCGTAATCGTTCAAGCCTGCTCGGGCGTGTCCAGGTCGGGGAATTCGCGTCCATCATCGGGCTCATCAAGCGCACGCAACGCGTCTACGGCCGCATCTTCACCGTCTCGGGTGTGGTCGCCGGCTTCCGCCGCCAGGCGCTTGATCGCGTCGGCTACTGGAGCCTCGATATGATCACCGAGGATATCGACATAAGCTGGAAGCTGCAGCGCGATCACTGGGCAATCTTTTATGAGCCCCGGGCTTTATGCTGGATCTTGATGCCGGAGACGTTGCGCGGTCTTTGGCGTCAGAGGTCGCGCTGGGCGCAGGGCGGGGCGGAAGTCTTTTTGAAGTTTCTGACCTCTCTCCTGAAATGGCGACAGCGGCGGCTTTGGCCTCTGGCAATCGAATATCTACTTTCGAGCAGCTGGGCTTTTATTTTCGCGCTAACCATTATCCTTTGGGCTTTGGGGAAGTTTTACCCTCTTCCGACTGGCATTCGTGTCGAAACACTTCTGCCGCCAGCATTCACCGGGATGGTGCTTGCCGCCACCTGCGTCCTGCAGTTTGCCGTGAGCATTCTGATCGAGCGTCGGTATGAGCGGGGACTTGGCCGCACCCTCTATTGGGTGATCTGGTACCCGGCAATCTATTGGATGCTGAGCCTGCTCACGACATTGGCCAGCTATCCCAAGGTCTTCATCAAAACAAATCGGGGACGCGCACGCTGGACGAGTCCTGATCGAGGATTGCATCAATGATCATCAATGTCAGTAATACCCGTTCCCGTCTTGCGCGCGTGATCGACCTCGTTGTGACGGCGATTGCATGGCTGGTCTTCGGATACCTTCTTTATCGTGGCCTGTTCGCCGGCTCGACCGGCGCTGGAGATGCCCCCCGCCCGATAGTTCCGGAAGCTCTCCAGACCCTGCACACGGTGACCCTTTACGTCATTGTTGCGCTGGTCAACGCAGCGATTCTATTTGCCTGGGCCATTTACAACCAGCTTCGTTTCCGCGGCCAGGATCGGCGCAGTGCGATCAGTCAGGCTTCCGATCATCAGCTCGCTCAAAGCTATCGGGTCGACACCGCCACTCTCCAGCAGCTTCGGACGAAAGGGCCGACAATCGTTTATCACGATGCACATGGGAGGATCGCCGATGTTTTACCTCGATCGGGGATGATGCCCCATATGTCTGGTAATGTTTCAGCTGAGCGCTCACGAAGGCCGATCGCCGCTGTGGCAAACTGAAGGGCTTCATTAAGTTCAGCGATGCGATACTCTTGGGGAATGAGAAAGATATTCAGGCTTTCGGCAACGCTGCTTGTGGCGAGTTGCGTATCTCCCTTGGGAGTCGAAGTGAGCGATGCAGGCCGATTGCCAGCGTCCGCTGGCAAGACGTTGCAGGTCAGCGCGTCTTCCGGCAATCCGTCGGCGGACACGATCACGCAGGTGCTGACGTCCCGCGGCTTCACGATCGCAGACCCCGCGGACTATCTCGTGCAGATCGTCAGCTCCGACCTCCCGGCGAAAACCGGCGCGTACCTCCCGGAGAGCACACCCGATGCGTCCGGAAGGCAGGCGTGGCTGACTGCACCTTCACATAGTCGCACTATACAAACCCGCCGAGTGACCATCACTCTCACCGATATCGCCACCGGTAGGGAGGCTTATCGCGCCTCCGGGGTGGAACGTTATCGTGCCAACCAGCCTGGCAGCAGTGACGCGCTGATAGAAGCGCTGGTGGACCGGATGACACAACAAACCGCCATCAGCACTGTTCCGCCAGAGGGAGGAGCAACGTAAACGTCGCTCCATGACCTGGCTCGCTGTCACACCGGATTTCTCCTTTGTGGCGCACCATGACAGTATGGACAAAGCTCAGCCCGAGGCCGACGCCGTCGATCCTGCTGCCGACGCCCAGCGGGCCACGATTAAAGCGCTCGAAAATCATCGTGCTGTGCCCGGGCGCTAAACCGGGCCCTTCGTCGGTGATAGCGCAGGCGGCCATGGGTTTTCCGTCTTTGCTGGAGACCCGGGAAAGACGGCAAATGACTCGTGTACCCGGATCGCTGTATTTCAGCGCATTGCCGATGATATTAATCAGCGCACGCGTCAGCAGCGAACGCTCCCCCAGAACGATCAGATTTTCCGCGTCGCTGAAGGTTTCAAGGCTGATGTCCTTGGCCACCGATTGCGGCCACAGATCGTCCACGGCATCCATCAGCATATCGAAGAGGTCGACCTCTTCGATGATATATTCCAGCGCTTCCGCACGAGCGAGCTGAACAAATCCATCGGCGAGACCCAGGGTGCGGTGCGCATAATTTCGAATACGTGCTGAAACTTCGGCATCGATCTGGTCTGGCGCAGCGGTTTCCAGCACCGCCACGATCGATGCCTGGGGCGAGCGCATGTCGTGGGTCAGAAGCTGTAAAATGTCTTCGCGCTGGCGCTGAGCGGCCTTGGCCTCGCTGATATCGCTGATGCGCACAACCCACCCGACAGGCTTGTCCGCCGTCGAACGCTGGAGGGCGAAACCCACGCTGAAGGTGTGACCGTCATCCGACGAAATCTCGCGGTTCAACCATTCCTGCTGCACTTCATGCTCTGCTTCAGGGTCAAGCATGGTAAACATTTCGCGATTCGGACCAACTCGGAACTGCCTGAAAATCGCAGTAAGCGTTTGCCGATCCTGTGCCGGCATGCCTAGCCTGTCGAACAATTCCCTGGCGGCGGAATTGGACAGGAGCAACTTGCCATCCATGTCCGCGATCAGCGTCGCATCGGGAAGCTGGTCAAGCCTGTCGAACATGAAATGGCGCATTTCTCGCGCATGGGCGATTGCGTGGTGCAGCATGGCGGTCGTGGAATTGGCTTCGTGCGAGCCTGATCGCGCCACGGCGTTTTGCAGGATCAGGTCTGGTTCCGCTTCGAAATGTTTGAGTTCGGCGTGCATGAATGCATCCGCCGATGCCAGCTGCCGCCATACCCAGAGCGGGTAAGCCATGCACAGACCGGCCACAGCTGCCCCCGGCGGCAACCACGTATGAAACATGAGCAAGGCGGTTCCTACAAACAGCAGGACGAGAAGAACCACCACGCCGGTGCAAATCAGCGCGGCAGAGCGCGGCAAAAGCCGAAATGCCAGCTGTCCGCCGTCAGCACCAATGGCACAGATTTGAGGTTGTAAATTAAGGAGGGTTTGGGCTTCGTCGTAGTGACGAAGGAACGAAGATGAAGCCCAAACCCTCCTTGAAAAATTCGCCGACAAAGGCCCCTGCTGAGCGTGTTGTGAAGGATATCCGGCGGCAGACCCGGCGCCATTTCTCAGCCGAAGACAAGATCCGTATTGTGCTGGACGGTCTGCGCGGCGAGGACAGCATCGCCGAGTTGTGCCGCAAGGAAGGCATTGCCCAAAGCCTGTATTACACCTGGTCGAAGGAGTTCATGGAAGCGGGCAAGCGGCGCCTGGCCGGTGACACCGCCCGTGCTGCGACCACTGGCGAGGTGCAGGATCTGCGCCGCGAGGCCCGTGCCCTGAAGGAATGCGTGGCCGACCTGACGCTGGAAAACCGCCTGCTTAAAAAAAGCATGATCGCGGATGGGGGCGACGACGAATGAGGTATCCCGCATCCGAAAAGCTCGAGATCATCCGGATCGTCGAGCAGTCGCACCTGCCCGCCAAGCACACGCTGGACAAACTCGGCATCCCCCGCCGGACGTTCTACCGCTGGTACGATCGCTTCGTCGAAGGCGGGCCGGAGGCGCTGGAAGATCGGCCATCGGCGCCGAGTCGGGTGTGGAACCGCATCGGCGACGATATCCAGGGCCAGATCGTCGAGATGGCGCTGGATTACAGCGAGCTGTCACCGCGCGAACTGGCGGTGCGCTTCACCGACGAGAAGCGCTACTTCGTGTCGGAGGCCACCGTTTACCGCCTGTTGAAGGCCCACGATCTGATTACCAGTCCGGCCTATGTGGTGATCAAGGCCGCCGATCGCTTCCATACCCAGACCACGCGTCCGAACGAGATGTGGCAGACCGATTTTACCTACTTCAAGATCATCGGGTGGGGCTGGATGTACCTGTCGACCGTGCTCGACGACTTCTCGCGCTACATTATCGCCTGGAAACTGTGCACCAACATGCGCGCCGAGGATGTCACCGACACGCTGGACCTGGCCCTTAAGGCTTCCGGCTGCGACAGCGCCACCGTGCTGCACAAGCCCAGGCTGCTCAGCGATAACGGCCCCAGCTACATCGCGGGCGAACTGGCGGAATACATCGATGCCCAGAAGATGAGCCATGTACGCGGCGCTCCGATGCACCCCCAGACCCAAGGCAAGATCGAGCGCTGGCACCAAACCCTGAAAAACCGCATCCTGCTGGAAAACTACTTCCTGCCCGGCGACCTTGAGGCCCAGATCGAGGCCTTCGTCGAGCATTACAACAACCAGCGTTACCACGAGAGCCTGAACAACGTGACGCCCGCCGACGCCTACCTCGGCAGGGCTCCCGCCATCATCAAACAGCGCGAAAGGATCAAGCGAAAGACCATCGAATATCGGCGCTTGCAACACCGCAGGCTCGCCGCTTAACATCAACCCCAAGACGAGGCCCGCACTCCGCTAATTTACGACGCGACGTGTGCCAAATGTTCTGACGACGGACACGTGCGTAAGATTGCGACGCGTTCAATTTCAGCCGCAGTGACAGCAATGGTGCCCAACTCCCTCGGCCCGGGCGAACTCATCATGCGTTTCGGCACCGACGAGCAGCGCGACTATTGGTTGCCGCGCCTTGCCGATGGGCAGGAGATCCCCGCCTTCGGCCTGACCAGCCCGGAGGCAGGGTCCGACGCTGCATCGATGATCGATGAGGGCGTGGTATGCATGGGCGAGTGGCAGGGCCAGCAAATACTTGGCATGCGGCTCAATTGGCACAAGCGCTATATCACGCTGGGGCCGGTGGCGACCATCCTCGGCCTCGCCTTCAAGCTGCGCGATCCCGATCATCTGCTGGGTGAACGGGACGACATTGGCATCACTCTCGCGCTGGTCCCTGCCGACCTGCCCGGTATCACCATCGGTCGGCGGCATATCCCTTCGATGCAGTCCTTTCAGAACGGTCCCAATGAAGGGCATGACGTCTTCGTGCCGCTGGAGAATATCATCGGTGGCGCGGACCGGGTCGGCCAGGGCTGGAAAATGTTGATGAGCGCGCTTGCTGCCGGGCGGAGCATTTCGCTTCCATCCTTGTCCGCGGCGGCCGGCGCCTTCGCGGCCCATACCACCGGCGCTTATGCGCGCATCCGGTCGCAGTTCAACCTGCCGATCGGCAAGTTCGAGGGGATACAGGAACGGCTCGCGCGGATCGGCGCCAATGCCTATCTGCTGGACGGCGCGCGGCGGCTGACCTGCGCGGGTCTGGATCAGGGCCATCACCCCGCCGTTATTTCCTCCATCCTGAAGCTCCACGCGACCGAACGGATGCGGATCGTCATCAACGACGCGATGGATGTTCATGGCGGCAAGGCGATCATCGACGGACCGCGCAATTATATGGGGAACCAGTATCGCGCTATTCCGGTTGGTATCACCGTGGAAGGCGCCAATATCCTGACCCGCAGCCTGATGGTCTTCGGTCAGGGCGCGATCCGCTCGCACCCCTATCTGCTCAAGGAAATTCGCGCGATAGGCGATGCCGATCGCAGCCGTGCCCTCGCCAGCTTTGATGCCGTGCTTTGGAAGCATGTCGGTCATGCGCTCAAGACCGCGATCCGCGCCTTCGTTCGTAGCTGGTCGGGCGGGCGGTTCGCGCCCGCGCCCAAGGCTGGAAAAGCAACGCGCTATTACCGGCAGATGAGCCGCTATGCCGCGGCTTTCGCCTTCATATCCGACATCGCCTTCCTGACACTGGGCGGCGAACTCAAGCGTCGCGAATTGCTTTCCGCGCGGCTGGGCGACATAATGTCCGAGCTTTATCTCCTCTCGGGCGCGCTGAAGCGCTGGGAAGACGAAGGACGGCAGAAAGACGACCTTCCGCTGCTCGCCTGGTGCATGGACAGCGGGTTCGCAACGATCGAACAACGGTTTGACGAGATCATCGCCAACTTCCCCGCGCGCCCGGTCGGCTGGATGCTGCGACTGTTCATCATGCCCTTCGGGCGCCGCCGTCATGGCCCTTCAGATCGCACGGTCCGCAAATGCGCGGACATATTGCTGGAGCCTTGCGCGGCGCGCGAACGGCTGATCGACAATGTCTTCATCGGTGGCCCGGAAGAGCCGGTCGCGCGCCTGACCGAGGCGTTCCGGCTGATGGTCGATACCCAGCCCATCCACGACCGGTTGCGCAAAAGCAGGATCAGGGACTGGAAAAAGGCAAGGGAACGGAACCTCATCAGCGAGGATGAACTTGCCCAGTTGGAGACGGCCGATCAGGCGGTAGCCGACGTCATTACGGTCGATGACTTCGCGCCGGAAGAGTTGGTCCGCAAGCCCGCCGGGAAATCCTATGCCGAGGCGGCAGAATAAGCACTAGGAGCGCTCCCCCGTTTATATAGTCGATGCGTGCGAATGCCTTCCTCAATGCGCGTGGCAGTCCTGGCCGTTTTGGCCTTCCAGTGCGGTCCCCCTGCTGTCGCGCCAGTCATTTGCGGCCAATGATTTCGATCATAGTGGCAACGGCAGGTTTGTCATGAGAAGCGGCGGGGAATTCCCCGCCGGTCCTGATCAGCCTTGCATCGAATGTTTGATATCGCGCATCTCGTCATGGCCGGTCTTCACGGAACTATAGCAGCTCTGGATAAGGTCGCGCACGGTAGGAGAAAGCTTCATGTCGCCAAGGGCGTCCTCGAACTTTGCCTTGATATGGTCCTCACCTGCTTCGACTTCGTTGATGATAGCCTTGTCGTCCTGGCCAGTGACGGCCGACTTGAGGTTGAGGAACATGCGATGGGCGCCCGCGAGGATAGTGCCGTCATCTTCAACATTGCCGCCCAGGCTGCTTACCTGCTGCTGAAGGCGTGATACGACCTCGCGACGTTCGTTGGCGCGACTGGTAAACAGCGCGCCGAAACGACCGCTTCCACTGTCCTTGGCTGCTTCGGTATAGCCATCAACGCTATCAATGGTCGTGGCGATAAGTCCGTTAAGCGTCGAAATATCATGGCTTGTGTCAGACATCATCATTCCAATCATGAAAGAAGAAGGCGGCCACAGGCTTGACCGCACTCTGTGACAACGATGGTTTTTGAGGAAAGTCGCATGGGAAAAACGTGCCTTTAACTTCCATCAGTACGATTCTGAGAGAGACTCTTATCTCATGGCGGATGTCAGCCGTTGATAATCGAGCCGCCATTGGGATGCAGGATCTGACCCGACATATAGCTGGCATCCTCACAGGCCAGAAACAGGAAGCTGGGTGCGACTTCATTGGGCTGGCCGGGACGCCCCATGGGCGTGCTTTCGCCAAAATGCTCCAGCTTTTCGGGACTGGCGCCTCCCATGGGATTAAGCGGCGTCCAGATTGGCCCCGGCGCAACGGCATTCACCCGGATGCCCTCACCCACCAGATTTTCCGAAAGACTTCGAGTAAAAGCCGTGATGGCGCCTTTCGTGCTGGAATAATCGAGCAGTTCCTTTGATCCCTGATACATGGTCACGCTGGTGCAATTGACGATTGCGGCGCCTTTTTTCAGATGCGGCCGGGCCGCCTGAACGAGAAAGAACATGCCAAAGATGTTCGTCTGGAACGTCCGGCGAAGCTGATCTTCGGTGATGTCGCGAATATCCTTGTCGGGATGCTGTTCGCCCGCATTGTTGACCACTATGTCGAGGCGACCAAAGCGCGCGATCACCTGATCGACCGCCGTTTCGCAAAAGGCCTTGTCCCCAACGTCCCCGGCAATCGCGATCCCCGTTCGCCCTTCCGCTTCAACGATCTCGACGGTTTTGCGCGCATCATCATGTTCGCACAGATAGACGATTCCGACATCAGCGCCCTCTCGTGCATACAGCGCCGCTACCGCTCGGCCAATCCCGCTGTCCGCCCCGGTGATGAGCGCGACCTTCCCCGCCAGGCGGCCCGATCCGGGATAGCGCGGCATCCAATCGGGCTTTGGCTGTAGACGGCTTTCATGGCCCGGCAGAGCGTCTTCGTGGATCATTCTTTCCTGTGCGGTCATGGCTACTCTCCTTGGTCACGATCAACGCGCCTGTGAGCATGGAGTTCAGCCCCTTGATCCAGATCAGACCATGGAACTGATGCCCCAATAGATCGTCGGATCAGCGTGCAACCGATGGAGATCGAGATGCTGAAAGTCCAACCGCTGAATTGTACGCTCAAGCGCGACATCCAGAAGCCCAGTTCAACCGATGCGATGATCGCAATATTGGCAAAGGAATTTAAGGCGCTGGATGTGCAGGTCGCCGCTACCATCCGCGTCGGCGCCCATAATGTGCTTGCCGGGGTTACATCCGATGAGGGCGAAGGCGACGATTGGCCCGACATCCGAAAGAAGATATTGGCGGCGGATATCCTGATCCTGGGAACGCCCATCTGGATGGGGCAGGCGGGCAGCGTCGCCAAGCGCGTTATGGAGCGGATGGACGCCTTTCTCAGTGAAACCGACGATCAGGGCCGGATGCCGAGCTATTCCAAGGTCGCGGTGGCGGCGATTGTTGGCAATGAGGATGGCGCCCATGCCGCATCTGCGCAGATTTTTCAGGCCTTGAACGATGTCGGCTGGACCATTCCCGCCGTTGCGGCCTGTTACTGGGTGGGCGAGGCCATGGGGGCGACCGATTTTCAGGATTTGAAATCCACGCCTAGAAAGGTGACGGAGACCGCGAAAATGGTGGCAGCCAACGCGACGCATCTGGCGGCGTTATTACAAAAATCGCCCTATCCCGGCTGAACTTGCGACGGGTCCGGCACGTTATCGCGCGATGAGCTTGACCGAACAGCATGATTTGCGTGGCGGAACACCCTCTTGGGATGACGGGGGCTGGGATGTGCCCCCAGCCGATGCCCTGCCGACCTCTCCCTGCGACATCGCCATTATCGGCGCGGGGATCATGGGATCGGTTCTGGCGGAGCGACTAAGCAGCCAGGGACTTTCGGTCGTCCTGCTGGATCGCCGCCCACCAGGCATGGGCAGCACGGCTGCATCCACGGCGGAACTGATGTGGGCCATGGATGTCCCCCTCTGCGAACTGGCGGCACAGATCGGTGAAGAGGTGGCGGCCCGGCGTTGGAAATGGGTGTATCGCACGGTACGTGGGCTGGCAGAGCGGATCGATGCTCTGGGCATCGATTGTGCCCGGCGGGATCGCCCGACTGTCTATCTGGCGGGCCAGAAGCTGGACGAAGAAGGTTTGAAGCAGGAGGGTGCGCTGCACCGGAAACATGGCCTTCCGACCCAATTCCTCGATAACGTCACAGTTAATCGCCGCTTTGGTATCCCGCCGCGATCCGCCCTGATATCGGACGGCGGCTTTGAGGTCGATCCGGTTCGCTTGACCCACGGGCTGCTTGATATCGCCAAACAGCGCGGCGCGCGCCTTTGCTATCCAGTCGATGTCACGTCCTTGACCGAGCAGGAGGACTGCATCGTCCTGACGCTTGCGGACGGCAAGACGATCAGCGCCGGTCAGGCGATATTGGCCGGCGGCTATGAGCGGGCGCCCCTGTTTCTGCCTCCCGCATTCTCCCTGCTGTCTACCTTCGTCATGGCGACCGCACCCGGTGTTGCGCCGCTGTGGCGGGGAAACGCCATGATATGGGAAGCGTCCGACCCCTATCTTTATATTCGCACCGACGCTGAGGGGCGCATCATCGCGGGGGGCGAGGATGAGGATTTCATCGATGCCAACCATCGCGACGCACTGATCGGGCAGAAGGCCGGGACGATCGCAGCCAAGGTGGGCCTGTTACTGGGATCGGCGCCGCTGGCTGTCGACCGTGCCTGGGCCGCGACTTTTGGCGCATCGCCTGACGGATTGCCCGCAATCGGTCGTGCCGCCAATATGCAACGAATATGGTTGGCGGCGGGATTTGGCGGAAACGGGATTGCCTTTGCCGCTCTGGCGTCCGAACTATTGGCCAGCGTTTTTGCGGGGCAGGACGATCCCGATGCTGACTATTTCGATCCCTATCGCTTTGCAATACCGCTCGCGCAGGCGGCTGGACATTAAATAGTTGGTGGATCGAGTGACCTATCGACCTTCAGTTGTCAGTCCTTGTCCAATGCCCTGGCGCTCTCCTGGAACCGGGTAAAATCAGAATCAGGCATCGAATTTCTCCATTCGAGGCATGGAAAGCATGGCCAGCGGATGAAGCGGCAAGTACGAAGGCCGCATTAGCTATGCTCCATCAGCTCCTGGGTGGTCAGTGGAAGAAGAACCAAAGCAGCAAAATGATGGGGATCGGAACGCCGATCAGCCAGAAAAGAATGCCTTTGCCCATTCTACGGTCCTTCATTTGAAGCTGCATAACAACGGGCGACCCGCAACGTCTGTTCCGGCACCTGGGAGTATGTGGTGGCGACACATGTTCTGATGAACAGATGACGCTGATGGACCCTGCCAATCACTGGGGCGTTCTCCTTGGCGAGGAGATACACCCACTATGTCACAACGCTGGCCTGAACGCTTATGGGTTGTTCGTCACGGACAAAGCGCGGGCAATGTCGCGCGCGATGCGGCCCATGAGGATGCGCTCGATCGGATTGTTCTGGAGGGACGCGATGTGGATGTGCCGCTCAGCCATCTTGGCGAGCAGCAGGCTATGGCGCTGGGTCACTGGTTTGCGAAATATGATCTCCATGATCGGCCAGATGTTCTCATCTCGTCCCCCTATCTGCGGACGCTGGATACAGCGCGGCGCTTTCGAGCAGCGGGGGGAGCGGGCAAGGACGAGCAAATCTGTTCGGATGAACGGCTACGCGAAAAGGAATTCGGCATTCTGGACGGTTTGACGACCATGGGGGTCGCAAACGTTTTCCCCGACCAGGCAGAGTTTCGACGCGTGCTTGGAAAATTCTATCATCGGCCGCCCGGCGGGGAGAGCTGGTGCGACGTCATTCTTCGCCTTCGTTCGCTGATGGACACGGTTTCACTTCATTATGCTGGTCGGCGCGTGATGATCTTCGCCCATCAAGTCGTCGTTCTATGTCTTCGCTATGTCATCGAAAATCTCGATGAAGCGGCTATTCTCGACATCGACAGGCAGGCTGATGTCGCCAATTGCGCGATTACTGAATATCGTTTCGAGCCGCAGGCGGGCAAAAACGGCAACCTCGTCCTCGCGCGCTACAATGTCACAGCCCCGATGGATGAAGGACATGCCCCCGTGACGCGCGCGCCCGACCCTCCGGTTGCGGCACGGGGATAATATCATGCAGAAGATCGATCGGGCCTGGCTGGACGCCCACCCTCTTCCCGATCCTGGTCGAGGGACGGACAAAGATGGTCGCGGGCGGGTTGTGCTGGTGGGCGGCGCGGAATTTGTCCCCGGAGGGTTACGACTTACCGGCGAAGCGGTGTTGCGAGCGGGCGCAGGAAAGCTTCAGATGGCCACGGTTGCCGCAGTCGCGACCGCGCTCGGCGTTCTCCTACCGGAAGCCGCCATGATAGCCCTCCCTGCCGACAAGGATGGAGAAATCGCCGTCGAAGGAGCACAGCGTCTTTTAGATCCTGTCAGCCAGGCCGACACGCTCATCATCGGCCCGGGCATGAGCGGAAGCGAGACAACAAGTCAGCTCGTGGCACAATTGCTCGAAAGCCCCCGGGCGGACCTTACAATCCTGCTTGATGCCGCAGCCATTACCTGTGCGGGCGCCCTGCAATCAACGCTCGTCAGACATGAGGGCCATATTGTCATGACGCCTCATCATGGCGAAATGGCATCCATGACCGGTCTCCACATCGAAGAGATCCGTTCATCCCCGGTTGCGGCAGCCCTCAATGCCGCCCGAACATGCAACGCTATTCTGGTGTTGAAGGCTGCCGACACGATCGTCGCGACGCCTGATGGATGCTTGCTGAGCTATTCGAGTGAATGCATCGGCCTGGCAACAGGCGGTTCGGGCGATGTCCTGGCTGGGATCATCGGCGGCCTGATGGCACGAGGCGCTTTGCCACTGCAAGCTGCGGCATGGGGGGTGTGGACACATGGTGAGGCGGGCAAGCTATTGGCCAGCCAGATTGCTCCGCTGGGCTTCCTGGCCCGCGATTTGCTGGAGAAAATACCGTCCCTGCTCAAGAGCGACGCCGATACGCGTCGCCTTTCCCGTTAGCGGCCATTCGACTTTCGCTTGAGGCAAGATGAAGACTTGGGACATCCGTCAAGCACCCGCTTGAACCGATCTGCAGCCCAACAGCAGTAGGCCAGTTTTCAACGCAGCAGGTTGATGAGCCGCCAGTCCGCACATAGGAACGGAAAAATGGCCTCTAAACGGCAACAGAGGTTCGGCTCGCGACCAACCGCCTGATCGACCCCGCATGAATGGGAATGCCTGCCCTTGGGACGAAGCCGTCGTTCCCAAGCGATGGGTCGAACGGCAGGTTTTGTCAGGAGGCGACACACGGCGTTTGTCTGACTGGCACGGCTTGCGGATGGAAGGGACGCCCGATGATGATGGGCACTATTCCTACGCTGTGGCGCTACGATAGCCCAAGCCAATCTATGAGGGCGAATGTCCAAATTTATGGCAGCACTATCGACAATTGGATGGGATTGTCCTCCTTCATAGCTGGTGATTCAACGCGCCGGCAGTCGCCATAGGCCTCAAACGCATCTACGAGATGATCGAACAGCGCCCCGACCCGCGGCAGGCGGCGCAGATTTTCATGCGTCACGATCCAGGTCGGCAATTCGGGAAGCGCGATATCGGGCAGGACGCGCTCGAGATCGGGATAGCGTAGCGCCGCAGGGACCTGCGCAACGGCAATGCCCAGGCCGGCACGTGCGAGCGCGAGTTGCGCGGGATGGCTGTCGGTCCGGGCGATCCAGCGAATCAGAGCAGGGTCACCGATCCGGGCTGCAACGGCCAGATCGTTACGGTTGCGGTCCGGCCCGATGAACAGATGGTCGGCGATCTTGGCTTGGCACACGGGACGACCATAGGCTTGGAGATAGTCGCGATGGGCGAACAGACCGAGCGGGATCGAAGGCACCTTTTTCGCCACGAGCGCGGATTGTTCCGGCGGATGCATCCGAACCGCCACATCCACCTGCTGGTCGAGCAGATCGGCACTGGCATTGCTCAGCTCGAACTCGACCGTGAGGTCCGGATGCTTGTCACGCAGGCTACGAAGCATCGGGGGCAGGACCTCCAGACCCACAAAGTCGGAGACGCTGAGCCGAACCCGGCCTGCAACCGTCCCTGAATCGGCGGATGCCGCGCGCAGCATGGCCTCCGATGCATGCGCCATCGCGCGCGCGGGCGCGGCCATCGCTTCGGCTGTCGGCGTAGGCACCAGCCCATGCACCGAACGGGTGAACAGCGCCGTGCCCAGCGCCGCCTCCAATCCCTCGATGCGCGCGCGCACCGTTGGCTGGGACAAGCCCAGCCGCCGTGCCGCTGCCGACAGGCTGCCAGTCTCTACCACCGCCAGGAAGGCGCGCTGATCGTCCCATCCAACAGTCTGGCTCATAAATTTCTTGTAGGCCGATGATCGAACATTGGCAATTTTCATGTGAGCCGATCGGGGCGATCTTCTGCTCGAAAGGAGATTACCGATGGTTCAGACTGTTTTGACGAGCGCCGCCCCCCGGAGGGCATTGATTCTTGGTGCTACGGGCGGGGTCGGTGGTGCGATTGCCGCCCAGCTTATTCGCGACGGATGGCAGGTGCGCGCGCTCTGCCGCGAGGCCGATCCGGCGACTTCGCGCTGGCGGTATGCGTGCCCCGCTCCGCATTTCGTGACGGGCGACGCCATGGACCAGGCCGCCGTGGTCCGTGCCGCCACGATGGCGGACGGCGTTGCGGTCATCGTGCATGCGGTCAATCCGCCGGGCTATCGCAATTGGTCGTCGCTCGTGCTGCCGATGATGGACAATACGCTGGCGGCGGCGCGCGCCGCCGGGGGCGCGCGGATCGTGCTGCCCGGCACGATGTATAATTATGATCCCGCGCATACGCTCTTCATAGACGAAATTACGCCGCAAAATGCACGCACCCGGAAAGGGAAGATCCGCATCGAGCTCGAAAACAAGCTGGCGGAGGCAGAGGTTCCGTCGCTGATCGTGCGCGCAGGCGACTTCTTCGGGCCGGCGGCAGGGGCAAGCTGGTTCGCGCAGGCGATGGTGAAGCCGGGGCAACCCGTGCGGAGCTTTACCAGCATGGCGCCGGGGGTTCCGCATGCCTATGCCTACCTCCCCGATCTTGCGACGGCCTTTGCCGGCCTGCTCGCAATGCCCGAGCGGCTGCGCCCCCATGAGAAGGTCCAGTTCGTCGGCCAATGGGATGCGACCGGCACACAAATGCGCGATGCGGTGCGCCGCCTCGTGGGCAAGGACCTGCCCGAGCGCGCCTTTCCCTGGTGGATGATGCGTCTTGCCGCCCCCTTTGGTGGCTTTCCCCGCGAAGCATTGGAGATCGAGCCGGTCTGGAAACATCCGATGCAGCTCGACAATCGCCGTCTCGTGGAGCTTCTCGGCGCAGAACCGCATACCCCGCTCGACCATGCCGTCTCGGTAACGCTCGCCGGCATGGGCTGCATCGACCGCACGTCGCACGCTGCCGACTTTGCATTGGCCTGACACCCCCCGAAAGGAGACCGACGATGAAGTGGAAAACCTATCTGATCGCGCAGGCGCTTGGCGTCGCGGCGTTCAATGCCGTCTGCAACGCGAGCTATGCCGCCTATCTTTGGCAAGCGCCCGTGCTGTCGCTCGACCGAATCGGCGTGGATCTTGCCATGACGCCGATCTGGATCGGCTTGCTTTCGGTGCTGTTCGGCACGCCGTTCGTCCGCAAGGCGCTCGCGGACGGCCGGATGATGCAGGAGGCAAAACTTCGCGCGCCGCTGCTGGCGATGCTGCTGCCGCGCAACCTGGTCCTGCGCGCCATCACCGCTGCGGCGCTATGTGCCGTGCTGTTTTCCTTCCCGCTGGCGCTGCTTCTGCCCTGGCTCGGCGACGGGCTGCTAACGCAAGCTGATGCCATTGGCGGCAAGGTGATCATCACGATCGCGTTCAGCCTGATCCTCGTACCCTTGGTCGCCTATGCCACGATCGCGGATATGCCCGCCACCGAGGCGGTGCGCGCTTGATCTGCCCTGGGTCGACAGGCTTCCATTCAAGCGATCCTGCACATCCCTGCTTCTTGCCCGGCTCCCACTTGGCTTGCGCCGGGCAAGTTGCTTGGGGCGTTGTCGCCTGGCGCTGCGCAGATAACGCCGACGCTCGCCCAAGCCGTCGTCGCCTCCCATCGCCGTCGCATCTCCTACGCTGGCGTACCAAGGCAGCTACGGGGAGCACACGGCGGCGTATGGTGTAGTTGCGGGCCAAGATGGATCGAACTACTACTCATCTTTGAAGCGCCGTAATTTGACCGCGTCCGCAATCATGAACATTCCAAAATCGCGTGATTGGCGGATTATAGGGCGCGTAGCTGCTGGGCTGCTTTACGCCAGGCGAACGGCGGGTCTTGGGACAGAATGACGTTCGCGCCCCTGCCGCAGAACGACGAGGTTTGGTCGACAGCTGCCGGAACAGCAGACCGTCGGCACCTGGGGAGCGAGAATTGACAGCTGAGCGGCCGATAAGGGTCGACGGCAGTATTTGCACCTTTCGTCCGGCTTGCGTCCATTCACCGGTTCTCAGTGCAGTCCTGACGCTTGCATCAGCGTTCGACCTTTTTACCTTATTTCCGGCGAATTTTCTCTATCGTCTTTCCCTTCGCAAGCTCGTCGATCAGCTTGTCGATGTAGCGGATTTCCTGCATCAACGGGTCTTCGATGTCTTCCACCCGAACACCGCAAATAACCCCCGTGATCAAGTTCCGCGCAGGGTTTAGTTGCGGCGCCTGACCAAAGAAATCCTCGAAACTGGTTTGCTTCTCCAACTCGGCGTCGAATCCCTGCTGCGAGTAACCCGTCAGCCAGCGGATGATCTCATCGACTTCGGCTTTGGTGCGGCCTTTCTTTTCCGCCTTAGCGACATAGTGCGGATACACGCTGGCAACGCTGATGGAATAGATTCGATGCTTCGTCATGCGGCCCCCTGTGCATCGGGATTGGGGCCGAGCAGCGGCATCACATCGACGCCGTCACACGGAAAGATCGTGAAGTGCGGATGGCCTTCGAACAGCATCGTCGCAGCCTCATGTGATGGGGCGCGCACGACGAGGAAAACAGTTAGCTCGTTGACGACGTCCGCCATGCCCGTTGGTGACATGCGCTTGGTCGGGCCGAGTGGCCCGCCCTCATAGATGATCGAGTCCCGGTGTGCCTCATCCCAGGCTTTCAGGGCAGCGAGTCCTTCCTCGCCCTTGGCGCGCCGTTCCTCGTCGGACATCGCATACCAAGCATGCCAGCGTTGGCTGGCCTTATTACTGGTGAAAATCGCGAGATAGGTGTCTTTCGCACTCATACCTGTGCCTCCCAGCATTTTTGCAGCCTAGACTAGAGGTCCGTGCGCTATTGGGGGACCGACCTGGCTCTCCCGCCGGGACAATGGCGGGTCTGTAACCATCGCGCATTATAGGGCCGCAGTCAGCACCCGTAAATGGCGACCTCGCTCGGTCATGCAAAACCGTCCGACGGCTTGAGGTCAGATTCGAATGGCCATTTAGCGAAAGCCGCTGGTCCGTACCCGAGGTAGCAAAATTAGGCGCTGAACGACCAGCTTGGGTCGACGGCTGAAACAGGGCCGTTCGCCCGACTTGCGCCATTCCGCCCCGTCAGTTG
The DNA here is from genome assembly GCF_037154075.1 of Sphingobium aromaticiconvertens. NCBI lineage: Bacteria > Pseudomonadati > Pseudomonadota > Alphaproteobacteria > Sphingomonadales > Sphingobiaceae > Sphingobium > Sphingobium aromaticiconvertens. The sequence continues at coordinate 1,565,525 of NZ_JBANRJ010000001.1, forward strand.
TGGGAAATGGATTGCTCCAAAGCTGTGATTCTTTTCAAGGGCTCGGCGCGGGGTCTGATGGACCGGTGAGTTTGACGTCTGGCTTGCCACGGCGAACAAGCATGGATCGGCATAGACCAAGGCAGCCACCGAGACCCAATGCTCACCAGCTACTCCATCACACACCCGTTATCGTCCCATGGGAGAGGCGCAGCCAATTGACTGAAAGAAAGTTACACCGAATGTAATTCCTTGCAATCGGGGAGGAGCGACATGAAGCGTGTCACGAGGTATCATGGGCCGCGCGTATATTCGGTATGTCTTTCCCTGGCCGCAGCGCTCTGGTCCGCTGCCTTGCCAGGGCAGCCGACGGTGCCGAAGTCAGCAATCCAGCCTGTCAACGCTCCAGAGTTCAACGGCAGAATCTCGACCTTCGCCAAAGACAGCGTTCCGGACTGGCCCGCTCCTCCCAGTGCGCCGCAAAATGCGCCCAATGTGCTTATCTGGATGTTGGACGATGTCGGCTTCGGACAGATCGGTGCCTTTGGCGGCCTTGCCAGCACGCCCAATATCGATCGCGTGGCCGCGCGCGGACTGGTTTATAACAATTTCCACGCAACATCACTATGCTCCCCCTCCAGGGCTGCGCTGCTCACCGGGCGTAACCATCATGCCGTTCACATCGGTTCGCACGCCGCAGCACCGTCGGGCTTCCCCGGCTATGATGACATCATTCCCAAAAGTGCCGCCACGACCGCTCGAATCCTGCGCGACTACGGATACAGTATGATGGCCATCGGCAAATGAATGGGGCGTGCGCTCCTCCATCTTTATATCGGCATCGTTGACAACGGCACATTCGTTTAGAAATCCATCGTGAGAACGGCCGCCGCACGCCTGCCGGTCAGCAGCGTATAGCCGCCGAAGCTGACGAACCATCCGTCGGCGCCGTTCACATATTTGTCGTCGTACAGGCCAAGGTCGAGGTTGAGATCAAATCTGTCGCTCAGCGGCAACGCAGCGTCGACCACCAGGTCAGTACCAAGATAGTCGCCGCCGTTGAGTTGGACGCTGACAACCGGCTTTTTCCCTACGCGGCGCAGGTCGCTGTCCACGATCCCGGTCGGGGCGGGGGAGGGATAACCGAATGAAGACAGGCCCACGCGCACGGTGGTGCCCCGCACGATGACGTTGCTGATCTGTCCCGCCTTGTCGAAATAAAGCCCCTCGATCCGCGCATTGCCAGCATCGCTAGCGGAAAAGCCGCGCACCTCGCCGCTGGCGTAGATGCCGGCCGAGTCACTGCCGACGCTTTTGCCGAAGCCGTCCTCCGCCTCCCGTACTGCATTTTCGTCGGCACGCTGCGCCGCAGCCGGATCGGCCAGCGACAGGGCGGACAGCAGCAGCGGGAAGCCTCTTTTTTGCATGGCGATCACAGGCTTAGCACTGCCCGGCCACGGATGGTTCGTGGCGCGCCGGGCGTGATCCAGACGTTGCTGTAGGAGCTTTCGAGATAATAGGCGTCGAACAGGTTCTCAGCATCGAGATGGACCGAAACCCCCTTTGAAAGCTGGTAGGACAGATTGAGCCGCGCCGTCAGATAATCAGGCAGGCGAAAGCCGCTGGCGACGTCGTCTCCGGGCCTGGACCCGACATAGGTGGCGCCGGCCCCGATGCCGACCGATCCGGGCTGGCTGCCCGCCGACTGCCAGTGGCCATAAAGCGCGCCGGAATGCTTCGGAATATTGAGCAGCCTGGTGCCGACCAGCCCCGGTCGCGTGTCTCGTACAACTTTCGCATCGGTATAGGCATAGACGGCAGTGACCGTCAGCCGGTCATCGATCGCCAGATTGGCGTCAAATTCTGCACCCTTGCTGCGTGCACGCCCGGCGGCGATGGAGAAGCCGCTGCTTGTGCCATCGCTGACCAGCACGTTATCCTTGGTGATCCGGTACAGTGAAAGGGTGCCGGTCAGCCGCTTGTCCAGCAGCGCATATTTGACGCCGCCCTCCAGCGCTTCCCCCCGTTCCGGCGCGAACGGATCGGCATTGGCATCGACGCCCTGATTAAAGCGGAAAGATCGCCCCCAACTGACATAGGCCGAGACGTTCTGGCTCGGCGCGAAGGTGAAGGCGGCGCGCGGCGAGGTGACGGACGGACTTTGCCGGTCCTGAGTGCCAGTGCGGTAGTTGATGTTGTGCTGGCGTATCCAGTCGTGCCGAACCCCCAGGAGCAGGCTGAACATACTGCCCAGCGTCATCAGGTCCTGCGCATAGAGGCTCTTGCCGCGAAGCCGTTCGAGCAGGTCCTGGTTCAGTGTCGCGGCGGGCTTGGGCTGCCCATAGACCGGGTTGAAGATGTCGATGTCATAGGGGTTTGCCGCAGTCGGGCTGAAGCGATGGAAGATACGGCGCTGGTCATAGTCGAAGGCGTCGCCGCCGATCCGAAGCTGATGCTCAACTCCCAGAAGGGAACCGTTAGCGCTCAGTTCGATCCGCCCCGACAGATCCTGCCAGCTATAGTCATGGATACGCAACTGCCGCCCCAGACGCGTGCCGATCAGCGCACTGTTATGCGTCGACTGCCCGGCCAGCATCCCGTCGCGATACTGCATGCCCGCCTCGATCGCGATGCCGTGCGCCAGGTCTATCGTCAGTGTTCCCTGATGTTGGCTGGTGCGCTGGCGCATCTGGCCATCATTCGGTTCGCCCAGAAAACGATCACGCGGCAATGCCTTGCCGTCACCATTGAACGCCACCAGCCCGCGATCATGGGTAAAGTGGACGAGGTTATATTCAAGCTGATAGAGAAAACGGACGCCATCCGCCGGTTGCCAGCCGATCGACGGCGCGATGAGCAGGCGGTCGCTGCGGTTATAGTCTCGAAAGCTGTCGCCCTGTTGATAGACGCCGATCATCCGGACGCCCAGCCCAGCCGCCGCTGGTCCGCCGAAATCGACACTGCCGCGCCTCGTGTCATAGCTGGCATGGGACAGGTCGGCTTCCGCGTGGAAATGATCCAGCGGTGCCTTTGTCACGATATTGATTGATCCGCCCGGCTCGCCCTTGCCGGACAGGGCGGAAGCGGGCCCTTTGAGTATCTGGAAGCTGTCCACCGTCGCCACGTCCCGTCGCGCATTAAAGCCGCGATTAGCGCTGAATCGGTTGACCAACAGGTCTGGTCCCTGATTGATGTCGCCGGAAAACCCCCGGATTGCATAGGCGTCCCATGCACCGCCAAAACTATTCTGCCGCGACATGCCACCTGCCAGATCGAATAGCTGCGACAGGTCGGTGAATCCGGCCTGATCGATCAGCCGGTCGTCCAGCAAACGAACATTCTGCGGCAGCAGCAGCGGATCGATGACCAGCCCACTGATGCTGGTGCTGGCCTGTCGCGACCCGGTGATGACAATGGCCTGCTCTTCTCCAGCCTCTTGCGCGCGGGCAATATCTGGCGCGAGCAGCGTGGCGGACGCGGCCAGAGCCATAGAAGCGAGCGATTGTCGTAGCATGCAAGTTTCCCCCCGGGCATAGATGCCGGCGGATGAACGAAATGAGATAATGTTACATCGCGCCGGCACGCCCCATAGAAACCGGGTTGCCCACTCGTCAATAAAATAATGTTATAACATTTCATTGACAGGGGCCATTGTTGTCGAACATGTTTATGGGATCAATCAGGGAGCTTCATTCATGCCACTGACCGCCGCCGGCCAGTTGATAGCCATTGACGATATTCGCCTGTCCTATGGATCGCACCAGATACTGCGCGGCCTGTCGCTGCATGTCGCTGCGGGGGAAATCTATGCCCTGCTTGGTGGTAATGGCGCGGGTAAGTCGACGACCCTGTCGACTTTGCTGGGCTTTGCGAAACCCGATAGCGGCACGGTTCGCATCTGCGGCTTCGATCCGGTCGTACAGGCTGACGATGCCCGCGAACAGATTGCCTATGTGCCGGAGAATGTGGCGCTCTATGATCATCTGAGCGCGCGGGAAAATGCACACTATCTGCTCGCCCTGTCGGGGCGTCAGCCAGCGCAGGCGGACATCGATGCGGCGTTCGCGGCGACCGGGCTTCAGCAGGCGGCGTGGAACAAGCGCCTGTCTGGTTTCTCCAAAGGGATGCGGCAGAAAGTAGCGATCTCGATCGCGCTCCTGCGCGAGGTGCCGGTGCTGTTGCTTGACGAGCCGTCCTCGGGCCTCGATCCGCGCGCTACCGCCGATTTCAATGCGCTGGTCCACGGCGTCGCGAAGAAGGGTGCAGCCGTTCTGATGGTGACGCATGATCTGCTGAGTGCGGTGGACATTGCCGACCGGATCGGCTTTCTGGAGGCCGGACGGATCGTCGATGAAGCGTCGGCCCAAGGCGAAGAGCGGTTCGACGTGCGCGAACTGCACCGCAAGTTCGCGCACGAGGCAGTCGCGGCATGAACCCCGTCGGCTCCTCTCCCATCCGTCTGGTCGCGGCCGATGAACTGCGCCTGATGTTGCGCAATCGCGTGGGCATGGTCGCCTTTTCGCTGCTCGTCCTGCTGACCCTCGTCGCGGCTTTCATTGCGTGGAGCCATCAGCGCGACATTGCCGAGATGCGGGCGCGGTTCCAGAACGAGGCGACGCAGGCGTTCGACGCCCAGCCCGATCGCCATCCGCATCGCGTCGTCCATTACGGCCATTTCGTCTATCGTCCGCTCGGGCCGCTGGCGGCGTTCGACCCAGGCGTCGACGCCTTCACCGGCAACAGCATGTTTCTGGAGGGACATCGCCAGAACACCGCCAATTTCGGCGACATCCGCCAGTCCTCGCTGCTCGTCCGCTTCGGCCAACTGACCCCGGCGTTCGTGCTGCAGGTCATCGCGCCGCTGCTGCTGATCTTCCTGGGTCATGGCGTGGTTGCACGCGAGCGGGAACGCGGCACGCTTCGGCAGTTGCTGGTGCAGGGCGTGTCGGCACGACAGGTGCTGGCAGGCAAGCTGCTGGCGCTCGGCCTCGTCGCCATGTTGATTGGCCTGCCAGCAATGATCGGCTTTGCCCTGATTGCCGGAAAGCCCGGTGCGCTCGCCGCGCCGATGGCGATCATCGCCGGGGGCTATGCCGCTTATCTTGCGCTGTGGTCGGTCATCGTCATCCTCGTCTCAGCACTTGCGGGACGCAGCCGTGATGCGTTGCTCGGGCTGATCGCGCTGTGGGCCGTGGTCGTTATCCTGTTGCCTCGCGTCGCGCCGGACATCGCCGGGCACGCATATCCGCTGCCGACGAAGCTGGAAACCGACATCGCGATCCAGCGCGACCTGCGCGCGCTGGGCGACAGCCACAATCCTGACGATCCTTTCTTCGCCGCCTTCAAGCAGAAGATACTCCGTCAATATGGGGTGAGCCGGGTCGAGGATCTTCCGGTCAACTACAAGGGCCTATTGGGAATGGAGGGCGAGAAACTGACCGCCGGCCTTTTCGAGCGTTATGCGACCGACAGCTTCGGCAAGCAGGTGGCGCAAAGCAGCCTGATGGACGGCTTTGGAATCGCCAGCCCGGCCGTCGCGCTGCGGCGATTGTCGATGGCGGCGGCGGGCACCGACCTCAACGGTCATCGTCGCTTCCTCGCTCAAGCAGAGGCCTATCGCTACGACATCGTCCAGCGTCTCAATCGCCTGCAGGCGGAAAATGTCCGCTACGCCGACGATACTGCTCAGGATGAGGGAGCCGACGACCGCAACCGCGTATCGTCTCAAAACTGGGGAATGATCCCAGCCTTCACCTTCAACCCCGCATCGGCGCGCGATCTGGTCCGGGCCAGCCTGCCCGGACTCTGGCTGATCCTGGCTTGGCTTGCCGTCGTAACCCTTGCCCTCTTTCCCCTTGCGAGCCGTCTGCAGAGGCATGCGAAATGAGTCTGTTATCTCACGAACTGCGGCTGCTCCTGCGGTCGCGCATGGCGATGGGCGCGCTCGCACTCGTCGCCTTCCTCTCAGTGGCCAGCATCATTGCTGGCATGGTGGAAGTCGCGCATCAGCGCGCTGTCATCGCCCGCATCGCCCCTCAGCAGGCGGAGGATATCGGCGCGATCGCCAAATGGGTTGATCATGACAAGGATGCCGGGAGCGCGGCCTATTACAGCTTCCATCCGACATGGGATGCGCCGTCGCCTTTGGCCTTTGCGGCGCTCGGTATGCGCGACGTGTCGCCCTATATCCTGCGTGTCCGCGCTCTGGGCCTGGAAGCGCAACTCTATGACGGCGAAGCGTTCAACCCCGAACTGGCGCTGCCGGGGCGGTTCGATTTCACTTTCGTCCTCGTCTATCTCGTCCCGCTGTTTGTGATCGCACTGTTCCATGATCTTGTGTCGAGCGAACGGGAGGCGGGCCGCCTGCGGATGCTAAAGTCGCTGCCCGGCAGAGGTGGCCACCTGTGGCTGCGGCGGGTCGGGCTTCGCTTCGTACTGGTTTATGGCGCGCTTGTCCTGCCACTGCTGGGGGGCGCGCTGCTGTCCGGCGTCGCGCCGCTGACGATGCTGGCGATCCTGCTGCTTGTCGCCGCCTATCTTGCCTTCTGGATCGCATTCACTCTGCTGGTCGATCGCATGGCGTGGAGTTCGGTCGCCAATGCGGCCGCGCTGGCGGGTGTCTGGCTGGTTCTCACGCTGGTCCTGCCGACCATCGCCCATGTCGCGATCAATCAGGCAATTCCGGTCGGCCAAGGTGTCGAGTTGACGCTCGCCCAGCGCGAGGCGGTGAACCGGGCATGGGACATTCCGCGCGAGGACACGATGCATCGCTTCTATGCCAGCCACCCGGAATGGCGGGGCAGCCCGCCCTTGCCGAAGGGGTTCCATTATAAATGGTACTTCGCCTTTCATCAGGTCGGCGACGAAAGCGTGGCCCCGCAGGTCGCGGCTTATCGCGCCGGCCTTGAAGCGCGTGATGCGGCTGCCGGTGCGCTCGGCTGGGTCCTGCCCTCTGTTGGCGTGCAAGCAATTCTGGCGCGGCTGGCGGAAACGGATCTTAAGGCGCAACTCGTCTATCAGGACAGGGTCAGGGCCTATCACGCCCGACTGCGGCAATATTATTACGGCTATCTGTTTACCGATCGGCCGTTCGGGAAGCAGGATTTCGACCGGGCACCCCGCTTTGCAGAAAGCTGATGGCCGGTTCGCGAGAATGTTTTGAATAACCGCTTCCGAGCTTACGCCCGAGCAAATCGAATGACATCAGGGGTGCTCGACCGCCGCCATCTACGCGGCTACCTTCAATCCCGCCCGCTTAAAGGTGAAGGTGATGCTGAAAGAAATGCCCCGCAAATATTGGGCGAATATGCCTGAAACAGCGTTGGTCAGTCAGTTGATTGCGGGCTTATGGCAGAGAGTTGGCTATGGTCGATCGGTCGCAGGATAAGACGGACCCCCCTATGAGTGTGCAGGCTTCGCCGCAACAACGATGGAGCATGCAGAAAGATGAGGCAAAACACTGCACTCGGTGCACTCTTTATCGATGTGCCACGCAGACGGTGTTTGGCGAAGGGCCAGTCAATGCGAAGCTGATGTTCGTAGGCGAACAGCCCGGCGATCAGGAGGATCTCGCGGAACGACCTTTTGTCGGTCCGGCTGGACAGATATTTGACCGGGCACTGGCCGACGCGGGCATCGATCGTGCACAGACTTACGTCACCAATGCGGTAAAGCATTTTAAATTCGAACAGCGGGGCAAGCGACGACTGCATGCGCGCCCAAATGCTGGCGAAATTCAGGCATGCCGCTGGTGGCTGGATCGGGAACGTGCTGTGGTTCGTCCAGCCCTGACCGTCGCGCTGGGCGCAACGGCGGCGCATTCGTTATTGGGGCGAGCAACGTCGATCGCGCCTCTGCGGGGAGCGCCCCAGACCGCGCTGGATGGCGGCGAAACCTGGGTAACTGTTCATCCCAGCTTTCTATTGCGTGTTCGCGCTGATCGGGAAACGGAATATGCGCGTTTCGTGCAGGATTTAACGACCATCGCTGCCCGGCTGGAAAAGATGGCAACGGCAGGTTCATAGTGGTGGGATCTAGCCAAGGCGCGCATTGATCATGCGCGCCTTTGGTTTGGACCCATCTGGCACGGCCAGCTATCTCCTTGCACGAACACAACGGGCGAGAACGTCCTTGCCCGGAGAGGAGACTATCCACCATGACTCACTTTAGCCCCCGCGACATGGCACAGCAGTTGGGCCAGGGGCTTCTGTCATTCCCCGTGACGCATTTCGATGCCGATGGCGCCTTTGAAGAGGCACCCTATCGCGCGCATTGCGCATGGATGCTGGAACATGAACTGACCGGCCTCTTCGCCGCTGGTGGGACCGGCGAGTTTTTCTCGCTCACCCCCAATGAGGTTGCCACTGTCGTTGCCGCAGCGGTCGCTGAAACGGCGGGCAAGATCCCTGTCATATCGGGCTGCGGCTATGGCACGGCGATCGCGGCCGGTATTGCGCGGGACGCGGAAAAGGCGGGCGCTGACGGCGTGCTGTTGCTGCCGCCCTATCTGATGAACAGCAAGCAGGAAGGCCTTGCCGCGCATATCGAGGCAGTCTGCCGCGCCACCGGTCTGGGCGTCATCGTCTATAACCGCGACAATGGCATCGTGGATGACGAAACGCTGGCACGGCTGTGTGAGCGTAATCCTAACCTCGTCGGCTTCAAGGATGGCGTGGGGGACATCGAACTGATGACCCGCATCTATGCCCGCATGGGCGATCGCTTGACCTATATCGGCGGATTGCCGACGGCGGAGACGTTCGCCACCCCCTATCTCACCATGGGTGTCACGACCTATTCATCGGCGATCTTCAATTTCATGCCTGCATGGGCGCTGGCCTTCTACAAGGCGGTGCGCGCAGGCGATCAGGCCTATGTGATGGAGCAGCTACGCCAGTTCGTGCTGCCCTATATCGCGCTGCGCAACAAGGGGCGCGGCTATGCCGTGTCGATCGTGAAGTCAGGCATGAAGATCATCGGCCGCGACGCAGGCCCGGTCCGTTCACCGCTCACTAACCTGTCGGCAGCCGAGGAAGCCGAACTGCGCGCGCTGATCGAAAAGGCATCGCCCGAGTTGCTGTCTGCCGCCGCGTAACGTGGAGAAGGTGACTTGGCCGGCGGGCACGGATAGTCTGGCATGATGTTTGAACTCAGCCAGCTTCGTTGCTTCGTCGCCGCCGCCGAAGAACTCCATTTCGGTCGCGCGGCCCAGCGCCTCAACATGACCCAGTCTCCACTCAGCCGCCAGATACAGTTGCTGGAGCGAATACTGGACGTGCAACTGCTGGAACGCACCAGCCGGCAGGTCAGTCTGACCCCGGCTGGCAGCGTCTTCCTGATCGAAGCGCGGCGGATCGTCCGGTTGGCCGACAGCGCCGCCCTGTCGGCGCGGCGCGTGGCGAAGGGCGACGCCGGGCGTGTCGCGATCGGCTTCACGGCGGTATCAGGTTATAATGTCGTGCCGCGCATCGTCGCGCAGGCCCGCGCCTCCCTGCCCAATATCGAACTGGAATTGCGTGAGATGGTGTCGAACGAACAAGTCGACGCCCTGCTGACCGGCCTCATCGACATCGGCTTCGTCCGTCCCCCGGTCGACCGGCACGAGTTCGAGACTAGCTGCGTGCTCAAGGAACCCCTGATCGTTGCTCTGCCCCCCGGTGATGCGCGCCAGTCGAAAGCTGCGCTGGCCCCCGCCGATTTCGACGGCCAGCCGCTCATCATGTATTCGCGTCAGGGTGCCAGCTATTTCCACAATATGCTGGTCAACCTGTTCGAGGAGGCACAGGTCGCCCCCCTCTATGTCCAGCATGTGACCCAGATTCATTCGATGCTGGGGCTGGTTCATGCGGGTCTGGCCGCTGCGATCGTGCCTGAAAGCGCGACCGGCCTGCACATGATGGACGTGCAGTTCCGGCGACTCATGACGCCGCAGGAGCGCCCCGTCGAGCTGCACATGGCCTGGCGGCGCGACAATCATAATCCGGCCCTACCAACGATGCGCCAGCTTTGCGCGGAAAGCACCGGCGGATGACAGGCGTCGACCGGCGCACGCTTCTCGCCGGGATGGCGATTGCGCCGCTGGCGACACGAGCCTCTGCGAAAATAGCCAGCCCGATTGCGCTCACCCGTTACGGCAGGGTGCGTGGTGCCATCGAGAAGAACGTCCTCGTCTTTCGCGGTATCCGTTATGGCGCGAACACCGCCCCGCGTCGCTTCCGTCGCGCCCTTCCGCCCAAACCTTGGTCCGGCATCACGGACGCCACACGCTATGGTGCCGCCGCCCCACAGACAAAGGCCAGCGAACCCACGAGCGAGGACTGCCTGTTCCTCAATGTCTGGACACCCGCGCTGGATGCAGGGAAGCGCCCGGTCATGGTCTATCTGCACGGCGGCGCGCATGCTCATGGGTCGGGCAGCGACCCGCTCTATGACGGCGGCAATCTGGTAAAGCGCGGCGATGTTGTCGTCGTGACACTCAACCATCGGCTGGCAGGGCTGGGCTACGCCTACCTGGCGGGACTGGGCGGCCCGGCGGAGTCGGGCAATGTCGGGAATCTCGACATCATATTGGCGCTTGAGTGGGTGCGCGACAACATCGCCAGCTTCGGCGGCGATCCGGGACGCGTCATGCTGTTCGGCCAGTCGGGTGGCGGGGCAAAGGTGGTGACGTTGATGGCCATGCCGGAAGCGCGTCCAATGTTTCACGCCGCCGCGACGATGAGCGGCCAGCATGTTACCGCCGCCGGACCGATGCACGCTACCACCCGTGCGCGCGCCTGGATGGCGAAGGCAGGAGCGCCCGATGTCGCCACTCTGCAACGCCTGCCGGTCGAACGGCTGGTCGACGCCATGGCGATGACCGACCCGCTGGAGGGCAGGGGCGAAATCAGTTTCGTTTCGACCCTCGATCATGGCGTGCTGCCGCGCCATCCTTTCATACCCGATGCCCCGCGCGAAGCGGCGCATATCCCCCTGATCGTCGGCAACACCCATGACGAAACCGCGCTCTGGATCGAAAAGACACTGCGCGCGGGCGACACGACATGGGACAACTTGCCCGAACGCTATGCGCTGGCAACGACCAAAGACCTCGCGCCCGATCATGTCATCCGCCGTTATCGCGAACTCTACCCCACCCGGACCCCCGGCCAGATATTGCTCGCCGCGACGACTGCCGGGCGGTCCTGGCCCGGCCATCTGATACAGGCGGAAGAGCGCGCAAAGATCGGCGCACCGACCTGGATGTATCAGCTCGATTTCCCTTGTCCCGAGGCTGGCGGTATTCTTGGCGCCTTCCACACGCTCGATATCCCGTTGGTGTTCGACAATGTCGATGCCCCCGGATCGCGCACGGGCGCCAGTTCCGACGCGCGACGGCTTGCCGGGCAGATGGCCGACGCCTTCATTGCGCTGGCCCGCACCGGCGATCCCAATGGCGGCACTCGTCCCCGCTGGCCGCACTATGATCTTGCCCGGCGATCAACGATGATCTTCGACCGCACCCTGCGGATAGAGGATGATCCGCGGCGGGAGGAGCGGCTGTTATTCGCGGTCGCGCCCTATATCAAACCGGGCGGCTGACCCTCATACCCGATCCCATGGGAAGTCCAGCGTCGGACGATTGGCATAGCGCGTCATGGCCAGCGTCAGTTGTGTGCCACAGCCTGGCTCCAGCCGGATAGTCACATCGCGACCGCCCGTGGCGATCCTCCGTCCGTCCAGCGTCACGCTGTCGACACGATGTTCGGCATAAGCGCCGCCCTGTACGGTCACGCTGCGCGCCTCACGCGGGTTGAGGTTGACCAGCATCACCTGCGTCGACCGACCGTCCATTGCCTGCACCAGTGCCGCCACATCCGCAGGCACACCGGCGCGGCGCGCCACCGGATCGAAATAGCGCAGGCGGCAATGCAGCGGCACGCCCCCCTGCGGCGGCGATGTTTTCGACCAGGGAGGACGGGCGATATGCAATCCGCCCGTCATCAACTGCACCAGGCTGGTAACGCTGGCGGGGTTGATGCCGATCGGCCAGTCCGCCAGCCGCGTCTGCGGCGTTGTCGTATCCGTTTCCCGCGTCTTCATCCGTTCGGCCACGCGCGCCAGATCGGCTGCCAGCGCCTGTTCGGGATAGGCGGGGTTGCGCCCCTCCAGATAATCCAGCCAAGGGTGCGCCCCCGCCGCCGCCCGATCGTCGGCGCGCTGCGACATATACCAGATCTCGAACCCGTTGCTGCGATAAGGGCCGGGCTTCCAACCATACCAGCTCTGCGCGCCATACATGGTCGGCGCGGACGATACGCCCTTCACGACCTGCATCTGCGCGTTGATCCGCGCATTCTGCCGTCGCCACAGGTCGATATAGCCAAGGTCGCCTGTCATCACGACTGCGCCCATGAAGGCGGTAATCGACCTCGGCACCCGGTTGCGATCCTCCCTCACGCCGGTCTGCGGCACAACTGGAGAAAAGCCCCAACCATAGACGCCCTTCCACCAATCCTCGCCAACAGTCCCGTCAGGCCGAACGTAACTGGGCAATATGTCGTCATTCTTTGTCGCCCGATCGACCCAGGCATCCAGATAGTCGAGTGCCCAGCGACGATAGCCCTCTCCACCACCTAGCGCATAGGCGTTGAGGCCCAGTGTCGTCGATTGCAGGTTCAGCGGATTATCGCCGACCACATCGCCATAGTCGGCATAATGATCCAGTGTCTCGCGATAGGTCGTCTCGCCATGCTCCATGTGGAAGGGGGCGGGATCGAACGGATCACCGACCCAGTCCAGCGGCGTGGCCTCACGCAGCATAGGCCCCTTGCTGCCGTTAAGCAGGCTCCGCATCATCCGCAGCTTTATATCGTAATTATGCACGGTCGGGTCGCGCCCGGTATAGAAATCGGCATAGCGGCGCGTTCGCTCCAGCAGCTTTGCATCGCGAGGCCGGGATAGCCCCATGACGTTGAAACTGGTCAGCCCTTCGGCATTATGCTGCCAATCCATCTGCACCGGGAATTCGCGATAATACATGCCTTCCCGCGCGATCGGGACATCGACCGTGCGTGCGGCGGTGAATTGTTTGAGATGCCCTTCCCAAAAGCGGCTGGCGAGCGTCGCGATCCGGTCGCTGCCACCCAGCGCGTGCAACAGGAACCAGTCATTGGTTGCTTCCGCCGCGTCATCCGGCCCGTCATTGGCGCCCCAGCGCTCAAACACCTTCAATCGATCGCTGTCATCCACATATTGGGCGTAGAAGGCCTCACAAGCCTCAGCATTCACATCGAGCAGACGCCGCTGCATCACCGCCCAGGTCGGGGCCGCCATCGGCTTTGCAACCACCAGTTGCGGGCGTGAACCTCGCGCCTGCGCGGGCACTGCAATTGCCGCGACACCTGTTGCCAGGAAACGCCGCCGATCGACCCGCATCAGGCGATCTCCAGCCGACGGATCGGCCCCACGATGACAAGGAAGGAAAAGATGGTGAGCAGGCAATGCGCGCCCACGAACACCAGCGCCAGGTCGAACGATCCGGTCATCGCCACGATATAGCCGACGACGATCGGCGTCACGATGCCAGCGACATTGCCGAACATGTTGAAGACGCCGCCTGATAGCCCGGCCAGCGATTTGGGGGCGACATCAGCCATAACTGCCCAGCCGAGCGAAGCTATGCCCTTGCCGAAGAAGGCGACCGCCATCAGCGTGACGACCAGCCATTCCGCCTCCACCCAGACGCAGGCAATGATCATCGTCGCCAGCAACATGCCCACCACCAGCGGCCCCTTGCGCGCCAGATCGAGATTGCCGGTGCGCTTCAATATCCGGTCGGAGGCAAAGCCGCCGATCAGTCCGCCCACAAAGCCGCACAATGCAGGCGCAGCCGCTGCGAACCCGGCCTCCATGATGTTAAGACCGCGTTCCTTCACCAGATAAATGGGGAACCATGTGACAAAGAAATAGGTCAGCACATTGATGCAATATTGGCCCAAATAGATGCCCAGCATCATGCGGTTGGCGAGCAACTGGCGAACATTGTGCCAGGTGAAGGTGGATGCCTTCGCCGCTTGTCCGACCCCATCCTCCATATGGATCAACCCGCCGCCCGTTTCGATATGCGCGAGTTCAGTCGCATTGATGGCCGGATGTTTGGCCGGACTGTGGATGAAGCGCACGAACATCGCGGTCGCAACCAGCCCCAGCGCGCCCATTACCCAAAAAACCGCCCGCCAGCCGAAATCATGGACCAGCCAGCCCATCAGCGGCGCGAAGGCAACCAGAGAGAAATATTGCGCGCTGTTAAAAATCGCCGAGGCCGTGCCGCGTTCCGCTCCGGGGAACCAGGCCGCGACCAGTCGCGCATTGCCGGGGAAGGAGGGGGCTTCCGCCACCCCAACCATGAAGCGCAGCGCGAACAGGGTTGCCACCACCGGCAGCCCGGCGATCAGCCCGACTGTGCCCTGCATAGCCGTGAAGATTGACCAGATCGCAATCGCGCCGGCATAGATGCGCTTGGTGCCGAACCGGTCGAGCAGCAGGCCGCCCGGTATCTGTCCCAGCACATAGGCCCAGGCGAAGGCCGACAGGATGAAACCCGTCTGTACCGGCGAAATGCCCAGCTCTCCCGCCGCCGCATTGCCAGCGATCGAGAATGTGGCCCGATCCGCATAGTTGATCGCGGTGATCAGAAAGATGAAAGCAATGATCTTATAGCGCACATAGGTTGGACGCTCGGCAGGCAAGGCGGCGGCAACGGTAGCTTGGGTCAATGGAAGGCTCTCCTTGTGGTCGCCACCCGTCTTACGAGGCGGTCGAAGCGCTGATCCGCACGCTAGCGTCACCATTCCGGCCGGTCCAAGTCCAAATAGGGCATGATCCAGCCATTTCTTGGCATGATTGAAAAGAGGCATCTATCATTAGTGCAAGCCGTGCATTGATCCATGCCGGATTGGGAATGGCGTCTTCATGACCGTCGGGGCTATCGACTGGGGACCGATCCGGCATTCAAGGCCGGGCAATGATAGCGCATCGCGCATCCTTAGGGGAGTGAGAAGGCCATGAACGCCACCCATCAGTTTAAGACGATTCTAAGCCTCTCGAGTGCGATCACCACGATCGCGCTCGCACCGCTCGGCCTGGCACAAACCGATGTTCCGGCTGCATCGCCACCTGCCACCGTTGCACAGGTTGACAACAGCGCGCCCGACATCGTCGTCACCGGCTTCCGCGCCAGCCTCAGCAGCGCGCTCAACGTCAAGCGCAATGAAACCGCGACGATCGATGCGATCAAGGCGGAAGACATCGCCGAATTCCCCGACCTCAATCTCGCCGAATCGCTTCAACGCATTCCCGGCGTCGCCATCAGTCGCGTCAACGGCGAAGGCCGCAACATCTCTGTTCGCGGCCTTGGCCCCGAATATACCCGTGTTCGCATCAACGGCATGGAAGCCATCGGCACCACCGGCGGCACGGACAATTCGGGCGGCGTCAATCGCGGCCGCGGTTTCGATTTCAATATCTTCTCGTCCGACCTGTTCAGCAACTTGTCGGTCCGCAAAACCGCGACCGCCGATGTCGAGGAAGGCTCGCTGGGCGGCGTCGTCGACCTCCAGACCGCCCGCCCGCTGGACTATCGCAAGCCGACCGCCGTTCTCTCGGCAGGCGTCAGCTATAACGATCTGCGCGAAAAGGCGACACCGCGCCTTTCGGGTCTGGTCGCCACGCAGACGAGCGACGGGCGCTTCGGGGTGTTGCTCTCGGTCGCATATGAGGAGCGTCGCCTGAAGGAAGAGGGCGCGAACATCACGCGCTGGACCTATGGCGGCTTCAACAACGGCTTTAACGCCGCCTCGACCCTGCCGGGCAAGACGATCGCCCAGATCAACGACCCCGATCCCGATACCGCATTGTTCCACCCGCGCATTCCGGGTCTGGTCAGCTACGACATCTCGCAAAAGCGCCTTGGCGCTGCCGGTTCGATCCAGTTCAAGCCGACCGACCGCACGATGATCGTGATCGACGGCCTCTATTCGCGGCTGGACGGCACCCGCAAGGAAGCCCAGCTCCAGGCGATCAGCTTCAGCCGCTCAGGCACCGGCAAGCCGCAGACTATCATCCGCGATGGCGTGGTGGACGGGAATAACAACATCATCAGTGGTCGGTTCGACAATGTCGATCTGCGTTCGCAGGCGCGTTACGATGTGCTGAAGACCGAATTTTATCAGATTGACGGCACGATCGACCAGGAAATCACCGACCGGCTGAAGGTCGGCGTGACGGCGGGCCATGCCAAGTCGGACTTCCGCAATCCAGTCCAGACGACCGTCACGATCGATGCGGTCAACACCGGCAATTTCCAATATGATTTCACAACCCGCTTCCCGAATATTTCGCCCGGCGTGGACGTCAGCAATCCGGCCAGCTTCGGCTTCATCAACGGCACATCCGAAGTCCGCATCCGGCCGCAGACCGTGACCAACGCCTTCACCACGGCCAAGGGCTTTGTCGAGTGGGAAGCCCATCCGATGGTGACGCTCAAGGTCGGAGCCGACTGGCGCAAATTTGAATATGACTCGACCGAGCGGCGGCGCCTGTCGGGCGAAACCGTGGTCGCGCCGCTGACGGCCGCGCAACTGGCCGGCATGACCACGCTCTTCTCCGGCTTTGGCAAGGGACTGAATGTCCCCACCGGAACGCCGACGGCCTGGGTCATCCCCAATCTCGACGCCTTCATCAGCCAGGGCAATATCCTGGGCAACCCGATCTATGCGACGGGGGGGATCGAGAACGCCACCGCGCGCGGCTCTTTCATCACTGTGAAGGAAGAGGATTTCGGAGCTTGGGGCATGGCCCGGTTCAACCTTGAGGATGCAGGCGTTCCCATTCGCGGCGACATTGGTGTGCGCTATGTGAAGACAGACCAGTTCTCGACCGGTTACGCCAGCCAGGGATCAGCGATCAATCTTGTCTCTGCTGACCGCAGCTACAAGCGCTGGCTGCCCTCGCTCAACCTTGTCGGCAACATCACCGACACCCTTCAGGTCCGGTTTGCTGCGGCCAAGACGCTGGCTCGCGCTGGCATCTCTTCCCTGACGCCCGGCGGCAACCTCAACGTATCAGGCGGCAATCGCAGCTTTTCAAGCGGCAACCCGGACCTGCGCCCGACATCGTCGAAGAATCTCGATGCGTCGATCGAATGGTATCCGGTGCAGGGCGCAATCTACGCCGTGTCCGCCTTCCGCAAGGATATCGGCACCTTCGTCCAGACATTGAGCCTTGGCCTTCCCTACAGCAGCCTTGGCCTGCCAGATTCGTTGCTGACCGGCACCACCGCCTCGCCCAGCGACATCTTCATCGTCAGCCAGCCTGTCAATTCGTCAGGCGGCATCCTCAAGGGGTTCGAGGTCAACATCCAGCAACCCTTGAGCTTTCTGCCGGGCTTCCTGTCGAACTTCGGCGTGCTGGCCAACTATACCTATGTCAAATCGAACATCGAATATCTGACTGCCGCCAATGGCAGTGCATCGGTGACAGCGCCGCTGGTCGGCCTGTCCAAACATGCCGCCAATGCCACCCTTTATTATGAGACGGAGAAATTCCAGATCCGCGGATCGCTGGCCTATCGCGACAAGTATCTGACCGCCGTGCCGGGGACTGAAGGGAACGCCTTTAACGGCACCAACAGCACCCTGAACGTCGATGCTCAGGTCAGCTACAATGTCACCGAAAAGCTGAAGCTCAGTCTGGAAGGCATCAATCTGACCGACGAGCAGAACGACCAGTTCGTTGACGAAACCAACCGCCTCAACGTGCTGACCCACAGCGGTCGCCAGTTCAACCTCGGAGTACGCTACGCCTTCTGACACCCTTCTGCGGCGTCGTGTTCTCCCTTGCCAGTTGCTCGCGTGAGCAACTGGCATTTTTCTTGCCGCTGCTGGCGAGGGGGTAGCTGTGGTGGCGCATGATCGCGGGCCATTACGCAGACGAATTTTCAGCGCCCATAGCAGATGTATGGCCGTGCGCGAGCTGCAAGCGCCTCAATCCCGTCCGCAGAGGATAAGTCGTTCTCTCGTGTCATGGCTGCGGTCGAACGCCTAAGGAGCCATGCGGCGAACGCGCTTCTATTTGCCGACCTAATCGCCGTCGTCGGCCCGCGATCCGATCCGGGAGAAGTCTATCGTTTTTTCAAAGAAGGCGGTACCCCAACGATAGCTGAATGTCTGCGGTGCTGGACCTCTACTTGGCCGATCCCTCGCTACCCCGGCCCCGCTTTATGAAGGGCAGCTATCGCCAAAGAGTTGCTCCGAAGCCGACTGTTCGGCAATCCCCAACCCGGTCATTTAAAAATGGCCCAAGGCTTGATGAAAGCAGATGCAAAGACGGCGACAAATGAATGTTTCAGAAGGATAAAAATCGACTGTCGAATTTATTCCTGTGAAATCAGATCAGCTCTTAGCGAAACAAATGATCATAAATTGAGACAATGCCCAAAAAATCTATTGGGCAACTTTACCAGATATGACCGTTCGTTTGTGCAGTACAGCCTGCATCGGTTCGTCGCACGACGCGCTCCAATTGTCTGCACAAGAGCCGGAGTGACCGGTCTGTTCATGTACTGGAAAGGTTGGTCTGAACAGGCAGAGCATCCATGGCGCTCCCCGCAGCGCCATGCGGCACATCTTACGAAGCTAAATGGAGAGGGTTCTGACAGCTGAATACGCCATCACGCGGACGGCAGTCGGACGAGAAGCTGCGGTCATGCAGGCCCGACTAGTCGAATTTTGAAGGAGGAGCGTGATGAATATCATTTCGAAAAGCCCAAAATATCTCTTAATGCTTGCCCTGCTTTCCGGAGCATCGTCGGGCAGCTTGGCTGCGCAGACGCAGGATCCGCCTGCGGCCGACGTCTCGGCGACCGCCTATTTGCCCCCGTCTGAGAAGACTGAAGGGCCGGAGATCGAGGGTATCATTTCCGCGCGCAGCGGCGACAGGATGCAGGTCACGGCCGCCGACGGCACCAAAACAATTATTGCCATCGACGATGCCACCCGGATCAGTGCCAGCAAGGGTTTTTTCGGCCTCAATCGCAACAAGCTGGCCGCAGCCTCGCTGCTCAACGGCGTGCCAGTTACCGTCAAGACGTTGCAATCAGGTGGGGGCCTGGTGGCGAGCCAGATCAAACTTAAGAACAAGGACCTCAAGACTGCATCAATGATCCAGGAAGGCACTGACCAGCGCTTTTCTGAACAGACTGCCGCAACAGAAGCTCTACGGGGTCGCATGGGCGATATCGACCAGTATAATGTCAAAAGCACGACGAACGTGAATTTCGACACTGGCAAGTCGGTATTGTCTGCTCAGGGGAAAGCCGATCTCTGCGCCGCGGCAACTGCAGCGCAGGGGATGGATAACGCCCTGCTGCTTGTTGTGGGGTACACCGATTCTACAGGAGGCCCCGACTTCAATCAGGAGCTCAGCGAAAAGCGGGCCGGTCGCGTCGTCAATTATCTTCAGCAGGCCTGCGGCTGGAAACCCTATCGCATGCTCACCCCCACCGGGATGTCTGAAGCAGACCCGTTGGCGGACAACAGCACGGTCGAAGGCAAGGCACAAAACCGCCGCGTTGCGGTGAATGTCCTGGTCAGCAAGGGCCTCGACGGCCTGTGAGACGTGCGGGGCGGGCCTTACCCGCCCCGGGTTTCGGTTCGGAAGCGCCAGTTCGGTCGTGACCAAACTCAAACTCGGAGGCATTGACGCACGCATGAAGTTGGGTGGACACAATCCGGCTGCACACTGGCTATTCTTTTGTTCCTTGGACATCGCCAGCCCGATATGACGCCACTGCCTGCACCCAGAGTTTGACTTTGCCAGAGCCTCGCGCCCAGCTTCGGGGTGAGAGGAGAAGGGCGAAATGGCATCAAACCCAATCCAACCGCTGGCTGGACAGGCGGCGCTGATAACAGGCGGCGGCGGTGGCATTGGTCGCGCCATTGCGCTCGCGCTGGCAGGCGCCGGGGTCGACATCGCGATTGCCGATATCGTGCCCGAACGTTGCGAGGAAGCGGTGGCACGCGTGCGCGCACTGGGACGGCAGGCGCTTTCCTGTCCCACCGACGTGACCGACACCGATCAAATCGACGCTGCGATCAAGGCGGCAGATGCAGCATTCGGTCGGATCGACATCCTCGTCAACAATGCGGGTGGCGTATCCCGCCGCACATTTTCCGAACAGTCGGAACGATCCTGGCGCAAGCATATCGACCTCAATCTCGTCAGCATGCTCGCCGCGACATCTGCTGCTATCCCGATCATGGTACGCGGCGCACGCGGCGGCGCGATCATCAACGTTACCAGTATCGAGGCATCGCGCGCCGCGCCAGGCTATGCGGTCTATGCCGCGTGCAAGGCGGGAATGAACAATTTCACGCGCACCATGGCGCTGGAGCTGGCCGATGACGGCATCCGCGTGAACGCGATCGCGCCCGATTTTACGACCACGCCTGGCCTGTGCGGCAACATCAGCGGTCCTGTCGACAAGAGCAAATGGATGCAGCCCACACCCGAGCAGGAGAATGCCATTGCCCGCCGCATCCCGCTGGGACGGGCCGGGCTTGCGGAAGAATGCGGACAAGCCGCACTGTTCCTGGCATCGCCCACCAGCAGCTATGTCACCGGCATTGTCCTGCCCGTTGACGGCGGCAGTTGGGCATCGAGCGGATGGGTCCGCGACCGTCAGGGCAAATGGGTCCTCAACGAAATCTGAGACAGGAATGAAACCGTTGCTCCAATTCAACATCCCCCTGCCGTTTGACCATCTCGCCGCCGATGAGGAATTTCTGACGATGGAGGCGGTGCGTGATGTAGGCACCGCGATTGAACGCGCGGGCTTTTCGGCCTGCCTCGTCACCGATCATCCCTGTCCTACCGGACGGTGGCTTGATGCGGGTGGGCACCATGCACATGATCCGTTCGTGATGCTGTCGCTGGTCGCGGCGGTGACGACGCGCATCCGCTTGCAAACTGGCATCCTCGTCTTGCCCTATCGCAATCCTTTCATCGTCGCGCGTTCGATCGCCTCGCTCGACCGCTTCTCGGGCGGGCGCGTGACGATCGGCATGGGGGCAGGCTATCTGAAGGGCGAGTATCGCGCGCTTGGCGTCGATTTCGAGCAGCGCAACGAATTGATGGACGAGTATCTGAAGGCGCTGAAGCTCGCCCTGTCGGGCGAGGAGTTCACCTTTGAAGGCCACGGCTATCAAGCGTTCGGCAACCGCATTCAACCTGGCCCGGTGCAGAGGCCCCATCCGCCACTGCTCGTCGGCGGCAATGCAAGGCGTGCCATCCGCCGCGCGGTGGAACTTGGCGACGGCTGGTATCCTTTTTTCACCGTCGGCGGAGTTTCCACTGCTACAACGCGAACGGCGGACATCACCAATGAGCAAGACCTTGCCGAAGCGCTCACCTATATGCACGCCCATTGTGAGGTGGTGGGCCGTGAGACGCTCCCCATTGTCGCGATCGGCAGCATCGTGAAACCTGGCGAAAGCTGGACCCCGCAGATGATCGTCGACCGCGCCGGGCAGTTCGCCGAAATGGGGGTGATCGCGGCGGGCATGAACATTGAAGGCCGCACATGTGCAGAATGGTGCGACAATGCGGAGCGTTTTGGCCAGGATGTTATCGCGAAGCTAGGGGGCGCTGCCTAAACTGATACTGGCGCCCGCGCCAATTCCCACAGATCTGCTGGACAATTGCATCCTGATCGAACCCGTCAACGGTGGCGCGGATGTCATGCCCGACCGGATCATCGCACTGCTTCAGCGGGCGCTTGGGCCTGGCGCCGAATGGCAGTTTTCGAAATATCCCGATTGGCCTCTGAGCGGCAAGAACATGCGGCGTCACCCTCGTCGACCGATCAGGTCAAGCTCAGCATGGCCTCGACCGCGGGGTAGATGCCGCGTTCTATAAGCGCCTGGCGAGTGCCGGCGGGGCGCCAGCCGAGAGCAGCGACACTCTGCGTTGCGTCATAGGTAGCGCGATGGGAGCGGCATCGCCAGTCGTGAAGGCTGGACAGATGGCGATTGGGGTGGCGGATCGCGGTCTTGACTATTCCGCGCGCGAGGTCGGCCAGCCAGTATCGCCAGATAGAGCGCGGCGCGGCACATATCCTGCCGTCCGAACGTGCCTGCATCGCCGCAACATAGTCGCGCGCGGAAAGAAGTGGCGTGTCGGTGATGAGGAAGCTGCGCTCCTCGATGGCAGGTACATCGAGTGCCCGGACGAGCGCATCAGCGGCGTCCTCGACAAGCACGAAGGGAAGCTTGTGCCTGCCGTCACCCCAGTAAGTCAGCCGGTTCCACGCCGTGAATCGACCGACGCCATAATGGATCGGGGAGCTGCCCGCGCCGATTACAATGCCAAGACGCAGGATGACGAGCGGCAGACCTTGCTCGCGGGCCATCGCCAGGAGCAGGCGTTCGCAGGCCGCCTTTGATCGAGCGTAATGATTGCGGCGATCAATGCGCGGGTCGAGCGCCGTCGATCCGTCAATGCGATCGACCGCCCTGGCTGATGCGTAGGAATCGATCGATCCGACATAGATGAACCGGCGCACGCCCCGGCGTAACGCCGCTTCCGCCACTTGTCTTGCCGGCTGAACATCGTTGTCGAGATATTCCTGCCAGCTCCGGCCCTCACCCTTGGCGAGGTGATAGACCGCCTCGACTCCGTCGAGCGCAGCATCCAGCGTTGCTGGATCGCGATAGTTTCCCTCAACCAGCTCGACCCGTTCGCAGCGTAGCGCAGGTTGCGCGGCTTGCGGATTGCGGGTCAGCACACGTGTTGCGTGTCCGCCTTCGGCAAGTCGCGCAACAAGATGTTGACCGACGAAGCCGGTACCACCAATCACAAGAACGCGTCGCGTCTCTGCCGTGAGGGCGGTAGCGCCTTGAGCGCACGCCTCTCCGTTGTTTTGAATCAGCGGCGAAGGCATGGCGGTGGCGCTCTCCTGAAGTGCAAAACTGCGTAAGGCCAGTCCAGCCCGCAGGACCGATCCGTTGAGAATAATACCCTCGCCCGGTCACGGAAGTATGAGAAATCGGGACCGGAATCTCCGGGTTGCTTGCGGAACCAGAGCGTAGCAGATGATTAAGTGAACGGTTCGAGGCTTCCGTGGATGTCGGGGGACGAGTCGCTTGCCGAATGCTGGGCCAAGCCGCGGCATCGTCAAGGATCATCTTATCGAAGGAGCCGGCATGTGGAAGACCCTTTCTCAGAGCTTCTTGAACCGCCTCGGCGACAAGCCGGCACAATTTGCCTTCAACCTGTCGAACATGTCGCTGATCCGGCGTCGGCTAGGGCGGGGCTATAGTGAAGCGCTCGACATGCATCGCCCTTCACTGCCCAGATTGGACGGGATCGATCGGGAAATCGTGGAACGGCTGGAACGCGATGGCTTGTTCGTCACCACGCTGGACGCGCTTGGTCTGTCAGGCTCAGCGGAGATGCTTCGTGCGGGACAAAAGGTGGCGGACGATTGCGCCGAGATCGCCCGGCGCGACGCGCGCGCCGGGCGCGAGTTCATTTGTGCGCCGGCCTTGGCCACGATCGATAACCCGGAGATATTCCACTGGGGCCTCAACGAACGGCTGCTCGACATCGCCGAGGCCTATATCGGCCTGCCGGTCGCCTATGACGGTATGGCGCTCATCTATACCGTGGCGGACGGAAACGAGCTTGGTACGCGCAAATGGCATCGCGATCGCGAGGATCGCAAGATGATCAAGATCGGGGTCTATTGCAACGACGTGACTGACCGTGGTGGCCCGTTCGAGTTGATCCGCAGGATCGACAGCTCGCAGGGTGTCGGCGACCGCTATGCCTTTGAACTCGGCACCCAGGAGGTGCTGAGAAAGCGCCTCGGCGCCGACTATTCCCGCGACATCGCCAGTTGCACCGGCCCTGCTGGAACGGTTCTGTTCGCCGACACGGCGCGTTTCTTTCACCGTGGTGCGCCGGCGCACGACAAGGACCGCGCAGCGCTATTCTACAGCTATTTCGCCAATCGCACGCGGCATCCTTATTTCTGCGAGCGATCGGGATTGACACGGCGCGAGATCGCGGACTTGACTCAGGGCATGTCGCCGCGCCAGCGCGCGAGCGCGCTCTGGCAAGAGGCGCTGCCCGCCTGGCTGAAACTGATCCCTCCGGCCCCGATCTGAACCGCCCCTCTAGAGCATTTTCCAGGCAGATGACATCATCTGCTGACTCGGAAAATGCGGAAAACAAAAGATAAAGAGAGCATGATCCGATTCAGTCTGATCGGATCATGCTCTCTAATCTCCAGGCCGAGGCGGCGGCGATGATATTTGCTTGAAGAACTGGATGAGCGCGCAATGTCGAATATGCAATATGAGAGCGGCAATCGCGATGCCGCACGGGATGTTGGCATAGTGGTGATCGGGCGCAACGAAGGTGACAGGCTTCGCCTGTGCCTGGAGTCGGCGATACGAGTCATTGACCGCGTCATCTACGTGGACTCCGGTTCGAAGGACGGCAGCGCCGCCCTGGCGCATACTCTTGGCATCGAAGTGATCGAACTCGATGCCACCTTGCCATTCACCGCCGCGCGCGGCCGCAATGCCGGTTTCGCGCGCATGCGGGCGCTTTGGCCGGATACGCAGTTTGTGCAGTTCATCGACGGCGACTGTGAGCTCGATCCTCGCTGGATCGACGCGGCACTCGCAGGGATTGAAAGCGACGCGCATATCGCTGTGGTCTTTGGCCGTCGGCGTGAACGCTATCCCCACCAGACGGTCTTCAACCACGTCTGCGACATTGAGTGGGATGGGCTGGCCGGCCCCACGGAAAGCTGCGGCGGGGACGCGCTTGTCAGGGTCGAGGCCATGTTGGCGGTCGGCGGCTATGACGCAGGCCTGATCGCTGCCGAGGACAATGATCTGTGCCACCGGATGCGCCGCTGCGGCTGGGAGATCGTCCGCTTGCCCGATGAGATGACGCTGCACGATGTGGCGATGACGACATGGTGGCAATGGTGGCAGAGAAACCGCCGGAGCGGCCATGCCGGAGCGGAGGCGTGGCATCGCCGTGGCGCGGAAGACCCCAGGCTGATCAAGCCCGTGTTGAGCAACCTGTTCTGGGGGCTTCCGCCATTCTGGTGCTTTTGGCCTGTGCTTTGGTGGCGGGTTTATCGCCGCTCGGACGCGATCTATGCAACGCATATCGTGCTGGGGAAGGTGCCCCATTGCTTCGGACAGATCGGCTTCTGGTGGACGAGCCTGCGCGAGCGCAAGACGCTGCTGATCGAGTATAAATAACCTTTGCCTCTGCGCGGTCGCGCCGGGGGCGATTTCCAATCAAATGGAAATGGAGTTCGAGGCAGCTAATCAGTTTGATAGCTCGGGGCGGAATGTTTGGCTGTGATTTTTCGAATCCACTTAGAAAATTTGGTCGGTACGTGTTGCTATATGAATTAAAATGCTTTTTTGTGATAAATTACATTAATTGTTCTTAACAATATAGCTATATCTCCAGTCAGACTCCACTGGTTCATATATTCCAGATCAGCCGCTATTCTGTTTAATATGTCGCGTTTTGTTTCCGTGGCGCCGCGAAAGCCGCGTATTTGTGCCAATCCGGTAATGCCAGGTTTCAAGGCATGGCGATGCCAATATTGGCGATCTACTTTCCAGAAGAGCATGTCCTCGGCGGTTGATCCCAATGCATGGGGGCGTGGGCCGACCAGGCTCATTTCGCCAAGCAGCACATTTATGAGTTGGGGTAGCTCATCAATGCTGGTGGACCGAATGAAGCGCCCGACACGCGTCACGCGATTATCATCTCGACGGGCGGAAAGTTGACCTGTGTCGTCGGCCTGATCGAACCGCATGCTGCGGAACTTCATGATCCGGAACAAGCGATTGCCTCTGCCGATGCGCTGTTGCCTAAAGAGGATCGGACCTGGTGAGTCCAACTTGATGGCAATCGCAATCACCACCATCAAAGGCATCAGGAAGCCCAGAACCGGGATTGTTATCGTGATATCCAACAGGCGCTTGGAGATCCGACTGGCAAAATTCAATGGATCGCGCGCGACGACAAGTGTTGGAGTCCCTCGCCAATTCGCTACGGATAACGGAGCGATGCCGTCCATCTCGGGAACAACTATCTCGCCGAGAATATTGCTTCCTTTCAGCATTTGCGACCATGCGACCTGGCCGTCGGGTGGGCATACGACGATGACGCGGTCGAACCCCTGCAACAAAGAGCCAAGCTGATGCAGCATGCTGGGATCGTCCAGGTCCGCTCTCAAGCCGATGGCCTGCGCATTTACGAGCCTCATCCCGGCTGCATTTTCGGGGGCCGCGCAATTATCGACGATCATGAGTTCCGCAAACAGGCGGTCGCTCAGGTGGCGTGCCACATTGCGGGCGATGAACAGCCGCTGCAACAACATAATCCATCCGGAACAGAGCAGGCCGACAAATATAGCAGCAAGCGATAGGGAATCTGTCGCCTTGAGCGCGAATATTATCAGAAAGCAGATCAGGGTGCTGCTGGCGAAGGCGAGAGCGGCGCTGCGGCAACTGCACGGCGCGCTGGTCAGGCATCGCGCATCATAGGCCTGATTGTGAAAGGCAAGGACACCAAACACCAATATGCCTGCCAGAAGCGGTGCAGCCACCTCTGTCGGCGTGCCCGTGATCGGCGCGATCGTCGAGCCGACAAGAAAGCCGATCAGAAGGGCGATTATGTCCGCTAGGCACAAAGCAGCAGAAAGGCCGAGAAAGACGTTGCGACTAACCAATCTCGATTGTCGAAGCAGAGAAGTATTCGGCTCCATTGCCAGGTCGATCCGTGACATAGACGTGCCTTTTTTAACTGCTCTTGGAAGAATTGTTTATTGGATTTTGTCAGGTCATTTCCGGTGCTCCCTGCGCAGCGAGCGCGGTGCCTTTGGATGGTCTTGCCTGGGTCTTTTCCAACGGGAACCTTTTTTCGATGAGGTGCCAGCTCAGCAAGCCTGCGATCAGCGAAAGGGTCAGGCACGTCAGTAAATAAGCGGGGAAACCCAGGTTGAGTGTCGCCTTGACCATCTGTTGTATGGGGAAACCATAAAGATAGGTTCCGTAGGACGCGTCACCCAGACGGTCCGTACCGGGCCAGCGCACTACACGCGCGAAGGCGATATAGAAAAGCGCATAGGCAAGCGCCAGGGGACAGAGCATGTCGAAGAGGATGCGCGAGGTGCCGAGTAGATGCGCGGACGCAAACATTGCCAACAGCAGGCCGGCGAGCATGGAAGGGCTGCGCGGGAGCTGAGCGCCGTATAGGAAGGTCACAGATCCGACGAGAAAGAACGGCGCCATCGAGAACCAGACATAGGGCCAGCCGATGAGGATTTCGAACGCGCCGCCCCCTGGTTTGCGTCCAGTCATCTCCAGCCAGCACTTTATTGCGATAGCGCCCAGCAGGATCAGAAGCATGAGCCGGCGACGGGTCAGCAGCTTGCCGACCCCCAGTGCCGCGAGGCAGAGATAGAACCAGAATTCGTAGCGGATGCTCCATAGCGCGCCATTCACGGCCTGTATGGGATTGTTCCGAAAAGCGTCTGCGGGCGGTATCAGTTCCTGCAGCGTGAGGCCGCGCCACAACCAATCGAAAACCGCGCCCGGCGTGATCAGGCGCCACCCCTCGGTGGCGAAGCTCGGAACCACAATGAAGGTACAGATTGCGGTGGCTGCCAGAAACCCCGGATAGACGCGCCGTACCCGTTTTGCGAGATAGCGGCCCGTCGTCCGGCTGTTCAGAAAGCTTTGGGTAATCAGGAAGCCGCTGACGATGAAGAAGACGCGCACGGCGATCTCTCCGGCATTATACTGCCCGTTTAAAAGGAGGGAGACCGGCTCGAACGCCTCGGTCCCGTAATAAAGGGCAAAACAATGGGACCACACGACCATCAGCGCCATCGCGATACGGATCGCGTTGAAATTATTGCTGCGCAGAGCCGACGGCGCAGTCGGCACCAGTTGCGGCAGTGATGGGGGTGGATGAAACACGGCGACTCCCGGATTGGATTTGCCCGGTCCTCACCCTAGCTGGTTGCCCTGACTTTCGCAGTCGAGCCAAGAGAGGAGCGGAATTTCAGGGCGGAACTTTCTGGATGCCAAACGATAGGCCTGCCTCCCTACAGTCCGCGACGCAGACACTGGGTCGGGTCCGATCGTGGAAACTCGGTGCAGTTCCAGCGTGCCAGATCCGGCCCCTTTGAAACGGATCGCGTGAAGGTGAACGAGATGGCGTCGATGGCGCTTCCCGGCATGGGCAGTTGCTGCGCTTTACGGCGCCCATCCGTCCACCCGATGAACTTGCAATAGCCGCGTCCCGCACAGAGCCTCTGGGCAAGCTGAAGGAAGCTGTCGGACCCGCCGTCAGGATTGAGCATGATGAGGAAGACGTCCGGGTCCGGCGGAAGGCTGCGGTCGGGCAGCTTTTCGGCGGCCACCGGCGCATTCGCTTGTTGTGCGAAGGAAGCGGGCGCGGTCGGGGTATCCGGTAAAGACGTCACGACCACTGGTTCTGTTCCATGCGCGAGGGAGAGCATCCCCATCTTTGCGATCCGCGCTTCCCCACCCGCGTAGCGCGCGGCGAATCTACCCGGATCGCCCTGCGCCCCGCGCCACCGCAAGAAGAGATGTGTGTTGACGGCGGCGATCTTGTCCATCTGCTGGCTCCAGACCGGCAGCACCCAGTCCGTATGATAGTGGGTGGCATGGCCCACGCGTGGTTCCGTCCGGCCGCTGAGCGCTTCCTCGGCGATGCGTCGGGCCTGGCTCCATGCCTGGGGCGAAGGCTGGCGGCGTGTCATGGAGCCGTCGCACGTAAAGGTGAACTGGCAGCCGGTCGTCTGGTCGGACTGTTGGAAAATGACACCGCAGACGGTGTGGGGAAAGGCAGGGTGGCGAACGCGGTTGAGTACGACCTGCGCCACGGCACGTTCGTCGATGTCACCCTGTCCCGCCTCATAATAGGCGGCGGCGGCCAGGCAATCGACGGCACGCGCCCAGTCTGTTCCGTTGAAGCTGGGCACAAGAAAGGGGCGCGGATTCGCAAGCCCACCGGGAACAAAGGGGATGCGGCCGTTGGCCAATCGTATCGCCTCTGCCGTAGGGCCATCGGGCACGATGGGGTAGACGAGCTGATCGAGCGGTACACCGACGCGGCTCGCTGGCACGGGCGCGTTGTTCTTCGTCAATGGGGCGGCCATGCGAATGCCGTAGATGAAGAAGCGGGAGGCATGCTTGTTCGCAGTCCCCATTGCCCCCGTAACGATGAAGGTAAGGGATAATAGCGCAAGGCCGGCCAGAATGTGCCATCCCGAGTGGGTGGAACGGGCGCGGTGGATCAACCGGGCTGGATTTGTGCAGGTCTGCACGATCCTGGTCACCCGCTTCAGACCCGACATTTTAGCGCATCATATAGGACAGGTTGCGTCGGCTGGACGTCAGGCAAGAAGCGCGAGATGTCGCGAATCTCGCCATCCATCACCATCAGTTCGGCAGGGGGCGCATGGCTGATGAAGTGTATTGGGCTGGCGGTGAGGCCATAGGCGCCGCTATTGTGAATGGCGATCACATCCCCTTCCTCCAGATGGGGAAGATCGACGCCGCTCCCCAGCCGGTCGATGGAAGTGCAAAGTGGCCCGGACAGATCGACCTTCTCTAACCCCGTGCCTCCGCCGACCTTATGCATGGAATAGTTGCGACGGATCACCATGCCGAAATGGCCGGAGGCGGGGAGGTGATTGTTCATGCCGCCATCGCAGATTGCGATCCGCACGCCGCGCGACTGTTTGATTGATACGACCCGAGTGAGGAAGAAGCCTGCTTCCGCCACAAGATAGCGCCCAAGCTCCAGCGCCAACTGTGTGTTCGCGAAACGGGGCTGGGCGCAGAAACGTTCGATGTCGGGCAATATGCCCGAGGCAATATCCGTCAAGTTCAGGGGAATGTCCTGATCGTGATAGGCAACGCCAAGCCCCGAACCCAGGATGAGTTTGTCCGGCGTTATCTCATGGGCCTCGCAAAGCATGGTGAAAATCTGCAGGAAACCGCGATAATTCTCCACGATCGCCTCGGGCTTCAGGCATTGGGTGCCGGAATAGATATGCAGGCCCGCAAGGTTGAGGTTGGGCATGGCCATGATCAGGCCGAGCGCCTCCGCCGCATCGTCCAGGTCGATGCCGAACGGGCTGGGACGTCCCGCCATCTGGTCGCCGAACCCCTTTGGGATGCTGTCGGGGGCAATACGGACGAGCACCCGTTGGACGCAGCCGATTGAACGGGCAACGGCATTGGCGAGCCGCGCTTCACGCAGGGATTCGATGACGAGCAGGCCGACATTGCCGTGTATCGCGTCCCTTATCTCGAAATCGCGCTTGGCGGGGCCTGTGAAGCTGATGAGAATGGGGTTCCATCCCGCCTCTATCGCCAGATGAAACTCGCCGATGGACGACACGTCGAGCAGGTCGATGCGTCCGTTCAGCCAGGCAAGCAACGCCGGGTTAGGATTGCTCTTGACGGCGTAGCTCAGAGCGAACCGTCCCTCGAAAGCGTCGCGCAATTCGTCGATCCGCTGAGCGATGCGATCGGCGAAATAGACGAAGGACGGCGTTCCGAATTGTTCTGCGGCCTGGTCGAGCCAATCGTCCGTGCCGGGCGGAATCACGCCGCCCGCTCGATTGCGAAGCGGCTGATGCGCGCGGCGGTATCGAAATTCTCCAGCGTCACCTCATCGGCGCGGATTTCGATCCCCGCCTGCTGTTCGATGAAGGCGATGAGATTGATCATCGCGATCGAATCCAGCGCGCCGGACGAGAAAAGCGGGGTATCGTCGCCCGCTTCCCCTTCGAAGCCGGAAAGCGTGTGGAGATTCTGAAGGATGAGGGCTGTGGTAAGGGCCATCGGTTTTGCTCCTTGGGATAAAATGACCGGTTCAGGGCCGAGCTTGGGGCTGTGGCTGGGGCATCTGGGCAGAGCAGGCCCGCACGATGTCCGGACGGGCGAGCTTGCCGCTGGCGGTGCGCGGCATCGGGTCGGGCCAGACATGGATGGTGCGAGGGACCATATAGGCGGGCATCGACTGACGGCAGTGCGCCATCAGCGCCTCACGCGTGGCACCGGGAAGCAATGTGGCCGCGACGTGCACGCTTTGGCCCAGAAGGTCGTCGGCGATCCCGAACGCAACCACGTCGGTTGCAAGGCCGCTGCGATGCACCAGTTCCTCCACATCGTCCGGGCTGATGCGAAAGCCGCTGCTCTTGATCAGGGCGTCGTTGCGGCCGATGAACCAGAGGTCGCCGTCCTCATCCACGCGCACCATGTCGCCGCTGTAGACTACAGGTTCGTCGCCGATCAGGTGGGCAAGTTCGGGGCAGGGCCGAATTTTCTCGGCGGTTGCCTCCGGGCGGTTCCAGTAGCCCTGACTCACCAGCGGCCCGCGATGCACCAGTTCGCCCTGCTCGCTGGGACCGGCAATGCCGGCGCCATGTTTGATGACATGGATCTCCGCGCCGGGAATAGCCCGACCGATCGAACCCATTTTTGCAGCATATTTCTCCGGCGGCAGATAGGTGGATCGGAACGCTTCGGTAAGGCCGTACATCAGGAAGATCTGCGTATCGGGAAACAGGTCAGGCATCCGCTCCAGGATGTTCGATGGAATCTTGCCTCCCGAATTGGTGATCCGGCGCAGCGCTGGAAAGGTGACCGGCGCCTTTTCGAGCAGGCGGATGAGCTGAATCCACAAAGGTGGTACAGCGGCCAGACCCGTGACCGCATGTTCGCGCATCACCCGGACAATCTCGGTCGGCATAGGCACGGGCTGATGAACGACCGTACCGCCCATTAGCATCATGGTTGTTAGCTGGTTGAGGCCATAGTCGAAGCTGTAAGGTAATAGGCTGAGCAGCCGGTCGTCGCGGGCAAGGCCAAGATAGCGGGCGACCGAGCGGGCGCCGGCCAGGATGTTGCGATGACTGAGCATCACGCCCTTGGGCTTTCCGGTCGACCCGGAAGTATAAATGATGGTGGCAAGATCGGTGTCGATCCGGGGAACGGTGAGGGGAGCTGCTATGCCGTCCTGTGCATCCCAATGATTGATGGACGGATCGCCCGAAGGACCGCTGCAAAGGAGGATCGCTGCCCCGTTCAGCGGGGCGCGCGGCAGGGTGCGGGCGACCGCCTGTTCGATGATGAGCGCGCGTGCGCCGCTGTCCTGCGCGACATAGAGGAGCTGATCGGTGGTCCAGGCCGTGCTGACATTGACGAATACCGCGCCGATTTTGCTGGCGGCCAGCATCGCGGCCACTTCGCGGATGCCTTTGCGTATCTGTACGACGACGCGGTCGCCCGGCGCTATGCCGTGCGCCGCGAGGAAAGCCGCGACGCGGTCGACCTCCACAGCGACCTGCGCATAGGTCCAGGACCGATCGGGGTCGATCAGGAAGGTCTTGTCCGGCCGATGCGGGAGGTTGTCGGCGAATAGTTCGAAGACGGTGGTGGCAAGCGGATTCATATGAACGGCCCCAGTCGCGGATAGATTTTGGCGGGCGAGCCGATGACGATGGAGTCCGACGGTACATTCGTGGTGACTGCCGCATTGGCGGCGATCCGCACGCGATCACCGATGCGGATCGCGCCGAGTACCGTCGCGTTCACACCGATGAAGACATCGTCGCCGATCACCGGGGCGCCGGGCCGCATGTTCGTGCCAATCGTGACATTGTGCATGACGCCCAGCCGATCACCGATCACTACGTCGGGATGAATGGACAGCGACCCTTCATTATTGACGATGTGCAGGTCGCGCCCGATAGTGACCCGGGGCGGAATCCATATCTTGGTAATATTGGCCAGGAACAGGTTGAAGAAGCCGTAGAGTTTCGACACGATGCCCCGCGCCAGCGCGCTGCGCAAATCCAGTCCCCAATGGCCAAAGCGATAGAGACACAGGGAGAGGAACGCCCCGTTGGCAAGCGATCCACCATGGCGCCGATAGTCGGACCGGATGACCTGCCATGCCGCGGTCGGGCTGAAGCCTGATTGCGTGGCCGCCGCAGCGCGGGCGCGGCTGTCGGGCAGGGTGTCAGGCAAGGTCGAGCGTCCGCTCGATTTCCCCGACGGACGCGTCGAAGACTTCATTGTTTCCCACTCCCACAACGAAAGAATAATCCTGCCCCTGACGGTCGGTCATAAGCTTGAGGACGGAGACGGCCCTGCCCGGTGGCTGGATCACCAGCGCCCGTGCGGAGGGGGGCATCATCATCAGTCCATGAACCAGATGGCTGCCCTCCACGCCCGCGATGACATCCGCGCCAGCGCAGGCCCGGACGATCGTCTCCAGATCGGCTATCGTTGGATCGAGGACCTGGAAACCGCGCCGCGTGGCGAGATGCTCTGCAATGGTGCGCTCATTACGAAGAACCCGCCGCGCACCGCTTGATCCGCGGAGCAGGTAGACACCGGGATGGCGCGCAGGCTCGCTGCCGATCAGGCGACGACGCAGGTTTGTCGCGCGATCGCGTTTGCCCTCATTATGCGAGCGGTCGTCGAAAAGGATCAGTTCTTCGAAAAAGGCTGAAGTCTTGCGCGTCGGTTCGATGCCAAGCTGGCGCTCATAGGCGGGCTGGTGTCCCGTTGCCAGGGTCGTCGCCACAGGGCGACCGGCCTGTTCGGCCAGGCGATAGGTCAGGCAATCGTCGAGCAACCAGTTGCCGAACCAGCGATTGCCGACCCAGCTTTCATACATGGAAGTGCATGCCGTCTCGCGCGGAGCGAAGCCCATGGGAAAGCGGCCGGACCGGGGTTTGAGGTGGCGTACCGCATTGCCCGCATAAAGTGCGCCATCCATCAGCAATATCTGTGTCAGGCGAAAAGCGCGGGTGGGGGGCTGCGGCGAATCGAAGCCGCCGATGAAATCGCGGACGACATCCTCGATGGAACCGAACTCGGCGCCCCGGATGCGGTCGATCTGACCCGAAAGCACCTTGGCAGGGCGTATGGTGACGATACCCGCCGGTGCGACATCCCACTGGCTCACGGCCTTGACCATGACATCGTCCGGGGTGATTCCCATCAGGCGGCGCAAGCGATTGAGTCCCGGATGGAGGAAGGGGCGTGCTATCCCACGCGGGCGATCTGCTGCCGCATCCCCGTCCCCGAAACGAGGTCGATCTGGCGCTTGAAGAGAAGCGGGCCGGACGTGCAATGACTATCATCCTTGCGGTGGAGCAATGGTTTCCCAGAAGACGGGCTGGAGGGAGCATCGCACGCGGGATGGCCATGGCGTATCCCGCCTATCCGGACCGGAGAGTCCGCAGGGAAGAAACGCTTGGGAAAAGTCCGAATGCGCCGCCGGGTGACGGTGCGATATACTCTGCCGCAGAAAAGGGGCGGCCATGGAAGCGAATGTCTGGCGCGATGCGCGGCTGGTGGAGGACGAGGCTTCATCCTTTGACGGCGACGTGCATGCGACCCGTCCTTCGCCAGCGGGCGTTCCGGTCCGGGCGCGGCTGGCCTATCTGGTCAATGTCTATCCCAAGATCAGCCACAGCTTCATTCATACCGAGATCGAGGCATTGGAGA
This sequence comes from Sphingobium aromaticiconvertens, assembly GCF_037154075.1. Classification (NCBI taxonomy): domain Bacteria; kingdom Pseudomonadati; phylum Pseudomonadota; class Alphaproteobacteria; order Sphingomonadales; family Sphingobiaceae; genus Sphingobium; species Sphingobium aromaticiconvertens. The sequence goes on from NZ_JBANRJ010000001.1 coordinate 1,600,153, forward strand.
GGGCGGGGTTGAAGGTGGATCGCTTCACGGTCCGCCGATCGCCGGAGGCGTCGCCCGATGGGGATGAGCAGGCGGAAGCGGCCCGAACCACGGCCTTGCTGGACGGCAACCGGCGTGGTCTGACGGTCGCGGTTCTTCGGAGCCTGATCGCGCATCCGCGTCTGACCCTATCCACGCTGGCCCATGCAGTGAAGGCTCATGGTGCGCAGGGACTCGTCCGATCGCTTGCCTATTTCGTCGAAGCGACCGCGCTGGCACAGGCCCTGGACCAGCGCGGGATAAATCATATCCATGTGCATTTCGGCACCAATTCGGTCGCGGTCGCGCGGCTTGCCGCCCGGATGACGCCGGTCAGCTACAGCTTTACGGCCCATGGTCCCGACGAATTCGATGCGCCCCACAGGCTCGATCTCAAGGGGAAAATTGCCGAGGCGGCCTTTGTCGTCGGGGTGTCGGATTATGGCCGCGGCCAGCTTCTGCGCTGGGCGGATCTGGCGCATTGGGGCCGGGTTCATGTCGTCCGTTGTGCGGTGGCGCGCCATTTCCTCTCGGGGGAGGCCCAGTCGACCGGCGACGTATCGCGCCGCCTCGTCTGCGTGGCGCGGTTGAGCGCGCAGAAAGGCCTGCCCCTGTTGATCGAGGCCGTCGCCCGCATTCCGCGTGAGCGGACCTTCACGTTGGATATCATTGGCGATGGAGAGGATCGCGCGATATTGGAGGCACATATCGCCCGGCTGGGGGTGGCTGACCGGATAAGGTTGCTCGGCTGGTGCGCACCCGATCGGGTTCGGCAGGAATTGCAGGGGGCGAGGGCGCTGGTCCTGCCAAGTTTTGCGGAAGGATTGCCGGTTGTGCTAATGGAGGCGCTGGCGGTCGGGCGGCCCGTGATTGCAACGGCGATCGCCGGGATTCCCGAGCTGGTCGACGACAGCAATGGCTGGCTCATCCCATGCGGATCGGTCGAGGCGCTGGCGGAGGCGATGAACGCTGTGCTGGACGCCACGCCTGAGCGGCTTCAGGCCATGGGGGAGGTTGGGCGCGCGCGCGTCGCGGCCATGCACGACCCGGACATCAACGCGGGTAAACTGGCGGGGCTGCTCAGGCCCTTCCTGTGACCCGGTTAGAGCGTTGCGGGTGGGATCATTCGCATCGATATGGGCAACCGACGGCGCCACATCACCGCGTCCCGCTGACGAGCGGGCAGCGTGCTGGCAAGGTCGTACATGGCGCGACGCGTCATGCCCGTCCGTTCGCAATAGAAGGGATGGCGGGGCGCATGCGCGAAATAGCTGTAGAACAGCGCTGCGCGATCATGGGCTATGGCGGGCTTTCCGCGATGGAAAAGGCGTGCCGTATCGGCGAAGATTATCGTGCCGCGTGTGCCGGTACAGCTGATGATGTCGTGCCTGACATCCTGTCCGAACCGCCTTTCGAGCGTCGCGTCATCGGCCAGATCATAGGCATAGCCGCCTGCGTCGGTCTGTAGCGTATCGCGGCGGGAAAGAACCTGAAAGGGGCCGCCCTGCTCATTGACATCGTGCAGGTAGACGGCGACCTTGAGGATGCGCCGGTCTTCCCAGTCCTGATGCCATTTGCGGGTTGAAATCTCTTTCCCGTCCGCCACGGTATAGTTGATCGCGACCCCGTCATAGGCGGGCGGAAGACCGATATAGGATTCCACGATATCCAGAAGCCGGTCCTCAAGACCCCAGTGGAAAATGCCCGGATGAGCGACGATCTGCTCGGGAGGGACGATCATGAACATTTTGCCGGCTGCCGCCTCGGCGCGGGCCTGTGCAGCGAAACGTTGCGCGAGGTGGAGCGCCGTGTCGATCATGGCGTCGCTGCCTGGCAGATCCAGTCTGTCTATGGAGGTCAGGGCGATGCCGTCGCGGTCGAGCTGCTCGACGATCTTTGCCTCGACCGGGCCAAGGATGGGAAGGTCGGGGCCGTGCCGGTGCAAGGCTGCGCCGTGTCGCTCGCCTAGCCTCATCCGCACGGCAGGGCGGTTGCAATAGCGCAGCGCAGTCCGTGCGGGTAGATTTCTCAGCCATTCGGATCGTTTACTGACGACATCGCGGATCATGGGTGGTTCCGGTGGCGGTTGAACAGGGATGGCTTTGCTGCCGCACTCTCATAGGAGTAATAGCTCGCTTCATGCGGGCTGGAGATCGACATGTTCAGGACGGAGCCGACCACAGGTGTCGGGCTGAGCGCACTGATGGTATCCTTGAGGGCGCGCCTTGGCGTCCTGCCTTCCTCCACGACCATCAAAACCCCGTCGATGATGCGCGCGATCAGCATCAGGTCGTCATGGACCAGCGCAGGTGGAGTATCGATGATGCAGATGGGATTGTTCCCGGCCGTCCTGACCATGGCGATGAGATCGGACAGATGGGATGACGCCAGCAGGTCCTCTGCATTGTTGCGATGTTCCCGCACATGGTGAACGGAGAGGTCGAAACCATCGATCTGCACGGCACTCTGCAACAGGGGAACATCGCCGCTCAGAAAATCATCTATTCCAGGCTGGCGTTCGCAAAGGCCAAGGCTCTTTCCGACCGAAGGACGGCGCAGGTCCAGATCGACGAGAATGGTAGGATGCAGGCGGCTGAGTGCCGCCGACAGATTTACTGCGACATGTGTCTTGCCATTACCCGGTTGCACCGATGTGATCGCAAAGATTCGCATGCCCGAGATTTTTGCATGTTTCAGCAATTGAGAGCGCAGAACCACATAGGGATGCGCCAGTTCATTGGCCTGACTGAAACCGACGATCCTGTTCCGCCGCAACAGGTCTGGATCGAGCTGGTGCTCGACGCCGACAGGAAAGCTATTCTCTGCTTGCGGAAGGTCGATCACGACGGCGGATGGCACGACCGCGGATGGAATGTCGGTGTTCAAGCGCATGGTCATTGCTCCATGGTTCGGCGTGGCCGCAGTGAATCGAGCCATCTGGCGAAACGGCCATTGGGCCAGGACGGGCCGTTTTCGGGCGCCATCTCCGGGATCACGCCCATGGGTGGCACGCCCATCAGGCGAGTCAGCGTGCCTTCGCCATGAATGTTGCCACGTAGCAGTTCATAGGCGATGATGCCCGCGATCCCCAGCACCGCGCCCGTGATTGCTCCTCCCAGCAGCATGAGCAATGGTTTCGGTTTAAGCGATTCATGCGGCAGGCTCGGTTCGTCCACGACGGAAAACCGTTCTCCCTTGTCCTCCGATTGCAGATTGGCCGCTACATGCGCGTCGAGCTGCTTTTCACGAAGGGACTCATACTGACGTTTGATATTGTCATAGTCCCGCTCGATCATGTTGAGTTCATAGGATGCCTGAGGCGCCTGGGCGGCGCGATGTTCCATGCCGGCAATCGTCGAGACCAGTTCCGACCGGCGACTGGCCAGCGTGGCGATGCGCATGTGACCGGCGGCAAGTTCCCGCTCGATCACGCTAGTCCCGCGTCCGGCATCCGGCCTGTTGAGCGATGCACGCTGGCGCTCAACCGTTGAGCGCATGGCAATTACCTCGGGATAGTTGTCCGAATAGGTAGCCGAAAGTTGGTCGAGCCGTTCCTCGGCGCGGCGCAGGGCATCCAGCCCGGCCGTAGGCGTGCTGGCGGTTTCATTGGCGCGCGCGGCAAGCAGGCTGGTCTGCTGGCCCAGCCCCTGCGTTTCCGAATCGATCCGCGACAGCTCGGCTCGCAGCGCGGTTCCCGCCTGGGCGCTGAGCGCAACCTGCTCGGGTAGCGCTCCGGCATATCGCGCCTCTATATTGCGGCGCTTGTTTTCGAGGCCCGTGAGCTGGCGCTGCAACTCGTCCGCCCGCCTGCCCAGGAAAGCGGCGGTCCCGGTCGCCTGTGTCGTGCGAAATCGCTTGTCCTCGACCTGGAACATGCGGGTGAGGTCGGTCGTCACGGCTCGCGCGATGCGGGCATCCTTGTAGGTGAAGGACAGGGTGAAGGCGATGGTGTTCCCCTGGCCCTGCGCGCCCTGGTCGGCGCCGACCAGCTCGACCGAGATGGCGCGGCGCATCAATTCCAGAACATCGGGAAGGGCAATTTCTTCCCGCTCCTCCCGGTAGAGATCGTGGCGGGAGATCAATGCCGTCAGGCTTTCCCGGCTCTTGATCTGCTGCCCTATCTTTCCGATCCGCTCGTTCGCGATGTTCGTGAGGGGGGAAGCAATGACGCTCGTGGGAATGGTCTGGGTGTCGATCAGCAGTGTTGCCGAGGACCTGTACATCGGCTCTTGCAGCGCGATCAGAAGGATGGAGATCAGCAGGCCCGCAATGATGGGGGCAACCAGCCAGTAGCGGCGCCGGTACAGCATGGCGAATATCTCGCCGGGATAAATGCCAAGGCCCTCCGGCTCCATATTCTGCGTCATCAGCGAAATCCTCTGAAAGTCAGGGTGACATGGGCAATAGTCGCGCCGATCCGATCGTCCCCTACCTGGCTGCGGCGCAGATAATCGACGCCGCCCTTCAACGAAAACCGCTGACTCAACCGGTGTTCATAGGCGGCGGAAAGGCGAAACAAGTCGATCGGCATCGGCCCGCCGCTGGCCTTTCGATAGTCGCCGGTCAGGGTTAGCGTCCCATATTCGCTGAGGCGCCAGTCGGCATCGGCGCCAAGCGTCCATTCGCGTCGCAGGCCGGTAAGCGCGCTGACTTCGCTGCGCAGCGCCGCCGCCAGGCAGAGCATGAAACGCACCGACTCATTGCATAATGTTCCGGAACCGGTGAAACGCGGCCTCTCGCGGCCACGCCCGCCGTCGAAGGGGTCGGCCATACCCGCCCATTCCACGCCCGCCCGAATATCGGCGCGCCATGTTTCATCCAGTCTTCGGGTGGCGGTCAGTTGCAGGGTCTTTGCGGTACGCGATCCAAGTTCATCGCCCTGGCTGACCGCGACCTGTCCCTGAATCCCCACCGTGGTCCGAGCACTCAGGCGCTTTGCGAGGCCGATGGAAAAATCATAGGCCTTGGTCGTCTGGAGCAGGGACGAACCGGGATAGCGCGTCCGGATCGCTCCAATGCCGCTATTCACCGTCGTGACCGCATCGGGCGACCAGTCGGCAAAGAAGCGGGCAGATTGCGTTTCGCGGACGCTGCGTGTCTCGAAAACGGCGTCCAGGCTGCCGGTAAGCGCGTCGGTCGGTAGCTCCCGGACATAGCCCAGAGTCCCGTGCAGGGAGAGATACTCGCTGTCCCGGTGCCGGATATTTGCATCGACCCGGCCCGTCACGAAATCACCATAGCGGCGCTGATACTGGCGCACCCGCGCGGCGCCTGCGATTTCGAGCGATGTCGCATGGCCGACCTGCCAGTCGAGCTGCGGTCTGACCGCCACTTCGAGGGCCGAGGAACCGGGATCCTCGTCCGAAAGGAGAAAGGGGTTTTCAGAGAGGAATACACTTTGGTCGAGAGCCAGTTGTACGCGTGGCTGGGCCACGCATTCCGCGCCGACCATTGCCGCTGCCGCTGCTGCGGAACCCGCCAGAATGCGTAACAGGCCAGCACTTTTATGGCACCACAAGGACGTCACCGCTCTGTAGAACGGGCAGTGGCTTGCCGAGGGTGCCGGCCTCCATGGCGCGACCACCTTTCAACAGCCGTGCGAGCTGGACCGGCTCGACAACCTGCCCTGCGGTCGTCTGTCGCAGAACGACGGCATTTTTGAGGTCCGCGAACTCCGCCGGGCCGCCCGCGAGGCTCAACGCCTGAAGGATGTTGATGGCGCTACCGCTGGTATAGCTGCCAGGGGTGCGGACCTTGCCGACGATATAGAAACGCATGCCGATCGCATCGCGAACGGTTACCGTGACGTCCGGCGGCGTGGAGCGGTAATTATTGGATATCCGTTCGCGGATTTCGGCGGCGATGTCGGTTACGTTGCGATCGCGTGCCTTGATGGTGCCTGCGAGCGGGAAGGTGAAGGTGCCGTCCGGTTGAACCCGGACGGACCGTTGCATTCTTTCCTCGCCCCATACGAAGATGTCCAACTCGTCCCCGGCATTCACGCTGTAGCGGCTGGTGACGGCGGTGGATGCAGATGCAGACGCTGCTCCGAGTTGTGCGCTTGCCGTCGCCGGGGCCAGAAACAGGGCCAGGGCCGCCATCTGGCAGCCATGGACCATGTGGCTTCCCTGTCGCCGACATCTCTTCATTTTTCCTTGATTCGCGAACATCATGCCGACTCCCAGATCGCTCATCGCCCAAGCTATCGGGGGGAGCGCTTTCCCGACATTCGCTGCTTCCCTTCCGCCTTTGTCATTCCCGTCTTGGATGTGGGGGAATTTCGGGAAGGAATATGGCCAGAAAAGCGGGCGATGGGGAAAATCCCCAGTGCATTAGGGGAGCAGACTTCCTGCGTCCGCCGCGCTTACCATGCGACTTCGGGCCTGGAGGACAGATGGTCCGGAGCACGCCCAAAAGGGCGGCTTTCAGGCATAGGCAGCAGGACAGAAAGGCTGAACGGATATGACCCTGGCCCAACATGGCTTCAGCAGTGCCACAACGCCCATTCCCGTGCGTTGGTCTCCGCCGCGCGCGCGCGCAGATGCGCCACGCGTCGAGTTTATCGACGTTGCCTTCACTGCAAGCGGCACGATGTCGGTCATCGAGGCGATCGAGGAGCGGCCGGCTGACGCGCCCTTCGCCTATGTCGTCACGCCCAACGTCGATCATATCGTCCGGCTTCAACATCAGCGTTCCGACCTTTGGCCCGCTTATCGCGCAGCGTGGATGACGTTGTGCGACAGCCGTATATTGGCACGGCTGGCGCGAAGGGTCGGTTTTGCGCTGCCGGTCGTGCCAGGCAGCGACTTGACGCGGCAGATGTTCGAACAGGTGGTCCAGCCACAGGATCGGATCGCGATATTGGGCGGTCGATCCGAACTCATTGCGCAATTGAGTGAGCGCTACGGCCTGCGAAATGTGCGGCATTATAACCCGCCCATGGGCTTCATCCACGATCCCGTCGAGGTGACGAAAGCGGTGCGATTCCTTGTCGATTCGGGCGCTCGTTATCATTTTCTGGCCGTCGGATCACCGCAGCAGGAAATTCTGGCCTATCGGGTCGGGCGAGCGGGGCGTGCCACTGGCGTGGGTCTGTGCGTCGGGGCGAGCCTTGATTTCCTGACGGGTGTTCAGGAACGTGCGCCGCTGGTCATGCAGCGCCTGGGACTGGAATGGCTGTTTCGTCTGGGCGCCAATCCGCGCCGCATGTGGAAACGCTATCTGGTCGATGGGCCGTTGATATTTCCGATCGAACAGCGCTGGCGCCGCGACCATGCCAAGCCATGACGCGCTTACCATTTTGAAACGGTTCGCATTTCGCGGAGTGATTTTTCTGGTGTCGGCGGCGGCGCTGGGCGTTGCGCTTTATGGCGGTCCGGGGCCGATCGCGGAGGCCGCAGGCGAAAGGCTTGAGAAGGTCGAGGCGCCAGTGCGGGAGAAGATGAAGCTGGGCATCAACCTGTTCGGGCCGGCGACCTATAACCGTCAACAGGTCTTCACCAACCTCCTCAGCCAGAGCGAATGGTTTTCCTCGCATGGTGCGGGTTGGTCAGTCTTTCCCGCCGATCAACTCGACGATCGCGGATGGGTGCGATCCCTGAAACCCGGACAGACCGCACCGCGTCCCCTGATATTGCCGCCAGCCCCCTATCGGCCAACGGTCGTGCGTTGCCGCTATGATGGCAAGGGGCTGATCGAAGCCGGTGGCGTGGCGACAATAGGCGAACGGGGGAACCAGTGGCTGCTGCTCGACCTTGCCCCCACGGGGGCCGATCAGGAGGCGGCGTGGATCGAACTGACCCGGACCGATAGTGCCGATCCGGTGCGCGCGATCGATTGCCGCGAAGTGGACCGGCCAGAGGAAGAGCGTTTCCATCCGGATTTCCTGTCCTTCGTGAAGCAGTTCGCCTTCATACGCTTCCTCGATTGGCAGCGCATAAATGACAATGCCGCGGTACGCTGGGCAGACAGGACGCGGCCAGACAACAGTTCCCAGGTCGGACCTGCCGGTGCGTCGATCGAGGATATGATCGACCTTGCCAACAGCACGCAGACCGATCCCTGGTTCCTGATGCCCTATCGGGCCGATGCCGATTATATCCGCAATTTTGCGCAACTGGTGCACCAGCGGCTCGATCCCGCCAGAATCATCTATGTCGAACTGGGCAATGAGGTCTGGAACGACCAGTTCGACGCCGCGCAACAGGCGCGGCGGGAAGGGGAGGTCATGAAGCTGGCCAAGGGCGATCCCGGACGGGCGCAGATGCTCCGCTACGCCCAGAAGCTGCGGATCGTCATGCAAATATGGTCTCAGGTCTTTGCTGATCGGCCGGGTCATCTGGTCCGGGTCGCGGCAAGCCAGAATGCCAATGCCGATTTGGCCGACATCATATTGGGCCATGAAGATACCGCCGAGTGGGTCGATGCGCTGGCAACGGCGCCCTATATCTGGATAGATCTGGACGGCTATGGTCCGGGCGAAAGCGACCGGGTGTTTGCGCATATGCCCCGCGCGATCGACGATGCCTTTGCCTTTGCAGAACGCAACAAAATGGTGGCGCGACGATATGGCAAACGGTTCATTACCTATGAGGGCGGCCAGCATCTGGTGACGAAGGACATGGTACTGGCCCACGCCATCCAGCGCGATCCCCGCATGGGCGCCGTGTATGACAGCTATCTCAACCGTTGGAACGAGCAGATGGGCGGCGAACTCGCCCTCTATGCCTCGACAACCCCGATTTCCGAACATGGATCATGGGGGTTGCTGGAATATGGTGGGCAACCCCTTGCCGAAGCGCCGAAAATGCAGGCGGTCCAGCATTTCCTCAAGAAGTATCGCTGATGCGTTTCGCTTTTCTGATCCTGTTGTTCCTGCTCTGCGGGGGCCTGGTTTTAGAGGCCTATCTTGCCATAAAGCCCGCCATGCATGTCGTGGTCATCAGTGTAACGGCGGTTGCGTTGTTCCTGTTCTGCGTGACGCCGCAGCACCGGCGCGACATGGCGTGGCGTACATTTGTCATCACGATGGCTATGCCGATCCTGGCCTGGTCGCTTGGCAATATCTGGCTGCTGTTTGCGTTGCTGGGGATCGGGGTTCCGCTGATAGCGCGTCGATTCGCCATGATCGTGCCAGTTTACCTCTTCAGCCTGCTGCTGTTGCCGGGACTGGATATTCCGGTCATGATCGGTCCCCTCAAGCTGTTCGACTTTAGCGTGCTCGATGCGCTGGCGTTCGGCGCCAGTGCCACGATCTTCCTCGACAAGCGCAAGGCCCAGCCACATATCCATCATGATATCGCCGCCGGCGCCGTCATCTTTCTGGTCGGCGCGGCGCTGGCGCGGGATACGAGCTTCTCTCATCTTCTGCGTTCATCGCTGAATGTCGTGATCGACCTTGGCCTTCCCTATTACATCGTGAGCCGGGGCGTGCGGACGCTGGAGGAAGTACGCGTCGCCATGCTCTGGATAGGCTGCGGCGGCGTCACGCTGGCTAGCCTGCTCTTTTATGAGTTTTTAAAAGGCTGGCCGATCTATAACATTCTCTACGCCAACTTCCATCTTCCGACCTTGTTGATCGTCAAGGAAAGGGCAGGCTATTTGCGTGCGGCCGGACCTTTTACCGAGCCAACCTCGGTCGCCATGGTGCTGGCCATCTGCATGCTCTGTCTCTGGCTGTGCCGCGCCTTTTTCCGATCGAGTTGGCATCATCTGTTGCTGCTGGCGGTTACCATGGCCGGACTGTTTGCGCCGCAATCGCGCGGGGCGTGGATCGGGCTGATCCTTGGCATGATGCTGTCGGAACTGTTCCGCCGTCGGTATCTGTCGATCATCACGAAGGGGGGCACCGTCGCTATCGGCCTCGCTATGCTGTTGCTTGCCGCCACCATCTCTCCCAACGTGTCGGAAAGCATCGGTCTGTCGGGCGATTCCAGTGATTCTTCCGATTATCGGCGACGGCTCTTCGACAGGGGGCTTGAGGTTTTTCTGGATCGGCCGATGCTGGGTTATTCGGTGCCTGAACTCCATATCCGGCTCGCCGATCTACGCCAGGGCGAGGGCATCATCGACTTCGTCAACAGCTACCTCTGGATATTGCTGATGTCCGGGATCGGCGGGTTGGTGATCTTCGTCGCGCCCTTCCTCTTCTATACATGGTCGGTCTGGCGGGCGCGTCCGGCGGTATTGGGCGCGTATGAGAGGCGAGAAGCAGCGACCTTCATCTTCGCCAGCCTTGGCATGACCCTGGAGATGCTGTTCTTCAATTCTTTCGGTACGCGCCCGGCCGTATTCGTGTTCATCCTGTTCGGTTTGGCGGCGGCCTTTCTGGGAAGCGTCAAGACCGACGCGCTTTCCCACCGCGCGGTGATGGCGACGGTTTGAATATATTCAGGCGAAGAGGGGATGGAGCATCAGGTCGCCAGCCGCGCCGACCACCATGCCGCCAAAAGCCGTACCGATGAAGAGCAGTTCCTGCCGCAAGTCGAGCAGCGCGATCTTGTGCATCAGCATCCATTTGAAGACCATGGCGGGCACTTCCATGATGGCAAAAACAAGGATGAGGCCCAATATGCCTTCGGTGACGAAGCTGATCGGCCCGGCCACCGCGAGCCACAGGAGCTTGACGACATTGGCCTCGAATGTGGCTCGGATGCGCCCTGTAGCGACCAGCGTTTCGTTTGCGGCGTTCGATGCCAGCATGAACAGGGGCATGAGCATCAACAGGCGCAGATAGAGCGCCGCATCGGCATAGCGCGGATCGTATAGGATCGCGATGACCAGCGGTGCGCAGCCAATCAGCCCGCCGGTGCAAAAGCTGTAAAGCAGCGACGGCAGCCGGCGCTTGGCATAAAATTGTTCCCGAAGGTCCGCGTATCCCTCCCGCCAAAGTTGCGCGTAGGTGGGATAGAGTACCCGGCTTGCATAGGCGCTGGTGAAGGCAAACGCTCCAGAGGCAAGATTGCCTGCCAGTATATAAAAGCCGAACGCGTCGAGTGGCATCAGTCGCGCAAACAGCAGCTTGTCGCTCTGCATCAGCAGCAGGGTGATGATGCTGGACCCCGTGACGAAGCGTGCGAAACGCCAAAGGTCGCGGGCATAGGTCCGGTCGAAGGCGATGCGGCGTATCGAGTCGCTGAACATCAGGTAGCTGAGCAGCGACTTGAAGGCCGCGCTGGCAAGCAACGCCCCAATAATAGCCCAGGGATTGCGCCACAGATAGGCAAGCAGCGTGGCCACGACGATCTGCAATATGGCGACGGCCAGTTCCAGCAGCGAAAGGCGCAGGATCATCCGGTTCCGAAGCGCCGTGAGCAGGGTTAGCGACGCCAGCCCGTCAATCATGAAGGTCACCGAATAGCCCGCGATCAGCGGCGCCAACTCGGGCTTGCCCAGCATTGTGGCGATGGGTTGGGCAAGCAGGATCAACAATAGCGTCAGCGTTGCCGAACGGAGCAGTGCGATCGTCCAGATCGTGTCGAGGAAACGCGGCTTGTCGCCATCCTCATGACGAACGACGAAAGTCTGGAAGCCAAGGTCGGACATCATCGCGGCGGTAAAGGCGATAGAGGAAAGAATGCCGGATATGCCGAAGACTTCGGGCATCAGCAATCGGGTCAATATCACGCTGCTGACCGCGCGCAGCAGATTGTTGACGATGACGAACAGGACGACGATGTTGGTGTCCCGGCTCGCCAGATCGACCATGCGGCGCCATAATGTCCGTCTGTTCGTTATTGGGAAGGCGGGAAGCGATAGGCCGTTCTGCCTCATCGGCCTGCCTGTGTGCAGCCGACAGAGACTTCGGCATCGTCCGGGGACGACCAACCGGGTGAACAAGAATATGGATGCACCCGAGACGCCTCCGCAGGATTGAGCAGGACATATCTATTAGGGAAGCACCGGGCGTGTCGATCATGAGAACTCCCAAGGGGATTTCCATGTCTTGCCCCAACGACGGGAGAGGCGCCTTATTCACGCTGTTTTACTGGACCGGCACTAGGCAAGCATGGCCGGAGATCCGCGAGGGGAAAATGGCGCTGCTCAACTTTACCGGTAACGGCGGTTACAGGGGTTTCGACTTTGACCAGTGCAGTGTCGCAGGACAGCTGCTGGCGGCGAGCTATCGCGATGCGGCCCCCTTTCCCCATATCGTCATGGATGATTTTCTTGATCCCGATATGCTTCGCCAGGTGCTGACGGAATTTCCCGACAGTACAACCCATAGCTGCTTCCACCGCGATCAGGAGAGGCTGAAATTCCAGTTCCGGCCGGACCAGTGCGACGGACTCGTCACGCGTATGTTGTTTGCGGAACTTAATTCGCGCGCTTTTCTCGCCTTTCTTTCAGATCTGACGGGGATACAGGGCCTGATTCCCGATCCTTATCATGCCGGCGCGGGCCTTCACGAAATCAAACGGGGCGGGCATCTCAGCATTCATGCAGACTTCCCGCATCATGACGTGATGAAGCTCGATCGTCGCCTCAACCTGCTGATCTATCTGAACGAGGACTGGGAGGATGATTACGGGGGCGCCCTCGAATTATGGGACCGCCATATGAAGGCGGCGGAGCAGAAGGTTCTGCCGGTTCTGGGCAGGGCGGTCATATTCAATACGGCCCGCGATACTTTTCATGGCCATCCTGATCCGTTGCTCTGTCCTCCCGACCGTTCTCGTCGGTCCATCGCGACCTATTATTATACTGCTGCGCCGGCTGCGCGTCCGGGGATCGAGCGCACGACCGATTTCCGGCGTCGCCCCGGGACGAGCGACAAGCGCGACTGGCAGATCCTGCTGCATCACCTGAAAGCCGACTGGCTGCCTCCCGCATTGCAGCGCCGCAGGAACAACTGAATGCGCGCGTCACTCCTCCGATTGCGGAAGGGTCCGATTGCGAAAGACCCGGTGACGAAAAAGGCAGAATGATGACGATGCTTCTCTGGCTGGTCTGTCTTGGCGTGGCGCTTCCTGTTGGCATATTGGCGCTCGAATGTTTCGTCGGGACTTTGGCGTCGCCTGGACGGGTGGAAACGCCCAGCGTTCCGCCCTTCATGGTGCTGATGCCCGCGCATGATGAAGCCGCCGGGATAGAGCGGTCGGTCGCCGATGTCCTGGCGCAGCTTCGTCCATGCGACCGGCTGCTCGTGGTGGCCGACAATTGTACCGATGATACGGCGGCGATCGCCGAACGGCTGGGCGCCTGCGTGATCGAGAGGCATGACCCGGCCCTTCGCGGCAAAAGCCATGCGCTGGAGTTCGGTCGCGCCTTCATGGCGAGCGACCCGTTTTTGCATGGCGCTGCCCTGGCTGTCGTCATCATCGTTGACGCGGACTGTTCGCCCGAACCCGGCGCCTTGTGGCGGCTGGTCGCCACGGCCGTAGCGCGCGATGCGGTCGTGCAGGGCGCCTATCTGCTGACCCCGCCACCGGAGGCTACGCCGGTGGTGCAGATGTCGTGTTACGCCTTCATGGTGAAGAACCTGATCCGCCAGATCGCGTTGCGGCGACTGGCCGGGGTGGCGCTGTTGCAGGGATCGGGCATGGCGTTTCCGATGTCCGTCTTCCAGCGAATCGACTGGTCCGGCTCCTCGCTCGTGGAAGATCTCGACATGGGGTTGCGGCTGCTCCTCGACGGAACGCGCGTGACATTCGACGAGACTGCGACCTTTCTCAGCCCGGCCAGCTCGCAGGGCGGTACGGCGAGCCAGCGTCGACGGTGGGAGCATGGAATGATGCAGTCGATGCACATGTTCGTGCCGGGCCTGCTCAAGATCGCGCTGCTTGGCCGACCCCGCTGGATATTCCTCGCGCTGGACCAGATCATTCCGCCTACCATATTGCTGACTCTGACAGCAGGGGTGATGACAGGCATGGCCCTGGCGGTCGGCGGCCTGGCGACGCCTGTAGTCATTCTGCTCCTATGCGATTTCGCGCTGGCGGCGGGTCTCTTTGTGGCATGGATACAGTATGGACGCGCATTGCTGCCATGGCGAAACATCGTTGCGAGTGCCCGCTACATAATCTGGAAGCTGCCGATTTTTGTCCAGTTCGTTACGCGTCGGCAAAGGCAGTGGATACGCACGGATCGAGTGCCCTGATCGAATTACGCTGGGACCGTCGGCGGCGGCTGATCGCGCATAAATAGCCCATTCTAAACGGGCGGGCCAATCACCCTCCCAAATCTGCCTACTGGGTTGTTGAAATAGCGCGCGCCTCCTGACCTCCCTTACGGTGTCTTCACAAGGAGAACGCCATGGACGGATCGGCAAGGCAGGATTTTGGCGGACTCACATCGATGTCGATGCCGGATCGGCCGGACGCGCCGAAATCAGTCCGTCCTAGGACGGTGCTGATCGGGAACGAGACGCTGCTGGTCGCTTGTGCGCAGTTGTTGCAGGATCGGCACCATGAGATAGTCGCCGTGGTCGCGGGGAAGGGGCCGGCCGCTGATTGGGCGAGGCGCAGCGGATTGCGTCTCTTCGACCAGGCGAGCGATCTTTTGACCGCCGATCTGGGCATGGTCGATTATCTGTTCAGCATCACCAATCTGTCCGTCCTGTCGAGCGCTGTGCTCGCCATGGCGCGGCTTGGTGCCATCAATTTCCATGATGGTCCGCTTCCTGCCTATGCCGGGCTGAATACGCCTGTCTGGGCGCTGCTGGCTGGCGAGGTGCGCCATGGCATCACCTGGCATCTGATGACGCAGGCGGTCGATGGCGGCGCGATCCTGGCGAGTGAAACGATCGAGATCGAAGCCGGGGAAAGTGCCGTCTCGCTCAACATGAAATGTTTTGAGGCCGGTCTGCGCAGTTTCGGGCGGATTGCGGCGGATATCGATCTGCATGTCCGTCAGGCGATCCCGCAGGCGTCGGCGCCGGACCAACTTTTCGGGCGGCGCGACCGGCCTGCGGCGGCGGCGGTGATCGACTGGCGCGCGTCAGCGTTGGAGATAGCGCGGCTTGTCTCGGCGCTCGATTTCGGTAGCCATCATAATCCACTGTCCAGACCAAAGACGATGCTGGATGGCCTGGCCCTTGCGATCCAGCAGGTCGAAATTCTGGCAAGCAAGTCAGGAGAGGAACCCGGCACCCTGATTGAAAACGGCCCGGATTGCATCGTCGCGACCGGTAGTCAGGATCTTCGCATCCTGCGGATCGCCGATCTTCATGGCACGCCGGTCAATCGCCTGAATGCCCTGCCGGGTGCGAAATTCCTCATGCTTGACGAAGAGCATCGCCGGACGCTGGGGGAGATGGATGCTGCCGCCGGTTGCTACGAAGGTTGGTGGCGCAAGCGTCTCGCTGCGCGCGATCCGCTCCAGTTGCCGCAGTTTCGAACGCCTGCCTTGAAGACGCAGGCATCGCCGATCATTCAGGATCGTATCTTGCCGTGCGGCTGGTCTGGCCGAGACATTCTTGCCGCCTTTACCGCCTATCTGGCGCGTGTTTCCGATCGGGATACGGTAGAGCTGACCTATAGCGATCCAGTGCATCAGGCGAGGCTGGAGGGCGTGCAGGACTGGTTCCTGCCCCATTTGCCGATGCACCTGCGGATCGATTGGAGCCTGCCGCTGGCTACGCACAAGGAATCGGTGATGCGCGAGCTATGTGCTCTGCACAAGCGCATAGGCGTCGGGCGTGACCTGATTGGCCGTAGCCCGGAATTGCGCGGCGGCGACGCGCCTGATTATCCGATAGCGGTCCAGATGGTCCGTTCGCTGGAAGACGCCCAGCCGGTCCCCGCCGCAGCTCTGGCCGTGGCCATTCGCGAAGATGGCAGTGCCTGCCGCTGGTCATTTGACGCCGACCGGCTGCATCCAGCCGATGTGGACGATCTGTGGCTCGGCCTGGTCGCCATGCTGGAAGCGGCAAAGGCCGAACCCGATTGCGTGCTTGGCCTGTTGCCACTGCTGTCCCCGGCGGAACGCACATGCGTGGTCGACGAATGGAACGCGACCACCGCCCCCCTGTCGCCCCCCCCCCTTTCGGAGAGCGAGGCTGTCCATCGGCTGTTCGTTGAGCAGGCCATGCGCACGCCAGACCGGACGGCAGTGACATCGCGTGGTCGGTCGCTCACCTATGCCGAACTCGACGCACGATCCAACCAGATGGCGCGCTATCTGGCGGAGAGAGGCGTGGGGCCGGACGTGCTGGTCGGAATCTATCTCGAACGATCGGTGGATGTCGTGATCGCCCTGCTCGCGACCCATAAGGCGGGGGGTGCCTATGTTCCGCTGGACCCTGCTTATCCACGCGATCGGCTGGCGCACATGATCGAGGATTCAGGGCTGACGGTGGTCGTGACCCAAGGGGCGCTGGCGGAGGATGTTCCGCCCTCGCAGGCGACCATCATCTGCATGGACGAGGAGCGGGCACGGTTCGATGCCATGCCTGCCACCCCCTTCGATGGCGGCGCGGCGCCCCATGATCTTGCCTATGTCATCTACACGTCCGGATCGACCGGCAAGCCCAAGGGGGTGATGGTCGAACATCGCAACGTCCTCAATTTCTTTGCGGGGATGGACCGGAAGCTGGAACCGGAGGGCGTATGGCTGGCGGTCACGAGCCTGAGTTTCGACATTTCGGTTCTGGAACTGTGCTGGCCGCTGACGCGGGGCTATCATGTCGTCATCGCCACGGATCGGGAGGTGCGTGGTGACGTACCAGCGCCGGTTGCGGACCGGCCGGTCGATTTCAGTCTCTTCTATTTCGCCAGTGCCGATGGCGCCAGCGGTGCGAATCAGTATCGCCTTCTGCTGGAGGGCGCGCGCTTTGCCGACACGCATGGCTTCGCCGCGGTCTGGACGCCCGAGCGGCATTTTCATGAATTTGGCGGATTATATCCCAACCCATCGGTGACATCTGCGGCCATTGCCGCCGTCACATCGCGGATCGGCATAAGGGCGGGCAGTGTCGTGGCCCCGCTGCACCATCCGCTGCGCATTGCCGAGGAATGGGCCGTGGTCGACAACTTGTCCAACGGCCGCGTGGGGATCGCTTTTGCGTCCGGCTGGCAGCCCGATGATTTCGTCCTCAACACGGGCGCATTCGCTGACAAGCAGGGCGCGTTGATGCGCTCCGTCGCCGATGTCCGGGCCTTGTGGCGCGGGGAAGCGCGCAGTTTTCCCGGACCGCTCGGCAAGGATGTCGCCCTGTCCGTCTATCCGCGCCCGGTCCAGCCCGAGCTGCCATTTTGGATCACCACGGCGGGCAATCCAGCGAGCTTTGCCGCCGCGGGCCATGCCGGTGCGTCGATATTGACCCATCTGCTGGGCCAGAGCGTCGAGGAGGTTGCCGAAAAAATTGCGATCTACCGGGAAGCACGTGCCCAGGCGGGGCATGCGGGCGAAGGGCATGTCACGCTGATGCTGCACAGTTTCGTCGGCAAGGATGCGGAGACGGTGCGGGCAATCGTGCGCCAACCGCTGATCGACTATCTGCGCACGTCGACCAGCCTGCTCAAACAATATGCCTGGTCGTTTCCAGCTTTCAAACGTCCTCCGGGCAGCGAGGCGATCGAGCAGATCGATCTGGCCGACCTAAGCCCGGAAGAGACGGACGCCCTGCTCGATCATGCGTTCGAGCGCTATTTCGAGACGAGCGGCCTGTTCGGCACGGTGGAGGATTGCGCGCGGCTCGTGGAGCAATTGCGGGGCGTTGGCGTGAACGAGATTGGCTGCCTGATCGATTTCGGCATCGACACCGACAGGACGCTCGATAGCCTGCCGCTGCTCAACAAGGTGCGCCAGCGCGTGTCGGACACGACGGGTGTTCAGGAAATGAGCCTGCCGGACCTGATCGCGCGGCATGGCGTAACCCACCTCCAATGCACGCCCTCGCTGGCGCAGATGCTGACGGCGGATCAGGCGTCGCGCCGACAATTGGGGGGGCTGCGCCGAATGATGGTCGGCGGGGAGGCGTTTCCGCCGCAGCTTGCAGATGATCTGACGACATTGGTCGGCGGAAGCGTGATGAACATGTACGGACCGACCGAGACGACCATCTGGTCTGCTGTTCACCAGTTGGAAAGCGGCAAGGACGCGCCTCCGCTCGGGCGGCCGCTGGCGAACCAGCAGATCCATATTCTCGACCGCCGCCTGCAACTGGTGCGTCCCGGCACGCCGGGCGAACTGGTGATCGGTGGCGCGGGGGTCGTGCGCGGCTATCTGGGGCGACCCGAACTGACGGCGGAGCGCTTCGTCGTCGATCCGGTCCTGGCGGAAGGCCGCGCCTATCGCACCGGCGACCTCGCCCGCCAGCGCGCCGATGGAACGCTGGAGTTCCTTGGGCGCCTCGACCATCAGGTGAAGATACGCGGCTATCGCATCGAACTTGGAGAGATTGAAGCGGCGCTCGCCGATCATCCGCAGGTTAGTGAGGTTGTCGTTATCGCGCGCGGCGAAGGCGCCGTGACGCGGCTAGTGGCCTATCTGGCCGCTAAGGGACCTGCGGCGCCGGACGCGGACATGCTGCGCGACCATCTGCGGTGCGGCCTGCCCGATTTCATGGTGCCGGCGGCATTCGTGACGTTGAGCGCGCTGCCGCGCACGCCCAATGGCAAGATCGATCGCGCGGCCCTTCCTGCCGTTGATATCCATGCCGCACCGTTGCCCGTTGCCGAACATGGGGACGACTCCAGCATCGAGCCGACCAGTCCCATGCAGGCGCAGATCCTGTCCATCTGGCAGGATCTGTTGCAGGTGCCCAATATCCGGCCGGGCGACAATTTTTTCGATATTGGGGGGCATTCGCTTCTGGCGGTTCAGTTGCATCGGCGTCTTTGCGCCCTGGTGGACCTGCCAATCGGCCTCACCGACATCTTCCGCTTTCCCACCGTTGCGACCCTCAGCGCGCATTTGTCCGGCTCCAGCGATCAACCGGCCGCCGCGCAGGAGGGGCAGGACAGGGCGCGTGACCGACGCGCGGCCCTGCAACGCCGAAGCGCCACTCGTATCCTCTTGCGGAACTAAGCCCCTCTTGCGGAGCTAAGCTCATGTATCATGATCCCAATGCCGGTAATTTCGATGGTCAGGACGGCCTGGACAATGCGGTTGCGATCGTCGGCATGTCCTGCCGCTTCGCGCAGGCGCGCGGGCTGGACGCCTATTGGTCCTTGCTGCGCGAAGGGCGCGAGGCGATCGAGCGCTATTCCGACGAAGCCCTGATCGCGGCGGGCGTCGACCCTGCGCTGTTGCGAAAGGGCGGCTATGTGCGTTCGGGCGCGCCGCTGGAGGACATGGAATGTTTCGATGCGGGGCTGTTTGGCCTCAGCCCCCGCGATGCGGCGATCATGGACCCCCAGCATCGCCATTTTTTGGAATGTGTATGGGAAGCATTGGAGAATGCGGGCCATACGCCGCAGCGGTTCAAGGGAGAGATCGGCCTGTTCGCAGGCTCCGGGCATAATGCCTATATGCCCTATAATTTGCTGACCAACGCCAAACTGGTCCGCGATGTCGGCCTGTTCCTGTTGCGGCATACGAGCAACGACAAGGATTTTCTGACGACCCGCGTCTCCTATCTGTTCGACCTGAAAGGGCCGAGCATCAACATACAGACCGCCTGTTCCACGTCGCTCGTGTCCATGCACATGGCGGCGCAGAGCCTGCTCAATGGCGAGTGTGACATGGCGCTGGCGGGCGGGGCATCGATCGAACTGCCGCACCGTCAGGGCTATATGTATGAGGAGGGAGAGATACTCTCGCCCGACGGGCATTGCAGGCCGTTCGATGCAAACGCGCAGGGGACCGTGTTCGGCAGCGGCGTCGGGGTGGTGGTGTTACGTCGCCTTGCCGATGCCATTGCCGATGGCGATCACATCTATGCCGTGCTGCGCGGGTCGGCGATCAACAATGATGGTGCAGGCAAGGTCGGCTATCTGGCGCCCAGCGTCGACGGTCAGGCAAAGGTGATCGCCGAAGCCCTCGCCATCGCCGGTGTCGATGCACATACGATCGATTATGTCGAGGCGCATGGCACCGGTACGCCTGTCGGCGACCCGATCGAGGTTGCTGCACTGACCAGCGCTTTCCGGCAGTCCACCGATCGCGTCGGCTTTTGCGCCATCGGCTCTGTGAAAGGCAATATCGGCCATACGGACACGGCGGCTGGCGTCGCTGGCGTCATCAAGGTCGCGCTGGCGCTGCATCATGGCGAACTGCCAGCGACGCTCAACTTCACCGCACCCAATCCGGCCTGCGCGCTGGAGGACAGCCCGTTTTTCGTGGCTGGGAAACATGTGCCCTGGCTTGCTGAATCCCGGCCGCGACGCGCGGGCGTCAGCTCGCTGGGCGTCGGCGGGACCAACGCGCATCTCGTGCTGGAACAGGCGCCCCTTCGCCTCGAAAGTGGGCCGAGCCGGCGGCGCCAGCTTCTGATGCTTTCCGCAAAGTCGGATACGGCGCTGGCGCATGCTGGTGCGGCGCTGGGTCGGCATCTGGATGCGGACAGGACGACCAGCCTGCCGGATGTCGCCTATACGCTCAATATCGGGCGGCAGCCTCTGTCGTGTCGGCAGTTCGTGGTTGCGGATGACATTGCCGATGCCATTGCAAAGCTGGAGGCGGAGGGGCCGCGTGGAACGGCCCCGCTTCCCTGTGTCGCCGACCGGCCAGTGGCGTTCCTCTTCTGCGGCGCTGGACCCCAGCATGTGAATATGGCGCGCGGGCTGTATGACACAGAAGCCCGGTTTCGCGAGGAGGTGGACAGCGCTCTTGCCACAGCCGAGCGCATCGGCATCGGACAGATTCGTCGCTGGCTGTTCCCTGTCCCGTCCGACAGCGATCAGGCGGAGGTTGAAATGGCGCGGCCCTCCATCGCCCTGCCAGCCCTGTTCATTATCCAGACTGCGCTGGCGCGCCTGTGGATGTCGCTGGGGGTACAGCCCACGGGGATGATCGGTCATAGTTCGGGCGAATATGCGGCTGCCCATATTGCGGGCGTCATCGACCTTGAGGCCGGATTGCGCATCGTTTCCGCACGGGGACGATTGTTCGAAACGACGGCGGCGGGCGGCATGTTGAGCGTGCCGTTGAGCGAGGCTGAACTGGCCCCGCTGCTGCCCGCCGAACTCGCCATCGCGGCGATCAACGCACCGGGCCTGTGCGTCGTGTCCGGGCCAGCCGATGCGATCGACCGATTTCAGGAGGAACTGCAAAGCCGGGAGATCGAGGCACAGGCCGTGCGTATTTCAGTCGCGGCGCATTCGTCCATGCTCGATCC
Source organism: Sphingobium aromaticiconvertens (assembly GCF_037154075.1). Classification (NCBI taxonomy): domain Bacteria; kingdom Pseudomonadati; phylum Pseudomonadota; class Alphaproteobacteria; order Sphingomonadales; family Sphingobiaceae; genus Sphingobium; species Sphingobium aromaticiconvertens. The sequence goes on from NZ_JBANRJ010000001.1 coordinate 1,621,391, forward strand.
GATCCTGCCCGAATTTCGCGAACTGATGCAGTCGATCCCGCTGAAGGCACCGCAAATCCCCTTCGCCTCGAACCTGACGGGCGGGTGGGTTTCCGGGCGCGAGGTCACCGATCCCGAATATTGGGTTCGGCACCTGCGTGAAACGGTGCGGTTCATGGACGGCCTCAAATGCCTGCTGAACGATCCCGATCAATTGCTGCTGGAGATCGGTCCCGGTCGCAGCATGGCAAGCCTTGCCCGACAACATCCCGATCGCGCGCGTCAACAACCCCTCGCCAGTTCCCTGCGGCACCCCGATCAGGCGGTCGCCGACGACGCCTTCTGGCTCGATACGGTGGGGCAGCTCTGGGCGATGGGCGTGACGCTCGACTGGGACGGCTTCTGGTCCGGCCAGCAGCGGCTGCGACTGCCCCTCCCGACCTATGGTTTTGATCGGGAAAGGCACTGGATAGAGCCGGGGACCATGCACCTTGCGCCGCAGGACGATATGGAGGCGTTGACGCGGCAGGCCGACACGAGCGACTGGCAGTTTGAGCCGGTCTGGAACCGCACCGCTCTGCCCGACAGGGCGATCGGCGAGGGTCCCGCACTGGTTCTGGAAGACGATATGGGCCTTGGCGCGGGCATTGCCGAGCGACTGCGCAGTGAGAAACGCGACGTGGTCATTGTCCGTCCGGGCAACCGTTTCCGCCGCCATTCCCCGGATCGGTTCAGTATCGATCCTGCGAACCCGTGCGATTATGCCCATCTTTTCGACTGTTTGGGCGCGGAAGGACGGTTGCCCGCGCAGATATTCCATTGCTGGCTGCTGACCGGCGAGGCGAAGGGGCGGACGGTCGCGACGGACAGGCTACTCGACATGGGCCTCTACAGCCTTACCGCGCTTGTGCCGGAACTTGCGCGGCAGCGGGATGCCTGTGTCGAACTGGCGCTGCTCAGCGATCATGCGCAGCGGATCGTGGAGGAGCATGGGTTGATGCCCGCAAAGGCGACTGCCATCGGCGCCGCCCGCGTGATATCGACGGAATATCCCAAGACACATATCCGCTGTATCGATGTGATGCTGTCTCCGGTGAGCAACCGGCGGGCGCAGGGGGAACTGGCCGACACGCTGCTGGCGGAACTGGCGGGGCCGTGGGAGGCAAGGCCGATCTGCTATCGGGGTGGCGAGCGCTGGGTATTGGACTATCAGCCCGCAGCGATCGGAAAAAGCGACGGCCCCGTGATCATGCCGCCTGTCGAAGAGGATGATGTGTTCCTCATCACCGGGGGACTTGGCGGTCTGGGCCTGATGATCGCGCGGCATCTGGCGGAAACGAAAGGCGCACGCATCGCCCTTCTGGTGCGCACGGCGCTTCCCCCCCGCAACCAATGGACGGATCTGCTTGCCAGCGTACAGGTGGCGAAAGACGTACAGGACAAGATCCTGCGGGTTCTTGCCCTGGAGGCGAGTGGGGCGGTCGTCGAACTGTTCGTGGCGGACGTCGCCAATCCGCATTCCCTGGGCAAGGCGATCCGCAGCGTTGTCGAGACGCTGGGTGCTATAACGGGCGTATTCCATACCGCCGGTGTGCTCGACGATGGACTGCTTGAAACCCGCACCCGTTCGGCGATGGACGCGGTGCTGAGGCCCAAGGTCCAGGGTACACTTGCGCTGGAGGCCGCGCTTGCCGGCCATCCGGTCGAATTCATGATGCTTTTCTCTTCCGTCAGCGCGCTTGCGGGCATGCCGGGGCAGACGGATTATGCCGCCGCCAATGCCTTTCTTGACGCCTATGCCCAGTCGCGGCGGGACGATCCCGTCACACGGGTCATGTCCATTGGATGGACCCAATGGCGGGAGGTCGGCATGGCGGCTGGGTTGAGCAGGGCTGTAAATCTCGCATCTGGTCTCTCCGACGATCTGGGAGAGGGGGTCATGATCGATCATCCCTTCCTAGAGCGGCTGTACATGTTGTCGGTGGACGAATATGTCGTGTCGGCAACGCTCTCCCCCGAAACGCATTGGATATTGGACGAGCATCGGCTCAACGGAACCGGCGCGCTCCTGCCGGGAACAAGCTATCTGGAACTGGCACGTGCGGCCTATGGGATGGTTGACCCGCTGCCCATCACCTTGTCCGACGTGACGTTCCTGACACCCTTCGCTGTCCAGGATGGCACGGCACGGCAACTGCGCGTTCATTTGCGCCGCCGCGTGGGCAGTGACTGGCGCTTTGTCATATTGGGACGGGAACTGGGCACAACGGGTGAATGGGTGGAACATGCGGTGGGATATTGCTGCGCCCGGCCCATGGCCCAGCTACCGGCGCCACTGGATATTGATGGCCTGATGACGCGCTGTTCCGCGGTGGTGGGACGGGGCAGCGAGGCCAGTTCCGTGCTTCATTTCGGACCGCGCTGGGACAATGTCCAACGGATTGCGCGGAATGGAGATGAGGCCCTGCTCCACCTTTCGCTGGATCGCGCCTTTCAGGCGGAATGCGATCATGTTCTGCTCCATCCCGCGCTGCTCGATCTTGCGACCGCCGGAGCGCAGGTGCTGATTGACGGTTACGATCCCAAGCGGGACTTTTTCGCGCCCTTTTCCTATCGATGGATGACGATCCACGCGCCGCTCCCTTCGGCAATCGTCAGTCATGTGCGTCATCGTTTTCAGGCAGAAGCTTCCGGCGCAACGGCGACATTCGATATCACGATCGCCGATCCGTTGGGCCGGATATTGGCTGAGATCAACGAATTCACCATGATGCGTATTTCCGACCTGTCAGCGATGCGGAAAAAGCAGGACCAACCAGCCACCTCGTTGGCGGATGGTGCGGAACCTGCGCTTGAAGGGATATTGCCCGAAGAAGGCATCAGGGTGATCGACCAGTTGCTGGCTGGTCGAACCCGGCCGCATATTCTCATTTCACCCTATGACCTTGGCGGCGCCATCAAGCGTTTGCGCAAGCCGCATCGGTCGGCCATGCCACAGGTGGCGATAGAACGGCGGGAGGGTGAAGGCGAGGCGCCCGTCACCGCGATGGAACAGGTGATCGCAGAGCTGTGGACCGACCTGCTGGGTGTCGATCCTATCCTGCGCGAAGATAACTTCTTCGACCTCGGCGGCCACTCCCTGCTGGCGGTGCAGTTCATCAACCGGCTTCGCAAGAAAGTGGGAAAGAGCGTCCCTCTTGCGGCGCTGCTCGATGCGCCGACCGTGGCGGCGCTGGCGCGCGAGATTGATCCAGAGTCGGTGGAAGGGGCGACCGTTGCCGTGCGCGAAGACGCCGTACCGGCAAAACGCGACCTGGTCACCATTCGCGACGGTGGCTCGCTGACACCGATCTTCTTCGTGCATGACGGATTGGGCGAGACGCTGCTCTATCGCGGACTGGCGCTGAGGCTCGATCAGTCGCGCCCGATTTACGGCATTGAACCACTTCGCACGCTGGAGGGCGGCTTTGCCCACACCCGGATCAGCGAAATGGCGACCAACTATATCGAACGGCTGAAGACGGTTCAGCCAACCGGCCCCTATCTGTTGGCGGGGTTATGCGCGGGCGGTGTCATAGCCTTTGAGATGGCCAGGCAATTGCAGGATGGTGGCGACATTGTTGCATTTGTCGGTATCATTGATGCTGCGGACGTCGCGCTGGCCAAGCGGTCTTTTTACATCACGCGTATACGGCTCCAGCGTATTCGCGCGCTGGCGGGAGAGAGCAATCCGATGTTGCTGCTTCCATCCCTGGTTCGCAGGACGGTCAACGCAGCAAGATGGGAGATCTCGTCCCGTTGGCAGGAGGCGCGTAACCGACGAACGGTGCAGGCCATACGCAGGGTCAATGCCGGGGCCGAGGCATCCGTTGCCCTGGGCCAGGCAGAAGATGCCATCCCGTTCCTCAAACTCTATGAAGTGGCGCACAAGCTCCATCAGCCCAAGGGCATGTTCGAGGGGGGAAGCGTCACGCTTTTCAAGGCGATGCAGGGCAATGGCCAAAAGGAGGACATCGCCTATCGCGCCGTTTACAACGATTATGCGCTGGGATGGGGCAGGCGGGTCGCCGATGACATCACTGTGGTGTCCGTGCCCGGTGGGCATAGCTCTGCGCTACAGGATCCGCATGTCGGGACGGTTGCGCGACTGTTCCAGGAGGCCATCGATAGCGCTGTATCCTCAGTCGAGCGGCAGGCCAGTTTTACGGCGCGGGAAGCGTCCCCTTTCATGGAGGTCGCCGCCGAATGACGCCGTTCCACAAGAATCTGCCCACCATTGACGTTATCATCGTCAATTACTGTACGCGGACATTGGTGGTCGCCTGTCTCGACAGCCTTGAGATGGAGCGGAAGAATGTTCCTAATATGCGGGTGATCGTGGTCGACAACGACTCCCAGGATGGATCGGCTGAACTGATAGAAGCGGTGATACAGGATCGGGAATGGCATTGGGTGACGCTGCTTCGAGCGGGCGCGAATCGTGGTTTTGGCGCTGGCAACAACCTCGGGATAAGCTTTGCTTTGGACCAGCCATCGCCTGCCGATCTGCTGTGGTTCCTCAATCCCGATACGGAGGTACGGCTGACGGCTGGTCAGAGCCTTGCCCGATTCATGGGATCGCATCCCGCGGCAGGCATTGGAGGCAGCGCGCTGCTTGAAAGCGACGGTAAGCCGTGGCCATTCGCCTTCCGCTTTCCGAGCATCCTGGGCGAGATCGAGCGGGGAGCACGTTGGGGCATATTATCTCGACTGCTTCGGAAAAGTTCGACGTTAAAGAGGATGGAAGGGCGCTGCGAACAGGTGGACTGGGTATCGGGCGCCAGCTTCGTCGTCAGGCGCGAGTTAATGGAATCGGGGTTGCGGTTCGATGAAGGCTATTTCCTCTATTATGAGGAAACGGATTTTTGCCTTCATGCCAGACGCAGGGGCTGGGAATGCTGGTATGTGCCCGATGCGGTTGTGCTCCATATCGCAGGGCAGAGCACGGGCGTAACGGGCAAACAGATTAAATTGCGCCGCCTTCCTTCCTATTGGTTTCATTCCCGACGGCGCTATTTTACGAAGAATCATGGTCGACTTTACGGAATCGCAGCCGACCTCGCCTGGATAGGCGCGCATATCTTCTCACGCTTAAAACATATGGTGCGTGGGTCAGACGATCCCGATCCGCCTAACCTTCTGATCGATTTTCTGCGTCACTCTTCACTGGTGCCGCGCAAGTTTCTGGCGCCGCGCGACGTGATCAGCGTTTGACCGCGCCGGAATGCCTCGGGCTGAATGAACTGGGCATAAAGGTCGACAGACTTTGGCGGACGGAAGTGCCTTTTCCGATGTGGCTGATACACCTCCCGGATAGGGTGTCTCCATCCCTTGTCCAATTGCTTTCCGAAGAAGAATGGGAAAGGGCACAAGGCTTTCGCACCCATATGCTCCGTAGTCGCTATATCGCCGCCCATGCCGGCTTGCGGTTGCTGATCGAGTTTCAGTTCGGCCTGCCTGCGAGCCGACAGCAGTTTGTGCGCAACGCGTTCGGCAGGCCGTATCTCGTCGAAAGGCGCGATGTACGGAGCAGTATCAGCTATTCGGGGGCATATGCCATCATCGGCCTGTCCGGTGAACGGGAGATCGGTGTTGATCTCGAGACGGTACGGCCGATTGAAGATGTGCTGGAACTGGCGGAGATCCATTGCACGCCAAGCGAACGCCTGGCGCTTCGTCGTGCCTTGAAAATGGGGAGGTCATTCAGCAATGGGTTTTTGAGGGCATGGGTCCGGAAGGAGGCATGTGTAAAAGCGCTTGAAAGAGGGCTCTCAATTCCTCTTGAATCTATCCATTGCGGTATAGGCAGTAAAACGACGACGGTGAAATTTGGAGAAAGTAAAATTTCCACCGGCGTCGTTCATGTGCGCGACCATACCATTGTTTTGTCTCCGAGCGACCTTGTCATTGGCTGGGCTCAAATATGATTTGAGCACAACTGGAATTCTGGAGAAAAAATCTTAGTTAATGTCAGGAAAAAGATGTAGCTTCTTTATCTTTTATTTCCGATATCAATAGGCCTTGCTGGATAACATGCGCAATCATGTGAGCACGATTACGTGTGCGTGTCTTGAGTCGCACATTTTCGATGTGTCGCTCGACGGTGCAAGGTGCAATGGCCAGTTCGATGGCCGCTTCCTTGGCTGACAAGCCTAGAGCAACCAGGCCCAGGACTTCATGCTCCCGCCCCGTTAGCTTAATGGAATCCTGAGTATATCTACTCATCTTCATCCCCATTTTGAAAAGTGACCCCGTTGATCACAGAAGCATAATCACCCTAATAAAAATGGGAGTCTCTGAGGATTCTGGATAATTGCTGGCCCAATTGAAGCATTTTACCATCGCGAACGATGCGACAGGATGCATATGGCTAAACGTAATCATCTGGATAGGAATAGCGGCGTGATAATGCTAGAGCCGCATCCAATCTGATGGCATCGATTCGGCGGTTTATTCGCCATGATGTTCCCCCGGCCGTGGCCAGTGCTTGGCGGCACTGTCCGCGTGAGCAGACCGAGCAGGGATCGCTGCGGCTGTTCATTACGGAAGAACGAGGCTTCTGCATTGAAGGGCAGGGCTTGAGAGTTGCAGCACGGCCGCACCTGCTATGCCGGGGCGGGTCTGAGCGCAGTTTCGATGATTTGGTCAGCGACCTTGAGGATGCGCAGGCGCAGGTCGCGAAGGTGACGGGCATTTTTTGCGGCAAGTCGTTGGGAATGAAAACGTGACGCGCTATCATCTGTCATAGCGGGTATGACACTTTCTGTCCGAAAAAAGGATGATGTCCCAATCTCTATTTCAGTTCAGTAACTTGGGCCATGCCCGCCAACCCGATCCTATGTTTCCGGCGAACGAAGCGGGTTAAATTGTGCCGTGTATGTTTGGCTCTTACCCCTAGTTTGGGGAAGTCGCTAAATACTATCTGTTTCAGGAAAATGTAACATAAGTATCAATTGAATTGAAAATAGATGTTGCTATTAAAATCAACGTAAATATTGATTTTCTTTTATAAAAAGTTGAATTATTTGTAATAATTTTACACTCATTTGCTAGTATGGCTGCCTGAGTTCTGTTATTGACGGACATTTTTCGAAATATAGACTGAATAGATACCTTTACAGTCGCCTCGCTTACCCCAAGCTCTCTGGATATTAATTTATTTGGTTGGCCCATGATGAGGCGTTGTAAAATATCTTTCTCTCGTTCATTTAGCCCGAAATCCATGGATATTTCATCATCTTCAAAAGAACTGATTCTTAGTGAGGTGGTGCTGATGGAATCAATCAGGTTTGAAGGAGCTACTTTTTCATCCATTAGGATGAGGTGCATTTTTGCTATGAATGCTTGATGGGCTATGTCTTTTATAATATAGCCATGGGCGCCTGCAAAAAAAATGCGTAACAGTATATTTAAATCGAAATCATCTCTGAGGATAACAAGTTTCGATTTAGGAAATTTATTGATGATGTTTTGAATGTCTGTATCAATAGATTTTTCATTCCAGGTGTAATCAACAATGATTATATGTTGATCATGATCATGGCAGTCAATTATTTCATCAATGCTTGATATTGATTGTGCGATGTTGAATCCGCTGTCAGACAGAATCCTGCTCAGTCCTTCCCGAGTCAATGCGTTGGATATCACCAACGATGTCGAACCTGATAGCTCCATATACGATCGCCTCTGTACTGCTGCCACCTTTGGGGGCAGTGCCAATATAGGATGCGGTGCAATTTTATCGGAGCGACCCATGGAATCATAACTGCATACGAACCAATCGTTATATTATTATTCATAAATTGATAGGAGCTAATTCGGATAGTATCCTGTGGTCTGAGTCCCGCAGTTGGACGGTTTCGATAGTCGATCAACGGTGTTTTCGAGATCGTTCGTCGCCTGCGGGGGCACATGCTTCTATTCGTGAGTGCCGCGCTGGGCGCCACATTTTAGGCAGTGCGATCATCGCTTTGAATGCTGCAAGCTCTAATGAGATATGGAAAAAATCCTTACTTGAATGGGGCAATGTGAATCATATCCGAATTCAAGGGTCGGGGAGCAGGCTGCCGTTCGCCGTTCGGACGCGAAGTTCAAGTCGGGGGCCGTAGCCGTGAACGTGGCGGGTTTCCATTACGACTATACTAACCTTCAGGCGACGACCACCGTGGGCGGGGTCAGCACCCTTCAGAACGCCGGTTCCGCTGAAATCTACGGCATCGACGCGGATGCGAGCTTCCGCGCTTCGGACGACCTGACCCTGACCATGGGTGCGGCCTGGCTGCATGCTCGCTATGATGCCTTTCCCAATGCAAGTCTGGTCGAGATGCCGACCGATCCGGATTTCGACGGCGTGCTGGATGGGAGGACGGACGTAAGCGGCCAGCGAATGATCCGGGCGCCCAAATTCACCGTGAACGGGCTGATTGACTATCATCATGACTTCGATGCGGGCCGGCTTGCCCTGTCGCTGAACGGCTTCTACTCGACCAAGGTGCGCATGGCGCTAGAAAGCCGCATCGAACAGGATGCCTATTTCACGGGTAACGCACGCATTGCCTTCTCGCCAGCGGACACCGGCGCCACCCTGTCGGTCTTTGCGCGCAACTTCACCAATGCAAAGGTTCTGGGGTCCACGTTCATCAATCCCAGCGCGGATGCCGTCATTTACTCGCCACCGCGGCAGATTGGTGTCGGTCTGAACTATTCCTTCTGATGTTCAAGCAGGATTTCATAGTGATGAACAAACTGGATCGCCGCTAGCCGGAGGTTCGTTCATGCGGGATCTATCTGTTTGGCCAACTGATCGATTCACAAAAGTCCAGGACGGCAGAAACGGCGGGTGTCTTGGCCCGGTCATTGGCCGCGAAAGCGCAGATCGAGACGGGGCTTTCGGTCCAACCCTCCAGGACGGGCCGCAATGTACCCATCTTGATCTCGCTCGCCACCAGCATTTCCAGCGTTCGGGCGATTCCCAGGCCTGAGACTGCGAGCGTCGACACTGCGCTGCCGTCATTCAAGCTGAGCTTCGATTTCGGACGCACAGTCTGAATCTTGTTTCCAGAGTTGAAATTCCAGCGAGGGCCGCCGACGCGCTCGGTCGTCGAATATGTTATGCAATCATGCTGTTCCAGATCCTCCGGCTTCTCGGGCACGCCGTGAAGCGCGAGATAGGATGGCGCGGCGACATGCACGAACCGTGTGTGGCCCAGCACGCGGACATCCGCATTGGCGGGATGCTCTTCGCCGATCCGCAGCAGTACATCGAAACCATCCGGCCTGAACACGACACCGCGATCGCCCAGACTGATGTCCAGCGCGACATCCGGATAAGTCGCGCAAAAAAGCGGCACCGCAGGAACGATGTAACGAAGGCCGACTGCCGCCGGCGCATCGACCCGCACGCGTCCACGCGGCCGAACGGGGCCGTCGCGCGCCACATCCTCGGCGGCCTGGAACGCGTCGAGAATATGGCGCGCATCGTTCAGGAAGCGATCGCCTTCGCGGGTCAGATCGATCCGGCGGGTCGTGCGATCGAGGAGGCGCTTGCCTAACCGTTTTTCCAACTGCGCCAGATGAGTTGTCACCATCGTCGGTGACATTCCAAGCGCCTGCGCCGCCCGCGACATGCTGCCCTGATTGATGATCTCGACGAATACTTCGAGCGAGCGAAGCCTGTCCATTATTCGTTTCCAGCGAAGAGTTTGTTTGTATTTTGTAGGATTATCATTTCAGAGCGATGCTGTCATCATGGCATAAATGGCGAGAGAGCCATGGCCTAGGAGGTGCGATGACGTTTAATCACCTGTTCGATCCGATCACGATCCGGGGGATGCGGGTGAAGAACCGCATCGCGATGGCGCCGATGGAGAGCCATCTCGGCAATGCGGACGGCTCGGTCTCGAAAGAGGCGATCGCTTATTATCGCGAGCGCGCCCTTGGCGGCACCGGCCTCGTAATCGTAGAATTTACCTGTGTTGACGGGCTTGATGGCTTCAGTTCGATGGCGCCACAGTTGCGGCTTGATTCCCCTTTCTATCGGTCCGGCCATGGCAAGCTGGCAGCCGCGGTCCAGTCCGCCGGCGCACGCGCCTGCGTCCAGTTGAGCCATGCGGGGCGCCAGTCGCGGGAGGCGGTGATCGGCCGCCAGCCCGTCTCCTCCTCGGCGGTCCCGCTCAAGTCGCTCTATTTGAACGCGGTGCCCCGCGCTCTGGAGGAGCATGAGATTCTCCGTATCATTCAGAGCTATGCATCCGCCGCATCGCTGGCGATACAGGTTGGCTATGATGCGGTCATGCTGCACGGCGCGCACGGCTATCTGCTACAGCAATTCCTGTCGCCGCTGGTCAACGAACGCGACGATGACTGGGGCGGCGATTTCGAGCGTCGGCTCAAATTCCCCGTCGAAGTCATAAAGGCCGTGCGTGCCGCGATCGGCGACAAGCCGCTGCTGTATCGCATGTCGGTGTCCGATTTTCTTGAGGGCGGCCTCACGATCGAGGATAGCGAGAAGATCGCTCCCCATCTGTGCGATGCCGGGGTCGACGCGATCGATATCTCCTGCGGCTCGCTCGACAGCGTAGAGGTAATCGTCGAGCCGATGTCGGTGGCAGAGGGCTGGCGCCTGCCGATGGCGCGTCGCATCCGCGAGGCGACGGGCAAGCCCGTGATCTGCGCGGGCGTCATCCGCAAGCCGGAAATGGCCAACGCGGCGATCGCTTCGGGCGATACCGACATGATCTCTTTGGGCCGGGCCCTGCTCGCTGATCCGATGTGGCCGGACAAGGCCCGGTCGGGCCGCTCCGACGACATTCGCCTCTGCACCTCCTGCAACTGGTGCATCAAGGAGACGGGCGGCAACCGCGGCGTCAGCTGCGCCGAAAACCCGCGCTGCGGTCATGAAACGGATCCGCCGATCGATGGCTTCGGCGCAGGAAAAAACGCAGCCGTCGTCGGGGCCGGACCCGGCGGCATGGCGGCGGCCCTGATGCTGGAACAGGCGGGCTTCGGCGTCACCCTGTTCGAAAAACGGGCGACGTTGGGCGGCAATCTCATCACCTCCGCCACGCCGCCCGGCAAGGACAAGCTGTTCTGGTATCACGCATTCCTGCTGCGCAGAATGAGCCGGAGCGGGATCGACGTGCGTAGCGGCGCCGCTGCGGACGCGGAAACCATTCTTGCCACGACGCCGGATGTTATCGTCCTGGCGTCCGGCTCATGTCCTGCGCCGCTGGCACTCGGCGGATCCGGCGGCTTGCCGCTCCATCCGGCGTTCAAGATATTGCTTGGCGATGTGGTCCTGCCCGCCTCGACTGCAGAAAAGCCGATCATGATCTATGGCGGCGGCGAGACGGGAACCGAGACGGCACAACATCTGACGAAACAGGGCCATCATGTGCTTCTGGTGACGCGTTCGGATCGACGCTTCCTGGCGCGCAACGCCGAGCCGCTCTATCGCATGCACCTCTTGCGCCAGTTGCAGGAGGACAAGGCGATCCGCATCGTCGATCATATGCGGCTCAGTGGGATAGAAGAGGATCATGTCGTTCTCAGCGACGATAATGGTGATCATATCGAACCGGCTGCCGCTGTCCTGCTCGCGCATGGGCTGGTACCGGACACGACGCTCGCCAGGGATCTCGCCGATGCGACTGTGCCTGTCATCCGGATTGGCGACGCGGTGCAGGTAGCGCGGATCGGCGAAGCGGTTCGCGATGCTTATCGAACCGTGCAGGATCTGCGCCGTATCCTCACGCAACCCGAGGCCATAGCATGCTGATCTCGCGCGCGATCGGGGAGCGGGGATGATGCCGATCGGTGTCAAGGTGAAGGTGGACCGCTTCGCCTTGCTGTCCGAACAGCGGTTGCAGGGTTCGGTCGTGATGTTCTCATGAGCAACACCGACGCTGCTGCGGGCGATGTGCACACCAGCATCTGCCGGCTGTGTACCGCCTTCTGTCCGATTCAGGTGACGGTCGAGGAAGGCCGCGCCACCAGGATCGTCGGCAACCCTCGCGCTCCGCTCTATGGCGGCTATACCTGCCCCAAGGGTCGCGCGCTGCCTGAACAACATTATGGACCCCAGCGCTTGCTGCACACGTTGAAGCGCGGCCTGGATGGCGGCTTTGCGAAATGCAGAGCCGAGACGGCCATGGACGAAATCTCTGACAGGCTGCAGTCGATCATAGACGACCATGGACCGCGCGCGGTCGCCGTCTATGTCGGCATGGGGACCGTGCCTTTCGTCGTCGCCAATTCGATCGCGGGCGGGTGGCTGCGCGGACTCGGCTCACCCATGTTCTTCACCGCCGGTTCGATCGACAAGCCGGGCATCCTGATCGCACTTGCCCACCATGGCATGTGGCAGGCCGGGCAGCCGCACTTCAACACCGCCAAAGGACATGACCGCAAACGAGGCGAGGCTGATCGTGATCGTCCCCGCGTCAGCGAAACGGCCAAGCGCGCGCATATCCACATGCAGCCACGTCCCGGTGAGGATCCGACGATTCTTGCGGCGATGATCCATGTGATCCTTGAAGATGAACTTTACGATCACGATTTCGTCGCCGCCAATACGCAGGGGCTGGAGACGCTGCGGGAGGCGGTCGCTCCATACACGCCGGCCTATGCCGCCGAACGTGCCGGTGTTGCGGCTGATCAGATTATAGCGGCCGCGCGCATCTTCGCCGGCGCCAGCAATGCTGGGGTGAGTTACGGCACCGGCCCGAACTTCGCCACCCATTCGACGCTCACCGAGTCTCTCGGCCGCCGCATTGTCCGAGGAGATATTGATGCCCGGACCCGGGCAGGTGAAGGCATTGATCGTGGCCGGCGGCAATCCGATGATGGCCTGGCCCGACCAGAACAAGGCGTTCGATGCGCTTAACGCGCTCGATCTTCTCGTTACCATCGATACCGAGATGACCGCGACCGCCGAGCTTTCCCATTATGTCGTCGCGCCCAAGCTCACGCTTGAAACGCCGATGACCACCTACATGCCCGAGGGCGTCAAATATTATGGCACGACGCGGGGCTTCCCTGAGCCTTATGGTGCTTACACACCCGCCATCGTCGATCCGCCCGAGGGCAGTGACGTGATTGAGGATTGGGAATTCTTCTGGGGCGTCGCCAAGCGCATGGGCACTCAGATTCCGGTGTCGCTCCGTTACGGCAATGGTCCGCAGGCGGAGCATGCGCCGATGACCTTCACGCTCGATCCCTCCGGTCCCAAACCGAGTACCGATCGGTTGATCGAACTCTCCTGCGAAGGTTCGCGCATTCCGCTGGAGCGTGTGAAGCAATATCCTGACGGCTACATCTTTGAGAGCGACCAGCGCGTCCTTCCGCGCGAGCCTGGCAACGATGACCGGCTGGAACTGGCCGCGCCGCCGATGATCGAGGAACTCGCTATCGTGTTTAGCGAGGATAATCGCGCGATCGAGGTGGAATATCCCTTCCGCCTGTTACCCCGGCGTATGAACAATATGCTCAACAGCTTTGGTCGCCAGATCGCGAAGCTGGCCGGCGACGGCGTCAATCCCGCCTATATGAACCCCGCGGATATCCTCCGCATAGGTCTCGTCGACGGGGATTGCGTGCGTCTGCGCTCGCCGCATGGAGAAATCGAGGCGATCGTGAAGGGGGAGGGCGCGCTTCGCCCCGGCACCATCTCGATGTCGCATGGATTTGGCACCAATCCCGGTTCGGATCGACCGCGGCAGACGGGCGGTAACACCGGCCGCCTGAGCGCGTCGGATGACGGCTACGATCCGGTGACTGGCATTCCCCGCATGGGCAGTATCCCGGTAAAGATTCTCGTCGATGAGCCAGTCAACACGAGCGTTCCTCCATTGCACCAAGCGCGGCCCACATGGTCGGATCGCGATTGACCGGGCAGGCGCGTTACTGGATATTTACCAACCTGACCTAAGCGATCGAAATGTCCCGTTCAGCCGCCCCATGTGCTGCATCGCTTCAGCCGTCAGTATCGCCGCAGGCAGACGCGGCCACCCGCCGGGGTGACGGAATGCGTGCATTCCTGATTCTAGGCGCTGCGGTGTTTGCGGCGAGCATGCTCGGTCTTGCTTCGCGGCACGCCTTCTCGGTATCGTTCTGGCCTGCGAATGCTGTTTTGGTTGGCCTTGCGCTGCGGGATCGCCGGTTGCATTGCTTGTCCGGCTGGCTGGGGGCTTTGCTGGGCTATATGGCAGCAGACCTGCTTTTCGGGCGAACGCTGTCGCTTTCCGCTTTTTTGCCGGCGCCAACATGGTCGGTTCGTTCACTGCGACGCACCTCCTCCTCGGTCTCGACAGGCGTGATCTGGGGCTACGGCGCGTTCATTCCGTACTACGCATCCTCGCCTGCCTCCTTCCGGCCTGCATTGCCGCCGCATTGTGCGGTGCCTTGCTGGTCAAGATCGAATTTCATGGCTCTGCAATCCAGACGCTCATGACCTGGCCCGCCAGCGAACTCGTCAATTACCTGATCATACTGCCAGCCATTCTTACTGTGCGGCCGCGCTGGCATAGGCGCACAGTTGAAGGGACGACAGCCAGAAGCGACCGAAGGACGATCGGCCCCGCGCTTCTCCTTGCGATCTCCTGTGTCGCGGCCGTCTTCTTCGATGGCCCAGGCAGCATCATTTTCCCACTACCGGGCCTGCTGCTTTGTGCACTGATCTACCCCATCCAGATGACGGCCCTGTTGACGATGATCCTGGGCACGGGATGGCTGACGATGCTGGGCCTTGGCGTCATCGACATTGGTCAGGACATGGCGATCCCGCAGATGGTTGTGTCGGTCCGTATTGCCGTCGCGTTTCTGGTTCTGGCACCCCTGACCATCAGCAGCGCGATGGCGGTTCGCGATGATTTGTTGGACCAACTGCGCGAAGCTGCAGACCATGATGGATTGACCGGACTCCTCAACCGCCGCGCCTTCGAGCAGCGTATGCGTGACCGGCTGAGCATGCCGCCGCGCCCCGGCAAAAGCTTCGTCATCCTTTGGCTCGACATCGACCTTTTCAAGTCGATCAATGACCGTCATGGCCATCTTGCGGGGGATGCAGTATTACAGGCTTTCGCGGCGACCGCTCGCGCCTGTTGCCGGGAAGGCGATCTCATCGGGCGACTGGGCGGAGAGGAATTCGCACTTGTAGCCGAAGTCTCCAGTCAGAAAGGCGCAGAAGGGGTTGCCGACCGGCTGCGCGAGGCGTTTGCGGCGCAGACCGTCCATTGGGATGGCGTCCCTGTTCGAGCGACTGTCAGTATCGGCGCCTGTCATGTGGAGCGCGCACGCCGGGATGTTCCGAACATCTTCAGGCAGTTGGACGAAGCCCTGTATCGCGCAAAACGCAAGGGGCGTAACCGGATCGAATGGCTGCTGGAGAGCGCGCCAGAACGCAGGGGTGAACAGCAGCTTGTTGCAAGCGCTTAGGTCCGAAAGGGCGGCTGGCCGATGCGGCAACAGGACCAACCCTGAAGGCCATCTCCTTCATTCGAACGCTGGCGTTCAACGAGCCTGTCGACGGCTGGGGACGGCATTCGGCGTTGGCGACTGCCGGGCCGCTCGTCTGGGTCGCTTGAACCAGAAGGTCCAGACTGCCAGCGTTCCGAGCAGCGCCATGGCCAGGCCGGAAATGGTCATGATCAGTTTAAATGGCAGGCCGCCCACCTTTGCTGCATGGAGTGGGTAAAGGAGATTATAGCCCTTTACCGCCATCGGCAGCCGATCCGCGTCACGCGCCGCCAACAGCACGCCGCTGTCCGCCGCGAACCACAAGGTGGTCCGGCCATTGGGCAGCCACTCCTGCGGTCGCCGCATCCTGACGGTGATGATCCCGTTATCCTTGCGCGGCAGGCTGAGGCTGCGCAATTCGGCATCGGGAAAGCGCGCATGCGCGGTCAGGATCATCTGTTCCCAATCCAGCCGTTCGGCCAGTCTGGCGTCGCGGGGCGGCGGCGCAGCGAGCGCACGATCTATCTGCGCGGGAGCGCCGGGACCGAACAGCAGCGCCGCCATCGGTCGAAACACCAGCACAGCGCCCGTCACCAGTGACAGAAGCAGCAGCGGCGCGATCACCACGCCCAGGTCGCGGTGATGCCGGACGACCGCCGGTCGGCTCATGCGCGCAGGGAGCAGCCGCCATTCGAAGGTCTTGCGGGTGCGCCACCACAATAGGAATCCGGTCACGACGAAAAACAGGCCGCACAGGGCGGCGATACCGATCACCGTCTCTCCCGCATCACCCGAGAAGAGATGATGATGCAGGTCGAACAGCCAGATTTCCGGCCGTTCCCACTGGCTGTTCCATTGCGTCACCAGCGTGCCGCTCTGGTCTGCATAGGCGCCCTTGCCATTCTGAAACGCCAGACGCAGCAGTCCGAAATCGTCCGAGGCGTATGTGATCGTCTGGGGCCGCGTCGCAGGATCGGCCATCAGGCGCTGTGTCGTGGCCGCGAGTTGGCGTACATCCTCTACCCGCGGGTCATTGGAGTGCGGCGCCAGCGTCCAGGCATTTTTATGCACCAGCACTGCGCCTGTCAGGCCCAATATCGCCAGCAATAGCCCGATCAGGCCGCCGGTCCAGCGGTGCAGGCTATCGAGCAGTTTCACTAGAAACGATAGTCCCATGACAAGGTGAAATTACGTCCGCGCCCGGCGAAATAATGGGCATTGTCGTTGGGGCGCACCGTCTGGCTGTAATAGTCGATATAGAAGGTGTCGAAGATGTTTTGCGCCGCCAGCGTGATCGCGCCGAAGCCCGTCTGATAGCGCAGCGACAGGTCGGTCACGTCATAGCCGTCGAAGCGATAGAGTGGCGGATAGGCGCCCGGCGTCCGTTCATACTGGCGCGACAGGAAAAATTGTGTCTGGACGCGCGCCGACAGCGGCCCCTGCGCATAGGTAGCGGCGACGTTCAGACGATCGGGCGAGATGTTCGCGCCATCGAGGTCGCGGTCCACCTTGTCGATGTCGTTATCCGACCCGTCCGTGCGACCGATCAGATGGGCGAAGCCCGTGGATAGAGTCAGCCCCGGCACGGGCGTTTTGGCCGACAGGTTGAGTTCCAGCCCCTGGATTTCCACGCGTTGGCGCTGCACCTCGAACGGCGCGCCGATCGCGGTCTGGACCAGCAGCGACCCCTTCTTGCTGGTCGACCAGAAATAGGCGGCACTGGCGTCGAACGGTCCCCGCTTGACCTCGACTCCGACTTCGCGGTTGTTGGAGACGATCGGGCTGATGTTGGCATAATCGTCAATGTCGATGCCCGCCTGTCCCACGGCGCGCGCGATGCGGCCGACATCGGGCACGGTATAGCCTTCCGCATAGCTGGCATAGGCGCGGATGCCCGCCCACGGTTCCAGGATGACGCCGCCGTTGAACAAGGTGGCGTTGAAGGTCGGCGTGCCGCCAGCCACGTCGAAGCCGCCGCCATAGGTCCATAGACTATGATAGTCGTCGATATGGATGCGGACATCCTCATAGCGCACGCCGCCCGCGAACCGCAGCTTCTTGTCGAACAGCGCCAGGTTGAACTGGGCGAATGGCGCCAGGCTGCGATAGTCCGTCGGCGGCACCCAGGTCCGGCCAGTGGCGATCAGCCGCTGTTCGGTAAGGTCATAGAGCGCGTCGAAGCCGATCGCGGCGGTGAGCGCTTCGAGGCCCGGCATGGCCCGTTCATAGCTGATTTTGCCGCCATATTTGCGACTGCGATTCTGCGACTGGTCGAACAGCGTGCCGACCGGCGCAATGGTGGGGTCCTGAAAGCTGACGATCGGCGCGATCTCGCCGCCATAGGTGTCGCGTGACCGGTTGAAGAAGATCTGGGCGATGAAATTGCCGCCCCAAAAATTGTTGTCGGTCAGCGTCAGCGCCGCGCTTTCGGTGCGGTTGGTCGCGGGAACGCCGGGGGGCGTACCATGCACCGAGGTCGTCGGCCGGTCGATGCGATAATCGCCATTGGCCGCGACATAGTCGCCTTCGCCCTTCAGTTGAAAGCGGCTCATGGTGAGGTCCAGCCGGGCGGTATCGCTCAATGCGTAGCCGAAGCGACCGAACAGCGACCAACTGCGGCTATCCTGCGTCTCGCCCTGGGTCAAATCGGTGCCGACGCGATCGCCATGGCCATCGTAGAAGGCGCCGCGCTTTTCATAGGCTCCGCCCACCATCGCGTCCCAAGGCCCTGCCTTCCAGGCGATCAGGCCAGCGACCTTACCGCCCATTCCGTCGCTGCGGAACCCGGTGTCGCTATTGCCCTGCACCAATAGCCGGCCCGACAGGCCATCGCTCTGGGCCGGCGCGACCGTTACCTGATTGACGATGCCGCCGGTGCCGCCGATCCCCTGCAATGCATTGGAACCGTAGATCAGTTCGACCCGATCGATGAAGAAGGGGTCGATGGTGAAACCGTCGCGGGCGCCATCGCGCAGCGCGGCGGTCTGCGGGATACCGTTGATCGCATAGAGTGGGGATCGTCCCCGGAGCGTCTCGCCCGCGCCGGATAGCTTCTGCCTCGTGGGCGAGAAGGAAGGCGTGAGCGCCGACACGGCATCGACGATCGATCCGCCGATCGCGACCTGCTGGTTTAGCGTCTCCTGGTCGATGACGTCGATCGTCAGTGGCAGGGCATTGGCTGGCAGGATTGTCCGTGCGGCGGTGACGATTATCCCGTCCGCCTCCCCGGCTGTCGGCTCCAGTTGCGCCAGTACCGGCACATTGGCAACGGCAAGAGCCGTGGTGGCGAGCAGGATAGACGAGCGGACGTACATGATTTTCCCCAATGACCTGCCGCCCGCTAGCCAAGGATATCGGTTGTTGCAAGTCATTAGCATCACTTCCGCCTCGCGCTTTCCTCATCAGGCGGCGCACGATGCTTTACTGTTTCAGCTTGATCTCGAACAGTTTGGGCCAGTTTTTCCCCGTTACGAACAGTCGGTCCTTCGCTGCATCATAGGCGATGCCGTTGGCGACGGCCTCGCTGTCCTTGGCCCCGCTGGCCTTCAGCAACGGCGCGATGTCGATCCAGTCGATCACGCCGCCTGATCGGGGATCGATCCGGGCGATCTTCGTATCGTACCAGATATTGGCGAATATCTCGCCTTTCACCCATTCCAGCTCGTTGATCCGGTCGACGGCGCGGCCGTTCCAGGTGACGGTGATGCGGCGTGTCTCGGTCAGCGTTTCCGGGTCCAGGAAGCGGATTTGCGGTGTGCCATTACTCATGATGATGTGTCGACCATCCTGCGTCAGGCCCCAGCCTTCCCCCTCATAGCGAAAGTCACCGACGGGGGCGAAATCCGCGAGGGACCAGATAAAACCCTTGCGATGCCGCCAGGTCAGGCTGACGATCCGGTCCTTCCAGTTGACGATCCCTTCGCCGAAATAAGAGGAGTCGAGCGTGCGCCGCTGCTCGACCTTTCCGTCCTTCAGCCGGACCTTGCGAATGTCGGACTGGCCCTCCAGTCCCGTGCTTTCATAGAGCGCGCCGTCATGGAAGAAGAGGCCTTCGGTGAAGGCCATCGCGTCGTGCGGATAAGTTTTTACCAGCGTCCACGGTGTGTCGGCAAAGGCAGGTACGGTGACGAGAAGCGCGGCCAGCGCTGCCCCGATCAGTCGCTTCATTCGTCGACCGTCCCGACAATCGCGTCCGCCAGCCAGGAGGGCAGGGCAGCCGGGTCCAGATCCTCGACGCGTCGCAATTCGATCGACAGCCCCATGTCGGGCAGGGCCGCTCGCTGTCGCTTCTCCTGCGCCTCGCTCAGGGGCACCGCGACCAGCCGCCGGTTCACCTTGGCGCGATAGTGCATCCGCGCGGTATTCTCCTGCCCGACATAGCAGCCCTTGTCATAATCGACGCCATGCAGTTCCTCCGCGTTGCTCTCCAGCCACAGCGTCTGGTCCTGCCCCAGTTCCTCGACCCCCTCGAACACCCCTAGCGCCAGCCGGTGCGCGCGAAACGCCGCCGATGCATCGCCATCGTCCGCAGGCGCGATCCAGCGATGCCCCAGCGCAGGTAAACGGGGGTCCAGCGGCTTGTCCCCGGCCTCGGCGGCCCAATGGACGGCTAGCGCATCCTCACGGGCGATCACTACCTTGCGCCTGAGGCGGTAGAGCGCGAGTCGCTTCGCCAGCGCATCGGCCTGCGTCGCTTCGCAGTCGATCAGCACATCGTCGCCATCACCCCACAGGATGAAATCGAACAGCGCCTTGCCCTGCGCCGTCAGCAACCCCGACCAGCGCGGCGCGCCCTGGGCCAGCGTCAGGACATCGCGCGTGATGAGGCCTTGAAGGAAGGAACGGGCATCCTCGCCCGAAATACGAAGGATCGCGCGATCGCGAAGGGTGGTGCCGGTCATCGCCTTTAGGTAGGACAGTGCGACACCATATCCAAGCGGCGAGACATCATGCCCCAGACATTCGACCTGATCCTCAAGAACGGCACCGTCCACACCCCCGGCGGCAGCGAATCGGTGAATGTCGGCGTGCGAGGCGGCAAGATCGTCGCCATCGGTACAAATCTGGGCGATGCGGGCGAGGTGATCGACTGCACCGGCCTGGATGTCCTGCCCGGCGTGATCGACAGCCAGGTCCATTTTCGCGAGCCGGGGCTGGAATATAAGGAAGACTTGGAATCGGGCAGCCGCGCTGCGGTGCTGGGCGGCGTCACTGCTGTCTTTGAGATGCCCAATACCAATCCCAATACCGACAGCGCCGAGCGGATCGCCGACAAACTGGCTCGCGCCCATCATCGCATGTGGTGCGACCATGCCTTCTATGTCGGCGCGACGGCTGACAATGCGGAGCAGCTTGCCGAACTGGAACGGACGCCCGGCACGGCGGGGGTGAAGATCTTTATGGGCGCCTCCACCGGCAGCTTGCTGGTCGACGACGACAACGCCCTGTCCCGCGTGCTGGCCAGCGGCACCCGCCGCGTCGCCATCCATGCCGAGGACGAAACGCGAATGAATGCGCGCAAGGATTTTCGGGTCGAGGGCGATCCATCCTCGCACCCGGTCTGGCGCGACGATGAAAGCGCGATGATCGCGACGAAGCGGATCATCGCACTCGCGCGCAAGGCAGGACGGCGCATCCACATCCTTCATGTCACGACTCCGACCGAGCTGGAATATATCGCCCAGCACAAGGATATCGCCACCTGTGAGGTGACGCCCCAGCATCTGACGATGGCGGCGGAGGACGCCTATCCGCGCCTTGGCACCTATGCCCAGATGAACCCGCCGATCCGCAGCGCAGCGCATCGCGACGGCCTGTGGCGCTGGCTGAACCAGGGCGTGCCCGACGTGCTGGGCAGCGATCACGCCCCCCATACCATCGAGGAAAAAGCGAAAGTCTATCCCGCCAGCCCCAGCGGTATGCCGGGCGTTCAGACGTTGGTGCCGCTGCTGCTTAATCATGTCGCACAAGGCCGCCTGACCCTGCGCCGCTTCATCGAACTCACCTCATCCGGGCCGCAGCGCGTGTTCGGGCTGGTGGGGAAGGGGCGCATCGCGCTCGGCTATGACGCCGACTTCACTATTGTCGACCTGAAGAAGCGCTGGACCGTGGGCAGCGAATGGCTCGCCTCGCGCTGCGCCTGGTCGCCGTTTGAGGGGGACAGGCTGACCGGCAAGGCCACCGGCACGATCATCCGGGGCAATCGCGTCATGTGGGAAGACACGCTCGCCAACCAGGCGATCGGCGAGCCGGTGCGTTTCGAGGCGACGGCGTTCGGGTGAAATCCTGTCCAGATGGTATCGGAACAGAAGATGGCCGATGGAGCTTTTAGCGTAATGCGCGATCCCAAATCGAAAATTACGCCCGTCATCCTGTCCGGTGGATCAGGAACGCGCCTCTGGCCGCTTTCCCGCGAGGAAAAACCCAAGCAGCTTCTCTCACTGACAGAAGAGCGGCGGCAGGATAATATCATCCGCCCCGATCCCACCCGTTTTGCCGAAAGTCCGTCGGACTCGATCGACTATGCGGTGATGGAAAAGGCAAAAAAGTGGCCTGCGTGCCCGTGCCGATGGGCTGGTCTGATGTCGGCGTTTGGGATTCGCTCCATGACATCAGCGAAAAGGATGAGGCGGGGAATGTCCTGCGCGGTGAGATTTTTGCGATGGGTACCACTGGCTGCCTTGTTCACAGTGACGGCCCGCGGGTCGCGCTGGTGGATGTCGATGATCTGATCGTGGTCGCGACCAACGGTGATATCATGATCCTGCGTCGTGGCGATTCGCAAAAGGTGCGACGTATCACCGACGCTCTCAAAGGGAAATAATCGCCATGGGCGCGATCCGATTGAGCACCAAATATGTAGAAAAGCCATGGGGCCGCACGGACCTTCCGGCCATATTCGGCGAAGCGGATGGCCGGAAGATTGGCGAAGTCTGGTTCGATGGACCGGAGGGGCGCCATCCCTTGCTGCTCGTCAAATATATCTTCACCAGCGAAAAGCTTTCGATCCAGGTCCATCCGAACGACGTGCAAGCGCATGATCGCAGGCTGATCGGTGGTAAATCGGAATGCTGGTATGTACTCGACGCCGATGGCGACGCGCGGCTCGGTATTGGTACGGTGCGTGCGCTGGACGCTGCGGAATTGCGAGCAGCATCGCTCAACGGCGAGATCGAGGATCTGATGGACTGGAAGCCGGTCCGGGCCGGCGACTTTTTCTATATCGAGGCGGGAACGGTCCACGCCATCGGTGGCGGCGTCACCGTGATCGAGGTGCAGCAGAACAACGACGTGACTTACCGATTGTACGACTATGGCCGCCCGCGCGAACTGCATCTTGATGATGGCGTCGCGGTCAGCAAGGCCGTGCCCTATCGGCTGCCCGATACGCATGTCCCGCTCGGCAGCAAGCAAATGCTGGTGGATGGGGCGAGTCAGCCGTTCGCGCTTCGCATGGATAGCTGGCGCAGCGGTCAGGTCATCACGCTGGCTGCCGGATCGACCTGGTTCATCCCTGTCACGGGGCAGGGTGAGATTGACGGAGAAGCATGGCAGGGTAGCCAGTGCTGGCTGGTAGAGGATGGCGCCATGGTAACCGCAACTGCCGACAGCCACGTTCTGATCGCCACACTGTCCTAGGGTTTTACGGCAATCTTTGTAGGCATGGCGACCTGCTTCTGCCGCGCTGCCCTGTAACTGTCCGCTGCGAACAGGATCAGCCCCAGCCAGATCAACCCAAAGCTCACGAGTTGCCCTCTGTTCAGTGTCTCGTCGAACAACAGGATGCCGCACAGAAACTGCATTGTTGGCGCCAGATATTGCAGCACACCCAGCGTCGCCATCGGCAGCCTTTGGGCGGCGACTGCAAACAGCACCAGCGGCACCGTCGTCACCGCGCCCGAGGCAATCAGCAGCGCGGTAGTCGACGCATCCTGCCCAAAGGCCAGCGTGCCCTGCATGGCTATCCAGGCCAGCCAGCCAAGCGCCAGTGGCGTCAGCAGGAGCGTCTCTGCGCCCAGCCCGGCCATGGGGGCCACCGGCGTCACTTTTCGCACCAGCCCGTAAAAGGCGAAGCTCACCGCCAGCGTCACGCTGATCCAGAGGGTCTGGAGTGCGGCGGTGGCAAGGATCGCAACGCCCAGCGCAGCGCCCCCCAGCGCAATCAGTTGCCCACGCCGCAGCCGTTCCTTCAGAACGAGCACGCCCAGCGCAACATTGACCAGCGGGTTGAGGAAATAACCAAGGCTCGCCGCAATCACATGGCCGGAATTGACGGCCCAGATGTAGGTTAACCAGTTGGTCGCGATCATCGCGGCCGACACCGCCAGCGCGAGCATGACGCGGCGGTCTCGCAGCACGGTGGTCAAGGCACCCAGCCCTGTGCGGGCCGCGATTAGCAGGGTGATAAGAATCAGCGACCAGAGGACGCGCTGTGCTACGATCTCGACCGGGCCGACGTGATGGAGCAGCTTGAAGAAGATCGGCAACAGGCCCCACAGGCCATAGGCCGCGATCGCCGCGCCCAGACCCTGCTGATGGCCCAGACCTTGCTGATGGCCCAGACCCTGCTGATGGCCACGTCCCTGCCGATCGCCCGTGGCCCCCGCGTCGCTCAGATAAGGCCTCCGCCCAGGAACAGGCGGAATGCGCCGAAAGCAGCGACGATCAGGCAGAAATTACGCCCGCCATTGCTGGACGACGCCATGCCCACCAGCGCGCCCACCAGCGCCATGGGCACCAATATCCAGTTCAGCGCGCCCAGCAGCGGGAACACGGCGGGGATCATCAGGATCAGGGTGATGAGGCCGATAAGGGCGGAAAAGATGTTCAGCATAGGGTCGAGATGGCCTTTCCGTTCCGTGGCGACAAGGGCCAGTCGCTACGAACCGGCCTATTAACAAAATATTTACCGTTTACTGTAGTTCCTAACGGAAAATTAACCTGCGCAGGTCAGTTGTGGGGGATGCAAGGGAGTGTGGTGATGGGGCGTTCGGACGGTTTTCTGCTGATTGCATTGGCGGGCGCGGCCATGCTTGCCTCATGCGGAAAAGGCGACAAGGACGCAAACCTTGCCGCACTCGACGCGCAATTAACCAATGAAGCGGTCGATCCGGCGCTGAAGGGCGCGCTTGGCGACCAGATCGTGGTCGATCCCAACCTCACCAGCCAGTCCAACCGCAACGCCGTCCGCCCGGCCGACAAGCCCGCCAATGGCGCGCTTCCCGTGTTGACGGGGGACGCGAAGAAGGCGGCGACAGAGGCGCAGCGGCTGGCGGGGGGCAAGCTGCTCTCCACCCCTGCGCCGATCGTGGGCAAGCCGATGGACAGGACCACGCTGGGTGCGCTCGCCCGCGAACAGGGCTATCGCACCGGCGTCGATTGCAAGGCGAAGCTTGCCTATGGAACGCAGTGGGCGACCCGAATGCCCGAACCCTTCGGCGTCTATCCCGGCGCCCAGCTGATGGAGGCCGCAGGAGCGGAGGCCAACGGCTGTACCCTGCGCGCCGCCAGTTTCGTGACAGCGGTGCCCAAACAGGGCGTGCTCGACTATTATTACACCCAGGCCCGCCGCGCCGGTTATGATGGCGAACATCAACTGATGGAAGGCGACCATGTGCTGGGCGGTACCCGCGCCAACGACAAGGCGGCCTATCTGGTGATGGTCCGTGACGCGCCGGGCGGCAAAACCTCCGTCGACATATTGGCTGACGGCGGCCGCTGATTTTCGCTATCGGCCAGCGCAGGCTGGGCCAGGCGCTGCCCATCCCCGGAAAACCCCTGCTTTCCCTTGGGCGCGATTCGCTCTAGGGCGATCGACATGACCAATATTTTTCTCGTGATGGCGGGCGGCGCGGTTGGCGCGGCGCTCCGCTATCAGCTCGGCCGACTGGCGGGCAATCTGTGGGGCTTCACGCTCCCGTGGGGCACACTGGCCGCCAACCTGCTCGGTGGCTTCGCCATGGGCCTGCTCGCCGGATGGCTTGCGCGCGCGACATCCGCCAATGGAGAGGCGTGGCGCCTGCTGCTGGGCGTTGGTGTATTGGGCGGCTTCACGACTTTCTCCGCCTTCAGCCTTGAAACCATGCTGATGCTGGAGCGCGGCCAGATCGGCACGGCGCTCTTTTATGTCCTATTCTCTGTCGTAGGCGCGATCGCCGCGCTGGCGCTGGGGCTTTTCGCCGTCAGGAGCGTCGCATGAAGGGCAAGGGACCAGCAGGACCACGTGACGGCAAGCCCGGCAAAGCCGATGGTGCAAAAGCCCCCGGTAAACGCGGTGATGGCAAGCGCCCCGATAGCAAGCGCGCAGACAGCAAAAGCGCTGACGGCAAGCGGTCCGAGGGCAAACGTCCTGAAAGCAGAGGCGCGGGAAAGAGCTTTGGCCCGAAGGGTTCAAGTTGGAGCTTCGGCAAGTCCGAAGGTCGCGCCCGCGGCGGGGTGAAGGCTGCGCAGGCCCGCAAGCCGGTCGCCAAGCCCGCAGCCGCGAAATCCGCCACGCCCGCTGTCGCGGCCAAGCCCAAGGCGGAGCAGGGCGTCACGCTCGACGTGCGCCAGTTTCGCGTTGCCGCTGACGATGACGGCATCCGCCTCGACCGCTGGTTTCAGCGGCATTTGCCCGATGTCGGCTTCAACATCGTCTCGCGCTGGTCGCGCACCGGCCAGTTGCGCGTCGATGGTGCGCGCGCCGCACCGGGCGACCGCGTGACCGAAGGGCAGATGATCCGCGTGCCCCCGGCTGAGGCGAAGGCGCCCGTGCCGGAGAAGGTCAAGCGCGCCCGCGTTATCGACCTGACACCGGAAGAGATCGCCTATGTGCAGGAGATGGTGATCCATCGCGACGCGCAGGCGATCGTCATCAACAAGCCGCCGGGTTTGGCGACCCAGGGCGGGACCAAGACCGACGAGCATGTCGACCGGCTGCTCGATGGCCTGTTGTTCGATATGGATCAACGGCCCAAGCTGGTGCATCGGCTGGACAAGGATACGTCCGGCGCGCTGTTGCTGGGGCGTACCGCGCGTTCGGCGGGCTATTTCGCCAAGGCTTTCTCCAGCCGTACCGCACGCAAAGTCTATTGGGCGCTGGTGATGGGCGTTCCCAGCATCAACGACGGCATGATCGAACTGCCGCTCGCCAAGCAGCCGGGCACCGGCGGCGAAAAAATGCATGTGGACGAGAAGGAAGGGCTGCCCGCCCGCACCCGCTACCGCGTCATTGAACGCGCGGGCAACCGTGCGACATGGGTGGAGTTACAGCCCTTTACCGGCCGTACCCATCAGTTGCGCGTTCACATGGCCGCGATCGGCCATCCGATCGTGGGCGATGGCAAATATGGCGGCAAGGAATCCTTCCTGACCGGCACGATCAGCCGCAAGATGCATCTCCACGCCCGGCGCATCCGCATCGATCATCCCGATGGCGGCCGGGTGGATGTGATGGCCGACCTGCCGCATCATTTCGCCTCCAGCCTCGAAGATCTGGGCTTCGATCTCGCGCTTGGCGACATGCTGCTGGATGATGAAATCGACCGCACCCCCACGCGGGAGGACGAGAAGAAGTTCGCCAAGCAGCATGCCAAGGCGGTCCGCAAGGAACGGCGCGGCGAGCGGCGCGGTCGCGGCGAACGTTAAGCAGGGGCGGGGCGTTGCATCCCGATCGCCAGTTCCGCTGGGAGGATCATGACGCGATGCGCGCCTTTGTCGGGGCGCATCGTTTCGGCGCGCTGTTTGCGGAAACGCCGGACGGTCCCTGCGTCGCTCATGTGCCGGTGGTCTGGCTGGACGATGATCGCATCGGCTTTCACCTGTCGCGCGGCAATCGGCTGGCGCGGCATCTGGACGGCGCGCGGGCACTGTTCCTGGCCGATGGTCCGCATGGCTATGTCAGCCCGGACTGGTACGGGATGGACGATCAGGTGCCGACCTGGAACTATGTGGCGGTCGAACTGGAAGGCGTGGTGAGCGCGATGGATGCGGTCGATCTCCCCGCATTGATTGACGCGCTGTCGCAGGACAGCGAAAGCCGCCTCATGCCCAAGCCCGTCTGGACGCGCGACAAGATGACGCCCGGCCTGTTCGAGCGGATGCTGGGTGCGATTACAGGATATAGCATGCAGGTGAGTGACTGGCGCGGCACAT
The DNA here is from genome assembly GCF_037154075.1 of Sphingobium aromaticiconvertens. Classification (NCBI taxonomy): domain Bacteria; kingdom Pseudomonadati; phylum Pseudomonadota; class Alphaproteobacteria; order Sphingomonadales; family Sphingobiaceae; genus Sphingobium; species Sphingobium aromaticiconvertens. Next base: position 1,648,994 of record NZ_JBANRJ010000001.1, read on the forward strand.
ACAAACTGGGTCAGAACAAGCCAGAAGCAGCGCGCAATGCCGCGGCGGATGGACTGGAAGCGGCGGGCGATCATGCTATCGCCGCGCTGATGCGGGCGGGTATAAGATGAGTAACCCTCTTGTCGTATTCGATTGCGACGGCACGCTGGTCGACAGCCAGCACAGCATCTGTGCCGCGATGGCGCAGGCGTTCGATGACGCGAAGCTGATCCCGCCTGACCGCATGGCGATCCTTGCGATTGTGGGTCTTTCGCTCCCCCATGCCATGGCGCGGCTGCTGCCTGAGGCGGAGGCTGATCTGCACGGCCATCTGACCGAGCGTTACAAACAGGCCTTCCATGCCATGCGCGGCCGGGGGCAAGTGTCCGAGCCACTCTATCCGGGTATCGCGGACCTGATCGAAACGCTGAATGCGGCGGGATGGCTGCTGGGCGTGGCCACCGGCAAGTCGGATCGCGGCCTTGCCCTGTGCCTTGCCCATCACGGCATTGCTGATCGCTTCGTGACGCTCCAGACCGCCGACCGTCATCCGTCCAAGCCGCACCCCTCGATGCTGCTTCAGGCGATGGCGGATGCGGGGGCGTCGTCGCAAACCACGGTGATGATTGGGGATACCCATTTCGACATAGATATGGGGCTGGCGGCAGGCACGCGCGCGATCGGTGTCGGCTGGGGCTATCACCGCCCGCAGGATTTGCTGGACGCGGGTGCTCACGCCGTCGCGATGGACAGCGCCGAGTTGCACCGGCATATCGGCGCCCCATGACCGACTACCAACCCGATCCTGAGAAAGTTGCGCGCCAGCGTCACTTCGCCATTGGCCTCTTCCGCCTGTCAGGGGCGTTCATCGTGATGTTCGGCTTCCTGGTCCTGATGCAGCGTTTTTCCTGGGTTCAGGGGAACAAGGCCAAGGCAATGGGCGCGATCTTCGTGGTCGTCGGCCTGTTCCAGTTCATGGTCGTACCGCGCCTGATGCTGGCCCTGTTCAAGCGTCCCCCACAATGAAGCGCTTTTACAAGGGCGTTACGGCGGTCGCAGGCGCTGAGGGCTGGCATATCGCGTTGGACGGTCGTCCCGTCCGCACCCCCGCCCGCGCGCTGCTGCTACTCCCTACCGCCGCGCTGGCGCAGGCAGTCGCCGACGAGTGGGACGCGCAGGGCGAGCAGGTTTTGCCACAGACCATGAATTTTACCGGCCTTGCCAATGCCGCGATTGATCAGGTGGCACCCAATCATGCCAGCTTTGCTGCCGGGATCGCCGCCTATGGGCAAAGCGACCACCTTTGTTATCGTGCTGAAGCCCCCGCAACACTGGTGGCCCGGCAGGCCGAAGCATGGGAACCGCTGCTCGACTGGGCGAGGACACGGTACGACATCGCCTTTCGGGTGACACAGGGCATCATCCATGTCGCGCAGCCGCCTGAAACGCTGACGCGCCTCTCTGCCGTCGTTGCAGCCTTCGATCCCTTCACCCTCGCGGGTCTCGCTACACTGGTGGCGCTCAGCGGCTCGCTTGTCTGCGGCCTCGCGCTGGTTGACGGTGATCATGACCTAGATGTCATTTGGCAAGCGGCGGAGATTGATGAGGCCTGGCAGGTCGAACAATGGGGCGAAGATGCGGAAGCGGCCGCCCGTTCAGCCCGCCGTGCGCTCGATTTTTCCATGGCCCGGGCCTTTTGTGCGATGACTCGCGCCTGACGGGCTGGGAACTCCTGCCCCTGTTCGTTCATTAGGCATGTTGGAAAGGGCAGCGTCTGCCCTGCCAACGTGATTAGTGGAAACGTCCAGAGGAAACCTGAGCCTTGAAGAATATCGCCCTTGCTGCCCTTAAGACCCTTGCCGCCCCGATGGCCCTGACCGCTGCTATGCCAGTATTGGCGCAGGCGCAGGCCCCCGCAGCGGCAACCCCGGCAGCCCCTGCCGCCGCCGCACCGGCTGGCGCAGAGATGACCCCGGAACAAATCGCCGCCTTCAACACGGCCGTCACTGATTTTACGGCTGGCCAGACCGCGCAGCAGGCGGGCGACAACGCCACCGCCGTCACCAAATATGAAGCTGCGCTGCCCGCCATCCGCAAGGCGGTGGAAGTCCAGCCCGACAAGATCGACAATGTAACCTTCCTCGCCAACGTCCTCTATGCCGACGCTGCGGCCCAGAGTGGGCTGGGCAAGACCGATCTGGTTATCGCCCTGTTCAACGAATCCGTTCCCCACTGGCGCAAGGTCGTGGCCGCCAAGCCCACCGACGCTGCCAGCCGGGATATTTTCGCGGGCCTTCTCACACAGTTGGGCAACCAGAAACTGGCTGGCCAGGACAAGCCGGGCGCAGACGCCTTCTACGCCGAAGCGGTGACGCTGGCGCGCAAGTCTGCGGCTGAAAAGCCTGCCGACGCGGCGACCAAGAACCTGTTGCTCGGTGCGCTCATTGGCCAGAGCCAGACCAGCGCCGACCCGAAGGTCAAGGAAGAAGCTGTGTCGATGAGCAAGGCGATGCTGGCGGATGGCACTGCCGATGCGGTCAACAAGCCTTCGGCACAAGCGCTCACTGGCGCGCCTGCTGCGGGCTAATCACGCATCCGCATTTCCCGCCCCTCTCCCGCTTTGGCGGGGGAGGAGGCCGGGGACTTAAACTTTGTCGGCGTAAAGCAGTCGACCCTCGCCCAGCAGGCCAAGGAGCTGTGGCAGCATATGCGGCGCCACTGCGAAGCAGCCTTCGCTGCGGCCAATTTTACCCCAGGTGGCAATGTGATTTTCGCTCACATAATCGGCGCCATGGATCACGATCGCGCGCGATTCGGCATTGTTGTTCTCCGGGTCCAGTCCCGCCAGCCGCATCGCGCGGCCATGTTGACCGAAATACATGTCGCCGGTCTTGAACGCTCCGCTCGAACTGGCCAGTGAATCTGGAATGTTGGAAAAGCGTTTCAGCCAACCTGAATGTTCAGGGTCTGATCCGCGCCCGTGCGAGACGAGATAGCTACTGCTTTGCCCGCCGATCAGGTCGACGATGTGAAAGCGCAACTCCTTCGACGCCACGCTGAAATCCGCGAGCGCCACGCGGTCATGCAGATCGAAGGCGGCGCGATGCCGGTCGAGCGCACCTTTGGCTCGCTCCAGTAGCGACGCACAGGGCATTTTCGCCAGCGATGTCGTGGCGAGGGAGGCGGGCAGCGGGGATGTGGCTGGCACAGCGGCCCGCCCCAGCGTGTCGGGCAGAAGCGCCATGCCCAAGCCCGTCAGCGCCAACTTCGTGAAATTGCGGCGATCCATTGGCCCTATATAGCAAAGGCATAGCAGTGTTCCAAGTCCCTCCCGGCGCACCGCAAAACCGGGACGGCGTGTCGCGGGGGGTCAGAGGTCCGGCGTATTCGCGTTCCGGTCCTGCTCCGCCTCGCCCTGATCGGCGACAGGCTCTCCATCGCCGCCCTGGCGCAGGCGTGCGGTCATGCCGCTTGCGGCCGCGTCGTCCAGCATTTGCTGGTCTTCGCTGATCGTGGGTGGCGGGGCTGGGGTGGCAACGTTCGTTGCATTGGTCGGCGCCTCTGGCTCCACCATATTGGCGTCGATCACGGTGTCGTCAGGTGGGGCGACCAGATTGTTGGTCGCTTCGACCTCGGGCTGTTGCTCCTCCTTCTTGCCGCAAGCGGACAAAGCAAGGGCGCCGGCAAGCGCCGCGAACATCAATTTACGCATGAGAGTCCTTAATCCTTGGATGCCAGTGTTTCGGCGGCGGCCTTGCGGCTCGACGCCTCGATCTTTTCGGCCAGCAGCTTATCCCAGCCATAGGGGTCGGCGCGGAAACTCATTGCGCCATTATTGTTGGCGAACGCTGTCCAGTAAAGCAGGTAGACCGCCACTTCTTTCGGCAGCGACACGCGCTGGGTCTTGCCCTGGTCGATCAGCGTCTGGATGTTGCCCTCCAGCGACGGATCGCCCTTCACCATCAACTCGGCTAGCGGCACCGGCTTTTCCAGCCGCACACAGCCATGGCTGGACAGTCGGTCATAGCTGGAGAATTTCCCTCGCAGCGGCGTGTCGTGCAGGTAAACCGCGAAATTATTGGCGAAGTCGAACTTCAACCGGCCCAATGCGCTGTTTGGTCCGGCAGGCTGAATGATCCGCTCGCCACCCTGAGGCGTCTTCACGATCTTGTAGCCCTGACGGATCAGCGTGCCGCGCCCCTTGGGGAATAGTTCGCGATTGGCGATGGAGGCGGGGACGTTCCATGGCGGATTGACGACGATCGAATGGATGCTGGACACCAGCATCGGCGTCGCGTTGCTGGGGCTGCCGGTGACGGCGCGCATGGAGGAGACGGGGGCGTCACCCTCGAACACCGTCAGAACGGCGGCGGCGATGTTCACCTGAACGCGATTGACGGGCAGGTCGCGCGGCATCCAGCGCCAACGCTCCATATTCGCCATGATTGCGGCGATCCGATCCTCGACCGGCACGTTGAGCGCGGTCAGAGTCCGCGTGTCCAGCAGGCCGGTGGGGTTCAGGCCATAGCGGCGCTGCGCCCGCTGGATTGCGGCGGTGAGAGGTTCTGCGTCGGTGACGCTCTTGTCTTCGATGGTGAGGCGTTTGCGGACGACGGGTGCGGCAGACTGCGCGGTGAGCGTGGACCAGCCGCCATTGTCGCGGATTTTTTCATAGATGGAGAGGCCCTTGCGAAGCCCGTCATAGCCCGAATAGGGCGGGGTCAGCTCGTTCGCCCATTGCGGCAAGCGGTCGGCGGTGATTGCGGCAGCCAGCGGACGGGTGGGGTCATAGGTTGGTGGGCGCACACCCCAGACGTTGATGAAGTCGACGGTATCGACGCGCCCGCGATACAAGGCGCGGGCGCGATCAAGCACCGCATTCACCAGCGCATCGCCCGACAGGGTGGCCGTGCCTGCATTGCGGGCGGTCAGCCCCTGCGCGCTGCCCTGCTTCAGCCAGTCGGTCAGCCAGGCGGCCTGAGCAGGCGATAGCTGTGGGATCGGTACTGGCGGCAGCGTCACGATGGCTGGCGGTGCAGGCGATGTGCTGGAGGGTGCCGCAGGCACGGTCGGCGCAATGACCGGTGGCGCCAGCGTTGGCCGCACGGGCGGCGGCGTGATCTGGGCGTGAAGGGGAAGTGCGGGCGCAAAAGCCAGCGCGAGCACGAAGCTGCGGGTACGGGTCGCATTGATATAGGACATGGACGACCAGATAGCGCAATATGGCGCAGGTTCAAATGCGGATAGTGTCACTTCCCCGATGTTTACCATATTCCATCATCCCGGCTATGTCGCGCCGCCGCCGCCGGGCAGTCCTCATGCCTTCGACAAATATGGGCTGGTCATGCAGGCACTAAGGGAAAGCGGCGCATCCTTCGCCCTTGAAGCGCCTGAGCCGATGCCGCGGCGATGGCTGGAGGCTGCTCATGATCCGGCTTATGTGGAAGAAGTGCTGTCCCTTGCCGTCCCACGCGACAAGGAGAGGCGGATTGGTTTTGCCGTGACGGATCGGGTCATGCGCCGGTCACTGCTCTCGCCCGGCGGTACATGGGGCGCGGCCAGGCGCGCGCTTATGGACGGTTATGCCGCGAACAGCGCGGGTGGCAGCCATCATGCGCTATACGACACGGGAGCGGGCTATTGCATCTTCAACGATCTCGCCATTGCCGCCCTGCGATTGCTGGGGGAGGGGGATGTGAGCCGCATCCTGATCCTCGACCTCGATGTGCATCAGGGCGACGGCACCGCGCAATTGATGGCTGGGCGAGAGGATGTGTTCACCCTTTCGATCCACGCCGAACGTAACTTCCCGGTGCGAAAGGCCGTCTCGTCGATGGACGTTGCCCTGCCAGATGGGACGGGGGACGACGCTTATCTCGCCGCGCTGGCTGAGGCTTTGCCGAGGGTGCTGGATGGCTTTGCGCCCGACCTCATCCTCTATCAGGCGGGTGTTGATCCCCACCATGACGATCGCCTTGGCCGTCTGGCGCTCTCCGACGAGGGGCTTGAGGCCCGCGACCGCATAGTGATGCGACAGGCGCGGGGAAGAGGCATTCCCCTCGCCAGCACATTGGGCGGTGGCTATGGCGAAGACCGTCTTGCCGTCGCCCGCCGTCACTGCGCCTCGATCCTTACCTTGATGGATGAAGCGACGCGCTGAACCCGCCGCTCTCAACTTTCCGGCATTTCCACGATCCGAGCCGCCAGTCGCTCCGCCTCCGCCCGATCATGGGTGACGTACAGGATGGGTAGCGACAGGCTGTCCCGCATCCGTTCCATCAGCCCTAATATCTCGTCCCGCCGTGTCCGGTCGAGCGCCGACAGTGGTTCGTCCATCAGCAGCAGTTTTGGTTCGCGCAACAACGCCCGCCCGATCGCCACCCGCTGCGCTTCGCCCCCCGACAGCGTCTGCGGCCAGCGGTCCAGCAGATGGTCGATCCCCAGGAACGCGGCCATCTCCGCGATTTTCGCGTCGGTCGCTCCCCCATAGCGCAGATTCGCCCGTACCCGCATATGCGGAAACAGGCGGACATCCTGAAACACATAACCGACCCCGCGATGGTGGGCCGGCACGTCCAGTTCTGCGGTGCTGTCGAACAATAGCGCCCCTTCGACCGCGATATAGCCCCTGTCGGGTTTCAGCAGTCCCGCGATCATGTTGAGAATGCTGGTCTTGCCCGCACCCGAAGGCCCGCATAGCGCTGTAATCCCCGGTCCCGCCTCAAACGCCAGGGCGATACGCTTTTCACCCAACTTGCGGGTCACATCGACCTCAAATGACATGGACGGGCCTCTTCGAGCCGGATCGCCGTGCGAGTAATTCGGATGCCACCAGTGCGCCCAGCGACAGTAGGATCGACAGGGTCGACAGCCGCGTCACGGCCTCTTCGCTGCCGGGCACCTGCAAGGCGGCATAGATGGCGATCGGCAGCGTCCGCGTCTCTCCCGGTATGTTGGAGACGAAGGTAATGGTCGCCCCGAACTCACCGATCGACCGGGCAAAGCCCAGCACAACGCCCGCCAGCACCCCGGGCAGCGACAAGGGGAAGGTAATGGTGGTAAAGGTTCGCCAGCGTCCCGCGCCCAATGTTATGGCGGCCGATTCCAATCGCCTGTCCACCGCCTCGATCGACAGGCGCATCGCCCGGATCATCAGCGGCATCGCCATGATTGCGGCCGCAATCGCCGCGCCGGTCCAGCGGAACATGACCGTGATGCCGAACCACTCATTCAGCCAACGCCCGATCGGCCCCTGTGTGCCAAAGGCCAGCAGCAGCAGCCATCCGGTCACGACCGGCGGCACCACCAGCGGTAAATGGACGAGCGCGTCTATCAGCAATTTGCCGGGAAAACGCCCGCGCGCCAGCGCATAGGCAATAGCGAAGGCGATCGGCAGCATTGCCCCTACCGCCACCAGGCTGACCTTCAGCGACAGGGACAAAATTTCCCAGTCATCGGGCGTCAGCGCGAACATACTCAACGGGCAACGAAGCCGAAACGGGCAAAGATGGCCTTGCCGCTTGCAGAGAGCAGGAAGCGGCGGAACTCTTCGGCCTCCGGGTTGGTGCTGCGCGCGAGCCGGGCGATCGGATAACGGATCGGCGGATGGCTTGCCGCCGGGAATGTCCCGACGACCATCACCTTGCTCGATGCCCGTGCGTCAGTCGCATAGACGATGCCCAGCGGCGCTTCGCCGCGTTCGACCAGCGCGAGCGCCGCGCGCACATTTTCCGCGCGTGCAACCTTATTGGCGACCGAGGGCCAGACGCCCAGCATGGTGAGCGCGGCCTTGCCATATTTGCCTGCGGGCACGCTGTCGGGATCAGCCATTGCCAGACGGGAAGAGCCGAGGCTGCGCGCCAGCGGCATGTTCTTGCCGATGCGGATCCGCATGGCGGAACCCTTGGGCGCGATCAGCACCAGCGCGTTGGCGACGAGGTCGGCCCGGCTACGCGGTGCGAGCAACCCGCGCCGCTGCACAGCATCCATCCATTCTTCGTCGGCGGAGATGAACAGATCGGCTGGGCCACCGGCTGCAATCTGCCGTGCCAATGCGGAGGAGGCGGCAAAGGACAATATTGGCCGGGGATGGCCAGCTATGACCCAGGAGTCGGCTGCGGCATTGAGGGATTCCTGCATGCTGGCGGCGGCGAGGACAAGGGGGGCGGTCCTGGAAGGGGCAGCCCATGCAAGCGTCACTTGGGCGCTGAGCAGGCATATGAGAACAAATATGCGAAGAATCGAAATGCGGAACATGGGTGATGTATCGCGATCGTGCTGTGGCTGGGCAATAATATGCGCTCGTATATAGTCCTCCGGTCGGTGTTTGACAGTGGATTATTGAGCCGTGAACGAGAGACTCTCTTCTTGTGAAACGCTCAGTCGGACTTGCCAGCGACCTTGATCAGATGCGCCAGCAGTATGTCGCCATTGGCGGTCCAGGTAAAGCGATTGACGGTTTCCCGCACTGCATCGCGCGCGGGAGGAACGGCCAAAATCGTGCGCACTGCGTCGGCAACGGCATCAGGCTCGCGCGCGACGATCGCGCCAGCTTCCGGTCGGTCCAGCAGTTCGCGGGCGCCGCCCACATCGCTGATGATGATGGGTGTGCCGCAGGCCAGCGCCTCGACCCAGGCATTGGCAAGCCCCTCGGATTCGGACACCAGCGCCATGATATCGGCGGTCGCGTAAAGTCGGGGCATCTTGTCATGAGGTACCGCGCCCAGAAAACCGACACGCTTTTGCACGCCTAGTTCGGTCGCCAGCGCCGCCAGCGCGTCATATTCTGGTCCTTGTCCGGCCAGCAATAAAGTCACGTCGGGCAGGGCGGGTAGCGCCCGGATCAGCAAATCCTGCCCTTTGCGTGGGATCAGGGCGCCGGTCGACAGGATGACCGGCCCGGCAAAGCCCAGCGCCGCTTTCGCTTCCGCGCGATCGGCGATGACGAAGCGGTCAAGGTCGACCCCGGTATAATGGACGTCGATCTTGTCCTCATCCATGCCCATGCCGATCATCGACCGGCGCATCGCAGCAGACACGGCCAGCAGCCCTGCCGCGCCTTCGCCTGCTTTCAGTACGGAGGCGCGGGTGTCGGCGCGCTTGCCCCAATAATGGATGTCTGCACCGCGCGCCTTGATGGAATAGGGAACACCGATGGCTTTGGAGATGCGCTGTGCAACCGGACCGTCGGGATAGAAGAAACTGGCATCGATCACATCGAAGGCGCGTTCGCCGTGCAGACGGCGCACCAGCGGCAGGATCGCGCGGGTCATCGCTCCGACATTCAGCCGTCCGCCGACCTTGGGAATGACGGTGAAGCGCGGGCGGTGGACGATCAGGTCCTTCCAGCGTTCATGATGGGGCAAAGCGGCGAGTGCGTCATAGGGGGGGGTGTTGGACAATGGCCAGGGCGGGATGCCGACGGGCGCAACCACCGTGACATGCGCCTCTGGCCGACTGGCCAGTTCGCGAGCCTGTCGTTCGACGAATACGCCGAAGTTCGGACGACTCATGTCCGGGAACAGCGTGGAAATCATGAGAACTTTAAGCGCCATCAGGCCTGTCTATAACGCTATCCTTAACGCAGCGTTATAGCTGATGTTACAACGTGCGGATGAGTTGTACCGCCACAGCGGCCCATGGCGGATCGGTGATCACCTGCTGGCGGGCGCTCGTGCCCAACGGCAGCATCAACAGTCCTCCCTCTTCCCGACCGGTCAGTCGCCCGAACAGGAAGCGTCCGGCGGGGCAGGGCAACAGCAGATCACGGTTGAGCGCGGTGCCAAAATCCTTCGGCGCGATCCGGCGACACCATATTGCATCACCGCTGCGATAGTCGCCGATGCTGCCTGTTACCATCAGGCCGACCATCCCTGCCGCGGTCATCGGCGGCGTCAGGGTCAGCGGACGGGTTGGCGCGCGGGCGCCGTCCGGGCCGATCAGGGCGGCAACCGGCAGTATTTCCTGCCCCGGCAAGTCGATGAGGTCGGCGCTGGATACACCAAGCGCCGCAGCGATGCGGTTGAGCCAATTGACTGATACGGTGCGCGTCCCGGTTTCCAGCCGACCGATGGTCTGGGCCGTGGTCGGCGGCATGCAGAGCGCGCCCACCTGTTCCAGCGTCAGGCCCTTTGCCCGGCGCACATCGCGAATACGGGTTATCATGACCTGTCCTGTATAACCTATCTGGTTTCTTACCTGTCCTACAGTTTCGCCATGATGGCAAGTATGTTGCCATCACTACGAGGAAACCGACCATGACTAGCAACGCGCATTATGTAGAGCAGCACATCGAGGATCCGTGCGGAGAGAGCCGTTCGGTCCTGGTCAATCTGGGCGAATCGCCGCTCGCCTGGCTTCATGCGCGCGGCAAGCTCAGCCAGCGGCGCTATGTCGCGGGCGATTTGCTTCGCCGGGATTGGGAGAAGGCAGGGCTGGGCGCGCGCGTGACCATGCGCTGGGAAGCGAGTCCGCCGGGTAGCGGTGCCCGTGGTAACCGGTCCGCCCCGGACCCGACGATCGCACAACTGTCGGCGCGCGAGCGGTTTGACGGCGCGCTCCGGGCGGCCGGGCCGGGGCTTGCCGATATCTTGTGGCGGGTCGCTTGCGCGGGGGAAGGGCTGGTCGCGGCCGAAAAGGCGCTGGGCTGGCCGACCCGCGCGGGCAAGCTGGTACTGTGCCTGGCGCTCGACCGGGTGGCGGACTGGTATCGCGTGCCGGGCTAGCTTCTCAGCCCAGCATCTGCGCGCCCAGCAACAGCAGCAGTTTCACGTCGATCGCATAGCCTTGCTCGCGCCATGTCGCGACCTGTGCCGACAGGCTGGCGATGGAGACACGGTGGACGATGATATCCTCGCTGTCGACGCCGCCGCCATTCCCGACCTTTTCCAGATCATGGGCGGAAAAGAGCGTGAAGCTTTCCGACACCATGCCCGGCGAGCTGAAGAAATTGCCCTTATTCTCGATCCGCCCTGGGCGATAGCCGGTTTCCTCTTCCAACTCGCGTGCGGCGGCGACGGCAGCATCCTCGCCTTCCTCGTCGTCGCCCACCAGCCCTGCGGGCAGTTCGATGCAGCGTTTACCCAGCGGCACGCGATACTGGTCGACCAGAAGCACATGGCCGTCATCCACCGCCAGGATCACGGCAGCATGGATGCCCCGCGCCCGCCCGACATATTCCCACCGCCCGCGTCGCTTGGCGGTGATGAATCGTCCTTCCCACATTGTCTCTTCGGGAAGCGCGCCTTCTTCTTCGTGCGTCATAAGTCTTTTAACCTGCCGGGATGGTCATGGATGGATGCCGGGCCACTTGTAATCGATCCTCTGCTGGGGGAAAGGTCCGGCGTGTCCGAAAAAAAACAGGAAAATAGGCGCTTGATCGCCAGCGGCGCCAGTTCGCGCATCTTCGACCTTGGCGATGGGCGCATCCTGAAGCTGTTTCGGGAGAGCGTGTCCGATGAGATGATCGAGCGCGAAGTGGAGGTGACGGCGTTCGCCCATGCGCAGGGACTGCCCGTTCCCCGGCCGCTGGATCGCCGTATCACCGATGGGGAGCGAGGGATCGTCTATCCGCTGCTGGATGGCAGAACGCTGCTCTCTGCGCTGCGGACGCAATGGGCGAAGGGGCAGGCGCTTCTGCAGGACATGGCTGCATTGCATGGCGGTATCCATGATCAGAATGCGGCGGGAGATTTTCGGTCGGTCAGGCAGGTGCTGGACACCGATATTCATTACGGGCCAGCCAGCGAGGAGGCGAAGCAGGCGGTTATCGCCCATCTCGACACGCTGCCCGACGGTGAATGGCTGCTCCATGGCGACTATCATATCGGCAACATCATGCTCACGGCGGATGGTATGCGCGTGATCGATTGGGCAAAGGGAGCGCGGGGTATGCCCGCCGCCGATGTCGTGCGGACTGAAATGCTGATACGCTTCGGCATAGGGCCTAGCGATATGCTGACGAACCTTTGGCGTGACTGGGCCGCGCGTTTCTATGTTGGTCGTTATCTCGCGCGCACTGGCATGACCGAGGCTGAACTCACCGCCTGGCGGCCTGTGGTCGCGACCGCGTGGCTGCGGGCGCGCCTGCCGGTTCGCGACCGCGCCTTCCGCCGCTACCTCAATCAGTCATTGCGGGCTTGCAACCTGCCGCCAGCCTCATAATTCGATCAGCCGGTCGGGCAGTTCGTTGACATCGTCCTCGCTGCGCGGGAAATGCGCGGTGAGGATCGCGCCGACCTGCGTGACTGCATCGACCATGCCCTGCGCGGCTTGATCCGCCTTTACCCCCGCGATCAGCGCGGCCATCGCCTCGCCCCAGACTGCGGGTGCCACCCGGTCGTTGATAGACGCATCGGCGACGATCTCCGCGCGATGCTCGTCGAGTGACAAATAGAGCATCACTCCGGTTTTCGCTCGCGTCCGGCCCTGCGCAACCGCGCGGAACAGGGCGACGGCCCTGCGTCGTACCCGACGGGCCTTGGTCGCACGGGGCGTCAGCGCCATGCGGAGCGGAATCCACGCGAGCGCATAGCGAACGATAAGGAATTTGAGGATCAACAGGCCCAGCAACAAGGTCAGGAATATCCAATCCTCGATCACATGATCCCATTCACCGATCAGCCGCGCGATCAGGGTGCGGGCGATGTGCGGAAAGGCCGCCACGATCGACAATGCCAGAAAGACCACGCCGATCGCCCATTGCAGGCCAACATCATGATAGGCGTCGCTATTCTGCGCGACGATGGTCACGATCTCGCCGTCGCTCTCCCGTTCGGCGGCCCCGACCGCCGCCGTGATTCGGTCATGATCGGCCTGCGTGAAATAAAGACGCTGCACCATCACCAGTCCCCCGACGCGCCGCCGCCGCCGAAGCTGCCGCCCCCGCCTGAAAAGCCGCCACCGCCGCTCCAGCCGCCGCCTCCACCGCTCCCCCAGCCCGATCCGCCGCCGGAACCGAAATCGCCCGGTCCCCAAAGGATCACCGGCGGGCCACCAACGCCGCGATAACGGCGTCCCTTGCCGCCACCCCGCAACATGGACAGGATGATGAATGCGATGACGATCATCCAGAAAACCAGCATGAAACCACTGCCGCCGCTGGACTGTTTGCGCACGTCTTTCTCTGCCGCCGCCGCCAGCGCCTTGGCTTCCTCTGGCGGGAGGGTCATCAGCGTGCCGATCTCGTTCACGCCCGCCGCGATCCCGCCGGGATAGTCGCCCGCCTTGAAACGCGGCGTGATGGCGGTGCGTATGATGCGGGAGGAGAGGGCATCGGTCAGGATACCCTCCATCCCATACCCAACCTCGATCCGCAGCTTGCGGTCATTGGGCGCGACGATCAGCAGCGCACCGTCATTCTTCTCCTTGTCGCCAATCCCCCAGGCGCGGCCAAGCCGATAGCCATAGTCGGCAATATCATAGCCCTGAAGATCGGGGATCGTCGCGACCACCAACTGCCGCCCGCTCTGCTTTTCCAATGCAGCGAGCCTGTTGGTCAGCGCCGTTTCCTGGGCAGGGTCGAGCAGGTTGGCGCCGTCGACCACCTGGCTGGTGAGCTCGGGGAAAGTCTGTGCCTGTGCCGCTGGCGCAAGCGCCAGCAGCATCAGGGCAAGCAGAAGGCGTTTCAGCACATTAAGTACCGAAATCGACCTTGGGCGCTTCCTCGGCGCCGGGCGTGGTCGCCTGATAAGGGGTCATGGCCTTGGCGCCGTGGATGATCTTCGCGCCGATCGCGTCGGGGAAGGTGCGGATACGCGTGTTATAGGCGCGTACCGCTTCATTATAGTCGCGAATCGATACGGCGATGCGGTTCTCGGTTCCTTCCAGTTGCGATTGCAGCTCCAGGAAATTCTGGTTGGACTTGAGTTCGGGATAGGCCTCGACCGACGCGAGCAGGCGGCCCAGCCCCTGCGACAAGGCGGCCTGAGCCTGCTGGAACTGCGCGACCTTCGCCGGGTCGGAGAGATCATCGGCGCTGACCTGTACCGATGTGGCCTTTGCGCGGGCCTCGGTCACGCGGACCAGAGTGTCCTGTTCCTGCTTCGCTGCGCCCTTCACGGTCGCGACCAGATTGCCGATCAGGTTCGAGCGGCGCTGATATTGCGCCTGGACGTCGGCCCATTTGGCCTTCGCCTCTTCCTCCGCAGTGGGAACGCTGTTGATGCCGCAGGCAGTGAGCGTACCGACGGCAAAGAGCGTCGAAAGCATCAGGGCAAAGCGGCGCAGGGTGGCACGGGACAGCATCGGCAAGTCTCCAGCAGAGGAAATCACGCATGAAATAGGCGGTTGCCGATCCCGCTGCAACAGGACATGAGTATATACTGTTAATCATCGATGAGGGGACCGACTGTCATGGGCATCATCAACGAGTTCAAGGCGTTTATCGCGCGGGGTAATGTGTTCGACCTTGCCGTCGGCGTCATCATCGGTGGTGCGTTCGCCACAATCACCAAGTCGCTGACCGATGACCTCATTATGCCGGTCGTTGGCTTTTTGTTCGGCGGGGCGGACTTTTCCGGCTACTTCCTGCGGTTGGGTGATATCCCCGCAGGCTTCAAGGGTAATCCGGCCAGCTATGCCGACCTGAAGGGTGCAGGCGTCGCCATGCTGGGCTGGGGTGAGTTTCTGACCGTGCTGGTCAATTTTATCATCCTTGCCTTCATTATCTTCCTGATGGTCAAGCTGGTGAATCGTATCCTGGTCAAGCAGGAGGAGGAAGCGGCGCCGACCCCGGAAGAGGTCACGCTGCTTCGTGAAATCCGCGACTCACTTAAAAAATAAGCAACGAATGCGACGAGTTGTGGCTGCAATGGGAACCATTGCGGGCGCGACCAGTTGATGGGCGTCAGGGTCCCGGCCAGCCGATGGGGGGTCGGCCCTGTGCCGAAAATGTCTGCCCCTGGGGGCAAAACAGGAGAAAACGCCGTGAAGAAATTCATCACTGTTCTTGGGCTTGTCAGCCTCGTCGCGCTCGCGGCATGCGATTCCGCGCAGGAGAATAAGGTCGAGAATGCTTATGAGAATCAGGCGGATGCCCTGGATAACCAGGCCGACAATATGGAAGCTGCGGCCGATAACCTGACCGGCAGCGCCGAGAATGCGGCTGAAAATGCTGCCGACGTGCTGGAAAATAAGGCAGATGCCACCCGCGAAGCGGGCGAAAAGGCGGGCGATGCCGTCGAGAACAAGATGTAAGAACCGGTCCTACCCGACCATCTTTGCAGAGGGGTCTTGCGGCAGTGTCGCAAGGCCCCTTTTACGTATGGCGCTCCCCGGCTTTTAACGCCGCCTTAACCACGCTCCGCCAATGTGCCGTTGCGCGCAGACAAGTGGACCCGTTGGGCATGGACGAACTACTCCAGGAATTCATCTCCGAAACACAGGAGACGCTTGAGGCGCTCGCCGGCGAGGTTATCGCCTGGGAGGCTGATCCCACCGATCGTCATCGGCTGGATGCCATATTCCGCTTCTTCCATACGGTGAAGGGTAGCTGCGGTTTTCTCAGCCTGCCGCGATTCGAACGGTTGAGCCACGCAGCGGAAGATGTGCTTGCGGAGATACGCGCGGGCAATCGTATGCCGGACCCCATGACGGTCAGCGCAGTTCTGTCGGTCATGGACCGGATAGGCGAACTGGCCGAGGCTGTCGCGCTGGGCACCGCGCTGCCAAACGAGAATGACGACTTCCTGATCAACGCTCTTGTAGAGCCGTCGGCGGTCGTAGATGGCGGCCCTGCTTGTCCGATAGTCGCCGGCGTCGACCCGGTCCAGCCTGTCACAGCTCGCAGCACGCCGGGGCAGGCCGCTCCGCGCACCATACGTTTGCCGCTGTCCCTGATCGACCAACTGATGAACGGTGTGTCCGACATGGTGTTGGCGCGTAATGAACTGTCGCGCAAATTGCGCGATCGGTCCGCTGATCCCGAACTGGATAGCACGTTTGAACGCCTGTCCACCTGTGTCGCCGATATGCGCGACATCATTTCCAAGACACGTATGCAGCGCGTCGACCGGCTGTTTGCCGCAATCCCGCGCATGGTGCGCGATCTGGGCCGCGACCTTGGCAAGCGCATCGACCTGAGTGTCGAAGGCGGCGATGTCGAAATGGACCGCGAGATGGTCGAGATGGTCGTCGATCCACTGACCCATATTGTTCGCAACAGCATCGATCACGGGATCGAGACGCCGGAGAAACGCCGCGCCGTCGGCAAGCCCGAGGCCGGGCAATTGCGGTTGATCGCGCGCCAGTCGGGCAATCAGATTGTTATCGAGGTCAGCGACGACGGCGCCGGGATCGACACTGGGCGGCTGGTCGACAAGGCGATCGGCAATGGTCGCCTGACGCCCGAGGCTGCCGCTCGCATGAGTGAGCAGGACATGCTGGACCTCATCTTCCAGGCGGGGCTGACAACGGCGGAAAAAGTCACGGCGGTATCGGGCCGGGGCGTGGGCATGGATGTCGTGCGCGCCAATGTGGAACGGATCGGCGGCGTCATCGCGCTGGACAATCATCCGGGGCAGGGGCTGTGCATCACCCTGCGCGTGCCCCTGACCCTCACCATCATCCCCGGCCTGATCGTCAAGGCGGGCGGGCTGCATTTCGCCATTCCCCGCGCGGCGGTGGTGGAGATATTGCACGACAATAATGAAACGATGGCGATCCATCCGGTCGGGGGCGCACTGATCGCGACCATTCGCGGCGTGCGCCATTCGATGATCGACCTGGAGGACGTGCTGTCGCTGGAGAAGCCCGCCCAGATCGGCCCGCGTGTCGTGATGGTGGTGCGATCTGCCAACGGTGTGCCCTTTGCCATGGGCGTGAGCGCGGTGGAGAATCATGAGGAACTGGTTATACGTCCCGCTTCGCCGCTGGTGATGGCGTCGGGTGTCTATGCGGGCATGACACTGCCGGACAATGGCAAGCCGATGCTGCTGCTGGACGCAGGCGGCCTCGCCAATGCTGCGCGGCTGCCCAATATCATCGACGATCAGGCGGCTCGTCAGGAAGAGGCTCGTGTCGATGCGCAAGCCAGTGTGGAGATGATCGCGGCCCTCCGCTTCGAGGAAATGTCGGGCGAACGCCGCCTGCTCAAACTATCGCTGATCGAACGGGTCGAGGATCTGCGCGCCGATATGTTCGGGCGGTCGGGTGGTCAGGCGTTCGTGCGCCTGGGTGATCGCCTGCTGCCGGTAGCCAATGGACTGCACCAATTTGATCATGAGGCTGTCACGGCGCTGCGCGTGCGGGATGGCGAGCGGGAGGCCTGCTATCCGGTCGCCACTGTTCTCGACATCATCCAGATGCCCGTCGTCCCGGACATGGTGGCTATGAGTGGCCTGCTAAGTGGTGTCGCCGTTATCGACGGTGAACATCTGGAGGTCATCAACCCCTTTGCCTTATTTGCGGCGCTGCCCGTTGAACCACTCGTCGATCGCTCGAACGGTCG
This sequence comes from Sphingobium aromaticiconvertens, assembly GCF_037154075.1. Taxonomy (NCBI): domain Bacteria; kingdom Pseudomonadati; phylum Pseudomonadota; class Alphaproteobacteria; order Sphingomonadales; family Sphingobiaceae; genus Sphingobium; species Sphingobium aromaticiconvertens. The sequence continues at coordinate 1,666,419 of NZ_JBANRJ010000001.1, forward strand.
CTGCCTGCTGGCGGATGCCGACGACGGCTGGATGCGTGAGATATTGGCGCCTTTACTGCGTCAGGCCGGGCATGAAGTGGTGATCGGCCTGCCTGTCGAGGGCAGCGTGGGCGCGGACGACATCATATTGTGCGGATCGGCCAGCGCCGCGCAGGCCGCGGACCTTGTCGGCTGCCCTGTGGTCGAACTGCGCGCCAGCCCGCGTGCGGCGGGTCCGAAGGACGGCAGTATCTATCGCTATGACCAGGACGCGCTGATGGCGGCCATCGCCGGGGCGCGAACCAAGCATGCAGGAGGAAGCCGCGCATGAGCCAGCTCTATCTCTTCGCCACGCTCGCGGGCACGCGCATCGCCGTCGAAACGCAAGAGGTCGAGGCAGTGGTGAGACTGACCGAAATCTCGCCGGTGCCCGGAATGGGCGCGCATATTGCGGGCCTGTCCGCCTTGCGTAGCCGGGTGCTGACGATCATCGACGCTGCCGCCCTGATTCGCGGCGCATCGACGCCTTCGGAGGCGCGCGGCCTTGCCATCATCGCCAATATCAGCGGCCACAGCTATGGCATCATGGTCGATGGCGTCACTGACATCTGTACGGTGCCGGACGGCGCCTTGCCGGTGCGTGGGCGGATCGATCCCGCCTGGGCACCTTTTGCGCGCGGGATCGTGGAAAGCGACGAGGGGCCGTGCCTGCTGGTTGCGCTGGCAGGGTTCATCGACGCGGGCGCAACGCAGGCCATCGCAGCATGACCTCGACTAATCCCACTGTTTACCAATCGCTCAACTTTGACCGCTAGGGCTAGGCTTACAAAAGCCAAAAATCCAAGGGACGCTTCATGAAAAACTGTCTGGTCGTCGATGATTCCAAGGTCATTCGCAAAGTAGCACGCCATATATTGGAATCGCTGGACATCACCGTGACCGAAGCGGTCGACGGACAGGATGCCCTGACCCAGTGCCAGGCATCGGTCCCCGATGTGGTGCTGCTCGATTGGAACATGCCGGTGATGAGCGGGATGGAGTTTCTTCAGGCGCTGTCGTCGGCCAAGCTAACGGCGCGGCCCAAAGTTATCTTTTGCACCACCGAAAACGGCATCGGCCATATCAAGGCGGCCGTGGAGGCAGGGGCCGACGAATATGTGATGAAGCCTTTCGATCGCGAAACGCTGGAGACAAAGCTCGCTATTGTCGGGGTGATCTGACCGGCAAGAGTTCCGCCACGCTGGATTCCGCCACACGCCGTCTTCTACCTTTCATCCGCAAGGGTCCGTCCCATGACCGCCACCTCGCCGATCCCGGCCATCAGCAACAGGCAAGCTCAGGCGATCCGCACGCTGATCGTCGATGATTCGGTCGTGGTGCGGACGGTGATTGAGCGCATCCTGAACGAGCATCCCGCCTTCCTAGTCGCGCAAAAGACCAACATGGCCGAACATGCGCTGCGCTATCTGGCGGAAAACAGCGTCGACCTGATCCTGCTGGATATCGAACTGCCGGGACAGAGCGGCCTGGCGGCTTTGCCCGCGATCCTGCGCGCCAGTCCGCAGGCGAAAGTGCTGATTCTCTCAGGCAATTGCGAAGAGGGCAGCGCCGAGGCGATCGAGGCGCTGGCGCTCGGCGCCAGCGACATATTGTCCAAGCCCGGCAGCGGCAGCTTCGGCGAAAGTTTCCCGCCCGCGCTGATTGAGCGGGTGTCGCGCCTGTTCGGTCGTCACGAACCACTGTCCGCACCCGCCGCCACACGCCTGGTCGCACCGCCCGTTGCCCCCGCGCATGGACCGGCGCCGCTCGGCTGTCTTGGCATCGGCGCCTCGACCGGCGGCATTCATGCGCTGGGCCAGTTGTTCGCCGGCCTTTGCGCGCCATTGGCTGTGCCCATATTGGTGACGCAGCATCTGCCGCTCAGCTTCACCGGCTATTTCGCCCAGCAACTGGGGCGCATGACCAGGTTGCGCGTCAAGGTTGCTGAAAATGGCGAGATGTTGGCGCCTGACGTCATCTATATCGCGCCGGGAGATGCCAATCTGCTCTGCCGACGCGGTCTGCATGGGCGCGTTATCGTCTCGCTCGATCCGCAACGCACATCGACCGGCAATCTGCCGGGCGTCGACCCCATGTTTGCTTCGATGGCACAGGCCTATGGGCCTGGTGCGGCAGGTATCGTCCTGACCGGCATGGGCCGTGACGGAACGCAGGGCGCCCATGCGATCGTGGCGGCTGGCGGCTGGATCGTGGCGCAGGATGAAGCCAGCAGTGTCGTGTGGGGTATGCCCGGCTCGATCGCCGAGGCTGGCCTGAGTTGCGGGGTGATGGCGCCTGGCGCGATCATGCCTTTCATCGCGCAGCGCGCAAGGGGACTTATTTAATGCCGATTCTACCCCCGCCATCGCATCGTCCGGTCGCCGGGGCTACGCGCATTCTCTCTACATTGCTGGAAACGCGCACGGGCCAATTGCTGTCGGAAAGCAGGATGTGGCGCATGGAAACGGTCCTGAAGCCGATCATGCGGACCCATGGGTTGCCCGACCTGGATGCCCTGGCCGGACGCCTTGTCTCGGCAAAGGACGCACGTCTGGAAGAGGATGTCGTGAATGCGCTGCTCAACAACGAGAGCAGCTTCTTCCGCGACCTTCAGATCTACGACATGCTCTATCGCGACATCCTGCCGCATATCCACGAGCAGAAGGCCGACCGGACCCTTCGTATCTGGAGCGCAGGCTGTTCGACGGGCCAAGAGGCCTATTCGATCGCCATGCAGATCCGCAAGAATGACGATCGCTGGCGTGGCTGGCGGGTCGAAATACTGGCAAGCGACATTTCGACCGATGCGATCGCCCGTGCCAAATCGGGGGTCTTCTCGCAGATCGACGTACAGCGTGGGCTTGCCATTGGCGATCTGCTCAAATGGTTTGAACCAGCGGGCGACGACTGGAAGGCCAGCGACGAATTGCGCCGCATGATCGACTTCCGCACCGACAATCTGTTTGATCCGCGCGCGCCGATCGGCGCATATGACCTCATCCTGTGCCGCAATGTCCTGCTCTACTTTACCGCAGAGCGCCGGCGTCGCGTGTTCGACCTTCTCGCCCGCCATGGCCATGATCAGTCGGTACTGGTGCTGGGGGCTGGTGAAACCGTTATCGGCCAGAGCGACGATTTCATGTCCCATCCGCAATTTCGCGGCGTCTATGCGCATCGCCCCGCGTCATCGACGGGTATTGGCACAGCGATCCGTCGCGCCGGCTGATTTCGCACTGGTCATCCCGGCCAACTGGGCTAGGGACCGTGACCATGAGCAGCGCGTCCTCTTCAGCAGGACAATCCGGTTTCGGCACCCGCGACTGGATCGTCCTGACCGCCATGACTATTGTCTGGGGTCTCAACATCATCTTCGTGAAGCTGTCGGTTGACGCGATCGCGCCGATGACCGCCGCCTTCCTGCGCCAGTCGATGATCGCGCTCGCCTGCCTGCCGTTCCTGCGGGTCGTGCCGGGACGGATGGCGGCGATCGTGACCCTCAGCCTTGTCGTCGGCGTACTTTTCTATCTGCCGATGAACTATGCGCTGGCGATGGCGAAAAATGTGAGCGCGCTTGCCATCGCCAGCCAATTGTCGGTGCCTTTCGCGGTCATCCTGTCGGTCCTGTTCCTGGGCGAGCGGATTGGGTTGCCACGCATCATGGGCATAGTGATGGCCTTTTCCGGTGTGCTGCTGTTGGGGGTCGATCCCGGCATCGTCCATGAACTGCCCGCAATCGGGCTAGCCTCCATCTCCGCCTTTGTCTGGGCGGCGGGGTCGCTGCTGACCCGGCGTCTGCCGGACGTGCCGGTGCCGGTGCTGTTCGCCTGGTTCGGGGTTGTCGGATCGGTGACGCTGGGAACGATCAGCATCATCGTCGAACCCGCCGCCATGGCGGGGGTCGGTCATCTGCCATGGCAGGCCTTTGGCGCGGTTGCCTTTTCCGCGCTTGGCTCCTCGCTGATCGGTCATGGCGGGCTTGCCTGGCTGGTTCAGCGGCATCCGATAGCGCTCGTCATGCCCTATACCTTGATTGCGCCGGTGCTCTCGGTCATTGTCGCGGCGCTGGCGTTCGGCACACCGGTAACCGGCCTGATGCTGTTGGGCGGCGTGATAGTGCTGGCAGGGGTGGCGATCATTACCTTGCGCAGCGCGCAGAAGGGCGTGATGATCGAGGATATGCAATGACCCGCCTTACAGGCCCGGCTTAAAGGGACGCCACTGGCTCGATGACTTATAGCCCGCTGATCGAAACGCCTTCGCCCAATTATGACGAACGCAGCCTGCCCATCACCATGCTGGTGCTGCACTATACCGGGATGCCTGACGCAGCGAGCGCGATCAATTGGCTGGCCAACCCCCAATCCAGGGTGTCGGCCCATTATGTCGTGACCGAGGACGGGCAGGTGATCCGCATGGTCGCGGAGGAGCAGCGCGCCTGGCATGCTGGCAATTCGCACTGGCGCGGTGTTACCGACATTAATTCGGCCAGCATCGGCATAGAGATCGTCAATCCCGGCCATGAATGGGGCTATCGGCCATTCCCCGACACGCAGATGGGCGCCCTGATCCCGCTGGTCCACGATATCGTCCAGCGTCACAGCATCACGCGCGGCAATATCGTCGGTCACAGCGACATCGCCCCCGCGCGCAAGCAGGATCCGGGCGAACTTTTCCCTTGGGGGCAACTCGCCCGTCTTCGCCTTGCCCTGCCGCGCCCGACCAAAAACCTGATGGACCCGCACTGGACAGATGGTGGCTTCATGCTGGCGCTGGAGCGCTTCGGCTATGACATCGCCGATCCACAGGCGGCGGTCGTCGCCTTCCAGCGCCGCTTTCGACCAGAGTTGATAGACGGCATGATCTGCGGCGAATGTCGGGCCATCCTGCTCGCTTTATTGCTGCCCAAACCGCGCGGGGATGACTAACCCATAAAATGCGTATAGGGCGTCGTTTGCCAGAGGGCCGGGCGACCGCGGCGGGAGCAATCCCGGCGAGGAAAGTCCGGGCTCCACGAAATGACGGTGCCGGCTAACTGCCGGCTGGAGTGATCCAAGGGACAGTGCAACAGAAAGCAGGTCGCCCAGTTCTTCGGGATTTAAGGCTTCGGCCAGGCGAAATTGAAAGGGTGCGGTAAGAGCGCACCGCGTCCCCGGCAACGGTGGACGGCACGGTAAACCCCACCGGGAGCAAGACCGAATAGGGGCGGCGCGCGACTTTAAGTCGCTAGGCCTGTTTCGGCTGAGATCGCCCGGGTTGGTTGCTTGAGGGACGGAGTAATCCGTCCCCTAGAGGAATGGTCGCCTATCCTCGCAGGCTTTTTTAAGGCTTGGGGGGTGGACAAAACCCGGCTTACAGGCCCTCTGGCGCTTAATTTTTCGGCCCGTCCTTCCTTTGCGGGGGACGGCCCGCTACATGGGTTTTGATGGCACGCAATAGCAGATCCAATGACTGGGGCTTTCCCCGCTGGCGCGCCTATGGCGCTGCACGGGAGGCGCAGCAGGTCAAGATGTGCGATCGGTTTGGCTGTGATCAGCCCGGCAATTGCCCCGCGCCGAAATCCCCCAACAGCCCGGAACGCTGGTATTTCTGCGCTGAACATGCCGGTGAATATAACCGGAACTGGGATTATTTTCAGGGGCTTGACGCGGAGGAACGGGCAAAGCGCGAGCAGGACGAGCAGCGGGACGCGGGTGCTTTTCAGAATAGCGGCTATTATGGCTGGGGTGGTCCGGGCGATGGCAGCCGTTCACGCGATGAACTCAATGCGCTCAAGGCCCTCGATCTCGAAGATGACGCGGTGTTCGACGATGTGAAGAAAAGCTGGCGGCGGCTGGCCAAGGAATATCATCCCGACGTGAAGCCCGGCGACGCGCAGGCGGCCATCCGCTTCCAGACCATCCAGGCTGCATATGAAGTCCTGCGCTCGGCCGAGGAAAGGCGCACCTGGAAGCCCGTGGGCACGAAGGATTGAGCTGCCGTTGAAGGATCATGTCCGCTCCAACTGGCACAATGCGATTCTGGTCTGCCGGAAATGCGAAAAGAAGCTGGACGGCGGTTTCGGGCCGGATGGCGACCAGCGTCTGGCGAAGGCGCTCAAAAAACATCTCTCGCTGAAAAAGGGGCGCAAGGCGGCGGCAGGGATCGTGGAGGTCAGTTGCCTTGGCATCTGTCCCAAGGGCGCGGTCACGGTCGTCAATGGCAGCGCCAGCCGCGACTGGCTGCTTGTGCGCCCCGGCGCCGACCTGGATGCGCTGGCACGGGAGCTGGGTATTGGTGGGCCTGGAAAAGCGCTGGAGCAGGAAGCCTGACCTGCGATGATCATTAAATAGGATTTAACTATTCGATCCTATTCGGATGTGAATGTCCGTGGCGTCTTTTTCCAGTCGGTTTGCTTTTCTTTCCATGCAGATAATGTTGGTGCTGGGTGGCCTCGCATTGCTGGCCCTGTGGCCGCCAGCCAGTGGACGGATGTTGCTGGTTCCCCTGACGGCAACAGCACAGCAGTCGCTTGTGGTCGCAGCGGTGGAAGGGGGCGCACGGCTGATCGCACGAGGGCCTGTACGGCGCAGTATGATCGTCAGCGGCCAACGTGGCCAGTTGATGGCGTCGCTCGCCCGCCATGGCATCGTCGCAATGGTCGCTCCTTCTGGAGGATGCGGCAGTTGACTGGAGGAGCAGACCTGATGGCGCAGATGAGCCTGGAGCGGCTGAGACTGAGCGGCTTGCGCCTGATGCTGTTGTGCAGCTGGCTATGGACGGGCGCATTGTGGATATTGGGCCTGACGCTGGGCAACACTATGATGGCGCCGGTCCTGCTATTGTCGGTCGTCGTCAATCTGCTGCCCAGCATCATGGTTCTGCGTGGTCGCGTCGATGGGCAGACGCGGTTGATGATGGGTACGTTGGCGGCTCTTCAGCCAGCGCTCGGCGTCTATTTGCTGAATGGTCATCCCTGCGGTCGCCGACATCGTGCAGGCGGTCGGCTCCGCTACGGGCGAGCTGGAGGAAGGCGCGCGGCAATTGAATGGCCTTGCCCGTCGCGCCAGCGAGGAAAGTCATCAGAGTGTCCGCTGCGGCCGTGTCGTCTCAAAGCGCCGATCAGTTGGCCGAACGCATCGAAATCCTGTCACGCTCGATCACCGCCATCGCCGCGACCGCATATCAGCAGGCCGAACTCGGCCATGGCGCGCAGAAGATGTCGGGCGTGGGACGTCAGGCCGTTACCGATCTTGCCGACAGAACCGCTTCGATCGCTGGCTTTGCCGATTCGATTCAACAGATCGCAGCCCGGACAAACCTGCTCGCGCTCAACGCCAGTATAGAAGCCGCGCGTGCGGGGGATGTCGGGCTGGGCTTTGCGGTGGTTGCTGGTGAGGTCAAGCAACTGGCGGGGTAGGCGAGCAGTGCGACGGGCGAAATCCATTCGCTGGCCTGGTCGGCACAGCAGGGCGCTACCCTCGTCAACGATACGCTTTCCCGCATATCGGCCATGATCGAGGAACTGGCAGAGGCGGCCAGCGCCATCCAATCCGCTGTGGAGGATCAGCGTGAGGCCGCCGTTACGATCGAGGAAACGGCGCGCAGCGCCGCGTCTGGCGCGACCCTGATCGCCGACAAGATGGTGAGCGTGGCGGGAGTCGCCCGCGATACGGAGCGCTTGTCCGAACGCGTGTCTGGCGCGGCCATCGATTTGTCGCAAACGGCGCGCACCCTGCAACGGGCCGCTGTCTTGTTCGTCGATCAGTTGGAAGCGACTTAGGCGGATTTATCCGGCCTTGCGTCGGGATTCGCTTCGAGCGGCCAAAGGATAAAGCTCGCTGTTCTCTCGTTCAATCCGCTGCGCCAATGTTCTGAGGAGGGTCTGTGTTTCGGCGCAGAAAGCGGGCCATTCGGCGGTCACCCTGTCATCCGTCCAGTTGCGCATATACGTGCCAAAAGCGTCGGACAATCCGCCCATTTCAGCCTGAAAAGCTGTCGCGGTCGCGCGCGCCTCAGCGTTGGGCAAGCGTTGCATCGCCGGGTAGAAAAGTCGATCCTCCATCGCCAGATGGGTCATCAACAGGCGCGCCAACTCCCATCTTAGCGCGGCGATCGGCTGGTGCTGGCCAGGATTGGCGACGGCCGCCACAAGCGCCCCGGCGGCCCGGCCAATTTCGTCATGCTGCCACTTCAGTTCTGAAACGTCCATTGTGCCACCCGCTTGTCGGTCCCCACCTGTAAGCCTGGAGACGACTGTGGAAGGCGCGGGTTAACGAACAGTTGTTACGGAACGTTCCGGAGTGTTTCGCAAAAAAAAGCCGCCCGCCTTCCGATGAAGGAAGCACGGGCGGGCGGCTGTCTGAGATCAGCCTGGTTGATCGGCGCGGCTGACGCCTTCGCCATCCAGGTTCTTGGCGACGAAATCCCAGTCGATCGCTTCCTTCAGCAGCTTTTCTGCATAGGCCGGGCGCAGGTTGCGATAGTCGATATAATAAGCATGCTCCCACACATCCAGGATCAGCAGCGGGGTTGCGCCATGGGCGACCGGCGTGTCGGCGTCATGGTAGGACGTCACGTCCAGCTTGCCGTCCTTCAGGTTCAATGCAGCCCAACCGCTGGCGAAATGGCCCACGGCCTCTGCCTTCAGCTTTTCGATCAGGCCGTCGACCGATCCAAAGCCTTCGTTGATGAGGTCGAGCAGCTTGCCGCTCGGCGCTTTCTTTTCAGGCGACAGGCCCAGCCAATAAAAGCTGTGATTCCAGATCTGGCCAACCTGGTTGAACAATCCGCCCTTGGACGTCTTGATCAGTTCGACCAGCGACTTGCCCTGAAGCGAGGCATCGGCTGCGACCAGCTCATTTGCCTTTACGACATAGGCATTATGATGCTTGCCATGATGATAGTCGAAAGTCTCAGCCGACAGGATGTCGCCAAAAGCGTCCTTGGCATAGGGAAGATCGGGCAGAACAAAGGTCATTGGGGAACTCCTCGGGTTCTTTTGAAGGATAGCCACATAACGATGACGCGGCCGTAAAGGTCCGGTGCCCCTAGCAGGGATAGTGCAACGCGGAAAACATGATATTTTCTTTCAAAGCTGAGGAAATATCCATGTGACAGGAGCGAAACGATGACCTAGGCTTTGCGGTCGGTACCGACGTGCAAAATGCGCCGGGCCTAACAGCAGGGGTAGGATCAATGGCTAAATTCTTCGGCAATTTGCATCTTGTGCTTGTGGCAGGGCTGGTCCTGGCCCTGGTGGTTATGTTCGGCGCCCATGCCGGGCTGGTCGACGCCAACAGCATTTTTCGCTGGCTGCACCTGTTCTTCGGCATCACCTGGATCGGCCTGCTCTATTATTTCAACTTCGTGCAGATCCCGACCATGCCCAAGGTTCCCGCTGAACTGAAACCGGGCATTTCCAAGCATATCGCCCCGTCCGCGCTGTTCTTTTTCCGCTGGGCTGCGCTGCTGACCGTCATCACCGGCCTGATCGTCGCCTGGTTGGCGGGCTATATGCATGAAGCCTTGATGCTTAAGGCGCCCTATGTGCTGATCGGCATTGGCATGTGGCTGGCGCTGATCATGGCGGCCAATGTCTGGTTCGTGATCTGGCCCAATCAGAAGAAGGCGCTGGGTATTGTCCCCGCCGAAGATGCGGCCAAGGCGAAGGCGGCGACCACCGCGATGATCGCCAGCCGCACCAACGTGCTCCTGTCGCTGGCGATGCTCTACTGCATGGTCAATTTCAGCTAGAGCGTATTGAAGTTGGCTGGAACAGCCGACGGCTCGCAATATGCGGCAGTCAAAAAGACAATTAGAGCGGTGAACGATATTCACCGCTCTAACCCTTCTCATCCCCGCACCGGCCCGCTAGAGCGCCCGTTCAGGGTCGGCAGGGGATTATAAGTGGCACGCGAAATCACCGGATTTTCCAACCCGCTGGTCAAGCGGGTGCGGGGCTTGCGCGAAAAGAAGCACCGCAAGGCCGAAGGCCTGTTTCTAGCCGAAGGGCTGCGCATTCTGACGGAAGCGCGCGAAGAAGGCGTGCTGCCCGAAATGCTGTTCCATGCCGGGTCGGATCATCCGCTGGCCCGCGACCTGATCGCGGCGATGGAAGCGGCCGGGGGAGAAGCGGCGGGCTATGACGTCATCGAAACCTCCGCCGACATCCTGTCGAAAATCTCTGGTAAGGATAATTCGCAGGCGGTCGTTGGCGTTTATCGCGATCGGCTGGTGCCGCTGGAGGAGATCGACCGCAGCCGGGCCGACATCTGGATCGTCGCCCAGTCGCTGCGTGATCCGGGCAATCTGGGCACCATATTGCGGACCGGCGACGCGGTGGGGGCTGGGGGGCTGATCCTGGTCGACGATTGCGTCGATCCCTTCTCGGTCGAATCGGTACGCGCCAGCATGGGCGCGCTCTTCACCCAGTCGATCACCCAAACGCGCTGGGAGGATTTCATCCCCTGGCTACGCGCCGGGGAAGGGCAGTTGATCGGCACCAGCCTGAAGGCTACCGCCGACTATCAGGAACCGCGCTACGTCAGCCCATCCTTTCTGCTGGTCGGCAATGAGGCGCAGGGCCTACCCGCCGATTATGAGGATCAATGCGACCTGCTGGTCAAAATGCCGATGCTGGGCAAGGCTGACAGCCTGAATGCTGCGGTCGCGACAGCGGTCATGGCCTATGAGCTGCTGAACCAGAAAAGAATGAGGGGTTAGGGGATGGCTGATGGTATCGGCGCGATGTGGCAGCACAAGCGGGTACTGGCCGCCAGTCTGATCGGCACGGCGGTCGAATTTTACGATTTCTACATCTACGCCACCGCCGCCAGTCTGGTTTTCGGCCCGCTCTTCTTCCCCGCCAGTTCGCCCTCGGCCCAATTGCTCGCCGCCTATGGCAGTCTGGCGCTGGCCTTTTTCGCGCGTCCTCTGGGTGCAGCCGTTTTCGGCCATTATGGCGACCGTATCGGGCGCAAGGCGACGCTGGTCACATCGCTGATGCTGATGGGAGGCTCGACCCTCGCCATCGCCTTCCTGCCGACATATCAGTCGATCGGCTGGTGGGCGCCCTTCATCCTGTGCATCCTGCGCTTTGGTCAGGGTTTTGGCCTTGGCGGCGAATGGGGCGGTGCGGCGCTGCTGGCGGTGGAGAATGCCCCGCCCGGATGGCGCGCGCGCTTCGGCATGTTCCCGCAATTGGGCGCGCCGGTGGGGTTCATCGCCGCAAACGGAATGTTCCTGATTCTGGGCGCGACGTTGAGCGATGCGGAGTTTTTCGCCTGGGGCTGGCGCATCCCTTTCCTCGCCAGCGCCATATTGGTGATATTGGGCCTGTGGATACGGCTCAAGCTGACCGAAACCCCGGAGTTCGCCGCCGCGCAGGCTGAAGCGCCGCCACCCGCCGTGCCGCTGGCGACATTGTTCACCGGCCATCTCGGCCCGGCCATCGCGGGTACCTTTGCCGTGGTCGCCTGTTTCGCGGTCTTCTATATCGCCACCGCCTTTGCGCTGGGCTATGGCACTACGACGCTCGCTATCGACCGGGAAGTCTTTCTGGGCATTCAACTGGCCGCGATCCTCTTCATGGCGGTTGGCATCGTTCTGGCGGGCTGGTGGGCGGACAAGACCACGCCGACGCGCGTTCTCGTCGTCGGTTGCCTTGGCACTATCCCGATGGGTATCGTCTTCGGCGCGGCGATGGGCACTGGCGCGCTGTTGCCGATCTTCCTGATCCTCGCACTGGCGCTGTTCCTGATGGGCTTCGTCTATGGCCCGCTGGGCGCCTATCTGCCCGCGCTGTTCCCGATCCAGTTGCGCTACACTGGTGCGTCCTTTTCGTTCAATCTGGGCGGGATCATCGGCGGGGCGCTGGCGCCGATCGTCGCGACATGGCTGATCGCGGTTCGCGGGATCGAACTGGTCGGCCTCTATATGTCGATCGCCGCAGCCCTCAGCATCATCGGCCTGTGGTTCACCAACCGCACGCCGGTCAGGCATTAGGCTTATACTGACCGCAAAAGAAAAGGCGCCGGAACCCTGTTCCGACGCCTTTTCTTTTTAACCGCTATCAAGGTCTGATGAAAATCAGCCCTCGGTGCGAACGTCGCGACGCTCGGCGATACGGGCGCGCTTGCCGGTGCGGCCGCGCAGATAGTAAAGCTTCGCACGACGCACCACGCCACGACGGACGACGGTGATCGAATCGATGTTGGGCGAATAGAGCGGGAACACGCGTTCCACGCCCTCGCCGAACGAAATCTTGCGAACGGTGAAGTTGCTGCCCATGCCCTTGTTGGAGCGGGCGATGCACACGCCTTCATAGTTCTGGACGCGGCTGCGTTCACCTTCGATGACCTTCACGCCGACGCGCAGGGTGTCACCGGGGCGGAATTCAGGAATATCCTTGGCGAGCGCGGCGATGTTCTCGGCCTCGATCTGCTGGAGGAGGTTCATAACTTAGTCCTTCGTTTCGCGTTGCGCACCAGAGGGCGACTGGTCCCGAACGCCGATGTGACGTTCCCAAAGGTCCGGCCGCCTTAGCCGTGTATCATCCTCCGCCCTTTGTTTCCGCCAGGCGGCGATTTTCGCATGATCCCCCGATCGCAACACTTGCGGGATCGTGCGCCCCTCCCATTCTACTGGTCGGGTATAATGCGGATATTCGAGCAGCCCCGTTTCAAAGGACTCTTCGACCCCGCTGGAAGCCGCGCCCATTACCCCAGGAAGCAGCCGGATGCAAGCATCCAGCAGCATCAGCGCGCCCATCTCTCCGCCGGACAGGATGATGTCACCCATCGAGATTTGCTCGACCGGCCGCCCATCGAAAATCCGTTCGTCAAATCCCTCGAACCGGCCGCACAGGATTGTGGCGCCGGGGCCTTGGGCCAGTGCCCGAACACGGCGCTGCGTGATCGGCGCGCCGCGTGGGGTCATGGCGATCACCGGCAGGTCGGGACGCTTTTCCAGCGCATGGTCGATTGCTACCGCCAGCACGTCCGCGCGCAGCACCATGCCCGCGCCGCCGCCCGCTGGCGTGTCATCGACGGTGCGGTGCTTGTCGGTCGCAAAGTCGCGGATATGGATGGGGTCGCAGGTCCACTTCCCTTCTGCCATCGCGCGCCCGGCGAGCGATACGCCCAGCGGTCCGGGAAACATCTCTGGATAGAGGGTCAGTATCTGCGCGGCAAAAGCCATGTCAGTCGACGCCCATGTCAGTCGACGAACGCGCTATCGATCACTGCCTGGTCTTCGCCGATCTGTGCGGCATGGATAGGCACCATGAAGCGCTTGCCCGGCTTGCCCTCGATGCTTGGTCGCTGGATTTCCAAGATGTCGCCTGCGCCGAAATTCTCGACTGCGGCGACATGACCCAGCGCCTCGCCCGCATCGCTGACGCAGGGCAGGTCCATCAGGTCGATATGATAAAATTCGCCCTCGGCCAGCGGGGGCAGGGCGGATCGCGGGACGGTCAGCGCGGTGCCGCGCAACCCTTCCGCATCGGTGCGGCCGCCAATCTCGGCAAAGCGGGCGACCGCGCCGCTGGGGCCGGGGCGAATGGTTTTCAGCGTCAGCCGCCGATTTCCCGCATCGAACCCCTTATAGGCCTTCAAACTGTCCGGCCCCTGGCCGAACAGTTTCAGGCGAACTTCGCCCGTCACGCCATGGGCGCCGACGATCGCGGCGAGCGTGACGGGCTTGTCGGTCAAGTCGCTCAGCCCTCGGCCTGCTCTTCAGCAGGCGCTTCGGCAGCGGGCTCAGCGGCAGGAGCCTCCTCAGCGGGGGCTTCCTCGACCACAGGCTCAGCCGGTGCGTTGGCGGCTTCTTCAGCGGCCTTCTGGGCTTCCTCGGCTTCGGCCAGCTTGGTCGCACGCTCTTCGGCGCGCTCCGTGGCCTTCTCGCCCGGCTTCGCCTTGTTGGGGTTGTTGCGTGCCGCGCGCTCCTTGACACCCAGCACGTCCAGGAAGCGGGCGACACGGTCGGTCGGCTGCGCGCCGACGCTCACCCAATGCTTCGCACGCTCGACGTCCAGAACGATGCGCTTCTCGTCATCCTTGGCGAGCAGCGGGTTGTAGCTGCCGATACGCTCGATGAACGCGCCGTCGCGGGGCGAGCGGCTGTCGGCGACAACGATCTTGTAATAGGGACGCTTCTTGGAGCCGCCGCGCGACAGACGAATAGCAGTTGCCATGAGTATTTACCTTTCTATGCAATCTTAATCAGTTGAAATCGTAACTTATTTCTTCATGAACTTGTCGAAGCCGGGGGGCAGTTTGGGCATGTCGCCACCGGGCAGGCCGGGCATTCCGCCACCAGCGCCGCCCAGCATTCCGCCAAGGCCGCCTGCGCCACCGCCCATACCGCCGAACATCTTGGCGAGGCCCTTCAATCCGCCCATCTTGCGGATCTTCTTCATCGCCGTTTCCATTTCCTGGTGCATCTTGAGCAGGCGATTAACCTCCTGCACGCTCGTCCCGGAACCCTTGGCAATGCGGATCTTACGCTTGGCGTTGATGAGGACAGGCTTTTCCCGCTCCTTGAGCGTCATGGAACCGATCATCGCGTCCAGATGGATCAATGTCTTGTCGTTGGCGCCGCTATTGGCCATCGCCGCCTGCGCTTTCTTGAGGCCCGGCAACATGCCCGCCAGCGCGCCGAGGCCGCCCATGCGGCGCATCTGCGCCAGTTGGGCACGCAGGTCGTTCATGTCGAACTGACCCTTGGCCATCTTCCTAGCCAGCTTGTCGGCTTCCTCGGCGTCGATCGACTCCGCGGCCTTTTCGACCAGCGACACGACGTCGCCCATACCCAATATGCGTTGCGCGACGCGCTGGGGATGGAAGACCTCGAGTGCGTCCAGCTTTTCGCCGGTGCCCGCAAATTTGATCGGACGGCCTGTGACCGCGCGCATCGACAGCGCCGCACCGCCGCGCGCGTCGCCGTCCATGCGGGTCAGCACCACGCCGGTCAGCGGCACCTGGGCGGTAAAGCTCTGCGCGACGTTCACCGCGTCCTGACCGGTTAGCGAATCGACCACAAGCAGGATTTCCGCCGGGTTCGACACGTCGGCAACCGCCTTCATCTCGTCCATCAGCGCCTGATCGACATGCAGGCGGCCTGCGGTGTCGAGCAGGACGACGTCAAAGCCCTGGAGCTTGGCCGACTGGAGCGCGCGGCGGGCGATCTCGACCGGCTGTTGCCCGGCGATGATCGGCAGGGTCGCGACGTCGGTCTGCGTGCCCAGTACCGCCAGCTGCTCTTGCGCGGCGGGGCGCTGAACGTCGAGCGACGCCATCAATACCTTCTTGCGGTCCTTTTCCTTCAACCGCTTGGCGAGCTTCGCCGTTGTCGTGGTCTTGCCCGACCCCTGAAGGCCGACCATCATGATGACGGCGGGCGGAGTGACGTCGATCAGCAGGTCGGAAGTCTCCGAACCCAGCACGGCGGTCAGCGCATCGCTGACAATCTTGACGACCTGCTGGCCCGGCGTGACCGAACGCAGGACATTCTGGCCGACCGCCTGTTCGGTCACATCGTCGACGAACTGGCGCACGACCGAAAGGGCGACGTCGGCTTCCAGCAGCGCGATTCGCACTTCGCGCATCGCGGCGCGGACATCGTCCTCCGTCAGCGCGCCGCGCCCACGAAGCTTGTCGAATACCCCACCCAGACGATCGCTCAGCGAATCGAACATCATCACCTCAAAACCGGGCGAAACCGCCCGTAAAAAGCCTTGCACCCCAAAACGACAAAATCGCCGGCGGGCGAAACCTCGCCGGCCAGCGTCCATCCGATGCGCCGAGTGCGCGTCCTGGAGTCGTCAGAGGTCCGACGTGCCGAAGCTGCCGGATGCGAGGGCGCCCTTAAAGCAAAGTTGCGTACCGCGCAAGTTCTGCAAGATGTCGTCGGGGATGAAGCCGACATCGTTCAGCTCTTTGCTTGGCTGGTAATTTCCGGCAAGGTGCGCGCACGATAATAACAGGATCATCAGGGGATAAGCCGAGATGTCGTGGACACGCCGCAAGTCGATCGAGGCCATGGGTCATCAGGGCGATGGACCGCAACTGGCCAAAACCCTCTCCTGGCCGCATCTGCTGGCGTTAGGGGTGGGCGCGATTGTCGGCACGGGCATATTGACGCTGATCGGCGTCGGGGCCGATCGGGCCGGGCCTGCGGTGCTCCTTTCCTTCGCCATAGCGGGTGCGATCTGCGCCTGCGCCGCGCTCGCCTATGCCGAAATGGCGACGATGATGCCCGCTGCGGGCAGCGCCTACACCTATAGCTATGTGGTTATCGGTGAGGGCATTGCCTGGATCGTCGGTTGGAGCCTGATCCTTGAATATTCGCTGGTCGTTTCGACCGTGGCGGTCGGCTGGTCGGGCTATGCCGCGCCGCTGCTCGCGAGTGTGGGCGTGCCGGACCTCATCATGAAGGGGCCGGAACTGGGTGGCCTCATCAACCTGCCGGCCATCTTCATCATCGCCGTCATCGCGGGGCTGCTGATGCGCGGCACGCAGGAAAGCGCGCGACTGAATAGTGTGCTGGTGCTGATCAAGATCGCGACACTGGCGCTGTTCGTCTTCTTCGCGCTGCGCGTTTTCAACGCCGATAATTTGACGCCCTTCATGCCCTATGGCTTTGCCACCCATGTCAGCCCGGACGGGGTGCCGCGCGGGGTAATGGCGGCGGCGGCGATCATTTTCTTTGCTTTCTATGGCTTCGATGCCATCTCCACCGCCGCTGAAGAGGCCAAGAATCCTGAGCGCGACCTTGCCATCGGCATCATCGGATCGCTGCTGGTCTGTACGCTCATCTATATCCTCGTCGCCGTCGCGGCGGTGGGCGCGATGTCCTTCACCCGCTTTGCCGACAGCCCGGAGCCGCTGGCGTTGATCCTGCGGGAAATGGGGGAGGGGACGGTCGCGCGGATCGTCGCCATCGCCGCCGTTGTTGCGCTACCGACCGTGCTGTTGGGCTTCCTCTATGGGCAAAGCCGTATTTTCCTGGTCATGGCCCGCGATGGCTTCCTGCCGCAAAGTCTGGCCCGTATCTCTGCGCGCGGTACGCCTGCGCGGATCACCCTCGTCACCGCGATCCTCGTCTCGATCATCGCCGGTGTCCTGCCGATCGACGAGATTGCGGCGCTCGCCAATGCGGGCACGCTGATCGCCTTCACCGCTGTTGGCGCCTGTCTGCTCATCATGCGCCGCCGCGCGCCGGACATGAAGCGGCCCTTCCGCGCGCCGCTCGGCTGGGTGGTCGGCATCGGCGCGATGGCGGGCTGTGCCTATCTGTTTGTCAGCCTGCCAATGAAGACGATCATCGCTTGCGGCGTATGGAACCTGATCGGCCTTGCGGTCTATTTTCTTTATGGTCGGCAAAGGGCGGTCGTGGGCAAGACGTAGCGGCTCACACTGGTCTTTTGTCTGCGCACCGCTTACATGGCGTGCCATGACAGGCCGCTTTTCCAAGATGCACGGGTTAGGTAACGATTTCGTCGTCATCGACGAACGCGCGGCTCCCGTGTCCATGACGCCTGCGCGCGCGCAGGTGATTGCCGATCGCCATGCCGGGATTGGCTGCGACCAGCTCATCCTGATCGGCGCGTCGGAGAAAGCGGACGTATCGATGCGGATATTCAACGCCGATGGCTCCGAAGTGGAGGCGT
The DNA here is from genome assembly GCF_037154075.1 of Sphingobium aromaticiconvertens. Taxonomy (NCBI): domain Bacteria; kingdom Pseudomonadati; phylum Pseudomonadota; class Alphaproteobacteria; order Sphingomonadales; family Sphingobiaceae; genus Sphingobium; species Sphingobium aromaticiconvertens. The sequence goes on from NZ_JBANRJ010000001.1 coordinate 1,684,084, forward strand.
GCGGCAACGCCACCCGCTGCGTTCCGTTGTTCGTGGGCCGCGATGTGCTGATCGAGACGCGGGCGGGTCTGCTGGACGCAAAGGCTGTGGACGGTGGCGCCAGCGTCGACATGGGCGCGCCCAACCTCGACTGGGATCGCATCCCGCTCGCCTATGCGATGGACACGCTGACCATGCCGGTCGGCTGGGAGGATCTCCCCGCGCCCGCCGCCGTCAATGTCGGCAACCCGCATGTGATCTTCTTTTGCGACAACCTCAATGCAGTCGATATCGCGCGCCTTGGCCCGCTGATCGAGCATGACCCGCTTTTCCCCCAACGCGTGAACGTCAATTTCGCGCAGGTGATGGGGGAGCGCCATCTGCGCCTGATCGTCTGGGAGCGTGGCGCTGGCCTGACCCGCGCTTGCGGCACCGGCGCCTGCGCCACCGCCGTCGCGGCGATCCGCCGGGGCCTGATGCAAGGCCCGGTGACGGTCAGTCTGCCCGGTGGCGACCTCATCATCGACTGGACGCCCGGCGGGTCGATCCAGATGACCGGCCCCGCTACCCATGTCTTCGACGGCGAGGCTGACTGGGACCGGTTCTGACCATGAGCGGGCCAGAGATCATCACGCTCGGCTGCCGCCTCAACATCGCGGAGAGTGAAGCGATCCGTGAGATGGCGGGCGGGCAGGACGACCTGATCGTCGTCAATAGCTGCGCCGTCACCAGCGAAGCCGTGCGTCAGGCCCGGCAGGCCATCCGTCGCGCCCATCGCGCCCGTCCCGACGCCCGCATCCTCGTGACCGGCTGCGCCGTCCAGACCGATCCCGCCATGTTCGCGGCCATGCCCGAAGTCACACAGGTGCTGGGCAACCGCGAAAAGATGGAGGCGGCCTCCTATGGCGGGGTAGGGGAGGCCAAGGTTCGCGTTGCCGACATCATGGCCGTGCGCGACACCGCCCCGCACATGGCCAGCGCCTTCGCCGACCATGCCCGCGCCTTTCTGGAGGTGCAAAATGGCTGCGATCATCGCTGCACTTTCTGCATCATCCCCTATGGCCGGGGGAACAGCCGTTCGGTCCCGGCGGGCGCGGTGATCGACAAGGCGAAGGAGTTGGTGGACGCGGGTTATGGCGAGATCGTGCTGACCGGCGTCGATGTCACCAGCTACGGTCCTGACCTACCCGGCAGCCCGTCGCTCGGCCTGCTGGTAGAGCGTATCCTGACCGCCGTGCCCGATCTTCCCCGCCTGCGTCTTTCCTCGATCGACAGCGTGGAGATTGACGACCGCCTGTTCGACCTGATCGCTCATCATCCGCGCGTGATGCCGCACCTGCACCTGTCACTTCAGGCGGGCGACGATATGATCCTCAAGCGGATGAAACGCCGCCATAGCCGCGCCGATGCGGTCCGCATTGTTGAGCGGGTCAGGGCCGCCCGTCCCGACATCAGCATCGGCGCGGACATCATCGCGGGCTTCCCGACCGAGGATGAGGCGATGTTCGCGAGCAGCCTGGCGCTGGTGCAGGACTGTGCGATCGTGCACGGCCACATCTTCCCCTATTCGCCGCGCCCCGGCACGCCCGCCGCGCGGATGCCGCAGGTGGATCGTGCCGTCATCAAGGACCGCGCCGCCCGTCTGCGCGCGGCCTGCGCCGACCAGCGATCCCTCTGGCTGCAAGCTTTGGTCGGCACCCACCAGCAGGTTCTGGTCGAGCGCGACGGCCTTACCGGCCACGCCGAAAATTTCGCGCCCGTCCGCTTCCGCGACGCTCAGGCGCCTTGCCGGATCGCCGCCGCCACCATCGTTGCGCTTGAGAATGGCGTGCTGATCGCGCAAGAGGCGGCCAAAGGACTTGCACATGACTGAACCTACCTGGCGCGACCGCCTGTTCGGCGGCCTTCGGCGCACATCCGACAAGCTTGGCGAAAATCTCACGGGCCTTTTCTCGAAGGCGGCGCTGGATGACCAGACGCTGGATGAGATTGAGGAGGCGCTGATCCTCACCGACCTTGGCCCCGCCATGGCGAGCCGGGTGCGAGCGCGCCTCGCCGAAGGGCGCTTCAACAAGGAACTGACCGAAGACTATCTGCGCGAGATTATCGCGGAAGAGATTGAGAAGGTGCTGGCCCCGGTCGCGCGCCCGCTGGAGATTGAGGCTTTTCCTCGACCGCAGGTGATATTGGTCATCGGCGTCAACGGATCGGGCAAGACCACCACCATCGCCAAGCTCGCTAACCTGTTTCTTGAGCAGGATTATGGCGTGATGCTGGCGGCGGGCGACACGTTTCGCGCAGCGGCCATTGGTCAGTTGAAAATCTGGGCCGATCGCCTTGGCATCCCGATCGTCGCTGGCAAGGAAGGCGGCGACGCGGCGGGGATTGTGTTCGACGCCGTGAAGCAGGCGACGCAGACCGGCATTGACGTGCTGATCGTCGACACCGCCGGGCGCCTTCAGAACAAGACCGAGCTGATGGACGAACTGGCGAAGATCCGCCGTGTCCTTGGCCGATTGAACCCGGCGGCCCCGCATGACGTTGTGCTGGTTCTGGATGCCACCACGGGACAGAATGCGTTGAACCAGATCGAAGTCTTCAAGGAAGTGGCGCAGGTCACGGGTCTGGTCATGACCAAGCTGGACGGCACCGCACGCGGCGGTATGCTGGTCGCGGCGGCGGACAAATATCGCCTGCCCATTCACGCGATCGGCGTGGGGGAAAAGATCGAGGATCTACGCCCCTTCGACGCGCGCGACATGGCCCGCGCCATCGCCGGAACCGCTTATGCTCGCTAAACGCCGCCTTGCTGGAATAAAATGATGACAGAAGCCACACCCAAAGCCGCGCCCACTCATGGCGGCACCCTAAGCCTCGCGCTCGACTTCGGCCCGCTGCTCGCTTTCTTCCTCGCCTACAAGTTCGCGGGCGTCATCATGGGCACCGCTATCTTCATGGCGGCAATCGTCGTTGCGGTGATCCTGTCGAAAGTGAAGCTGGGCAAGGTGTCGCCCATGCTCTGGCTTTCGGCCTTGCTGGTGCTGTTTTTCGGTAGCCTGACCATCTATTTTCATGACCAGAAATTCATCCAGATCAAGCCGACGATCATCTACGCCTTCTTCGCGCTGATGCTGCTGGGGGGGCTGATGCGGGGCAAGCCGTTGCTCAAATATCTGCTTCAGGCCGCCTATGACGGCCTGTCGGAAGAGGGTTGGCGCAAGCTGTCGCGCAACTGGGCCTTCTTCTTCATATTCATGGCGGTCGCCAACGAAGCGATGCGTGCCAGCCTGACCTTCGACACCTGGCTGGCGGTCAAAGTCTGGGGCGTCACCATCGTCTCGGTCGTCTTCGCCGCAGCCAACATTCCCATGCTGATGCGTCACGGCCTGACCCTTGGCGACAAGCTTGAAAGCGACGAGATCGGCGAAACGACGCCTCCACAGGGATAAGCAAGCCAAACATCGCCGGAGCGACACGCATGCCCCTTCTCCGCCGCGCCCGCGCTTCCTAAGCTTCCTGCCACAACGGAACGGGAGCAGGATGATGGCAGAAGCACAGGCCCGCGTCGCGGTCGTGACGGGCGCAAGTTCGGGGATCGGCAAGGCGCTCGCGAAAGCACTTGCTGGTCAGGGCTGGCGCATCATCGGCACCGGACGGGATGCCGCCCGCACGGCGGTGGCGGAGCGCGAAATCAACGCTGCCTCTTCGGGCGCGCCTGTCACCATGCTCCGTGCAGATCTTTCGCTGCTGGCGGACGCAGGGCAACTCGCGCGCGACATCGCGGCGCACACCGACCGTATCGACCTGCTGGTGAATAATGCTGGTGGGATGACCAACCGGCTGGTGATGACATCCGAAGGGCTGGAGGCAAACTTTGCCGTCAATCATCTTGGTCCCTTCGTCCTGACCCGCGACCTGCTGCCGCTCCTTCGTGTTGCGGCGGCTGAAGTGCCTGCGGGTTCCGTCCGCATCCTCAATACTGCGTCCGACGCCAGTGAGATGATCCCCGGTATCAATCTGGATGACATGCAGAATCTGGAGCGCTTTAGTCCCGGCCTCTCTTATTGCACCGGCAAACTCGCCAATGTCCTTTTCGCTCGAGCGCTGGCGACCCGGCTGGCGGGAGAGGACATCGTGGCTCATGCCGTGCATCCAGGTGCAGTCGATTCCAACTTCTTCTCCTACGCCCCCGCCGACACGCAAGAGCGTTCGCGCGGCATGGAGAAGGCGACCGAAGAGGAAGGCGCCGACACGCTGCTTTGGCTCTCCACCGCACCGGAGGGTGGACAGGGCAGCGGCGGCTACTGGTACAGGCGCCAGCCCCGCACACCCAATCCGATCGTGAATGATCCGGCACTGGTCGCGCGCTTCTGGGAAGAGAGCGAAAAGTTGGTCGCTGGGCGGTAGCGAACAACCGCCTATTCCGAAACGATGCCCGGATCTTTCTCCAACGCCATTGGCAGGCGCACGATGAAGCAGGCGCCGCTCAGATCGTCTTCGCGGTCGCCAATGCTGATTTTGCCCTGATGCCCCTCGACGATCGAGCGGGCGATGGCGAGGCCCAGGCCGGAATGTTTGCCGAACGTCTCGCCCTCCGGCCGGACGCTGTGGAAGCGGCGGAAGATATGTTCACGCTCCGCTTCCGGCACACCCGGTCCTTCATCCTCGACGCTGACGAGCACTTCATTTTCCGCAACGGTCGCGATGATTTTCACCAGTGCGCCGTCGGGTGAGAAGGAAACGGCGTTGTCGATCAGGTTTTCAAGCACGCGGACCAGTCGCTGCTCCTCGCCCAACACCACGGCGACATTGCGGCGCGGGCGGGCAAAGGCCAGCCGCACGCCGCGCGGTACGCCCCGCGCCTCGCGCGCTACGACCAGTTGCTCGATCAGCAGCCCCAGATCGATTGGTACGAAGCGCGTGTGGGAAAGCTGGGCATCGATCCGACTCGCTTCGGCAATGTCCGTCACCAATCGGTCGAGCCGCCGTACATCGTCCCGTGCGATCGCCATCAATTGCTCATGCAGGTCCGGCCGCTCGGCCTTGTCGATTCGGTCGAGCGTCTCCAGCGCCGATCGCAGCGAGGCGATGGGATTCTTCAATTCATGGCTGACATCGGCCGCGAAGGCGTCGGTGGCGTCGATCCGTTGGCGCAGGCCCTGGCTCATGTCCGACAAGGCGCGTGCCAGCATCCCGATCTCGTCGCGACGGTCGGGCAGGCGGGGCACGGACACCTGGCGCGCGCGACCCAGCCGCACGCGCACTGCGGCCCGCGCCAGCTGCTGGAGCGGGCGCACGATGGTTCGCGCCAGGAACAGCGACAACAGCACCGACGCCAGCGCCGCCACCGCCAGCACAAGACCCAGCCGCAGCCGCTCCGCTCGCACCGTGCGAGTGATGTCACGCGCATTTTCGGTCGCCAGCAGGCTCCCGCCGCCCGGCATTGCCACCGCGGCGGTGATCATGAACGTCCGATCCGGGGCGTAGCGATTGAACGATTGGGGTCGTCCGGTTTTCAGCGCCGCGACCACCTCTGGCCAGGCCTCCGCGCGGTCGATCGTCGGCTCCTCGAAATCGGGTGGCCGGTCGGCCGACACCACGCGGTCCATCATTTTGTCGAGGAAGCGGGCGACATGCCGCTGCCATGACTCCTCGGAGGGCAAGCGCAGGCGATATTGCGGCGCGTCCATGCGGAAACTGTCGCTGACCAGTTGCCCGCTGACATCATAGCGGCGCACCCGGTCGCTGGTCTGGCGCGAATAGGCGGCGATCAGCGCGTCCTGCCGCGTCGGTGGCGCCGCCTGAAGGCCCAGCGCCAGCAGCTTCAGTTCGCGGGCCGACTGTTCCAACCGTGCGTCGACGATCCGTGTGCGATAGCTGTCGAGGTAGAAGAACCCGCCGGCCAACAGGGCCAGGGCGAAGACATTGACCGCCATGATCCGTGGCGTCAGGCTGACGCGCCCGGACCATCGCGATGCGATGTCGACCTCTTTAGTCCTCAGAAAAACGCCTATTCCTCCGAAAAGCGATAGCCAGCGCCATAAAGCGTGTCGATCGCGTTGAAGTCATGGTCAATCTCGCGGAACTTGCGCCGCAGTCGCTTGATGTGGCTGTCGATGGTCCGGTCATCGACATAGACATCGTCCTGATAGGCGGCGTCCATCAACTGGTTGCGGTTCTTGACGACGCCGGGGCGGACGGCCAGCGTTTCCAGGATCAGGAATTCGGTGACGGTCAGGGTCACGTCCTCTCCCTTCCACTTCACGCGATGGCGCGCAGGGTCCATCTCCAGTCGGCCGCGGATGATGGGTTCGGCGGCCGGCTCGTCCGGCGTGGCGGGGGTGCGGCTGGCGTCGGCCCGGCGCAGGATGGCGCGGATGCGGGCGATCAGCAGTCGTTGCGAAAAGGGTTTGGAGATATAATCGTCTGCGCCCATCGCCAGGCCCAGCGCTTCATCCAGTTCGTCGGTCTTGGACGTCAGGAAGATGACCGGCATCTGGCTGCGCTCACGCAGTCTCCGCAGCAGTTCGATCCCGTCCATCTGCGGCATCTTGACATCGAAGACGGCCAGGTCTGCGGGATTATCCAGCAGGGCTTTCAGCGCCGTTTCCGGGTCCGTATAGATGCGCGTGATGAAGCCCTCCGCCTGAAGGGCGATGGATACCGAGGTCAGGATATTCTTGTCGTCATCCACCAGGGCGATGGTTGCGGTCATGCACTCTTTCCATGTCGGCGCGGCCTGGCGGGCCAGGTGGGTTCGACCGCTATACCATGGCGCGCCCTGCCGCAAGGAAGTCGGCCCGGTCACTCATGTGGTGCAATGACGGATGAGAAGAGGAAATGAAGGGGTAGGGCGGGCCGCCGCCATTTGACGGCGGTAGCGCTTATGCCTATGCGATTTGGCATTCGAAGCGTTCATGCTGCGCGCAATGATGCGGCAGGGCGGGTCGGACAGGTCGTTTTACGGCTGAACATCATTATCAGGAGAATTGAGCGTGCAGGCCCAATCCGCAACTACTCTGGCAGACCAGGGTATATCGACGCGTGCGTCGACTTTCTGGAATCTTGGCACCGCCCCGCTGGTCGAAGCCTCGCTCGCCAATGGCGAAGGCATGATGGCGAAGGACGGCCCGTTGGTCGTCAAGACCGGCAAGCATACCGGCCGATCGGCCAAGGACAAGTTCATCGTCCGCGATGCAGAAACCGAATCCACCGTCTGGTGGGGTTCGACCAATGTTCCCATGACCCCCGCGCATTTCGCTGCGCTGAAGGAAGATTTTTTGCATGCGCTGGGTGACAAGGACAAGCTGTATGTCGCCGACCTGTTCGGCGGCTCGCAGCCCGAACATCGCGTAAACGTCCGCGTCATCAACGAATTTGCCTGGCACAACCTCTTCATCCGTACCCTGCTGGTGCGTCCTAAGGCGGAGGAACTGGCCAGCTTCACGCCCGAATATACGATCATCGACCTGCCCAGTTTCCGCGCCGATCCCGCGCGTCACGGCAGCCGCAGCGAAACGGTGATCGCGGTCAATTTCACCGAGAAGCTGATCCTGATCGGCGGCACCGCCTATGCCGGCGAAATGAAGAAGTCGGTCTTCGGCATCCTCAACTATCTGCTGCCGGTAAAGGGCGTTATGCCTATGCATTGCTCGGCCAATATCGGTCCCAATGGCGACACCGCCGTCTTCTTCGGCCTGTCGGGCACCGGCAAGACGACCCTGTCCGCCGACGCCAGCCGCACGCTGATCGGCGATGACGAACATGGCTGGTCCGACACGGCGGTCTTCAATTTTGAAGGTGGCTGCTATGCCAAGATGATCAACCTGTCGGCCGAGGCCGAGCCGGAGATCTTCGCCACAACCAAGCGATTCGGCACGGTGCTGGAAAATGTCGTGATCGACCCCGTGACGCGGGAAATCGACCTGGACGACAACAGCCTCGCGGAGAACAGCCGTGGCTCTTATCCGATCGACTTCATCCCGAATGCGTCGGAGAAGAATCTGGGGCCGGTGCCGCAGAACATCATCTTCCTGACCGCCGACGCTTATGGCGTCCTGCCGCCCATTTCGCGGCTGACCCCGGATCAGGCTATGTATCACTTCCTGTCCGGCTACACTGCGCGCGTCGCGGGGACCGAGATCGGCGTGACCGAGCCGAGCGCGACCTTCTCGACCTGCTTTGGCGCGCCCTTCATGCCGCGTCATCCGTCGGTCTACGGCAATTTGCTCAAGGAGCGGATCGCCAAGGGTGGCGTCACTTGCTGGCTGGTCAACACGGGCTGGACGGGCGGCAAATATGGTGTTGGCCGCCGTATGCCGATCAAGGCGACTCGCGCGCTGCTCAATGCTGCGCTCGATGGCAGCCTGAACAACGCAGTTTTCCGCACCGATCCTAATTTCGGGTTCGAGGTGCCGACGGCTGTATCGGGCGTGGACACCGCCATCCTCGATCCGCGCGAGACCTGGGCCGACAAGGCGGCTTATGACGACACCGCGGCCAAGCTGGTCAAGCAGTTCGTCGACAATTTTGCCCAGTTTGAGGATCATGTCGATGCCTCGGTCCGTCAGGCCGCGCTTACGGCTGCCTGACCGGGCGAACAGGCGAATTGAAGGGACCGGGTGCAGGCGCATCCGGTCCCTTTTCCTTTTCCCGCTACCCGGTTCGGTGCTATTCTTGGGTGATCTATAAAGGGCGGAGTATAAGGCGATGAGCATGTTCGACGGTATCCTTGGCAATCTGGGCGGGCTTCAGGCAGTCGCCGACAAGCTTGGCCTCCAGCCCGAGCAGATGCAGGCGTTGATGAGCGAGATCAGCGCGAAGATTTCGGGCGGGAATACCGACATTTCCGCGCTGGCCTCGACGGCTGCCGAACATGGCGTTTCGGCGGACAAGTTGCAGGAACTGCTTGGCCAGTTTGGCGGGGCCGATGGCATCATGGGATCGCTGGGCGGTATGTTGGATAAGGATGGCGACGGCAGCCCCCTGAACGATCTTGCCGGATTGGCGAAGGGCTTGTTCGGCTGATAAAAGCAGCGGGAAAGGGCTGCCTTTCCCCCGGACAAGTTTTTTCGCCTTGCCTTCCTGCGCCGCAACGGCCATTTCGCAGAAGATCACTTATTGCGAATGGTACGCAACTAGCGCCGATGCGGGGCGATGCGGATACCCATGGCAGGGGACAGGTTTTGAACGACGTTACGACTGCACCAACGGCGCTTGAGCCGACCGCGAGCCTTTCTGTAGAGAAGGTGTTGTCGGTCCATCACTGGAACGAGCATCTTTTCAGTTTCAAGATCAGTCGTCCCGCCAGCTTCCGCTTCCGGTCGGGCGAGTTCGTGATGATCGGCCTGCGCGGCGACAATGGCAAGCCGCTGCTGCGCGCCTATTCGGTCGCCAGCCCCGCCTGGGCAGAAGAACTGGAGTTCCTGTCGATCAAGGTGCAGGACGGCCCGCTGACCTCCAAGCTCCAGCTCATCCAGCCGGGTGACGACATCTATCTGGGCCGCAAACCCACCGGCACGCTCGTTACCGATGCGCTATTGCCGGGCAAGCGCCTGTTCATGCTGTCGACCGGCACCGGCCTCGCCCCCTTCCTCAGCCTGGCGCGCGACCCCGACGTTTATGAATTTTACGAGGCTGTGGTGGCGATCCATTCGGTCCGCCGGGTCAGCGACCTGGCTTTCCATGACGATCTGGATTCCAAGCTGGCGGGCGATCCGCTGGTCGAGGAACAGGCGGCGCAGCAGTTCCACTATGTGCCGACCGTCACCCGCGAACCCTTTCATCGCAACCAGCGCATCGACAAGCTGGTCGCAGACGGCTCGTTGTTCGAGGGCATTCCGGGGGCTGCAAAGTTCGATCCAGAAACCGACCGGATCATGATGTGCGGCAGCATGGAGATGATCAAGGATTTCGCGGCGTATTTCGAGGCGAACGGTTTCACCGAAGGCTCCAACGCCGCACCGGGCCAGTTTGTTATCGAGCGGGCATTCGTCGGGTAGATGCGGCCTGTTGCCGGGCAAATGACGTAGCGTTTATTTCGATAGGGTCGTGGCGCCGGGCGTGTTTTGCCCGGTAAAACGCGGGTCGATCTTGCGCGCCTTGGCGAAGGGGAGCGAGTAGGCTGGATAATATCTCTGTCCGTCACGGTTGAGATATAGAATCCACGTATGGCCGACTTTGGGCGTCGGCTCGCCAGGAATGCAACTTCCATCACGGCGGCTGATGATGAATGTGCTGGCACGAGGAACGCCGGGCGCGCTGCTGATCGTGCTTACTGTCGCTTCCCAGCATTCGAGATCAGGCTTGCGCGGGCATATGCGATTGGTGCGAACAATTGTGGCGGTTACGATCCTGTTATACTCACGCTGCACTAATGTATCCGGAATGAAAAACGACACAGGCCAGCGCGAGTTTTCCATTCGCTAGCGCAAACGTCAAAGCGATTATGCCTAAATGGCGCATATTACGCCGATCGCTAAACATCACATGCTCCGTCAGGCAGGCTCGACCATCAGCACGGATGCGTCCGCGCCGACGATCCGTACCCGCGCACCGACCGGCGCATCACCGCCCCGGCACGACCAGACGCCATCATCCACCCGCACACGCCCGCGCCCGTTCTCGATCGGTTCCACCACGGTCACGATTTCGCCGATCAGCCGCGCGGTGCGGTCGTTCAGCAGCGGGTCCGACGATGCGACGGGATTGTCCGCATACCAGCGCCGCCCCGCCCAGGTGGCAAGCAGGCACAGCAGCGCAAAGATCACCATCTGCACCGCCGTGCCGATAGGCAGCAGGAAGGAGAGGAGGCCGGTCGCCGCCGCCGCCGCCGCGATCCAGATCAGGAAGATGCCAGGCAGGATGATTTCGCCAATGCCCAGCATCACCGCGAAGATCAGCCACCACCAATGGGTGTCCAGCGTTTCCACCCAGGTCATCAGGCCTGACCCTGACCAGATTGAGCCTGCCCGAAGGGACCACGCCGAGGCGGCGGTGGCGGGGTGGAAACAGGCGCGCCGTCACTGCCCAGCGCTTCTTTCGCCAGCGCGCCGATTCCGCCCAGCGTCCCGATCAGTTGCGTGGCCTCCACCGGGAACAGGATCGTCTTGGCATTGGGGGAGGTTGCGAATTGCGACACCGCCTCCACATATTTTTGCGCGATGAAATAATTGAGCGCCTGCGGATTGCCGGACGAAATCGCCTCCGACACCATCTGCGTCGCCTTGGCCTCCGCCTCCGCTTCGCGTTCGCGCGCTTCTGCGTCGCGGAAGGCAGCCTCGCGGCGGCCTTCGGCCTGCAAGATCTGGCCTTGCTTTTCACCCTCGGCGCGCAGAATTTCAGATGCACGCATTCCTTCTGCATCCAGAATGTTGGCGCGCTTCTCACGCTCCGCCTTCATCTGGCGGCCCATGGCGTTGACGATGTCGGCGGGCGGGCGAATGTCCTTCAACTCGACGCGCGTGATCTTGATGCCCCAGGCGTTGGTCGCATGATCGACCACCGATAGCAGCCGCGCATTGATCTCATCGCGCTTGGACAGGGTTTCGTCGAGGTCCATCGACCCCATGACGGTCCGCAGGTTGGTCGTTGCGAGCTGCATGATCGCGACATAGAGTTCCGACACTTCGTAGGCTGCCTTGGCTGCGTCCAGCACCTGAAAGAAGACGACGCCATCGACCGACACCATGGCGTTATCCTTGGTGATGATCTCCTGCCCCGGAATATCGACAACCTGCTCCATCATGTTGATCTTGCGACCGACGGCGTAAAAGAAGGCGGGATAGAAATTGAGGCCGGGCTTCGCGACTTCTGTAAAGCGGCCGAACCGCTCGATCGTATATTGATAGCCCTGGCGCACTACCTTGATACTGGCGGCCAGATAGATGATGACCAGCAGGCTCAGTCCCAATGCAAATGTCGTCATCATGCCTCTTTTCTCCCCTGTTTCGGGCTTGACTATGGCTGCAAATGGGGGCGTGGGGAAGCGAAACCGACGGCCAACAGAGGATGCCCGCACATGCTGATCCACCACGCTCGCTCGCTGCTGTTCCTGCCCGCTTCCAACGAGCGCGCGATCGCCAAGGCGCGCGACTTGCCCTGCGACATGGTGATCCTCGACCTGGAGGATGCTGTTGCGAATGACCGGAAGGAAGAGGCGCGCAGCAATGCCGTCGCGGCGCTGCAACAGGGCTTTGGCAACCGGTTGAAGGCGGCACGGATCAATGTTGCCGGTACGCCATGGCACGGGGTCGAGATGGTGGCGATGAAGGCCGCGCCTGTCGATTATGTCGTGCTGCCCAAGGTGGAAGACCCGCGGCAGGTGAAAGATGTGTTCAGCGTCACGCAAAAGCCGGTGATCGCCATGATCGAAAGCGCCAAGGGTGCGCTTGCCGCGCCCTCGATCGCAGCGGCGGAGGGAACAGCCGCCTTGTTCGTGGGAGTCAACGACCTGCGCCTCGACCTTCGCATTCCCGCGGCGGTTGGTCGTGCGGGCCTGTCGCTCGTCCTTCAGCAGACCGTGCTGGCGGCGCGGGCGGCGGGTATTGCCGTGTTCGACGGGGTCTATAACCGGCTGGACGACCTTGCTGGCCTTCAGGCCGAATGTATCGAGGGCCATGCGCTGGGCTTCGACGGCAAGACCCTGATCCATCCCGGCCAGATCGACATCGCCAATCGCCTCTTTGGTCCCGACCCGCAGGCCGTGGTCGACGCCCGTCGTCTGATAGAAGCGGCGACCGGCGGCGCGGAGCGGTTTGAGGGACGGATGATAGAGACGATGCACGTCGTTGAGGCCCGCGCACTGGTCGCGCGGGCGGATGCGGTGACGCCCTCAAGATAATTGCCGCATAATTGCCGTATGGGGGCCTAGCCGTGGGCCAAACAAATGATTACATGGGCCGCCACGATTCCCCCGACCCCCACGGGACCAGATCAGCAGAAAGTGGCACGCACATGGATATCCGCCTCGGCCTCACCTTCGATGACGTGCTGTTGCAGCCCGGCGAATCCGATGTGCTGCCAAGCCAGGCGGACACAAGCACTCAGGTGACGCGCGAAATCCGCCTCAACATTCCAATCCTCTCATCGGCGATGGATACGGTGACGGAGGCGGACATGGCGATCGTCATGGCGCAGCTTGGCGGCATTGGCGTACTCCACCGCAACCTGACGGTCGAGGAGCAGGCCGACGCCGTTCGCGCGGTCAAGCGGTTCGAAAGCGGCATGGTGGTCAACCCGATCACGATCCTGCCCAACGCCACGCTCGCCGACGCACAGATGCTGATGAAGCGCCATCGGATCAGCGGCATTCCCGTGGTCGAGAATAGCGGCAAGCTGGTCGGCATCCTCACCCATCGCGACACCCGCTTTGCTGAAAACCCGGCCCAGCCGGTCAGCGAATTGATGACCCACGACAATCTCGCCACGGTGAAGGTGGGCGTCGGTCAGGAAGAGGCGCAGCGGCTGTTGCATCAGCGCCGCATCGAAAAGTTGCTGGTGGTGGACGACGCCTATCACTGCGTCGGCCTGATCACCGTCAAGGACATTGAAAAGGCAGTCAATTATCCACAGGCGACCAAGGACAGCACCGGCCGCCTGCGTGTCGCGGCTGCCAGCACGGTCGGCGAAAAGGGGCTGGAGCGCACACGCGCGCTGATCGACGCGGAATGCGATCTGATCGTCATCGACACTGCGCATGGCCACAGCAAGATGGTGTCCGCCGCCGTCGAAGAGGTGAAGAAGCTCTCCAACCGTGTTCAGGTGGTTGCGGGCAATGTCGCCACCGCCGAAGCGACCCGCGCCCTGATCGGCGCGGGCGCGGATTGCGTGAAGGTCGGCATCGGCCCCGGTTCCATCTGCACGACTCGTGTCGTCGCGGGTGTGGGCGTGCCGCAACTGACCGCGATCATGGATTCGGCGGAGGAAGCCGCCAAACATGGCGTGCCAGTCATTGCTGATGGTGGCCTGCGGACCAGCGGCGACGTGGCGAAGGCGCTGGCGGCTGGTGCTGGCTGCGTCATGGTCGGGTCGCTGCTCGCGGGCACAGAGGAGGCGCCTGGCGAAACCTTCCTTTACCAAGGCCGCGCCTATAAGAGCTATCGCGGCATGGGCAGCGTCGGTGCGATGGCGCGCGGTTCGGCCGACCGCTATTTCCAGCAGGACATCAAGGACCAGATGAAGCTGGTGCCCGAAGGGATTGAGGGGCAGGTACCCTTCAAGGGACCGGCCAAGGACGTTATTCACCAATTGGTCGGCGGCGTGAAGGCGGCGATGGGTTATACCGGCAGCAAGACGATCAAGGAACTGAAGGAGCGCGCCCGCTTCGTCCAGATCACCAATGCGGGACTGTCCGAAAGCCATGTCCACGACGTCACTATCACGCGGGAAGCCCCCAACTACCCGACGCGCTGAAAATCCCCCTCCCGCTTGCGGGAGGGGCTAGGGGAGGGCCTATGTCTACTATTTATCCCCGGCTCCTCGCTCAACGGAAGCGGTAAAACATGACACCCGCCGCCCGCGTTCAGGCCGCGATCGACTTGCTCGACGCCATCATTGCCGCTGCGCGCGATGGTGGTCCGGCTGCCGACACGCTCATCGCGACCTATTTCAAGACCCGTCGCTATGCCGGATCGAAGGACCGCCGCGCGGTGCGCGAGCATGTTTATGCCGCCATCCGCCGCACCGCCGATTGCCCGGAGACGGGACGCGTCGCTCTGATCGGCCTTGCCCGCGAACAGCCGGACATCGCCGCGCTGTTCGACGGATCGTCCCACGGCCCCGCACCGATCATGCCGGAAGAGGCGGGCGCCGCACCTGGTATCGTTCCGAGCTGGATCGCGCCGCTGATCGCGCAGCCGGTGGAGCAGGAAGCATTGCTGGGCCGCGCGCCGGTGGACCTGCGCATCAATCGCCTGAAAACCACGCCCGAAGCCGTGGCGCCGGATTTCCCCGACGCTACGCCGATCCCCGGCCTCCCCGACGCCCTGCGCCTGCCTGAAGGCTGGCCGGTCGAGCGCAGCGAGGCTTGGATAGCAGGCCGCGTCGAAGTGCAGGACGCCGGCAGCCAACTTATCTCCATGGCCTGCGACGCGCAGGCCGGCCTGACCGTCATCGACCTGTGCGCAGGGGCAGGGGGCAAGACGCTGGCTCTGGCCGCGGATATGGCCGGGAAAGGTCGCCTGATCGCCGCCGACTCGATCCGCTCGCGGCTTGCGCGCCTTGCCCCCCGTGCCGAGCGGGCAGGCGCATCGGGTATCGAAACCCTGTTGCTTGATCAGGGGCATGAAGGCCGCGCCCTCGATGCATTCGCGGGGCAGGCCGACATTGTGTTGGTCGATGCGCCCTGTTCGGGCACCGGTACCTGGCGGCGTAACCCGGAGGCGCGCTGGCGATTGACGCCCGCGCGACTCGACCGGCTCGTCTCTGAACAGGCGCGTATTCTTGATTTCGCCGCGCCACTGCTGGCGCCAGGTGGCCTGCTCGTCTATGCCGTCTGTGCGCTGACGGATCGGGAAGGACGCGATCAGGTGGAGGCTTTTCTCACCCGCCATCCGGGTTTTACGGTGGAAGCTGTACCCGTAACGATGGGCCGTGTGCATGGAGGTGGTTGTCTTTTGACCCCCGTGCATGATGGCACCGATGGCTTCTTCTTTGCGCGGCTGCGGCATGGCTGAAAAGGCCGCCCAAAAACAGGGCATGGACATTGGCCTGCAAAGCCGCGAAAATCAGCCGGAATCGCTGTTGGAGACCTTGATGCGTTTTACCCCTGCCTCGATCGCCCTCGCGGCCCTGCTGACCACCGTGTCCAGTGTGGGCCTGACGCAGCGGCCTGACGCGCAGATCGAACCGCTGTCGCTCGAATGGATGCGGGCGGGAGAGGCGGCGAGCAAGGCGGGCAATCTGTCCGGCGCAGTTGATGCCTATGAAAGCGCGCTGGCGGTCGATCCGCGCAACCGTGCCGCTTATGTGGCGCTGGCGGACGTCGCGCGCGCGCAGGAATTGCCGGGCAAGGCGATTCGCCTGTATCGAGAGGCGCTGCTGCTCGACCCCACCGATGTGAACGCGCTGGTCGGGCAGGGTGAAGCGATGGTGGCCAAGGGCGCTGTCGCCAAGGCAAAGGAAAACCTGGCAGTCGCGCAGAAGGCGTGCGGTGCCGATTGTGCCCCGGTAGGCAAGCTGTCGGCCGCGATCGCGAAGGGCGCGCCCCCACCCACGGTCCTGAGCGTTAAGGACGTGATACCGGCACCGGCCACACCGCAAACCGAAAAGCCGTAAAGCTCAAAAATCTTGTAATAGGTGTCAGTTCCGGCCTTCACATAACAGCCGCTCCACTCGACCAGTCAGTTCGTCGACCGCGAACGGCTTTGTGACGACTTCCATGCCCCGTTCGATATGGCCGTGGTTCAGCACGGCATTTTCGGCATAGCCGGTGATGAACAGGATCTTCAGGCCAGGCTTGAGCACGCGTGCGGCTTCGGCCACTTGTCGCCCATTAAGCCCGCCAGGCAGGCCGACGTCAGTAATCAGCAGGGCCACATCAGACCGCGATTCCAGGATTTTCAGCCCGGACGGACCATCGCCTGCTTCAACACAATGATAGCCGCGTTCTTCCAGCGCGTCGACGATCAGCATCCGCACCGATGGTTCATCGTCCACCACAAGCACTGTCTCGCCCGCGCCCTGTATCGGGGAGCCTGCCTTCTCCGGAAGCACTTCCTCCACCTCCTCGCCCAGATGGCGGGGGAGGTAGATGCACACCATCGTGCCCTGATCGATCTCGGAATAGATGCGGACGTGACCAAGCGACTGGCGTGCAAAGCCATAGACCATCGACAGACCCAGACCCGTGCCCTCGCCGATCGGCTTGGTGGTGAAAAAGGGATCAAACACCCGCTCGATGATCGTCTTGTCTATGCCGGTTCCGGTATCGCTGACGCATAGCGTTACATATTGGCCGGGTTCGATGCCTCGCTCCAGTGCAGCCCGCCGATCCAGCCATTTGTTGCCAGTCTCGATCGTGATCGTGCCCCCTTCGGGCACCCGGTAATCCTGGTAAGGTACTGAGTTTACATCGACATTTAGTCGATGTAGGTTTTTGATACCATCATAGATGCCATCTGTCCATTGGGTTTGTATCGGTTGAATTGACATTTCACGGCGAGAGAATGTCCTGCCGAGAAGGTCGAGTGATGGGTCAGTGGCATCGGGTTAGCAGACCCACATCAGCAAGAAAGTGCTCACGACCGTTTGCCTATCGCCCGAGAGCCGCTAACTGTCGCGCAGTCGGCAATTCCGCCCGCCGCAGGCTATGATACTATGAACCTCACGATCCACAGTCCACGCGAAGCGCTCGGGAAAGCAGACCGTGCGTTCAAGCCAACCCGGCAGCAGATTGATCGATTCAAAGCCGAGTTGCTGAAGCTTCTAGACCACAGCAATCCTGCGGAGACCGAGGAATATCACAAGAATTTAATAGCCGACTTTCTCAAGCGGACCTATTTTTCGCCAGCCTTCTTCATCAATACCAAGGGCAGGACTGACCTCGTTATTCATACCGGCACGGACGCCTCGCACCCCGTGGGAGTGCTCATTGAAGCGAAACGCCCGGCCAACGCCCACGAGATGGTCCGGATCGACCAGCTCAACACGAAGGCCTTCCAGGAGCTTGTCCTCTATTACATGAGAGAACGTTTCAACCACAATCGACGTAACTTGGGCATAAAAAACCTCGTCGTGACTAATGGTTGGCAGTGGTTCATATTTTCAGCAGAGGTTTTCGAACGCGAGTTCGCTCAGAATTCGCGCTTCGTTCAGCTATACACTGACTTTGAGGCGGGCCGCCTAGCTGGCAAGACGACGGACTTTTTCTATAAGGAGATAGCCGCGCCTGCTATCAATGCGATTGAAGGCGATATCCGCTTCACCCATTTCGACATGCGCGACTACCATGCAGCGATAAGGGACGATGTCTCCGGCAAAGACGACGATCTCGCCGTGCTCTACAAGCTGCTCTCCCCCGCATCACTCCTCCGGCTCCCCTTCACCAACGACAGCAACACCTTGAATCGCGGGTTTTATACCGAGCTGCTGCACATTATCGGCCTCGTGGAGACGCGACAAGGCAGCAAGCCGATAATTTCGCGCAAGCCAGTGAAGGATAGAGAGCCGGGCTCGCTCATCGAGAACACGATTGAGCAACTCGAAAGCTTGGACAAAATCCAGAGGATTACCGAACCATCGAGATTTGGAGCGACGGGTGATGAACGCGCGTTCAACGTCGCTCTGCAACTGTCACTGACTTGGGTTAACAGAGTGCTGTTCCTGAAGCTTCTCGAGGCTCAACTGACGGCCTATAATCGCGATCCGGGCGGAGCTCGATTTCTCGGTGTGGAGCAGGTTTCCAGTTATGAAGAGCTTAACCGACTGTTTTTTCAGGTGCTTGCGCGTCGACCGGACGAACGCAGCTCTAATATTGCGGCAAAATACGGTCACGTCCCATACCTAAACAGCTCACTGTTTGAGGTGACTGATCTTGAACAGGAGACGGTTGTTATCAGCAACCTCGAGAATCGTAGGCTACGGACTACGACATCGACTGTCCTACGCGACGAGGTTGGCCGACCGATCTCAGCAGATCTCACCGCCCTAGAGTATTTGCTCAGGTTCCTCGACGCCTATGACTTCTCCAGCGATGCCGACGGCGAAATCCGGGAAGACAGCCGCACGTTGATCACCGCACCCGTGCTCGGTCTCATCTTCGAAAAAATCAATGGCTACAAGGACGGCTCTTTTTTCACGCCGGGCGTCGTCACAATGCACATGTGCAGGGATGTCGTTCGACGTGCGGTCCTACAGAGATTTAATGACCTTAAGGGTTGGAATTGCGAAACCTTTGGTGACCTCTACGATCTTATCGACGACCGCGCGGAAGCAAACTCCATTGTGAACGGCATCCGGATTTGCGACCCAGCGGTAGGATCAGGGCACTTCCTTGTCTCCGCCCTCAACGAGTTGATGGCGCTGAAGGCAGACCTGCGAATTCTCCAGGACCGGGCAGGCAGGCGTCTTAAGGAGTACAGCGTCGAAGTCATCGCTGACGAACTGTTGATCACCGACGAAGAGGGGCAGCCCTACCGATACCAGCGCGACAGCCCCGAGAGCCAACGCGTGCAGGAGGCACTATTTCACGAGAAGCAGGCTCTCATCGAGGGTTGTCTGTTTGGGGTCGATATTAATCCGAATTCCGTGAATATTTGCAGGCTAAGACTATGGATCGAACTCCTTAAGAATGCCTATTTCCGGCCGGACGGCACACTGGAAACGCTTCCCAACATCGACATCAACATACGTTGCGGAAACTCCCTCCTGTCGCGCTTTGATCTTGATGCGGAGATTGGAGGCGCTTTGAAGAAGAAAGGTTTGCGCATCTCCGACTACCGGTCGGCAATTACTTCGTACCAGAATGCTCGAACCAAGGACGAAAAGCGCGAGATGCGCTCTTTTATTGATGAGTTGAAAGGCGGCATCCGAAACGAGATCCTTCACAACCATCCGCAGGCGCGCAGGCTGCGGAAGGCTAAAGTGGATGCTTCGTTCCTTCGCGACCAACATCGCCTGTTTGAGAACGAAGCGGAGAGGAAAGCGAGGACCGCGAAGCTAGCAAAATTGGAACTTGAGATTGCGTCAATTGAGAGGCTGCTAGAGCAGATCAAGACGGATCGGATGCTCCGCGATTCGTTCGAGTGGCGGTTTGAATACCCGGAAGTACTAGACGAGGACGGTGCCTTCGTCGGCTTCGATGTGGTGGTTGGCAACCCGCCATACGGGGTGTCAATTACCGGCGACGAGCGTGAATACCTCGTCCGCAGCATTGGCAAAGTGCCCGACTACGAAATCTACTACCTTTTCCTGAATCGTGGGCGGCAGATCGTCCGGCCTGGCGGTAAGCTGGCCTACATTCTGCCAAATTCGTTCCTCTTTAATGTGAACGCGGCTGACTATCGGCTATCGCTGCTGCAGAGTTGGCATGTGGACGAGGTTGTGGACTGCACGGCTGTGCAAATCTTTGACGACGCCGTCGTGCGGAACGCAATTCTTGCTACTACGAAAGCCGCCAGCGCTCCCGCTATCGGCTACAAGGAGACAGCTGGCGCTGCCGATCTAGCGGAACTGCTCGCAAGACCGATAAAATATATACCTGCATCGAGACTACAGACGAACAACGTCAACTGGGGCCTGCTGTTCAAGCTGGATGAGGACGTGCTCGACTTGGTGCAGAGGTTACGCACTTTCTCAAGGTTAGAGGAATGTTTCGAAGTTTCTCAAGGTTACATCCCTTATCGCCAGAAAGACCTCGTCGTCCTGCATGGAAAGGAAGAGGCTGCAGCTATCGTTAAGGAAAGGAAATGGCATGCGCAAAGCGCGATTGATGAAACCTACATTGAAGAACTCTGGGGTCGATCGCTGAGCCGCTATAGTCATACACCCACCGGTTCTTTTGTTCGCTATGGGCGACATGTCGCTTCCTACGTTGACATGCGCTTCTTTGAGCAGCGTCGGCTTCTGGTCCGGGAGATTACCAATCCGCGGGTGATGGCGACGCTAGTCGAGGACACGTTCGTCAACGACCCGCAGATCATATCGATCATACCAAAAGGTGATACGCCGCTGGACGTTTTGTGGGCCATCCTCAACTCACGGCTTGCCAGCTTCTACCACTTCAGCGCTTCGCCTAAAGCGACAAAGGGTCTGTTCCCCAAGATCCTGGTCATCGACGTGCGCGCATTCCCAATACCCGCCCGGATTGAAGGTACGGAAAGCGAGGCCATCACCAGAATGGTGTCCGATGCGTTCCGACTGAAAGCCGCCGAGAATATCACGGAACTCGCCCGCGTGGAGGGCGAGCTGGAGGCAGCGGTAAACAGGCTCTATGGTCTGAGCGCCAAGGATGTGGCAATCATAGATCGAGAACTGCTGGGGAGGATTTGAGCCATCGCTTCACCCGTTCGCGAATTGAGAATGACACATAGCCTGCATCCACCACCCGGCATGAGCCGTTAGTGCCCTTTAGTCGGTCTGATAACCTATATCGCGCGAATTGCTAACATTCCTGTAAAGTCTACATTTAATGTCACAGCCAAGCGATATTCATGCTGGAGGAGTTCTGCCTTGCAAGAGCCTCAACGCTTCCTGATGCTGATAGTGCATCGCACTGGCTCCTTGATTTTGGCAGCCGCATGTTCGCACGCGGTAATGGTATCCCGGTTTTCGTCTGCCATATCGGCGGCGTTGACGATTGCCTCCCATGCTTCGGGATTATCGGTTCGCATTAGACGAATACCGGCATCCCATAAGGTAGGCTCGCCTAGCGTGCGACGGGCAACCCTTTCCGGCCAGAGCCAGCTTTGCGGACCGATGCCGGCCGCCCAGCCGGGATAGATCAGCCACAGAAGCGAGATGGCCACTGCCGCGCCGCTAACGCAATAGAATATGTGCCAGCGCTGTTGCTGTTTGGTCCGAGTGGCTCCGACCGCGCGCATCTGATCCGCATGGGCTTGATGATGCAATTCCAGCGATTTCTTGATGGTCGCCTTGTCCGTCTCGCGTGCGGCATCCGCCGCCACATTAATCCGCTCCGCCATGCTCTCCGGCGTCAACTGCATGGCAGGTGCATCCATGATTGTTTTCGTCTGCCCCGCCAAAGTCGCGAGATAGCCGTTCATCTTGGCGAGTGTCGGCCCATAGTCGGGGAAGTCGAGGCTCTGCTTCTCGACGGCGATATGCTCAAGCGCGCGGGCCATCACCGCCATGCGCCCTTCAAGCCGTTCCTCCATAGTGGCGACGCGCTCCGAGAGATGCGCGAACGCCTCGGCGGCGGCATTGGGCCGGGGTTCCGGTTCGTTCAAAAGGCTCTGCTCGTCGTCCATATCATGGTCTCCTTGGGTTAGCGGCTCATGCCGCGACTGATGTCGCGTCCGTGATCGAAGGGGATGGAGGATGCGAGGTCGTGGGACAGGCTGCGGCCCGCCTGCTGGCCGATCTCAAGCCCCAGCTCCCGGCTGCGCAGGCCCAGCACCGATTCAAGCTGGGCGTCGCGTTCGAGACTTTTCGCCATGCCCGCCATCTGTTGCACGGCACTTTTCGCGCCCCGGAAATTGCCGTCGCGCACAAGCTCGGCATGATGGCGCTGCAACTGCTGCCACCCTTCGACGAACCGGTCGGCGCGCTGGAACGGGTCCATGCGGATTTCGGTCTCTAATTGCATCGCCCGCACGGCGGCCTGGCTGCGCCCCTCGGCGGCCTCGCTGACAAGCTCCGGGCTGCTGCGGAATGCGCTGCTGAGGTCCGACGAACCTTCGGGGCGGATTGCGTCCAGAGCGTCGCGCGCCCTGTCTAACGCCTCGCGCTGATGCGGCATGGCGTCCAGACCCTGCGCGCGGGTCTGCTGGATCGCTTGCCATGCCTTGGCATAGCGCTCCACCGCACCGCGCACGCCGCCAGCCCGAAGCGGCTGCGCGTCATGTTCGGGCTGACGCTGGACGGCCCGCTCCTGCGCTGGCAGTTCGGCCTTGGGCTGGAAGCCCGCAAAAATGTCGCGTTCCTGCTGCGGCTGCATAATCGGCCGGAAACTGTCGAACATCCCCCGCGCCTTCTCGACAATGGGCCTGACGATTTCCGCGATCCGCTCGCCAAAGCTAATGCCGCGACGCTCGGCATATTCCCTTGCGGGGTCGGATTGTCTGTAATCGGTGGCCATGTCCTTGCCGCGCTCGCGCGAAAGCGTGCGGACAAGCCGGGACTGATCGCGAAAATCGTCGCGGCCATAATGAACCGTCATGCCGTCGCGATGGCGGGACATGGCGACATAAGCCCCATGCCCATCCATGCCCGGTGTCGCCAGCACATGCGCCCTGGCCACGGTCATGCCCTGCGCTTTGTGGATGGTGGCGGCATAGCCATGGTCGAGGTCGCGATAATCCTTGGTGTCGAACGATACGGAACGCCCGTCATCGGTGCGGACGGACATATGGCTTTCGTCCACCTTCTCGATGGTGCCCAGCGTGCCGTTCTTCACCTCCAGGCTGCGCTCGTTGCGGAGGAACATAATGCGGTCGCCGGACGCGAATAGGCGGTCGCCGCGCTCGGTCTTCACCTGGCGCTCGTCGCCCAATTCGCCCGCATCGCGCATTGCCGCACGCGCCGCCTCGTTGAGGTCGCGCACCTCGGCATTGGTGTGGGTCAGGATGATGCGGCTGGCGTCCGGGTTGGCCTGCCGCTCGCGATCCCAGCGCTCGACAAGATCGCTGCGCGCGTCTTCGCGCGTCTCGGCTTGATGCACCATGCCCTTGTCGGCATAGGCGGCAATGGCCTCGCCAGTCCTGCCCGTGGCCAGATGCCGGGTAGCATCCTGCTGCCATCCTTCATGCTGGCGGCGAACCTGCGTGATCTCGACGCCGCCATGGCGCTCATGGATCGCGCGGAACGCCGCGCCCGCCTCGATCGACTGCAATTGCTGGGGATCGCCGACAAGAACGACCTTCGCGCCAACATCGGCGGCATGGGACAGCACGCGCTCCATCTGGCGCGTGCCGACCATGCCCGCCTCGTCGATCACCAGCACGTCGCGGGCACTGAGCAAATCGCGGCCCTGCGCCCAGCTATGCTCCATGCTGGCGATGGTGCGCGATGCGATGCCGGAACCGTTCTCCAGTCCCTCGGCGGCGATGCCCGCAAGCGCCGCGCCGCGAACATTCAGCCCCGCGCTTTCCCACACGTCGCGGGCTACGCCCAACATGGCGCTTTTGCCGGTCCCGGCATAACCCAGCGCCAGTGACAAGCCGCGCCCGTCCGTTATATGGCGCAGCGCGGCTTCCTGCTCTGCTCCCAGGGCAAGGCCACCACTCTCGGCGGCGCGACTGGCGTAGGTCGCCGCCGCCGAGAGACCATCGCTCCGGTCCATCGCAAGCCGGTCAGCGGCGCGGCTCATCCGCTGCTCGGTCTCGATCATCTCGCGCGACGTGAACCTATCGTCGCCGCGCCCGTCCTTGCCCAGGGCAATGAGGTCTGGCGATCCTCTAACCGCGCGCATGGCGGCGTTGAACTGGTCTTGGCCGTCGCTATGCCGGTGAATGAACATCGCCATGTCGCGGTTGGTAAATGTCGCCTGTTGGTGAGTAATGGCGTCAAGCGCGATGCCGGGATCGGCGATAATGCGTTGGCCATTCTCCCGTGCGATCTCGCGGTGCATCTCGGCGCGGTCGGCTTCCAGCCCTTGGGCGTCCATCCGGTGCGCGGGACCACCAATCTTGCTTTGCGGCTCAAGGTCTATGCCCTGCTCGGCAAGGCTGCGGCGGTCGATGCGCGCGTCTATGTCGAGTTCGGCAAGGCGGGCGTTGACGTGGGTCTCCCAGCGTTCGCGCCAGCGCTCGACATTCTCATGATCGTTCCACTCGCGCACCTTTGCCCCGAAGCCAGCGGTGCCGTCTTCGCGCTGCACAACCTCGCGCATCGTGAGCATGACATGGGCGTGCGGCTTGGGCTGGCGATCTGCGCCTATATCCCAATGCACGTTGAGGTCGGCGATCATGCCGCGATCAACAAACTCGGCGGATACGAAGTCACGGGCCAGTTCGATGCCCTGCGCCTTGGTCATTTCGCGCGGAATTGCGAACTCGACCTCGCGGGCAAGCTGGGCGTCCTTGCGCTTCTCGAATGCCTCGACATCGTTCCAGAGGCGCTCGCGGTCGCGCCACTGTTCGGGCGCACCTTCGGGCAACATGATTTCGCTATGCTCGACGCCGGACCGGGCGCGGAAATCTTGGGGCCGATCAAGGCGTTCATCGTGCAGGCGTTCGCCCGCGCGGTAGGCGGCGGCGGAGACAGCGGAGCGGCCCGCCGCGCGAGAGATGACCTGAACGGAGAAATGGAAGATCGCCATAGCGACATACCATTTACACTACTGAGCGCACGTCGGAACGACGTATAAGCGCGCCCTTCTCGAAAATTTCTCGGACGGGACTAGGCGGTGTCAGGCTGTCCCGGCGACTCTACTGCGCTTGCGGAGAGATTATCTTATCATAGCGCCATCGTCACTCAATGGAGACTTTGCGATGCGCAAGCCCCGCGATTTTGATTCGGAACTCAAGTCCCTCGCCGACAAGGCCAAGACGCTTAAAGAGCGGCGTGTCAGGCAACTTGGCGAACTTGTCACGGCCACCGGGGCGGACGCGCTTGATGCCGATGTCCTGGCTGGAGCGCTGCTCCATGCCGCCACGGTAAAAGACGCCGCAACAAAGGAGGGATGGCGCAAGGCGGGCGCGGCTTTCTTTCTCGGCAAAGGCGACAAGCCTGCGGGCGGACCTTCTGGCCAGCAAAGCGGCACTCTCCCGCTCGACGGCAGCGCGGCATCGGCTTGAGGCACGAAAGGCGCGAACCGACATGCGGGACTGGGCCGTCGCACGCAGGGAACGCACCCGGCATCTGATCGAATTGGGCGGCCTCGTCGTCAAGGCGGGGCTGGTCGATCTGACCGACGATGACCGCACCACGCTCTACGGCGCGTTCCTCACCGTTGCTGACCGGCTGCGCGGCGAGGAACGGGCCAATGCACTTGCCCTCTGGAAGCGCAAAGGCAAGCGGGCCTTCGAGGCGGAACAGGGCGACGGTTAGCGCGAAACAGACAAGCGCACATTGCTGTCCGGTTGTGCATCATACTCGACCATCGCCGCCATGGGTGGGCTGCTCTTGTCGCAATAGCGCACGGTGATGAAGTCTTCTCGGATCGCAGGGCACAGGCCGGAGCCATAGAGAATGTCCGCGAGCGCGTCGAAGGTCGTCGCCTTGGCGCGATAGGCACCGGTCCACCGCACGGTCCAAATGTCATCGTTGGCCTTGACCCGGTAGCCCGCCTTCTGCGCAACGTCCATGACCGCGCCTAACACCGTGTCCGCGCGCACGTCGAAGTCCAGCACGGCGGACAGGTCTGCCGGTTCGGAACGGACGGCCTGTGCGGACTTTACCCGCCATAGCGTTGCCTCCGCGCCAGCCATGAAGAAGCACAGGCAGACAATCACCAAGGGCAAATGGTCAACCCAGTCCCTGCACCTGTCGGAGCGCCAGAACTGGCGAACGGGACCGAGCAAATTCCATCGGCCCTGTGGCGGGGCGGCACGTCGCACGATCCGCCATGTCCGTTGCAGCATGTTTGCGGGGCGAGCGGGCCAGGAAAGGGCTATCGCTGTCGTCGGCTCTCTGGGCGGCGGAAGCATCGACGCAGGCAGGCTTTCGGCAAGCGAAGCCTGATGATCCGCGCAGGCGAACGCTGCCCGTACCTGCAAAATCTCCACTCGCGCGAACGCCCATGCCAGTTCCTCGCCCGAAATGCGGTAGGACTGCCCATAGCGTGCTTCGACATAGGCGCGGCGGATGCAGCCGAACGCGCGCCGCTCGAATCGGGTGTCTCTTGGCCATGCCAGAGACAGGCGCGGGTCCAGCGCTTCCGCCGCCTCGCGCAGTTCATCCAGCGCATGGGTGCGCGGCGCGTGCAGGCTGATCGACCGCAAGACCGACAGATAGAAATGCTCGCACGCCTGATGCAACATCAGCGCCGCCATCGGCGCATCGCCCCGGTCCCGATAGAAAGCCGCGCCTGCTAAAAATCCGGTGCCGCGCTCATGCCACCGGATGAACTCCACCGCACCCCGGATAGCCCGTTCCCGCACCGGAAGGCGGTGAGGCTCTTTCAGCCGCAAGCCCTCCATCTGGTATAGCGCGATGCCCTGTTCGGCGATGGTGACGAAATGAGGGACGCCTTCGACAAGAGCGGCGTTGATCCGCTCAAGGCTTTCCACCGCCAGCCGCACCGGGCGGGCAATTTCGCCATGCTCCCATGCGCGCCGCAGCCGGTCACGCACCAGTCGCCAGTCGCGTTCGCTGCGGGCAAGGCGGGGATAGTTGACGACCGCCAGCAGGCGAAATGCTTCCCCCGGCGCTACCTCCTCCCATTCTTTCTCGGAATGGGGACCGTGCAGGATCAGGGTGAGGATGCGTCCCGCCCGGAAATGTTCGGAGCATCGGCCCTTGGTCGTTTCCTCGAACGCCTCGAAGACGATTGTGGCAACGTGAAGAAGCTCCTCACGGATCGGCGCGGGCAGATGCTCGGCATCGGTGCGCAGCATCATGGCCGCGCCTCCTGTGGGCGACGTTGGCAACCCTTCGGGCGCGGATGGCCGGTCACGTCATGCACGCGATCCACCAAGGCACGCACAAGGGGCGTGATCGTGGCGGGAATGAAGCCGCCCGTGCGGGGCCGGTCTTCCTCCCAATCATGATAATAATAGCCCCATTTCCAATAGGGCGAGAGAACCACCGCCAGCCGCGCCATGTCGGGGCAATCATGGCCAAAGCCGCAGGCATTGGCGTAGGCCAGCGCCTTGGCGATGTCCTGCTTGATGTGACTGGCGTTCCACGCATCGGCAAAGCCGATGTCGAGAAGATAGGCGCACAGGGCCTGCTGGGTCACGAAACCCGCTTGATGCAGCGCTTCCTTTGCAAATCGCGGCTCGGTGAGGAAATCCGCTTCGAGAGTGGTCATCCACCGTTCCGCATTGTTATAGCGGAAGCGGCTTATGCTTCGGCCCTCTTTCGTCCGAACAAGTGTCGCGGGTTCATCCTCGTAGCGTTGGTGAAGCGGTGCCAGTGCGCCACCCCAAGGCGAGGCGATTGCCGACGCGGCAACTGGCGCGATGGTCAATGCGCGCAGCAGGGCGCGGCGCGACGTAGCGATCTTCGAATCACCCAAGAGAGAATCGGATAAAGTCATGGGTCTGCCTTCCTCAGTTCACTGTCACGGCCGCATCAAAATGCTTTCGCAGCGCTAAGCGGCACCGCTTATAACATAAAAGAAAGGCAATGTTCAATAACCGGCACCGGTTATTCTGGTTCTGATTGAACAGGTGTCACACGCGGTTACGACGCAAATATGGGAAGGCCACCGCTCAACGTGAAATCAACCAACATCCGATTGCCCGAAGGTCTGGGCGAGCGGATTGACAAGCTGGTGGGGCGGCAGCGCCGCGCAGCCTTCATTCGGGAAGTGCTGGAACGGGAAGTCGAGCGGCGCGAGAACGAGCAAGGTAAGGCTGGTTAAAACGGGCCATTCTTCCTGACCAAATCCCGAAGCTGTCATTGTCGGACAGCCGGTGATGGTCAGGTTCCGTCACAGAGTTTAGGGGCCACCGCGAACGTGTGAGGTTTACCGCCAAAATCTATGACTGGCGGCGATGCGCCTTTCCTTGCCGTTCGACAGCAATTCGCTGACGCTTGGAAGTGGGCAGCAAAAATCTGATTGGGCTGCGACTTTCCTGTCGTTCGTGAGAAATGCGTTGAACGGCCGATTTTGCGATGGAAACTGTCTTATGCCTTGGTGCGCAAGGACAAGTTTGTTACGCTAGAAACATGGATAAAGAGAAACCGTTGCGCGTCCTGACCATCGATGGGGGAGGAATGCGGGGTATCTACTCCGCAGCGTTTCTTCATGAGTTGTCGTCACTTTTCGCGAAGAAGAGGGGCTGTAAAGCGTTGGATGTTGGAAAGGGGTTCGATCTTATAGTTGGGACCAGCACAGGAGCGATTGTTGGTTGCGCATTGGCTGCGGGCGAACCCCTGTCCAAGGTCGTCAAACTTTACCGTGAAAATGGACCTAAGATCTTTCCAGAGCGAGTGCCCTCCTCGACGATGAAGGTGCTAGGCCAGATGCCACGCCGTGGGGATATAAACCGGCGTGGTGCCGCAGCATTGAAGACCGCACTTACGGCTGTGCTTGGCACCAAGACATTCAAAGAGATCGAAACATTGCGGGGTATCGCGTTGTCGATACCGGCTGTCGAGATGAGTCAACAACGGGCATGGGTTTTCAAAACCAGTCACTGGGGAGGGACACGTGACGATGACACGAAATTGGTCGACGCCTGCATGGCAACGAGCGCCGCTCCGATTTTTCGTTCATTGGCTGCGGTTGATGTAGGCGGTGATCTAGGTGGTTATAGAGTTTTTGCGGACGGTGGCCTGTGGGCCAACAATCCCGTGCTCGTCGGCTTACTGGACGCGATTAAGATGAACAGTACACGTCCTATCGAGATTTTTGCCCTTGGTAGCTATCCAAAGCCTGACGGCGAGCGCATTGCAAAAGCAGACTTGGATCGCGGTTACGGCGACTGGCAATTCGGCGCTAAAGCAGCCTCCCTCAGTATCGCAGCGCAGGAATTTGCGTTCGACAACATGGCACGCATGTTCGCGAAGGAGTTTACTAATTTAGGTCGACCTATAAGCGTCATACGTTTCCCAAAAGGCGATCTACGACCGGATATCGTCCCATACCTAGAATTAGACAATTCGTCTGATAAGGCGATGACCGCATTGATCGATCAAGCACGCGCTGATGTGAACTTGGCAAAAAGTGCCTGTGACGACACCGCCGATGCAACCGGCCAGATCATCAATAGCCTTTTTGAAAACATGCCGTGCTGGGGGGATGACGCAAATAATGTTTAATACATCGAAGCAAGTCCGTGGATTTCATGACGAAAAGGTTGCCATCGTCGGAGATGAGCGTGCCAATATGCGCGCCCGCCGAAACAGCAACCGTAACCGCCTGAAGGCCGGTTTAGTCAGAGACGGAAAGCCAAAACCGCTCGGATCGCATACGCAGGGTTCGTATGCGATGCATACGATGGTCCAGGATGACAATCTTGATTATGATATTGATGACGGTCTTTATTTCAAGGCTGACGATCTAGTCGGCGCTCAAGGGGCCTCCATGTCTGCCCTTGACGTACGCAAGATGGTTTGCGCGGCTGTGCAAGATGACAAATTCAACACGCCGCCAGATGTGCGAACAAATTGCGTACGAGTCTATTACAATGCTGGATATCACGTCGATATTCCAACATATCGACGAATCGAGACTACCAACATTTGGACTAACAAAGTTGAATATAGCTACGAGCTAGCGGGAGCTAGCTGGCGGACGTCCGACGCAAAGCAGGTCACCGTTTGGTTTCGGGAGACAAACAAGGAGTTGAGCCCGGAGTCGGTTGGCGAGGGCCAGTTCCGGCGCGTTGTCCGATACTTAAAGATGTTCAGCAAGAGCCGGTCCTCCTGGAAGGGAAAAAATCCGAGCGGGTTTGCGCTTACCAAGTTAGCGTCGGAATGTTTCGTTAGCAGGCTCAACCGCGACGACGATGCGCTTCGAAGTACAATGAAGGCTATCGCAGACCGACTTGTATACAATAAGGCGGTGCAGCATCCGGTGGTGGATGAAAACCTTATTTCTGATGGGGATCCCCGGCCTACGTATTTTATGGATCGCTTGAATGAGAACCTCGGTCACCTGAATGTTCTGAATGAGGTCGATTGCACTCATGAAAAGGCGATGAAGGCCTGGGATAAGGTTTTTTGCACAAGCTGGTTTTCTGAGCAACCGCCGGAAGACGGCGACGATGATGGGGAGCCGAAGTCTCCTGTAAATAAGAGCGGAGGCGGGACGTACGCTACCAGTTAGATGGCAATCATGGATACCCGCGCTAATGCCGTCAAAATTATAGATGATTGGCTTCGGGTCGCCTTCCCAGAGGCGGCCCGAGCTAATACTTGGCAGCTTGATAGGAGCGGCTTGAGCTCGGCATTCACAGGCTGGTGCCTACGCCTGAGGCAGGACGTATCGCTGCTCATCGCAGTGGATCAGCTCTTCCCTTACACGAAGCCGGTTGCTGCTTTCTTCGGGCCTGGTGCACCGAAAGACGGTCCCCATATTGAGGACGACGGGCGCCTGTGCTTGGTTACGTCCGAGACGACAACGGACAGTCTCGATCCAGCAGGAGTAGTGGCGCATTTTCTGGACAAAGCGTCTAATTTGTTAGGCGCCTTAGACCGCGGTGAGCTACGAGAGGACTACGTCGTTGATTTCGAGGCCTATTGGTCCCGCAGCAGCACAACAGGTCAATCAGTTCAGACACTTTTCGATATCGCACCACCTACACGATCTCTGTTCCTGGGGACCTACGGCAGTCAGCGAATTGTCTCGGACGATGAAGAACGACTGCGTCGTTGGATCCAACATAGGGTAGGGGTGGACTACAAGAGAGACTTTGATCGCTCGCTCTTTTTGTGGATGGATAGCCTTCCTGAGCCGTCCGCTTACCCAAAATCGTATCCGGATTTGCGCACTCTGTTCGATAAGGCCAATCAGGCCTCGACGTTAGATGGGGTGAAACCGATCAATGGTTCGGATAGTGTAGTGGTTTTAGGTGGTCCGTCCTCACTAGGACGCACCGCTGGTGGTGCCATCATCCTGTCGTCTGGTGAAAAGCGCCGAGAGTACAAAGGTTTCCGGCCCGGTAAGGCACCCGCCGCGACCCTTCGATCCGGGCTGAAGTTTAATCTTGCGTCCATCAGACGAGTTGACGCGGCTAGTTCTAGGATCCCGTTGCCGCAACTAATCGACGCAGATTTCGCACATATTGCGATAATTGGATGTGGGTCTCTAGGTGCAGGGGCAGCAAGATTGTTAGCGCAGCAGGGCGTCAAGAAATTTAGTTTATTTGACTCAGATACGCTCGGTTGGGAGAACATCGGTCGACACGAACTCGGGGCCAGAAACATTGGTGCCAACAAGGCTGATGCTCTCAAAGCGAAGCTGCTCGCCGACTTACCCGACATCGTAAATATAGCTAGCTACGGTACAGACTGGCGACGCGTTATTGCCAACGATCGATCGGTATTCGAGAGTGTCTCGGTGATTATAAGCGCAACCGGCGATTGGGGGTCCAACGCTGCATTGAGCGACTTGCAGTCCGCTGGGCTCTTGGAGATTCCGGTGATTTACACTTGGCTGGAGCGAAATGCGATCGCAGCCCATGTTGTTGCATTACAAGGACCAAAGGTAAGCCTTCGCAGCGGTTTTGATAACACCGGTAGGCCACTCACAGCCGCCGCGTCTTGGTGGTCGGAGGATTTAGACCCTCGCTGCGGAGGCGCTGCATCACCTTACGGCGCCATTGATCTTGCAGCCGGGCAAAGTCTTGCCGCTCGGGCGGCGCTCGATATCGCATCAGGGAGTGCCGTTGCCCCGGTATGGCGGGTATGGGTTGGGCTTTCCTCCGACCTTGAACAAGGCGGGGGCTTTTGGTCAGCTGCTTTTAAGTCTGTCGTCGGCGATCCTGCCGAGGGTGGGAAGACGATGGCCGGCCAATGGCGAACGGAGTGAGACAGTGGAAGCCCTTGCACAGGTAGTTACCTACGAAGGTCCAGGCGGCCTTGTCATACATATCGAGCAGCCTGCGCTCGCGCATCTTTATCGCAATGCTCAACATAAATGCTGGTCCCGCGAGGCCGGCGGCCAGCTATTCGCTTCCATTAAGCATAATCGTTGGGTTGTTACGAAAGCGACTGGTCCCCGTACTACCGACTTTCGCTCACGATTTGGTTTTCGTCCCGACCGGAAAGCAGAAAGGGCGGAAATTTTGGCACTTTTTCAGGAAGGCCTGCATTACGTGGGTGATTGGCATACTCACCCTCAAAACGTCCCGTCGCCATCGCATACAGATATCCGTAACATCACCGAGACCGTTCAAGCGTCTGAACACTCGCTATCGGGATTTTTATTGGCTATCGTTGGCCGCTTACCAGCGCCCGACGGCCTGTGGCTTTCTTTCCATGATGTCCGTGGTGGCTATGCTAAATGTCCCCTGCGTTGCAATCTTTCGAGTGAAAACTAGATATGCTGTCGTGGGGCCGAAACGTAGATCAGGATCGGTCCTGCAGGAATGAGCAGGCAGAGCTCCGGGAAGCGGATAAACCGTCTCACGACGTTCATCGGCTATGTACCTCCGCCAAACATCGCCTCAAGATCGGCAATGGTGATGATTCATTTCCTCGCATTAAAGCTGCCCGCCAAACTTCGCTGGGTGGGTCGATAGCCCGATCGTATACGGCGCGGACTTGCAAATCATCTGCGCGGGCGGAGGTGATCACACGACCGGCGTTAGTCGTTAAACGCCAAGGCCTGTCATTGAGAAAGCTAAAATGAAGGTTCAAAACTGTCGCGCAACGAAATGTTTGGTTGTTCGACGACCTAGGGGGCGGCGGGATAAAGGAGGGGGCTGTGAAGGAACCGAAAGCATTTAATGTACATTTTCGCTGTGAAGACCGTGAACTGGCTTTGGAGTGGTTAAAAAAATTTCCCCCTATAGGTGCCTGTGCATACGGCGACCTTCGAAAAATTGGTAATATAGAATTTGAGAAATACATGTTTGTCGTGCAATTTACAAACGAAGACGATGCTCGATCTATGCGAGGGCATTTTTATCCAAGCACAGGACAGCATAATAATTAATTTAATTATTATGATATAACTACATAGGCAGTCACTTAATAACCGCATCCCCAAATCTGTGATCGAGGCACCTGCCCACTTCCGGCCAATGTGCGACAAGCAGGCATCTCCGACGGGGCAGCTACGCGACCGCCTGTAATCCCTTGCGTTGGATGATGGACAGAAGGCGCAGTGCAGGCCCGCCGGGCCGCTTCACGCCGCGCTCCCAATCCGATACAAGATTGCGCGAGACGTTGAGATAAGCCGCGAACACCGGCTGCGAGACATGCTCGCGCTCGCGGATCGCCCGGATTTCATCGCCTGCCAGCGCGGGAGCAGGGGCAAGGCACGTTTCATTGAATGTACGCAGCGTCGCCCGCGACACCACGCCCGCGTCGTGGGCGTCGCTCATCATTTCATGGATCGCGCCCGCAATCTCGCTGCGATAGCCCTTATCCTTCATCACAGTTCCCATCGTCTATCTCCACCAGAGTTCCTGACGCCACCAGTCGGTCCAATTCCCCGGCGTTCCATTCCAGCGCCTCGGTCGCCGCGTTGCGGAGCAAGCCCAGGTCCGCCTTTGATATGTTCGCCTGCGCACTCTTGGCGAACCCAAAAGCGAATATCGCCTTGTCACCCTGCCGGAACAGGATCAACGTACGATAGCCGCCCGACTTGCCTTGCCCGGTGCGCGCGACCCGTTGCTTGATGACACCGCCGCCAAGATCGGCATCCACCAAGCCGCTTTCTGCGCGCTGCACGGCTTCACGAAGCGAGGCATCGGCAATCCGCTCTTTTCGCGCGAAGCGCTCGAACCAACCATTTTTGAAGATGCGCGCGATGGCGGTTCTCCTGCTCTCTGTGGTTATATATAACACTTAGCGTTATATTTCAACATGGATTGGAAGGAACGATACGACATCGGCCTTCTTGACAGCGCATAGGCTGCGGGCGAGCATGAGTTTGCTTCATGACGCTGCCGAGGGTGGTCCTTTCAAAGGAGCCTTCAATGAACGACTCGACCTAACGCCTGCTGGCTGTCCCCCGAACCGGGGCAGATGCGAAGGCTTGGCATGAAATTTTGGTACAGGCTGGGAAAAAATCTTCCCTGATTGTCATCAGTGAGAAGCCTACGCCAAATTCCGCCGTCTTCCGCCGTTGACCGCCAACTGCCGCCAGCGTTCACCGACCCGTGAAAGCGTAGCTGCCAGCCCGCCCGGAACACTCTTGTCCGGGACGGCAAGGCATCCAATGCTCGTGGTCGGGGGCGCGTGCAACATCCTGATTTGAAGAGACTGCCCCATGACCAACAGTGATCGTATCATACGCCTGAAAACCGTCCTCGCCCGCACAGGGCTTTCCCGCACGACGCTTTATCGCAAGATGGGCGAAGGCACTTTCCCGCGCCAAGTGAAGATCAGCGTCCATGGCGCTGGCTGGCGCGAGTCCGCCATCAACCGCTGGATTGCCGATCCGGTAAGCTATCGGGAAGAGTTGGGCGTTTGATCTTGTTGCCGTGCCCCACCTGTTGGAGGGATGGGCACGGCAACATCGACGGCTTGCGATCAGGCGGCTTGGCTCTTCGCCTTACCGAACTTGCCGGTTACGACCTTCTGCCCGTCCCGCAGGAAGTCGAGATGGTCGGACCAGTGCTGCATCATGCGGACCCGCTCGTTCCAATATTCGCCTCGCGTGTATGCGCGACGCACGGCGTTGTTGTCGCAATGGGCAAGCTGCCGCTCGATCGCGTCGGGATGCCATAGTCCCATTTCGTTGAGCAGTGTCGCCGCCATCGCCCGGAAGCCGTGGCCGGTCATTTCGTCCTGTGCGAAGCCCATACGCCGCAAGCCGGCGTTGATGGTGTTCTCCGACATGGGCCGCTCTACCGAGCGGAGCGACGGGAACAAGTAGCGGCTATAGTCGGCATCATGTTCGATGGTGCCAAGGATCGCCAATGCCTGCCGGGAGAGGGGAATGGTATGGGCGCGGCGCATCTTCGTCTTGTGCGCCGGGACCGTCCACAGCGCTTTGTCGAAATCGAAGTCGGCCCATTCGGCATTGCGTAGCTCGCCGGGGCGCACGAACACGTGCGGGAGCAGTTGCAGCGCCGCTTTGGTGTTTGCAAAGCCCTCGAACGCCTCAATGGCGCGCAACAGTCCGCCCGCATTATCCGCGTTGGTGATCGCGGCGCGGTGGACGGGCTTAGGCGCGATCAGCGCTCCGCGAAGGTCCGCTGCCACGTCACGCTCCGCGCGCGCCGTGGCGATGGCATAGCGGAATATCTGGCTGCATGTGCTGCGCAGGCGCTTGGCCGTCTCGTAGCGGCCCTTGCCCTCCATTTTGCGCAGCATGGTCAAGACCTCCTGCGCGGTGATGGCGGTGACAGGGCGCTTGCCAAGCGACGCATTGATAAAGGTCAGCAGCCAGCGCAGCTTCTTCATCGTGACGGCAGAGCGGCCTTCGCGTTCGACTTTCACCAGCCATTCGTCGGCAACCGCCTTGAAGCTGTTGGACGCAGCCACCGTCGCGGCGATCCGATCCAGCTTGATCTTCTCGGCGGGATCATTCCCCTTTGCCAGCACCTTGCGGGCGGCGTCGCGCTGCTCGCGGGCGTCGGCAAGGCCGATGTCGGGATAAATTCCAAAGGCCAACGTCTTTTGCTTGCCAAGGTGGCGATAGTTCATCCGCCAGTAGCGCCGACCATTGGGTGCGACATAGAGGAAAAGGCCATCGCTATCGGTGAGTTTATAGGGCTTGGCTTTGCCCTTGGCATTTTTGATCGCAGCGGCGGTGAGCGCCATGATGGTATCTCCTTTTCGAGGAGGGGCGCGCTACCATCAGATATACCATCAAGTTGCTGGTATCCGGTGGTCCGAGACCGCTCCGTATGGGATACCTATACCATGAAAAACCGCAGAATTCCGCCGTTTCCGGCACATTCTGATACTCTCTGGGAGAGTATTTTGGTGACCCCTTCGGGCATCGCATCGCGCGCGTTGATGCACAGGTTCAATATGGCGTTTTCCAACTGGTTGGCATCCACCAGCGCCGGCCAAAGACCAGCGGCAGCAACCGTTTCCACGGCGATGGACGGGCCGACGGTCCGCTGGATCAACTCGACCAGTTCGGTCATCAGTCGGTTGACGACCAGCGGCTTGGGCGACAACGTCTGGCGTCGGGAAAAGGCCAGTAATCGGTGGGTCAGGGCCGCTGCGCGCCGTGTCGCGCCCTGACCTGCGGCCAGATATTTCTCGACATCGCGCCCCCGTCCCTGGCTCAATCGCACGCCGATCATTTCGAAAGCGCCCGAAATGCCCGCCAGAAGATTGTTGAAATCATGGGCAAGACCGCCGGTCAATTGGCCCACCGCCTCCATCTTCTGCGCCTGACGCAATGCATCTTCGGCCGTCGCCAATTGGGCCTGCTCACGCAATCGATTGGTCACATCATAGACGAATTGATAGGCGCCTATCGCCTGCCCTTCTGCATCGCGCAACAGATTGAAATGCATCTCATAATGCTGGCGATCCTCATCGCCGTCGCCGAACTGGCCGACTTCGACAAATTCCTCGCCACCCAGCGCACGCTCCCACAAAGGCTTGATCTGGGAGAGATTTTCGGGCTGATCCGCCATCAGGTCCAGCATATTGTCACCGACCTTGGGCCGCACGCCAAAGAGGCGTGCATAGGTGTCGGCCGACGCCTCGTTGATCGCCAGCCAACGCCAGTCGCTTGCGACTACCTGCACCAGCGCGCCGGTGCCTTCTACCGTATCGGCCAGAACCTTGCGCTCGGCCAGCGCCGTGGCCACGCGCACCTCCAGCGTCTCGTTCAACTGTTGCAGCGCCAGTTCCGCCTGTCGCCGCGCGGTGATGTCCTGAAACAGCACCGCCACCTGGTTCAATTCGGGCGGTTCGATGCGAAAGGCCGACAGCGACAGGAAGCGCCCGGTCTGTTCCAGTTCGCGTTCGAACCGGATCGGCACGCCACTTTCCAGCACCCCGCCATAGCGCGCGACCCAATCATTGGCCTCGTCGCCGACCATCTCGCGCAGTTTCTGACCGACGACATTGGGAATGCCCGCATTGACAGCATAGGCGGGATTGGCTTCGATATGCACATAGTCGCTCAGCGGACCATGCGGGCTGTCCATGAATTCGATGATGCAGAAGCCCTCATCCATCGCTTCGAACAGGGTGCGGTAGCGTTCATCGCGCTCGCCGCGTTGGCGGATGGTGAGTTGCAGGTCGAGTTGGGCCATGACCTGGCTCGCCAGTACCTTGAGGGCACGCTGCTGTACTTCGCCCAATATCCTTGGTTCCACATCGAGGACGCACAATGTCCCGATCGGCAGCCCTTCACGCGTCTTGAGCAGGGCGCCCGCGTAAAAGCGCAGATGAGGGTCGCTTGTGACAAGCGGATTGCAGGCAAAGCGGGCATCGGTGGTCGCATCGGGGACCAGCAAAAATTCATCTTCCAGTATCGCCTTGGCGCAAAAGGATGTTGCCAGCGGGGTTTCTCGCACGCCAAGGCCGGTTTCCGCTTTGAAAAACTGCCGATCCGTATCGATCAGGTTGACCACGCCGATCGGTGTGCCGCACAGGTCGGCGGCCAATTGTGCAATCTCGTCGAAGGCGCGTTCCTTCGGCGTATCCAATATCTGATAGTGACGCAGCGCCTCAATCCGGCGCTTCTCCCATGTCGGCTGCTCTTTACCGTTCATGCCGATTGATGTCTGCTCTGTCATGCTGCCTTGGTCATTTGATGTGGCTGCGTATATTTCCGCCGCATCAGATAACGCCTAACAAGGCGATCGGATGCATTGACAGTTCAGGCTGTCATGCTGCGCCCATGATCCGCGCTACGTTTACAAATTCCTCAACGCTCAGGGTTTCCGCGCGGCGCTGCGCGTCGATCCCAGCGGCTTCCAGGGCTGGCAGCGCGCCGGGCAGGCCCTTCAGGCTTTGGCGCAGCATCTTGCGCCGCTGGCCAAAGGCCGCGGCAGTCAGCCGTTCCAGAATTTTGAGCGACACGTCATCAGGGGCGGTTGTCGGTTCGATATGCACGACCGCCGACATCACCTTGGGCGGCGGGGTGAAGGCGCTACGATGCACCTTCATCGCGATCCGGGCGGTGCTGCGCCACTGCGACAGCACGGCCAGGCGACCATAATGGTTGGTGTTGGGCGCTGCGACAATTCGTTCCGCCACCTCCATCTGGAACATGAGCGTGAGGGAGGACCACCAGGGTAGCGGCTCCCACGGCGCCGAAAGCCAGCCGATAAGCAGCGCGGTGCCGACATTATAGGGCAGGTTGGCGACAATATGGGCGCCGTCTCCGGCCAATGCCCGCGCATCGACTGCCATCGCGTCATCCGACACGATCTGTAATTGCGCTGGAAAGGCGGCATTCAGTTCTGCCAGCGCAGGCAGGCATCGCCGGTCGCGCTCCACGGCCGTCAACTGTGCGCCCGCCCGCAATAGCGCCCGTGTCAGGCCGCCGGGGCCGGGACCGACTTCATAGGCCGGCTTATCCTCCAGCGATCCCGGAATGGCGGCAATCCGGTCAAGCAACTGCTCGTCCAACAGGAAATTCTGCCCTAGAGCTTTGCTTGCCTGTAACCCGTGCGTGGCGATCACCTCGCGCAGCGGTGGCAGCGGGGTTGTGGGCGTCCGAACGGGCATCAGGTTTATCCGGCGTAGGCCAGCCGCGCGCGGGCTGCATCCGCGGCCATGCGGATCGCGGCCATCATCGCGCCGGGGTTGGCGCTGTTGGTGCCCGCAATGCCAAAGGCGGTGCCATGGTCGGGCGATGTCCGCACGATCGGCAGGCCCAGCGTGATATTGACGCCTTCATCGAAATAGAGCGTTTTGATCGGGATCAGCGCCTGATCGTGATACATGCACAGCGCCGCGTCATAGGCCTCTCGCGCCCGGTAATGGAACATGCCATCGGCGGGCAGCGGGCCGATAATATCCAGTCCCTCAGCCTTCAACTGCGCGATGGCGGGGGCGATGATCTCAATCTCTTCCCGGCCCATCGCGCCGCTTTCCCCGGCATGGGGGTTCAGGCCCGCCACAGCGAGGCGTGGCCGCGCCACCCCGAAATTGCGCTGCAACCCCTTGGCCGTGGTGATCGCGCGTGCGCGGATCAGGTCGATGGTCAACGCGGCGGGCACTTCGCTCAAGGGAATATGGATCGTGATCGGCACGACCCGCAGCGATGGCCCGGCCAACATCATCACCGAATTGTCAGGCGACACGCCGCAGCGTTCCGCCACGAATTCCGTCTGTCCCGGATGGGTAAAGCCCACGCCATAAAGCTGCGCCTTGCTTACGGGCGCGGTCACGACACCGCCCGCCGAGCCGGAGCGCGCCAGACCGATGGCGACCTCCAGCGACTGGAATGCGATGCGCGCGCCATCAACGTCCGGCATGCCGGGCACGACCTTGCCCGCGTCCGCGATCTGAAGGCAGGGTAGAGCGTTGTCGAATGCCGCAGGCACCTCTTCGGGGCTGGTGACGGTCGCGATCGGGCCGGCCCACACCGCACGAAGAGACGCGGCGTCACCCACCGCGAAGAAGGGCGGCAGGCCACGCGCCTCGCGCATGACCCAGCTCTTGGCCACGATCTCTGGCCCTATGCCAGCCGGATCGCCGAGCGATATGGCAAAGGGTGCCAGCGGCGGGGCGGCCGGATCAGTTATAATCGATGACCGCATCGCGCCGCAGGTCGCGCAGGTAGATGCGGGCGCGCTTATTGACGCGCTCCTCTTCCATCTGCGCCTGGATTTGTTCGTAATTGGGGGCGTTCGCCGAGGAGGCTTCGTCGCGGCCGCACAGGATCAGCACGCGCACGCCATCGGTGATGGAGCCAAAGGGCGGGGTGGATTCGCCTATCTGGAGACCAAGCAGCATTTCCTGCAACTGCGGTGGCAGGTCGCGGACCTTCACATTGTCATTGTCGACAACATCCGCGCCCATCTTTGCGCCCAGTTCATTGGCTTCGCCGCAGCCCTTGATCGCCTTGGTCGAGGCGGCAAAGCTGGCGGCGCGGGCCGAAGCCTGTTCCTTGGTCGTGCCGGCTGGGAAAGCGATCGACAACTGCTTGAGGCTGAG
This sequence comes from Sphingobium aromaticiconvertens, assembly GCF_037154075.1. Taxonomy (NCBI): domain Bacteria; kingdom Pseudomonadati; phylum Pseudomonadota; class Alphaproteobacteria; order Sphingomonadales; family Sphingobiaceae; genus Sphingobium; species Sphingobium aromaticiconvertens. Next base: position 1,724,551 of record NZ_JBANRJ010000001.1, read on the forward strand.
TAGAGCGTCGCGCGGATCGGCGGTCAGAACCTTGCGCTTGTCCATCACATAGATGATCGACATGCCGCCCGGCACCGGGATCGGGCCGGCGATCTGGCCAACCTGCATATCGGTCGCGGCGGCCGCCAGTTCGTCGGGCAACTGCGCCGGGCGTACCCAGCCCAGATCGCCGCCCACCGCAGCGGTCGATGCTTCGGAAAACTGCCGCGCATAAGCTGCGAAACTGCCGCCACCCTTGATCTGCTCGATGATGTTCTTGGCGTTGGCGATAATCTGTTGCTGGTTTTCGGGAGTCGCCGACAGGTAGATTTCGCCGATCTTGAACTCGTCGCTGCCCTTGGCCGCGTTGAGACGATCGACCACCGATTTCACTTCCTCTTCGCCGACATTGACGAAAGGCTGGACGTTCCGACGAAGCAGGCGGCTCCATGCCAGTTCGCCCTCGATCTGGCGTTTGATGCTGGCGGGCGCGCTGCCCTGAGTCCGCAGATATTGTTCGAACTGCGTCGGTGACTGGCGGAAATTACCCGCGACCCGCTCGAAGCTCTGCTCCACCTCGGCCGGATCGACCTTGATATCGTTGGCGGCAGCCTCCTGAATCTGAAGTGTTTCGTCGATCAGGTTGCGAAGTACCTGAACACGTAACCGTTCCTTTTCGTCATCGGCCACCTTGCCGCCATTGGCTGCGAGGATCAGCGCCAGGCGCTGGTCGACATCGGTGCCGGTGATGATGCGGCCGTTGACGATCGCGGTTGCCTTGCGGATATTGGGATCGCTCTTGCCAAAGATCTGCATGTCTTTGGGCAGCACCAATTGACCGTCTTCATCGGGAACGGTCTGGGCGGACGCGCCGGACGCGACCATGCCCGAGGCCACCATCGAAAATGTGGCGCAAGCCAGCATGGTGGAGCGCAGGGTCGACCGGAGGACGTGCTTGCGGGCGGCAATGCGGTTAGGCAAGGGGCGGCCAGGCAGGGGAAGGACGGCATTCATCGGTGACTAGATTCTCCAAACTGTCCCTGCGGCAATGCCGCTGGTCGCCTTAACCGGCGCTGAGCGGCTGCGGCGTCGGGTTGTCCTATATGCCAATGTTACGAAAAGCCAGTCGTAGCATGAAGCTGTTGCCTTGCCGCGCATCGCCGGTAGTCTGATAGTCGCGCCGCCAGGTCAGGCCCAGGGTCAGGCAGTCATCCTCATAGGCGATGCCAAGGCGATGGCGCACCGGCTCATAGCCGTCGGCGATGCTCAATGGATCTTCCTTTTGGCCGGTCAGATCGATGACGGTCGATCCGAACACCGACCAGAAGCGGGCGAACTGCACACGTCCGCCCAGCCGTAGCTCCTCCCGATCGCGCAGATCTTCCATGGTTGCAGCGGCATTTCTGTCCAACCGCAGATAGCCGACCATTGCATAGGTCTTGCGGTTGCCGACCGTCGCATCGATCTCGTTCCGGCGGATCGCGGCGCTGTCCTTGTCTATCCGATAGCGATGGGTCAGCGCGATGAAATCCTTATACCGCACCGTCGTGCGCCCCACGATATCGGACAGCCGGTCGGTCAGGCCGGTGCCTTCGGGCAGGATAGCGGGGCGTGAATTGAGGCGATAGCTCTGGCCGATCACGGCTTCCAGCGAGAAATCAGGCAGCGCAAGGCCATATTCCAGGCCATAGGTGACGCGGCTGGAATCCTCGAACCGATCATAGCCCGCAAAGCGGTTGAGCGCGAAAAGATTGCTATCTTCCAGATCGATTGCGCGCGCATCCTCATTGGGCAGGGACAGGTTGGCAAGCTTGGGTGCGGCGACCATCTGGATGCGCGGGGTGATGCGCTGCGTGCCGCCAAAGGCCTCGCCCATGAAGGGCCAGCGCATGTCGACCGCCGCCGCCGCGATGCCCCGCGTCTGCCAGCCGTCATTGCCGCGATAGCTGGGGGTGGAGGTCAGCGCATTGTCGCTGCTGTGATAGACGTCGCCGCGCAGATAGGCGGTGAAGGTGACCTCCTGCCCCATGCCCGTCAGTGTGCGCAGGTTCCACTCAAAGCCTGCAAAGGCGCGCTGCGTGTCCTGTCCGTCGGTGCGGGTGATCGCCAGGCTGTTCGCCTGCAACTGGATGCGCCCGCCCAGCAATGGGTCGGTCATCCGCAGGCGATAGTCGATGACGGGCAGGGCGATCGGCGTCTGCCCCTGCGAATCGCCGGTACGCAGCGTTTGCACCGCCCAGCCCGCGATGGAGAAATAGCTGTTCTCACCGATCCGCTGCGCCGACAGAGTAGAGCGGAGCCGGTCGTCGCGACTGATGTCGTAGCGGCGCAGGAAAGTACGGTCGGATGCGAGTCGGAGTGATCCCGCCACGCTCCATTCGGGTGTTAGTTGTAGTCCGCCGGTAGCATCGAAATAGCTGCGGAAATCCTTTTCGGCCGATGCCGTGGGGTTGGTCGCTGACCGGCGGCTGCCATAGGTAGCATAGCCGGTGATCTGATAAGCGCCACGATCCCACAGATGTCGATATTGCGCCTGCGCCATCGGCAGCGCATCGCTATACACATGCGGCGTGATGGTCAGGTCGCGATTGGGCGCGATCTGCATATAATAGGGCAGGGCCAGTTCCAGCCCGTTGACGCGATCATAGCCGATATTGGGCACCAGCAGGCCGCTGCCCCCACCTTCGCCAACCGGGTGCGACAGACCGGGCAGCGGGATCAGCGGCAGGCCGAACAGTTCGACAGTGGCGTTCTTGTAGGAAACGCGCTGGACATTGGGGTCATAGATGACCTTGACCGCGTTGATCTGCCAGGTCGGTTCCTTGGGGCAACCCTCGCTATCCTCGACCGAACAGCCCGTATAGCTGGCGCGATGGAGCGTGTAGACGCCATTGACGCTCGTACCCTGTACCGCCGCCAGTCGCCCGCCGGACTGAAGCACCAGCAGCATATTGTCGACCGCGCCGTCCTTTAGCGTGTCGGTGACGTCGAACCGGTCGCCATAGGCGATGTTGCCTTCCGGATCGGTGACGGAGACATTGCCCTGTGCCTCCACCTTGCCCGTCGTGCGATTCCACACCACCTGATCGGCGCGCAGCCGGTTGCCCTCGCGCAGCAGCTGGACATTGCCGTTCGCCGTCACCAGTTCGCTGTTGCTGTCATAGGTCAGCGCATCGGCGGCAAAGCCGATCTGGTCATCGCCGCTCGGCACCGGCGCATCGGGTGCGCTGATTGGTGCTGCCGGATCGTTGAGCTTCGGCTCCTGCATGACCGGCGGCGTCGGTGCAGGCGTACCCTGCGCGCGGACGTCCACTGCAATGGCCAGCGACGCGACGGCGCAGCCCAGCAGCAAGCTGTGTCGGACGGAAAAGGAGACTGGGGGCAGGGGAAAGGGCAAGGTCAGGGGCACTCGGCTGGGGCGCATGTGCCATCGCCTATCGCATTGCTTTGGTTCCGCCGCAATCTTCTGTGTCCGCTCTTTTGCTGCAAAATCGGGCGAACGGCTTTGCCAGACGCGTTCGGGCGCACTATCTGACCAGTTTGACGAGCGCTTGCGCGCTCTTTTCGCAACGATAAGGATCCTCCATGGACATCGCGATCAGTTCCACCCGCCCTGCCGCAGACACTCTGGTTTTCGTCGTCGCCAAGGATGGCGTCGCGGCGCTGCTCTTGGTTGCAGCAAAGACGCTTGCGGCTGGCGCCGAAGCGGCCCGGTTCAGTGGAGAGGCAGGCGCGACCTTTGAAACGTTTGTGGAGGAGGATGGCGTGGTCCTGCGCGTCCTGCTGCTGGGCATCGGCGGCGGTAGCGTGTCGGACTATGAACGGGCGGGTGGTGCCGTGACGGCGCGTCTGTCGACCAGTGGCGCGACCCATGTGGCGGTTGAACTTCCCGCCGGGACAAGCGGTGAACTGGCCGCGCATCTGGCACAGGGCGCATTGTTACGGGCCTGGCGGATCGACACCTACCGCACGCGTCAGAGCGAGAAGGCCAAGCCGACGCTCACGACCCTTACCGTCGTCAGCGCGGACGCGCAGGCGCATTGGGATCGCCTGTCCGCCGTTGCGGCTGGCGTCGCGCTGACCCGTGAACTCGTCTCTGAACCCGCCAACATTCTCTATCCCGAAAGCTTCGTTGAGCGCTGCCAGCACCTCACAGAACTTGGCATCAAGATCCGCGTACTGGATGAGGTCGAGATGGCCTCGCTCGGCATGGGCGCGCTGCTGGGCGTGGCGCAGGGGTCTTTCCGCAAGCCGCGCCTGCTGGCGATGGAATGGGACGGCACGGATGGCGCGCAGAAAAAGCCGCTCGTCCTGATCGGCAAGGGCGTGACCTTCGACACCGGCGGCATCTCGATCAAGCCTGCTGCGGGCATGGAGGACATGAAGTGGGACATGGGCGGCGCGGGCGCCGTGGCGGGCACGATGAAGGCGCTCGCGGGGCGCAAGGCCAAGGCGCATGTCGTCGGCATTTGCGGCCTTGTCGAGAATATGCCTGACGGCAACGCGCAGCGCCCCGGCGACATCGTGACCTCCATGTCCGGCCAGACGATCGAGGTGCTGAACACCGACGCCGAAGGCCGCCTCGTCCTGTGCGACGCCGTGACCTGGGCGCAGAAAACCTATGCGCCAGACGTTATGATTGACCTTGCTACCCTTACCGGCGCGATGATGGTCGCGCTGGGCGACCAGCATGGCGGCCTCTTCTCGAACGACGACGGCCTTGCAGATGACCTTGCCGCTGCGGGCAAAGCGACGGGCGAGCTGCTGTGGCGCTTCCCGATGTCCGACGCTTATAACAAGCTGATCGACAGCCCGATTGCCGACATGAAGAATATCGGCCCGCGTCTTGCCGGATCGATCACCGCTGCCCAGTTCATCAAGCGCTTCGTCGATGAAGGTGTCAAATGGGCGCATCTCGACATCGCCGGCATGGTCTGGTCGGACAAGCCTGGCGCGCTGCATGACAAGGGTGCAACCGGCTATGGTGTGCGCCTGCTCGATACGCTGGTGGCGGAGAAGTTCGAGAAATAAAGGGTTTAGGGGGCGGTGATCGTGAAGCCGCCTCTTTTTTATCATCGCGGATCAAGTCCAGGAGGGCGGCGGGGGACCGCCAGTTCCCAACCCTACCCCTGCTTCTTTGCCTTATGCGCCTGCAACAGCGCATCAAGCTCCGCAATCCGCAGCCGCTGCGGCGTATCCTTAGCCAGACCCTTCAGTCGACATTCGGCCCACAGGCTCTTGCGCTCGGATTCCAGTGCTTTCAGATACAGGTCGGCCATGTCGTCTCCATATTAAGGCGTGACCATAGAGGAATCACCCGCCCAGCGCGACAGGCATCGGTCGAATTTTGGCACCGTCGAATCTTCGACAAGCACGGCCTGAACGGATAAGGGCAAAGCATGCAGGTCGATTTCTATCAGTTGAGCCGTGATCCAGTGCACAAGGTGTTGCCCGCTATTGCCGCGCGCATCCTGTCCACGGGCGACAGGCTGCTGGTGGTCGCTGACACGCGCGACCGGCTTGGTGCGATTTCGCAGGGTCTTTGGAGTGCCGCGCCAGACAGCTTCCTGGCCAATGGTGTCGCAGGGGAGGGGCGCGAGGCGGTTCAGCCCATCCTCCTCACCGACTGTTGTGAGGCCACGAACGGCGCGCGCCATATCGCGCTGGCCGATGGACAATGGCGCGAGGAGGCGCTGGTCTTCGACCGAGCCTTCTATTTCTTCGACGCCGACACGATCGACGGCGCGCGACAAAGCTGGCGCGACCTGTCCCGCCGCGAGGGCGTTACGCCCCGCTTTTGGCGGCAGGAGGGACGCAAATGGGTGCAGGGACCGTAAGGCGCTCCCTCTGCCTCTGCTGCGCTGCACCAAAGCACCCCTTGCGGCCCTCGCCGGACGAGGCTAAAGGCCGCGCCAACTTTTCTGTACATTGGAGTTTTTGAGGCCATGGCCGCTACCCGCACCTTTTCGATCATCAAGCCGGACGCCACGCGTCGCAACCTGACCGGCGCCGTCACCAAGATGCTGGAAGAAGCTGGTCTGCGCGTTGTCGCATCCAAGCGCATCCGCATGAGCCGCGAACAGGCCGAAGGCTTCTATGCCGTGCATAAGGAGCGTCCCTTCTTCGCCGATCTCGTCGCCTTCATGATTTCCGGCCCCGTCGTCGTGCAGGTTCTGGAAGGTGAAAACGCCGTTCAGCGCAACCGCGACATCATGGGCGCGACCAATCCTGAAAATGCCGATGCCGGCACGATCCGCAAGGAACTGGCCGAGTCGATCGAAGCCAATTCGGTCCATGGTTCGGACAGCGAAGAAAATGCCGCGACCGAAATCGCCTATTTCTTCAAGCCCGAAGAACTGGTCGGCTAAAGCGATTTCCAGTCAGACGGACTCATCTGACGGTTAAGAAATCGCGGCAAACCAAAAATCCGGGGCCGGTTCGTCCGGCTCCTATTGTTCCTTCGCAGGAACCAGCTTCGCCCAGCGCGCATCCAGTTGCGCCTGGGCGTTGTCGTTTGTAGCTCGCTTCACCAGTGACAGCCCGCGCAACGTTACCCGGTGCCCCGTCAGCAGCCGCCCAACGATAGTGTAGCCGATGTCATAGAGCGCGATGTCATCATGCGTTTCTCCATCGACCAGGAATCGCGTTTCGATCACTATGGGTAGCCGCTCGTCGCCCCGGCTGTTGTCGGGAAGGCCAGCGTTTCCGCGTGCGCGCTTCAATCCGTTGTCGAACCATTGCACCTCGATCCGGGGATTGCCCGTCGTTTCGACCGAATCGATTTTCAGCGCGTTGGGGAAGCGGATCGTCAGGCTCTGCACCACCTGATCGGCGGAGGCCGGCTTCAATGTCAGGCGTTCATCGCCATCGCTGGCCGCATTCAGCACCAACTGCGCCGCACGGCTGGACGCCTTGCGACTTTCCGCCGCCCTGGTTGCCGCATCGTCACTGCGCTCGGACCAGTTCAGCCACAATGTACCCGCGGAAATCAGGACCGCCAGCACCGCCAATATCTCGCCCAATGTGATCCAGCGCCGCCGGATCGCGGCTGCCTCTGCCGCGCGGGCCTCTGCCTTGCGCGCGGTTTCGGGGGAAGGCGGTGTCTCGTCGGTCATGCCTGCATCAGGCCGTTTGTGGTGGGACTTCGAACTTGTCGATTACCCACTCTTCGGCCTGCGCGCCGCCGATCCATTCCTGCATCCAGGGATGGGCGATGACCGCGCGCATATAGCCGTCAGCAAAGCGGGCGACGGGCAGTTGATAGGTGATGAGGCGAGTGACGACCGGCGCGAACATCACGTCCACCGCGCCGAACTCCCCGAACAAAAAGTCCCCCTCGCCGCCAAAGCGCGCACGCGCCTGCGCCCATAATTGCATGATCCGGGCAAGATCCTGCGCCACCGGCTCCGATGGCGTAACGGCGGGATAGATTTGCCGGATGTTCATGCTGTGCTCGCGCCGCAGCGCCGCGAAGCTTGAATGCATCTCCGCCGCCATCGACCGGGCCATGCCACGCGCGGCCGGATCGGTCGGCCAGAAGGCAGTCCCGCCCGATTTCTCGTTCAGATATTCGATGATCGCCAAACTGTCCCACACGACGACATCGCCGTCCCACAGGATCGGCACCTTGCCGGACGATGGCGCGAACTCGTCGCCCTCGCGGCGCTTTTCCCACGCTTCGTCATAAAGCGGCACGACCGCTTCCTCGAATGGCAGGCCCGACAATTTGCACGCCAGCCAGCCGCGCAGCGACCAGCTCGAATAGGCTTTGTTGCCAATGAACAGTTTCATCATGCTCCACCTTTAAGCGGAGCGCGCGCCCCAAGTCGAGGGGTGGTGTCGCGAAAAGGCTCCGGTCCCTCTCGACTACGGGATCGACCCCGCCACCATCAGCCGCTATCGGCTGGCGTCATTATTCCGAGACTGGACAGGGGCCATCCGAATGACCGCGATCGAGCGCGCTGCGCGCGCCATGTATGACGAGGTACAACCCGATTGGGACTGGAGCGATCCTGACGCAGAATTGCTACGGCGTATGTATCGCGCCAATGCTCGCGCGGCCCTGACCGCGCTGCGTGAGCCGGGCATTGCGATGGATGCTGCGGCGTTGCGCGTGTGGCAGGCGCAGGTCGATACGATCCTCAGCGAAGGGTGATCAGGCCGCGCGGGCGAGCATCACGTCCTGAACGGCAGGTTTTGCGCAAAGAGGAGCGGACACTGCGCTGGACGAGAGCGAGGCGATGTAACGCTCGGCGGCAATGGTGTTACGCCGGTGAGCAAAATAAAGCGCGATCACGGAAAACATGGGAAACCTCAAATCGTGAAATTTGCTGCATTGCAGCATCATGTTCGATTTGCTCCCTCACGGCGATTACTGCAAATGCAATTCGTCCATAGTCGATTGCAGAAAACGACATCTCCCTCTCAATCCACCGCGATCGGCCCGCTCATTGGGGCAGGGCGGCGGGTGATCCAGACCAGCCCGATCAGGACGATCGTGATGCCGCTGGACAGCCAGGCCAGGTCGTCGATAGCCAACAGATAGGATTGTTGCACCATCTGCCGGGTGAGCGCCGCCGCCGCTTGCGTCGCGCTGGCGCCCATATGAGTCAGTGCTTCGATGGCGCCGGTGTAGGTGGAGGAGTCCTGCGTCATATGATCGGCCAGGCGGCTCTGGTGCAGCGCCTCTCGCCGGTCCCAGGCGGTCGTGATGACGGAGGCGGCGAAGCTGCCGCAGGTGATGCGTGCGAAGTTGGAGAGGCCCGTTGCTGCCGGCACTTCATGCGCCTTCAGGCCGTCCAGTTGGATCGTCAGCATGGCGAGGAAAAAGCCGCTCATACCACAGCCATTGATGATCTGGGGGATTACCAGCACCCAATAGCTGGCCTGCGTCGTGAATTCGGAGCGTAGATAATAAGAGAGCGCGAAACAGGCAAAGGAGAAGGTCGCGATCAAGCGGGCATCGACCTTGCCCGAAAGGCGCGCCATGAATGGCGTGAAGAGCACCGCCGCTATGCCGGCCGGCGCGGCGACAAAGCCCGCCCAGGTTGCGGTGTAGCCCATCTGGGTCTGGAGCCACAGCGGCAGCAGCAGCAGGTTGGAGAAGAAGAGGCCATAGCCAAGGCAGGTGACGACCGTGCCCGCCCAAAAGTTACGCCGCCGGAAGAGTGAGAGATTCACCGCCGGATGCGCATCCGTCAGTTCCCAGATGAGCCAGGCGATGAAGCCGACGACGGCGACCAGTGCAAGCAGCACGATCTGGGTCGAATTGAACCAGTCTGCATTTTTGCCAAGGTCGAGCGCAACCTGAAGCGCGCCGACCCAGACGATCAGCATCCCCACGCCAACCGTATCGATCGGCAGTTTGCGCGTCGGCGTTTCGCGATGCTTTAGCGCGCGCCAGCACACCGTGGCGCAGAACAGGCCGACCGGCGCGTTGATCAGGAAGATCCAGCTCCAGTGATAATTGTCGGAGATGATGCCGCCCAGAATCGGTCCGCTGACAGGGGCGACAAGGGTTGTCATCGACCAGACGGCGAGCGCGGTAGATCGCTTTTGTTCAGGGAAGATGGAGATGAGCAGCGCCTGGCTGCCGGGGATCATCGGTCCCGACACCGCCCCCTGAAAGATGCGGAAGACGATGAGCGAGGGGAGGCTCCAAGCCAGGCCGCACAGAACCGATGCCAACGTAAAGAGGATGACCGAGGCGACGAACGTCCGCACGACTCCGAAGCGGCCCATCAGCCAGCCCGTGAGCGGTACGGCAATACCATTCGCTACGGCAAAGCTGGTGACGACCCATGTGCCGGTGTCGGCACTTTCGCCCAGATTGCCCGCGATTGTGGGCAGCGAGACGTTGGCGATGGTCGTATCCAGCACCTGCATGAAGGTGCCGAGCGCGAGCGCAATGGCGGTCAGCACCAGCGTGCCGCCGGTCAGCGGTGGGAACGCCGCCCCTTCTCCACCCGCCCCGTTTCCATTGGGCCCGCTCACGCGCTTATTGCCCCCGGCCGCGATTGGCGGCGATGATCTGCGCGATCCGGGCCTCTGCATCGGCGCTGCCGGTGTCGCTCACCTGATCGGGGAAAACTGGCGCTGCGGGCTTGCCCAGCAAGGTGCCGGACTGATCAGCCGTATCGACGGTGGCCGTCACCGACAGGCCCAGCCGCAATGGATATTTGTCCAGCTCCTTGGGGTCGAGCGCAATCCGCACGGGCACGCGTTGGACGATCTTGATCCAGTTGCCGCTGGCATTTTGCGGCGGCAGCAGGGCGAAGGCGTTGCCACTGCCCGCCGACAGGCCGACCACGGTGCCATGATATTTGATCTTGCTGCCATAGGTGTCGGACACCACCTCTGCCTTCTGGCCGATGCGGATGGTATTGAGCTGGGTTTCGCGGAAATTGGCATCCACCCAGGCCCGACGTAGCGGGACGATGACCATCAGCGGGGTTCCGGCGGCGATTTGTTGGCCGATCTGGGCGTTACGCTGGGCAATGACCCCATCGACCGGGGCGATTACATGCATATGGCTGCGGCGGATGGCTGCGCGGCGATAGTTGGCGATGGCGGACAGCACGGCCGGGTTGGTCGATACATTGGTGCCCTGAACCTGCGTGTTCGCCTGCGTATATTGGCTGCGCGCGAGGGTTAGCGCGGCCTGCGCGGCCTTCACCGTGTCGGCGGCGTGGGCGACTTCCTCGCCCGAGACGGCGCCTGCTTGTGCGGCCTGCCGACGGCGGGCAAGGTCGCTTTGTGCGCGGGTGAGGTCGATCTGGGCGCGGACGATCGCTGCGTCGCTCTGATCCACCTGACTATAGGCAGAGCGAAAACCGCGAACAGCCTGCGCCAGTTGCGCTTCCGCGGCGGCAAGGTCGACATCGGCGGTCGCTGGGTCCAGGTCGATCAGCGGCTGGCCAGCCTTCACCGTCTGGGTATTGTCGGCGTGCAACGCCAGCACCGTGCCGGGATCGCGCGCGGTGATCGTCACCATGTCGCCCGCGACATAGGCATCATCGGTTTCCTCCGCCGGGGGGCGGGTGAAGGCATAGATGACATAGCCGATCGCCGCGACCAGCACGACCAGTCCCAGAATCAGGAAGCCCTTGCGCCGGGCGCCGGGCTTGCCGCCTGCTTCGTCCTGAATCTGAGGGGCGGGTTCAACATCGCTCACTGGCTATTCCCTTCTGCGGGCATGATATCGGGCGCGAAGCCGCCGCCGGTGGCGACGACCAGTTGGACTGCGGCCAATGCCGCGTCTGCCTCAAGATTGACTTGCGCCTGCTGTGATTGCAGCAGTTGGAGATCGGGACCGATCAGGTCGAGGCGCGATTGCAGGCCGGACTCGACGCGAACGCGGTTAAGCCGGGTAACATCGGCCAGTCCCTGTGTCGCGGCACGCTGCTGTGTCAGTTCATCGCGGGCAGCAGCAATGCGGGCAAGCGCATCGGCGGCTTCCCGCACTGCGCCCGTCACGGCGACATTATAGGCCGCGATGGCGCCATCCAGTTGAGCCGTCGCAGCGGCATGGTCGGCCTTCAGCTTGCCACCATCGAAGATCGGCAGGTGGATCGCCGCGCCTGGGCCATAAGTAGCGGCAGCGGTAGAAAAGAGATTGCCCAGACCAAGTGCCTGAACCCCTACCAGCGCGGTCAGGTTGATATTGGGATAAAAGGCCTTGCGCGCCACCGAGCGACCGGCCGCTGCCGCTTCTATCCGCGCCTGCGCCCCGGCAATGTCGGGGCGACGCGACAGGAGATCGGCGGGCAGGGTTTTGGGGATCGGCAGGGCGCTGTCCAGCGCCACGCGGGTCGGGCCGATACCAGCATAATAATCAGCCCCATGCCCCGCCAGTTCGGCCAGCGCATGAACCAGCAGCGTCCGTCGCGCCTGTGCCTGAAGCACCGATTGCCGCGCCTGCGCCAGCAGCGTCTGGGCCGCGCGGGCGTCCAACTGGCTGGCGAGCTTGGCGCGAATGCGTGCGTCGACCAGGCCGAGCGAGCGTTCGCGCTGCGCCACGGTGGCATCGCCCAGCGTCACAAGATGTTCGGCGCGGACCAGTTCCACATAGGTCTGGGCCACCGCGCCGGTCAGCGCCAGCCGAGCCGCTTCATGGTCCAACTGTGTCGCGCGAGTGCTATCCCGCGCTGCTGTGATCGCGTCCGCCTGACGACCAAAGAAGTCGAGATTCCAGCCGAGGTTGACCTGCGCCTGCCCCTGCCACTGGGTCGAGCCACCATAGGGCGGCGGAATGATATAGCGTTCGGACAGGCGGGTGCGCTGTTCATTGGCGTCCAGCGTCACCTGTGGTCCGGCCTCGCCCTGACGCGCGGACAGCAACGCTTGCGCTTCCCGGACACGGGCCAGCGCGGCCTCCAGACGGGGGCTGCTCGACAAGGCGTCCGACATGATCCTGTCAAGCTGCGGATCGCCAAGCGCACGCCACCAGTCGCCGGGCGCCAACGGCGCGGGCGCGCCGGTCAGGCCGAGCGCCTCGGGCGCGAGCGCTGTGACCGCCACGCGATTATCGGGCGCGGCACAGGCTGCCAGCGCCAACGATGCGCCAAGCGCGATCGGAAAGACCTTATGCATTGTCTTCGGCTCCCCGTGCGCTTTCCATGGCAATCAGCTTTTCCTCAATCGTTCCAAGCATCGCGAGAAAGCGATCGACATCGGCCCTTGGAAAATCCTCCAACAACACATTCCAGATATTGAGCACGCGTGGCGTCAGTCCCGTCAGCGCGGCCTTTCCTTCTGCCGTTATCGCGAGTTTTGTCACGCGCCGGTCGGACGGATCAGGATGCCGCTCGATCAGACCGCGCTGAACAAGCTGGTCGATGACGCGCGTCATGGCGCCCGTGTCATGGCCGATGTCGCGCGCTACGCCGCTCGCCGTGTCGGCAACGCCGCTGTGGAGCAACGCCAGAGCGACCCATTGGGTGAAAGTAAATTCGCCGTCATTGAACGCGGCTTCCACTTCGGCATGGGCCAGGCGGTGGACGCGCTTCATCAGATATCCCAGTGAGACACGGGGACTAAGCGTTTCGAGGCTGTAATAAGGGGCGTCCATATCTCTGCCTAAGCATTGGTTGCCGAGGCAGCTATACCCTTCTGCGAGTCGTTTCAACACTTGAGTTGCAATAGGAAATGGACTGAAGTGCGGATCTTCGATCAAAAACCGGATGAGCGGGCTTCTAAAGCATCTTGACCAATCTTTCGACGGGGCCTATCTGCGCGCTTCCGGTTACCCGCAGGGGTGGCCCGATGCCCGATCGTCTAATGGTAAGACAACGGACTCTGACTCCGTCAATCAAGGTTCGAATCCTTGTCGGGCATCCAAAATCTTCTGACATTCTTGAACAACGGCTTCGCGATACTGCCATGATGGGCAGATTTGCTCATTCTTTCGAAACATCCTGATGGCATGCACCGGGGATGTGCGAGCGAAACCCGCTATTGAATCTACTTCCTTCTGAAGCGGCGGTCATGGAAGCCGTGGGGGCCGCGCGATGAGGGGAGTAGCTCACATCCGATCGGTAAGGGCGGGCGGATCATCGCGCATTGCCAACAGCGATCCCGTTTTCCTATCTTCCTCCAGAATGGAGCGAGAATCATGGCACTAGGTCAGTTATCAGATCGGCAGAGGCGGTGTCTGGAACTGGTGTCCCAAGGCCTGACTTCAAAAGAGATCGCACCGATTCTGGATGTGACGCCGGGCGTGGTCGATAATTATATCGCAGCGGCAATAGCGAAGCTCGGCGCGAGCGGGCGGCGAGACGCCGCGCGGATCGTGCTTGGGCATGAAAAAGTGATGGTGCAGCCATTGCACCTGCAATCGGAAGCCATTGCGCCAGCGCTTCCGTTGGCTGATGAAATGCATCAGGCCGATCAGACGCAGGGCACAGACTCCAAGCCAATAGGTACCTTGCATCACCTGTTCAGCCTTCCACCTATGGGAGGGCGAGAGAATGACCTGAATGTAGCCGACCGGCTATTGGTAATAGCGCGGATCAGCTTTCTGGCCGCCGTGCTGCTGATAGCCACTATCGTGACCGTTCAGGGCGTTATCCTGCTCCTCACCTGATTTTCGATTGAACCCATATATTCGCGCATTTTGCGCCACGGAGATGCTATGCCTAAATTCAATCCCGCAGCCGGACAGGTCGTGGCCGACGATTTGCGCGCTGCTTTCGAAAGCCTGGACAACAGCGTGCAGAATGCTGCTCGCCTCATCTCCACATTCCTTGAAACCTGTGAGGGGTCCGGTCTGGCGCCTTCGGCATCGCAACGCGCGCTCCGCGCGATGGGCGATTCGATCAGCAAGGTCATCGAGGGCCGTGGCGAAATGATCAATGCACAGCGCGTTCTCGTGTCACTCAAGGGCAACAGCAACCTCGAAGTTTATGACTATGGATGCTGGATGTTGAATGACGAGAAGCCCGCCATTACGGCAATACAATCCCCAGATCAGCGTCTTCCTGCGGATGCCAAGGTCTGAATCGATCATGCAGGGAGAGATGAACAGATCCGATGCCTCTTCTTTTTGCCTCGTTCGCAGTGCTGATGCTCGTCAGTTGCAGCTACTCTGTCCTGGCCGGCGGGCGCGATGGGCGTGTAGCGGTAGCCATGCTGGTGTCGGCGGCCCTGATGACACTAATGATTACAGGCGTCACGCAGGATCGCTGGGCCGTGGCTTTGGTCGACGCCGCCCTGTTCGCAGGGTTGATCGCGCTGGCGATGCGGTCGAACCATTATTGGCCGATGTGGTTGGCAGGACTGCATGGCGCGGCCATGGCCACACAGATCGTATCGCATCTCAATCCCGATTTGCCCCGCAACATCTATCAGGCTGTTGTCGCCTTCTGGTCGATCCCGATGCAGGTCGCGATCGTGGTTGGCATTCTGCTGGATCGGCGAGCCGTGAACCATGTTAAGCTTCTCGCCCGGACCCGCCCAACCGCTCGGTAGTGATATTGCAAAGGGCGCGCTGACGGCGACGCAGGTCCGACGGTATATCGTGGCTCGGCGGGAGCGTACCTTGCTGGCCAAGGATCTGTTTTCCGATCCGGCCTGGGATATGTTGCTCGAATTATTTGCTTCGTCGCTGGAGGGGCAAGAGGTGACGGTGGCAGGAGCCTGCAACGCTGCTGCCTGCTCTCCGACAACGGGGCAGCGCTACTTGCGGCTGCTGCATGATGCCGGGCTGGTTCACCGAAGGGATCAGCGGCGCGAGATGAAGTTGAGAATCGTTTCAATAACCGACGAGGGGCGGGACTTTGTCCAGACGTTCCTGACCCGGTTGTAGGATCGGTATCTGTCCGACGGGTCGCACTGTCGCCAGAGCATTCTGAAGTCGACTGGAACAGCCGGTGGCTCGCAGAATGCAAAAACAAAAGAAAAGGCCCGCCGGATCGCACAGATCCGGCGGGCCTTTTCTGTCAGCCATGGATCAGGCGGGGCAGGGTATCCCACCTGATCGTCATGGCCTATTCCATATCGCTGGTCGTGAAGTCCTCACCCTGCACCGCACCCAGCGGGTCGTCGCCGATGGCGGCTTCCGGTCCCTGGGCCAGTTCAGCGGCATGTTCCGCCGCCGCTGTCTTCGGTGCGATCAGGTCCACCTGGCTGGCGGCGCGCAGAGCAGCCCGCATGGCGGCGTCACGGCTGGAGGCCGCAACCCGCAGGCGGTTCATGCCAGCGCCCGTACCTGCCGGGATCAGGCGGCCGACGATGACATTTTCCTTCAGACCAACCAGCGTGTCCTTCTTGCCCTGGACCGCCGCTTCCGTGAGGACGCGGGTGGTTTCCTGGAAGGACGCCGCCGAGATGAAGCTGCGGGTTTGCAGCGACGCCTTGGTGATGCCGAGCAGAACCGGCTTGCCCTGGGCAGGCTGTTCGCCCGGAGCCAGCTTGGCGTTGATCTCGTCCATCTCTTCGCGATCGACCTGCTCGCCCACCAACAGGGTGGTTTCGCCGGACTCGATGATCTCGACCTTCTGCAGCATCTGACGAACGATCGTTTCGATGTGCTTGTCGTTGATCTTCACGCCCTGGAGTCGATAGACTTCCTGGATTTCCGCGACCAGATATTCTGCGAGCGGCTCGATGCCGAGCACTTCGAGAATATCATGCGGGTCCGGGCTGCCACCGATCAGGTTGTCGCCGCGCTTCACGAAGTCGCCTTCCTGAACGTCGATCACCTTGCTTTTGGGGATCAGATACTCGACCGGCTCGCTGCCATCCTCAGGAGCGATGGCGATCTTGCGCTTCGCCTTATAGTCCTTGAGGAATTGAACGCGGCCCGAGATCTTGGCGATGATCGCGTTGTCCTTGGGCTTGCGCGCCTCGAACAGCTCGGCCACGCGCGGCAGACCGCCGGTAATGTCGCGGGTCTTGGCGGCTTCGCGAGAGACGCGTGCCAGCACGTCACCGGCCTGCACGGTCTGACCGTCTTCGACCGACAGGGTCGCGCCGACCGCCAGCATATAGCGGGCGGCTTCACCCGAACCATCGTCCATCAGGGTCAGGCGCGGACGCAGATCCTCCTTGGTGCGGGCAGCGCCGCGATGCTCGGTAACGACGCGCTGGGCGATGCCCGTGGCTTCGTCGGTCTGTTCGGTCAATGTCTTGCCGTCGATCAGGTCGACATATTTCACGACGCCGCCGCGTTCTGTGATCACCGGCATGGTGAACGGATCCCACTCGGCGATCCGATCGCCCAGCTTCACCTTGGCATTGTTCTCGAACAGGATCGTCGCACCATAAGGCAGGCGATGAACGGCGCGCTCGCGCCCTTCATTGTCGATGATCGCCAGTTCGCCGTTGCGGGCGAGGCTGAGGCGACGGCCACGGCTGTCGGTGATCGTCGGCATGTCGCGCAGTTCCAGGGTGCCGTCGGCGACGGCCTCCAGGTTCGACGTTTCGTTGAGCTGCGCCGCGCCGCCGATGTGGAATGTACGCATGGTAAGCTGCGTACCCGGTTCACCGATCGACTGCGCCGCGATGACGCCGACGGCTTCGCCGATATTGACCGGCGTACCACGGGCCAGATCACGGCCGTAGCATTTGCCGCAGACGCCCATCTTGCTTTCGCAGATCAGCGGGCTGCGGATCTTGACGGCCTGTGTGCCGACAGCCTCGATCTGCGCGATCATGGCTTCGTCCAGCAGGGTGCCGATCGGAATGACGACACTGCTGTCCTTGGTGTCGATGATATCCTCAGCCGTGGTGCGGCCCAGGATACGCTCGCCAAGCGACGCGATGACCGAACCGCCCTGGACGATTGCCTTCATCTCCAGCGCGCGGTCGGTGCCGCAATCTTCCTCGACAATCGTGCAATCCTGGCTGACGTCGACCAGACGGCGGGTCAGGTAACCCGAGTTTGCCGTCTTGAGCGCGGTGTCGGCAAGACCCTTACGGGCGCCGTGAGTGGAGTTGAAATACTCAAGGACGGTCAGGCCTTCCTTGAAGTTCGAGATGATCGGCGTTTCGATGATCTCGCCCGAAGGCTTGGCCATCAGGCCGCGCATCCCCGCAAGCTGCTTCATCTGCGCCTGCGAACCACGAGCACCCGAATGCGCCATCATGTAGATGGAGTTGATCGGGGCCAGACGGCCGGTCTTGGGGTCCTTGGGCTGGGCCTTGATCTCGTCCATCATGGCGTTCGCGACCTGGTCGCCGCAACGGCTCCAGGCGTCGATCACCTTGTTGTACTTTTCCTGCTGGGTGATGAGACCATCCTGATATTGCTGCTCATAGTCAGCAACCAGCGCCTTGGTCTCGTCAACCGTGCCGACCTTTGAGTCGGGGATCACCATGTCGTCCTTGCCGAACGAGATGCCGGCCTGGAAGGCGTGCTTGAAGCCCAGCGCCATGATGGCGTCGGCGAACAGCACGGTATCCTTCTGGCCGGTGTGACGATAGACCTGATCGATGACGTCACCGATTTCCTTCTTGGTCAGAAGGCGGTTGACGACGTCGAAGGGAACGCGGTGCGATTGCGGCAGGCATTCGCCCAGCAACATGCGACCCGGCGTGGTCTCATAACGCTTCATATACTGCTCGCCAGCTTCGTTCGTCTGCGGAACGCGGCTGATGATCTTGCTGTGCAGCGTGACCGCCTTGGCGAAGAGGGCCTGATGGACCTCCTGCATGTCGGACAGCAACATACCTTCGCCCGGCTCGCCTTCGCGTTCCATCGACAGATAATAGATGCCCAGCACCATGTCCTGTGAAGGAACGATGATCGGCTTGCCGTTGGCGGGCGACAGGATGTTGTTGGTCGACATCATCAGGACGCGTGCTTCGAGCTGGGCTTCCAGCGAAAGCGGAACGTGGACGGCCATCTGATCGCCATCGAAGTCGGCGTTGAAGGCCGAGCAGACCAGCGGGTGAAGCTGGATCGCCTTGCCCTCGATCAGCACAGGCTCGAACGCCTGGATGCCCAGACGGTGAAGCGTCGGTGCGCGGTTCAGCATCACGGGATGCTCGCGGATCACCTCGTCCAGGATGTCCCAGACTTCCTTGCGCTCCTTCTCGACCCACTTCTTCGCCTGCTTCAGGGTCATGGACAGACCCTTGGCGTCGAGGCGGGCGTAGATGAACGGCTTGAACAGTTCGAGCGCCATCTTCTTGGGCAGGCCGCATTGATGCAGCTTCAGCTCAGGACCGATCACGATGACCGAACGACCCGAATAATCGACGCGCTTGCCGAGCAGGTTCTGGCGGAAGCGGCCCTGCTTGCCCTTGAGCATATCGGACAGCGACTTCAGCGGACGCTTGTTGGCGCCGGTGATGACGCGGCCACGGCGGCCATTGTCGAACAGGGCGTCGACGGCTTCCTGCAACATGCGCTTTTCGTTGCGGACGATGATGTCCGGCGCACGCAGTTCCATCAGGCGCTTCAGGCGGTTGTTACGGTTGATCACGCGGCGATACAGATCGTTCAGATCCGATGTCGCGAAACGACCGCCGTCCAGCGGCACCAGCGGGCGCAATTCTGGCGGAATTACCGGCACGACGTCCAGGATCATCCACTCGGGACGGTTGCCCGATTCCAGGAAGCTCTCGACGACCTTAAGCCGCTTGATGATCTTCTTGGGCTTCAGTTCCGACTTGGTGACGGCCAGTTCGTCCAGCAGCGCCTGCTTCTCGCCCTCAAGGTCAAGATCCATCAGCATCTGCTTGACCGCTTCCGCGCCGATCCCGGCGGAAAAAGCGTCCTCGCCATATTCGTCCTGCGCGTCGAGCAGTTCGTCTTCGTTCAGAAGCTGGAACTTCTCCAGCGGGGTCAGGCCCGGCTCGGTGACGATGTAGGATTCGAAATACAGCACGCGCTCAAGCTGCTTGAGCTGCATGTCCAGCAGCAGGCCGATGCGCGAGGGCAGGGATTTGAGGAACCAGATATGGGCAACGGGCGCGGCCAGTTCGATATGGCCCATGCGCTCGCGGCGGACCTTCGAAACGGTCACTTCCACGCCGCACTTTTCGCAGACGATGCCCTTGTATTTCATGCGCTTATACTTACCGCACAGGCATTCATAATCCTTGATCGGACCGAAGATGCGTGCGCAGAACAGGCCGTCACGCTCAGGCTTGAACGTGCGATAGTTGATGGTTTCGGGCTTCTTGATCTCGCCGAACGACCAGGACCGGATGCGCTCTGGCGAGGCAAGGCCGATCTGGATCTGGTCGAAGGTTTCGGTCTTCTGGACCGGATTGGCGAAGTTGGTCAGTTCATTCATTTTTTCATTCCCTCATGAGGGCAAATCTGTCGGGCGAAGGAGGGGGAGCGCTGCTTGTCGAAGGCAGCGTTCCTTAAAGTCCTTTATTCCGCTGCCTCGGCGAAGCCGCCATCGTCCTCGCTGATGTCGTCCAGCGACGCGAGTTCGACGTTCAGGCCCAGCGAACGCATTTCCTTGACGAGCACGTTGAAGCTCTCGGGGATGCCGGCCTCGAACGTGTCGTCACCCTTGACGATCGCCTCATAGACCTTGGTGCGGCCGACCACGTCATCGGACTTCACCGTCAGCATTTCCTGCAACGTGTAGGCGGCGCCATAGGCCTGGAGCGCCCAGACCTCCATTTCACCGAAACGCTGGCCACCGAACTGCGCCTTGCCACCCAGCGGCTGCTGCGTGACGAGCGAGTACGGCCCAATCGAACGGGCATGGATCTTGTCATCGACAAGGTGATGGAGCTTCAACATGTAGATGATGCCCACCGTGACCTTGCGGTCGAACCTGTCGCCCGTGCGGCCGTCATACAGGTCGCTCTGGCCCGATGTGTGCAGCCCCGCCAGTTCCAGCATCGCCGAGACGTCCGCTTCGCGGGCGCCGTCGAACACCGGCGTACCCATGGGCACGCCGCGCTGGAGATGCTCGGCCAGATCGATGATCTGCTCTGGCGTGCGTGCTTCGATCTCGCCGACATAATGGTCGCCATAGATGGACACGAGGCGATCCTTGACCGCGTCGGGCATATCGCCCGCCGTCGGGTTGGGATTGGCCTCACGCCAGTCTTCCAGAGCGTGCTTGAGCTGCTGGCCCAGGCCGCGCGCGGCCCAGCCCAGATGCGTTTCAAAAATCTGACCGACGTTCATGCGCGATGGCACACCCAGCGGGTTCAGCACGATGTCGACATGGGTGCCATCTTCCAGGAACGGCATGTCCTCGACCGGCAGGATGCGCGAAATGACGCCCTTGTTACCGTGACGGCCGGCCATCTTGTCGCCGGGCTGCAGCTTGCGCTTCACCGCGACGAACACCTTGACCATCTTCAAAACGCCCGGCGGCAGCTCGTCGCCGCGCTGAAGCTTGTCGACGCGATCCTCGAACTTGTCGACGATCGACTTCACCGCTTCGTCATACTGGGCCTTTACCGCCTCGATGTTCGCCTGCATGGCATCGTCCGCAACCGCGAACTTCCACCATTCATGGCGTTCCACCTCGGCCAGCAGGGCCTCATCAATCTCGCCGCCCTTCTTGACGCCCTTGGGCGCCGCAGTGGCGGTCTGGCCGATCAGCATTTCGGACAGGCGGTTGAAGGTTGCGCGGTTGAGGATGCCGCGCTCGTCTTCACGATCCTTCGCGAGACGGTCGATTTCCTCGCGCTCGATCGCCATCGCGCGCTCGTCCTTGTCGATGCCGTGGCGGTTGAACACGCGGACTTCGACGACGGTGCCGGCAACGCCGGGCGGCAGACGCAGCGAGGTGTCGCGCACATCGCTCGCTTTTTCACCGAAGATGGCGCGCAGAAGCTTTTCTTCCGGCGTCATCGGGCTTTCGCCCTTGGGCGTGATCTTGCCGCACAGGATGTCACCCGGCTCCACTTCGGCGCCGATATAGACGATGCCTGCCTCGTCGAGATTGCGGAGCGCTTCCTCGCCGACGTTGGGAATGTCGCGGGTGATGTCCTCTGGCCCCAGCTTGGTGTCGCGGGCCATGACTTCGAATTCCTCGATGTGGATCGAGGTGAAGACGTCGTCCTTCACGATGCGTTCGCTGATGAGGATACTATCCTCATAGTTGTAGCCGTTCCAGGGCATGAACGCGACGAGGGTGTTGCGCCCCAGCGCCAACTCGCCGAACTCGGTCGACGGGCCATCGGCGATGACGTCGCCCGCGTCGATCATGTCCCCCACCTGGACCAGCGGGCGCTGGTTGATGCAGGTGTCCTGGTTCGACCGCTGGAACTTTTGCAGCGTGTAGATGTCGACGCCCGACTTGCCGGCGGCAATGTCGCCGGTCACGCGAATGACGATACGGGTCGCATCGACCTGATCGACGATACCCGAACGTTTGGCGGCGATCGCGGCGCCGGAATCGCGGGCAACCGTCGATTCCATGCCGGTGCCGACGAAGGGTGCTTCCGCGCTGACGAGCGGCACGGCCTGACGCTGCATGTTCGATCCCATGAGCGCGCGGTTGGCGTCATCGTTTTCCAGGAACGGAATGAGCGATGCCGCGACCGAAACAAGCTGCTTGGGGCTGACGTCCATCAGGGTGATGTGGTCACGTGGCGCCATCAGGAATTCGCCAGCTTCACGCGAGGAGATCAGATCCTCGACGAAGCCGTTTTCGCTGTTCAGCTCTGCGTTCGCCTGCGCGATCGTGTGCTTGGCTTCTTCCATCGCCGACAGATAGACTACGTCGTCCGTAACCTTATGGTCGATAACCTTGCGGTACGGCGTTTCGATGAAGCCATATTTGTTGACGCGGCTGAAGGTTGCGAGGCTGTTGATCAGACCGATGTTCGGGCCTTCCGGCGTCTCGATCGGGCAGATGCGGCCATAATGGGTCGGGTGAACGTCGCGGACTTCAAAGCCAGCACGCTCACGCGTCAGACCGCCCGGCCCAAGCGCCGACACACGACGCTTGTGGGTGACTTCCGACAACGGGTTGGTCTGATCCATGAACTGCGAAAGCTGCGAGGAACCGAAGAACTCACGCACGGCGGCTACGGCGGGCTTGGCGTTGATGAGGTCGTTGGGCATCACGGTCGAGACATCGACGCTCGACATGCGCTCCTTGACGGCGCGCTCCATGCGCAGCAGCCCGACGCGATACTGGTTTTCCAGCAGCTCGCCGACCGAACGCACGCGGCGATTGCCGAGATTGTCGATGTCGTCGATCTCACCCTTGCCGTCCTTCAGGTTCACCAGTTCCTTGACCACGGCGAGGATGTCGTCGGCCCGCAGGGTGGTGACGGTATCCTCGACGTCGAGGTCGAGGCGCATGTTGAGCTTCACGCGGCCAACGGCCGAGAGGTCATAGCGCTCCGGATCGAAGAACAGGCCGCCGAACAGGGCTTCGGCGGTTTCGCGCGTCGGCGGCTCGCCGGGGCGCATGACGCGATAGATGTCGGACAGGGCCTGGTCACGATCTTCGGCCTTGTCGGCCTTCAGCGTGTTGCGAATCCACGGACCAGTGGTGACATGGTCGATGTCCAGCAGGTCGATATGATCGATGCCAGCCTTGTCCAGCGCCTCAAGATTTTCGGCCGACACTTCGTCGCCCGCCTCGATATAGATTTCGCCGGTCTTGTCGTTGACCAGATCATAGGCGCTGTAGCGACCGTAGATTTCCTCGGTCGGGATCAGCAGCGTGTCTAGGCCGTCCTTCTCTGCCTTGTTGGCGGCGCGGGGCGAAATCTTCGTGCCAGCGGGGAAGACGACTTCGCCCGACTTGGCATCGACGATGTCGAAGGCTGGTTTCTGGCCGCGCCATGCCTCAACAGTGTAGGGGATCTGCCAACCGCCCTGGCCGCGCAGGAACGTGACCTTGTTGTAGAACTCAGCCAGAATGTCCTCGGCGTTGAGGCCAAGGGCAAAGAGCAGGGCGGTGACGGGCAGCTTGCGCTTGCGGTCGATGCGGACATTGACGATGTCCTTGGCGTCGAACTCGAAGTCGAGCCACGAACCACGGTAAGGAATGACGCGCGCGGCGAACAGATATTTGCCCGACGAATGGGTCTTGCCACGGTCATGGTCGAACAGGACGCCCGGCGAACGGTGCATCTGCGACACGATGACGCGCTCGGTACCGTTGATGATGAAGGTGCCGTTGCCCGTCATCAGGGGCATGTCGCCCATGTAGACGTCCTGCTCCTTGATATCGAGGACCGAGCGGCTTTCGGTATCCTGATCGACTTCGAACACGATGAGGCGCAGGGTAACGCGCATCGGCGCTGCATAGGTGATGCCGCGCTGACGGCATTCCTCAACGTCGTACTTCGGGTCTTCCAACTCGTAATGGACGAAGTCCATTTCGGCGGTGCCGGCGAAATCGCGGATCGGGAACACGCTGCGCAGCGTCTTTTCCAGGCCCGAAACATAGCCGATGGACGGATCGGACCGCAGGAACTGTTCGTAACTCTCCCTCTGAACCTCGATCAGGTTCGGCATCTGCACCACTTCGTGGATGTCGCCGAACACCTTGCGGATGCGCTTCTTTGCGCCGGTGGTGTTGACGCCTTTAGTAAGGTGCGGGGAGGGAGCCTTGGTCGCCATGCGTGTTCCTGCTTTCATTCGTCGCAAATATTTCACATCCCAGTGAAAATTCAGCCGATTCGTGAGGGGGAATCCCACGAAAAAAAGTGCGGGTCGGGGCTGTCCGAACCGCACTGCCAGCATCTGGTGATACCCGCAAAGTCGCCCAATTCTGCCAAAAACCGTGTGCAATGCGGTAGCTGGCTCCCGAACGACCGGGGCGCGAAACCCTGGCCAGGAAGGCGTCAGGCATCGACTAGTCTTGGCAGCTATATAGCGCCGCTGTTGGATTTTGTTAAGGGGGTAGCTTGGCTTTTGTTGATCCGGTGCAGGGCGCCTTGATCTGTGTATTGACGTAAACGTAAACGTAAACTACGTTTCCTTTTATGTACCAGCGCAGCACCATTGCGGGCATTGAACTGCCCGACGCCCATAACCGCGACAACTACAGCATTTCCGATCTGTCGGAAGAGTTTGGCGTCACCGCCCGCGCGCTTCGTTTTTACGAGGATGAGGGGTTGATCGCGCCGCAGCGGCAGGGATTGGCGCGTATCTATTCGCGCCGGGACCGGGCGCGTCTTGCCTGGATCTTGCGGGGCAAACGAGTGGGCTTTTCGCTCCAGGAAATCCGCGAAATGATCGACCTGTATGACGCGGACGAAGATCATGAGGCGCAGCGCCGCGTCACCATGGCGAAATGCCAGGCGCGTATCGACCTGCTCAACAACCAGAAGGCCGACATTGACGCTGCCATCGCTGAACTGGCGAGCTTTGTTGAGTCGATCAGCAAGCCCTGACCGAAGCTGAATTCGAATAAAACATAGACCGGAGAAGATCATGCCCAGCTACGCCGCCCCCGTCCGCGACACCCGCTTTGTGCTTGACCATGTGGTGGGGATCGACCGCTACGCCAATTTGCCGGGGTTTGAGTCCGTTTCGCCCGATCTGGTTGATGCGATCCTGGGCGAAGGCGGCAAGTTCGCCGCCGAAGTGCTTTTCCCGCTGAATGCGGTCGGTGACAAGGAAGGCTGCACGCGTCATCCCGATGGATCGGTGACGACGCCCACAGGCTTCAAGGACGGATATGACCAGTTCGTGGCGGGCGGCTGGACGACGCTGCACGCACCGGAAGCCTTTGGCGGGCAGGGTTTGCCCTCCGTCATCGCAACGGCGGTCAGCGAATATGTGCTGTCGGCGAATCAGAGCTTTGAAATGTATCATGGCCTGACCGCGGGTGCGATTGCCGCTTTGCTGGTCAAGGGTAGCGATGTGCTGCAAGCGACCTATCTGCCCAACATGGTGTCGGGCAAATGGACCGGCACCATGAACCTGACCGAGCCGCATTGCGGAACGGACCTTGGCCTTATCAAGACCAAGGCGGTGCCGCAGGCCGATGGCAGCTACCAGATCACCGGCACCAAGATTTTCATCTCGGCCGGTGAGCATGACCTGACCGAGAATATCATCCATCTGGTACTGGCCAAGACGCCCGACGCCCCTGAAGGCAGCAAGGGCATCTCGCTGTTCGTCGTGCCCAAGGTCATGGTGAAGGAGGATGGCTCGCTGGGCGACCGCAATGCCGTCAGTTGCGGGTCGATCGAGCATAAGATGGGTATTCACGGCAACGCCACCTGCGTCATGAACTATGACGGGGCGACCGGCTGGCTGGTCGGCGAGGAGAATAAGGGACTGGCCGCAATGTTCATCATGATGAACGCGGCGCGGCTGGGCGTGGGCCTTCAGGGTCTGGCGCAGGGCGAGATCGCCTTCCAGAACGCGGTTCACTATGCCCATGATCGTCGTCAGGGACGGGCGCTGACTGGTCCCAAGGACCCGCAGGAAAAGGCCGACACGCTGTTCGTCCACCCTGATGTCCGCCGGATGCTGATGGAGGCGAAGGCGCTGACCGAAGGGCTGCGCGCCCTGATCCTGTGGGGGGCGCTCCAGGCCGATCTCGCCGAAAAGGCCGGGACCGAAGAGGAGCGTCTTGCCGCCAACGACCTCATCTCGCTGCTGACCCCGGTCATCAAGGGCTATGGCACTGACAAGGGTTTCGATGTCGCGGTCAATTGCCAGCAGGTATTTGGCGGCCATGGCTACATCTGGGAAAATGGCATGGAGCAATATGTGCGCGACGCGCGCATCGCCCAGATTTACGAGGGCACCAATGGCGTGCAGGCGATGGACCTTGTCGGTCGCAAGCTGGCGCTGAACGGCGGCCGGGCGCTTCAAGCCTTCCTGAAGATCGTTGCCACCGAGGTTGCCGAAGCCAAGGGCAATGGGAAACTGGCGGGTTTTGCCGAAGCGCTCGAAAAGGCGACCGGACAATTGCAGGCCGCGACTATGTGGCTGATGCAGAATGCGATGAAGAACCCCGACAATGCCGGGGCGGGCGCGCATAGCTATATGCACATATTGGGCATCGTCTCCACTGGCCTTATGTGGCTGCGGATGGCGAAAGCGGCCAGCGACCTGCTGGCGGCGGGCGAGGGCGATGCCCGCTATCTGGAGGCAAAGCTGGTGACGGCGCGCTTCTTTGCCGAGCGGATCATGCCCGACGCGGGCGCGCTGCGCCGCAAGATCGAAGGCGGAGCAGAGAGCCTGATGGCGCTGGACCCGGACATGTTCCTGGCGGCTTGATTGTTGAGATCAGCGCTTAAACGCGCTGACCGCCTTATTCTGTAGAGGACAAGAGTTTGGGCGGTGGCATGATCGTCACCGTCTCGAACCGCTCCTTGCGTCGGACGCCGGACAATTGCGGGATTTGCGCGGCTGGCGTGGCCGCAGGCTGGGCGACGGCTGCCTGAGAGGCGCCTGGCGTCCGGTCACGCATACATTGCCGCTTGTCCGCGCGCGGGGTCAACGCACAGTTCCACAAAGCGCGCTGCAACCCGCTGTCGGCATTGTGGATATAGGAAAAGGCCATCGTCTCGATCTGCGCGGGATTGAGCGGGAAGCGGCCCGGCGCGCCATCGCTTGCCCGCCAGCCCATCAATCGACATTCGGAGCGTCCGGCACAAAAGGTTTCGGCCAGCGCGGGCCAACTATCGGGACTGGTTCCGCGCCCCAATTCGAACAGGAAGCTGCGTGCGCCCGGCTCCATGGCGATCAGCCTGCCGCTGCCGAAAACCTTGCCCAGAGACTCCGTTCCGACCGGCTGTTGGAAGCGGGTGGTCAGCAAGGCAGCCTTCTCAGTACCGGTCAGCGGGGGTGCCACTTGATGAAGCAGCCCCAGTTGGAAAGGCGTCGTCCCTGGCGTGCCCTGATGCGCTGGCGACAGGCGGGCGATGCGCGCAATCAGCGGCTCAACGCTGTCCACCGTCTGGCGAAAGGCGGGTGGCGTGCCCCACCAACCGGTCCAGCGAAAGAAGAGGTGGGTGCCGACCGCTGCCACCTTGTCCAGCGAACTGCTCCAGTAAGGCACAACCCAATTGGTGTGATAATGGGTGGCAAGGCCGATTGGCTTGAACACCTTGCCCGCCAGCGCAGCGGTTGCGATCTCCCGTGCCCGCGCCCAGGCGGACGCCGAAGGCGTCCGGGCGGCCAGCGCGCCGTCGCAGGTGAAGGTGAACTGACAACCGGTTGTCCGCTCCTGTCCTTGAAAGACTACGCCGCACACGGTCTTAGGGAAAGCGGGATGGCGCGTGCGATTGAGCACGACCTGCGCCACCGCTTCCTCGCCCACGGCGTCGTCTCCCGCCTCATAGATTTGCGCGGCGGCCAGGCAGTCGGTTGCGCGGCCCAGATCTTCCGGCGACCCGGCAAAAAGGAAAGGGCGTGCGGCCGGGTTGGGCAGCCGGGAAATGGGGATGGCGGCGTTGAAGGCGCGCGCGTCATCCTGCGCGAGCGCATAGACTTTGACAGGTTCGACCGCGGGAGGAGGAGATGGGGGGCGAACGGCCCTTTCCGCGCGGTGGGCGAGTGCGGCGGAAGGCGTTTTGCCGCCTTCATGCCACGCGACTGCACCGGGTATCCCCAGAAACAGGGTGGCCCAGAGCGCGCACATCAAGGGATGCGGCGTGGATGCAGTCGCTGGCACGGTCATGACGGGCCGTCTCGAACCCTATTCCGGCAGGAAATCGGGAACCGACAGATAGCGTTCGCCGGTATCATAGTTGAAGCCAAGTACCCGGCTGCCTGCGGGCAGTTCTTTCAGTTTCTGGGCGATGGCGGCGAGCGTCGCACCGGAGGAGATGCCGACGAACACCCCTTCTTCCCGCGCGGCGCGGCGGGCATAGTCCTTGGCGTCGGCGGGATCGACCTGGATCACCCCGTCCAGCAACTGGGTGTGGAGGTTGGCAGGGATAAAGCCTGCGCCGATGCCCTGAATGGCGTGTGGACCGGGTTGGCCACCGCTGATGACCGGGGAGAGGGTCGGTTCCACGGCATAGACCTTGATGCTGGGCCAATGTTCTTTCAGCACCTGTGCGACGCCAGTGATGTGACCACCCGTGCCAACGCCCGTAATGACCGCATCGAGAGGGGCGTCGGCGAAGTCGGTCAGGATTTCCTGCGCGGTGGTACGGACGTGGACGTCGATATTGGCCGGGTTTTCGAATTGCTGGGGCATCCAGGCGCCAGGCGTCTGGCTCACCAGTTCGATCGCGCGCTCGATGGCGCCCTTCATCCCTTTTTCGCGGGGGGTCAGGTCGAAGCTGGCGCCATAGGCCAGCATCAGGCGGCGGCGTTCGATCGACATGCTTTCGGGCATGACCAGAACCAGCTTATAGCCCTTCACCGCTGCGACCATCGCCAGGCCAACGCCGGTATTGCCGGAGGTCGGCTCGATAATCGTGCCGCCGGGCTTCAGGTCGCCGGAAGCTTCGGCGGCCTCGATCATGGCGAGGGCGATGCGATCCTTGATCGATCCGCCGGGATTGGACCGCTCGGACTTGATCCACACTTCAGCATCGCCGAACAGCCGCTGCACGCGGATGTGCGGCGTGTTGCCGATGGTTTCCAATATGGTGGAGGCCTTCATAGTGCTTTCTCCTCTATGACGTCCGCTCGCCCGATGTCGGGTGGATCGAAGCTGCGTGCAAGGCGCAATTCGGGGAAGAGCCGCGCCCAGATGATGGTGATGACGATAGCACCGATGCCGCCGCCAATGACAGCGGCGATCGGGCCAACCAGTGCCGCAAGAAAGCCGGATTCCGCTTCGCCTAGTTCGTTGGAGGCCGAAATGGTAAGTTGCGACAGGCTGGACACGCGACCGCGCATGGCGTCGGGTGTGTGGAGCTGGATGAGTGACTGGCGGACATAGACCGACACCATGTCGGAGCAGCCGAGGACGATCAGCGCGCCGATGCCCAGTTCCATGGCATAGTGGCGTGGCGCAAAGGCGGTGAGGCCGAAGGCGATGGTGGCAAGGCCGAAGATGATCACCGCCACCAGCATCTTCATGCCCACCTCGCTTTTCATCGGGCGGAAGGAGAACCAGAGCGCTGTCAGGCCCGCGCCGATACCGGGTGCGGCGGCAAGGTGGCCAAGCCCCTGCGAGCCGACATGGAGAATGTCGCGGGCGTAGACCGGCAGCAGCGCGGTCGCCCCCGCCAGCAGCACCGCGAACAGGTCGAGCGTGATCGTCGCCAGCACCAGCCGGTTGCCGCGCACATAGGCAAAGCCGTCGATCATCTGGCGGATCGGATGGCGGCTGGTGTCACGTGGCGGCTGGGGCACGGGACCGATCAGCAACATGCACGAAAGCCCCACGCCATAGAGCAGCGCGGCCATCGCATAGGCGCCCCATGGCGTAAACGCATAGGCATAGCCGCCCAGCGCCGGGCCGATGATCATGCCCGTTTGCCATGCGACGCTGGAAATGGCGATGGCGTTGGGCAGCATTTCGCGTGGCACCAGATTGGGCGCCAACGCGCTATAGGCGGGGCCATTGAAGGCCCGAGCGATGCCGACGATGACGGCGATACCAAAGATCAGCGGCAGACTGACCCAGCCTTCATAGGTGGCGAAGGCGAGCAGGGCCGAGGCGACGATCAATAGGCTGAGGGTGATCCGGGTGATCTTGCGCCGGTCGAAATGATCCGCGACCCAGCCGGTGACAGGCGTCAGGAAAAAGAGCGGCAGGAACTGGGCAAGGCCGATCAGACCAAGTTGTGCCGCCGCGCCCGATGTCGTCATCGTCTCACGCGCGATATTATAGGCCTGCCAGCCCAGCACGATCATCATGCTGTATTGCGCCAAAACCGCCGCGACCCGCCCGACCAGATAGGCGCGGAAATTGGCGTGACGCAGCGGGTGGCTGGACTGTGATATGGTCATTATGCGACCTTTAGCGCGGCTGAATGCGAAGCGGCAACCTGCGTTGCTGCGGTGGCGGCGATCAAATCTGTGGGGCGGGAAATGGCAGCTTGGATGGACAGGGAGGCATCCGGTCATGCACCTTCATCATTCGTCATTCCCGCCTTCGCGGGAATGACGAGGGAAGAGCGTTACTTGAACAGACTGCCCAATAGGCCACGCACCAGTTTGCCCGCGATCCCGCCGGACGATGCCTTGCGGCTGGTGCCGCCGAACACAGCCTTGCCGAGTTCGTTCGCGACCTGACGACCGACCGAGGAACCCACCGCGCGGGTGGCGGACTGGACCGCTTTGTCAAAACCAGACGGCTTGGCCGCTTCGCGGGCGGCAATGGCGTCCTGTCGGGCCTGCTCCTTCAACTGCTGTTCGCGCTGCTTCGCCTCTACCTTGGCCTGGATGGCGGCGGCCTTGTCGGCCTCCACCTGCGCCTTGGAAGCCTCTGCCGCTGCGGCGGAAGCTTGGCCGCGAGCCGCCAGGATTTCCTCGGCGGATTCGCGGTCGACTACCGTGTCATACTTGCCCGCTACCGGAGAAATGGACTGGATGATCGCGCGCTCTTTCACATCGACGGGGCCAAGGCGCGAACGGGGCGGGGCGATCAGGGTGCGCTGGACGATGCCGGGTGAGCCATCCTCCTGCAGCAGCGACACCAGCGCTTCACCGGTCTTGAGTTCGGTGATGGCGGTTTCGACGTTCAGATCCGGGTTGATGCGAAAGGTGTCGGCTGCGGCCTTGATCGCCTTTTGATCGCGGGGGGTGAAGGCGCGCAGCGCGTGCTGGACGCGATTGCCAAGCTGACCTGCCACATCCTCGGGAATATCGATCGGGTTCTGGGTGACGAAATAGACGCCCACACCCTTCGACCGGATCAGGCGCACGACCTGCTCGATCTTGTCGGTCAGCGCCTTGGGTGCGTCGTCGAACAGCAGATGCGCTTCGTCGAAGAAGAAGACCAGCTTGGGTTTTTCCGGGTCACCCACTTCGGGCAGCGTCTCGAACAATTCGGAGAGCAGCCACAGGAGGAAGGTGGCGTAGAGCTTGGGGCTCTGCATCAGCTTGTCGGCGGCCAGCACGTTGACATAACCGCGCCCCTTGTCATCCACGCCCAGGAAGTCGTGGATGTCGAGCGCGGGTTCGCCGAAGAAATGCGCGCCGCCCTGCGAATCCAGTTGCAGCAACTGGCGTTGGATCGTGCCGACGCTGGCCTTGGTCACATTGCCATATTTGGCCGAAAGCATGTCGGCATTTTCGGCGCAATAGGCCAACATCGCCTGAAGGTCGCCCAGGTCGAGCAGCAGCAATCCTTCCTCATCGGCATAGCGAAAGGCGATGGTGAGTACGCCTTCCTGCGTTTCGTTGAGGCCCATGAGGCGGGAGAGGAGGAGCGGTCCCATCTCGCTGACGGTGGTGCGGATTGGATGGCCTTGCTCGCCGTAGAGATCCCAGAAGATGGCGGGGTTATCGGCATAGCTGTAATTTTCAACACCGATCTCCTTGGCGCGAGAGACCAGTTTGTCGGCATTTTTCGCGGTCGGCGAACCGGCCATGGCGATGCCCGAAAGGTCGCCTTTTACGTCGGCGACGAAGACCGGGACGCCCAGGGCGGAGAAGCTCTCTGCGATGCCCTGAAGCGTTACCGTCTTGCCCGTGCCGGTGGCGCCGGCGATCAGGCCGTGACGGTTGGCGCGGCGCAGATTGAGATATTGGGGGATGCCGCCATCCTTGTCCGGTGCGCCAAGGCCCAGGAAGATACCGTCGCTCATATGCTGCTCCCCAAAGAAATGCGGCTGCACTTTAGGCGGGGAGAGGGCGGTTCGACAAGCAAGTTCGTGGATACAAAAAAAGGGCGCGGATTGCTCCACGCCCTCTTTATAATATTGATGTTACGCGATTATTTGTCGCGCAAGCGGATCGGCAGGAAGATGGGCGGCTGACCGCGGCGCAACACCTGCAACAATACCGCGTTGCGGCCCTGATCTGCCACCTGCTTGACCGCCGCGTCCAGTTCCGCCTGGCTGGCGACCGGGCGGTTGTTGGCGGTGATGATGACATCGCCGCGCCGAAGCCCCTTGGTCCCCGCATCGGTGGAGCCGTCGACCGCCGCGATGACGACGCCGCGCGTTTCGGCGGGTACGCCAAGCTGACGGATGATGGAGGGGGTCAATGGCAGGGCTGAGATGCCCAGCGACTGAGTGGTCGCCGCGCCGCCATTGCCCTGCGGTGCCTGCTGGCTGAAATCCTCATCCTGCTGGGGGGCGAAGTTGGTCAGTTCATCCTCCGACGGACGCTCACCCACGACCGCGTTCACGGTCTGACGCTGGCCGTTGCGGATGAGGATGATCGGCACCCGCGACCCGATCGGCTGCGAAGCGACGATCGAGGACAGATTTTGGTCCGGGTTCACTTCCTGACCGCTGACGCTGACGATCACGTCGCCCGCCTTGATCCCGGCCTTGTCCGCACCCTTGCCCGGCTCGACGCTTTGAACGAACTCGCCACGATTCTTGGCAAGACCCAGCGAGTCGGCCAGATCCTCGCCCAGTGGGCTGATCTGGACGCCCAGATAGCCGCGCTTGACGCTCTGCCCCTTGCGGAGCGTTTCCACGATCGGGGCGGCCTGTTCGGAGGGAATGGCGAAGCCGATGCCGACATTGCCGCCCGAGGGGGACAGGATCTGGCTGTTGATGCCGATGACATTGCCGCGCATGTCGAACATAGGGCCGCCGGAGTTGCCCTGGTTGATCGAGGCGTCGGTCTGGATGAACTTGTCATAGCCAGCGCCGGTCGAACGATGCACCGCCGAGATGATGCCCGCGGTCACGGTGCCCGACAGGGCGAAAGGGTTGCCGATCGCGACGACCCAGTCACCGACGCGGGATTTGGTGCTGTCACCGAACTTGACGAATGGCAGGGGCTTTTTCGGTTCGATCTTCAGCACCGCAATGTCGGTGGCGATGTCGCGACCGACCAGCTTCGCGGTATATTCTTCGCGATCGGTGAGCGTCACGGTGATCGAGTCGACGGTGGCGCCTTCGGCCCCGGCGGACACCACATGATTGTTGGTGACAATATAGCCGTCAGCCGAGATCAGGAAGCCGGAACCCAACGACTGGGCCTGCCGCGTCTGCGGGCGGCCGCCCGGTGCCTGGCCCTGACCGAACAGGTCGCCAAAGGGCGTACCGGCAAAGGGGTTCTGGACAGCCACGCGCTGCTTCGTCGAAATGTTGACGACTGCGGGCTGAAGCTTTTCGACCATGTCGGCGAGGCTGACGGGCGCGCCCTGAGGGGCGGCGGCGGCCATGCCTTCATTCTGCGCGGTCTGCGCGCCGACATTGGAACTGGAGGTGACGGCGATGGCAGTGCCGCCGAGCAGCAGGGCTGCGGTAAGGGCATAAGCGTAACGCAAACGGACAAGTCCTCTCATGATTGAGAATAGGAGAAAGGGGGCTGAGTTATCCCTGAAATGGCACTTTCTCCCTTAACCCATATTGAATGGCGAATGTTCCGGTTCGACAATAAAGTGCCCTAGCGGCCCTGAAACTGTTTCAGGAATTCATTGTTGCGATCCAGCACCATCGTCGTCGTTCCCTGTTTGTC
Organism: Sphingobium aromaticiconvertens; assembly: GCF_037154075.1. Lineage (NCBI taxonomy): Bacteria > Pseudomonadati > Pseudomonadota > Alphaproteobacteria > Sphingomonadales > Sphingobiaceae > Sphingobium > Sphingobium aromaticiconvertens. The sequence continues at coordinate 1,758,431 of NZ_JBANRJ010000001.1, forward strand.
GGGGGCGAATGTATAACGATAGCTCTGCATGGCGCGATAGAAATCATAGAAGTCCGGGTCTTTGCCGAAGCTTTCGGCATAGACGCGCGCGGCGTTGGCGTCCGCTTCTGCGCGGATGATCTGCGCCTGCTTGGCGCCCTGTGCGCGGATGGTCAGCGCTTCCTGCTCGCGCGCGGTCCGCATCCGGGTGAAGGCGCTTTCCAGCGGCGTGCCGTCGGGCAGGTCGGCGCGCTTGATCCGCACGTCGACGATTTGCGCGCCGTACTGGCGGGCGACGCGGTTCAGACCGGCTTCGATATTCTGCATCACCTGCCCCCGCTCGGGCGAGAGCAGCGCCGCAAAGGGACGCTTGCCCAGTTCGTTACGCAGCGCCGAGCCAAGGATGGGACGCAGCGCGTCGGACACGCGTTCCTCGCTGCCCGCCGAGATATACATGCGGAGCGGATCGACGATCCGGTAACGGGCGAAGGCATCGACCTGAAGCCGCAGCTGGTCGGTCGACAGCACCTGCTGGCGCTCCATCTCGACCGACAGCACGCGCTTGTCGATCCACACGACCTGATCGATGAACGGCCAGCGCGCGATGATGCCCGCGCCGGTCTTTCCGAAAGTTTCATTCGGATAATAGCGGTTGATGATCTTCTTTGGCTCGCCAAAGCGGACGATCACGCCTTGCCGGGTTTCGGGCACGATGGTCAGCGTGCTGCCGATCAGGATCAGCAGGGCGATGGCGATCAGCGCAAGGGCGATCGGATTACGGCTGAGCGGCGGCATTACTGGCCCTCCCCGGCCGAATTGGGGGTGGCGGACTGCCCTGATGACGCCGCTGCGGCTGGCGCGGCGGCTTGCGCGCGGCGCTTGATCTCAGGCAGGGGCAGATAGGGGGTCACGTTGCCGCTCTCGACAATCGTCTTGTCGGTGTTGGCCAGCACGCCCTCCATGGTTTCATAATACATGCGGCGACGGGTGACGTCGGGCGACAGGCGATATTGTGCATAGACCTTGTCGAAGGCCGTGGCCTCACCCTGCGCCTTGGCCGTGACCTGTTGAGCAGCAGCGCGGGCTTCGGACAAATAGGTCTGGGCCGTTTGCTGCGCGGCGGATACCGCCTTGAACGCGTCGTTGACCGCGACTGGCGGGTCGGCCTGCTTGATGGCGACGCCCTGCACGCGAATGCCCGAGCGATAGCCGTCGAGAATTTCCTGCATCCGCAGTTCGACCTGTTGCTCAATCTCCGTCCGGCCCGCGCCCAGCGCATCGTCAAGGCTGACGCTGGCGACGACCGAGCGCATCGCGCTTTCGGCGACTTCGCGGACGGCGGCGTCGGGTTCGGACAATTGGAACATGTAGAGTTCCGGGTTGCGGATGTTCCAGCGCACCGAATAAGCGAGGTCAATGATATTCTGATCGCCGGTCAGGACCAGATTTTCCGATTCCGCGCTGGCCGATCCGATGTCGATGGTGCGGATTTCCTCCACGTCCACCGTGTTCACGCTTTCGAACGGAGCGGGAAGAGTCAGGCTGATACCGGGCGAGAGTGTACGGCTATATTTGCCGAGCAGGGTGACGACGCCGCGTTCCTGCGGGCCGACGCGATGAATGCAGGTGAGGGCGAGCCAGAGGATCAGGACCAGGCCGATGGCGATCGGCGCCAGTGCCTTGCCATTGGGACGCTGGGGCAGGCCGCCAAAGCCGCCGCCGCCATTGCCGCCACCACCACCGAAGCTTTCCCGGCCACGGCGCAGCATTTCCTCGATTGCAGACGGTCCTTTCTGGCCGCTGCCGGCCCGACCGGGTTGTGTCCATGGGTTGCGCGGGCCGCCATCGCCGCCGCTGCCACCTTTATTGCCTTCACCGTCCGGTTCGTCGCTCTTGCCACCCCAGGGACCCTGGACCATGCCGCTCACGAAGCCGGGCATCCACCCGAAAAATCTGTTCATGTAGCTCTCTATAGGAAGCACTCGCGCCGAAAAACAGTGCCCATCGCCACGATATTGCGTAATGCGCCGCGATATGACCGATATAGACACGCTTGCCGCCCATTTGACGACATTGACACAAGGGCGCACCAGCCCTCCGCGCCTGCGCAATGGGATGCTGACGCTGGCGCTGGACGTGTCCGGCCTGACGCCCGACGCCCGCGATGCCATGGAGGCTGCGATCCGCGAGGCGGCGCTGGTCGTGCCGGGCGTGGACGATGTGCGGATGGTGATGACGGCGGAACGCAAGAGCCTGCGCATCGTCGTGGTCGGATCGGGCAAGGGCGGGGTGGGCAAGTCCACCTTGTCGGCCAATCTGGCGGTGGCGTTGAAGCGGCTGGGGCACAATGTCGGGCTGGTCGATGCGGATATCTATGGTCCGTCGCAGGCGCGGCTTATGGACAGCGAAGACGTGAAGCCGGAGGCACGCGAAAGCCGGATGATCCCGATCATGAGCCGATTCGGGGTGCCGATGCTGTCGATGGCGCATCTGATCGCGCCGGGGCAGGCGATTGCATGGCGTGGGCCGATGGTGGGCAATGCGCTGGGGCAATTGCTGGACGCGCGCTGGGATGAGGCGGGCGTGGACCTGCTGATCGTCGATCTGCCGCCGGGCACGGGCGATATCCAATTGTCGATGATCCAGAAGCACAAGCCCATCGGCGCGGTGATCGTGTCCACGCCGCAGGATCTGGCGCTGATCGACGCAACGCGCGCGATCAGCCTGTTCGATCAGGCGCATGTGCCGGTGATCGGGCTGGTCGAGAATATGGCGGGCTATATCTGCCCGCATTGCGGCGAACTGTCCGATCCGTTCGGCAGCGGCGGGGCGCAAGCGGCGGCGACCCAGATGCAGTTGCCGTTTCTGGGCCGCATCCCGTTGGACATCGCGATCCGCAAGGCGTCGGACGCGGGTGAACCGGTGGCGGCAGGCGATGGCTTGCAGGCGGGCGCGTTCAGGGTGATTGCGGAGAAGCTGGCGGCATGGCTGGGTGCGGAGCGGGGTTGAGGTGTGGAACCTGTGCAGGCGTAGCGTATTTGTTGCTGGCGAAGGAGAACGCCCATGCCGATCACTGACCCTGTCGCCATTGCCGCCCTGCTGAACGAGACACGCACGATCGCGCTGGTGGGGATTTCCGATCGGCCCGACCGGCCCAGCTATGGCGTGATGAAGGTCTTGCAGGACCATGGTTATCGCGTGCTGCCGGTCAATCCGCAGATTGCGGGCGAGCATGTGCATGGCGAATTTGTGTGGAACGGGTTGGCCGACATTGGTGTGCCGATCGACATGGTCGACATTTTTCGCAACAGCGCAGCAGCGGGTGCGGCGGTCGATGAGGCCATTGCGGCGGGCGCGAAGGCCGTGTGGATGCAGTTGGGCGTCGTTAATGAGGAAGCCGCCGCGCGGGCTGAAGCGGCGGGGCTGAAGGTGGTGATGGACCATTGCCCGGCGATCGAGATACGGCGGCTGGGGCTGGCGCCGATTGCCGCGGAATGACGCGGCGCGCGATTTTGGTTTATACTCTCTGATCCCGCTTCTATCAGGCTCCTATGGTGCGGGGACGGGGTAGACTGGCGAAAAGCCATGACGGGATCAACCGGCGGTCATTGCTGATCGGCGGCGGCGCGGCGGCGGGATTGCTGGTGGCTTGGGGACTGTGGCCGCGCAGCTATGACCCTTCGCTCAATGCCGGACCCGATGAACGGGTTTTCAACGCATTCCTGAAGATCGACACGACGGGTCAGGTGATCGTCGTCGTGCCGCAATGCGAGATGGGGCAAGGCGTCACCACGGTCCTGCCGCAGATATTGGCGGATGAACTGGGCGCGGACTGGCGGACGGTGGCGGTGCAGCCCGCGCCGATCAGCCCGCTTTACGCCAACCGCCTGCTGGCGCGCGAATGGCTGGCGAGCGACTGGTCGATGGCGGCTGGCGATCTGGGTGACTGGACGATCGACCAATATGCGACGCGCAATGCCCTGATGCTGACCGGCGGGGCGACGTCCGTGCGGATGTTCCACGACAGCTATCGCGACGCGGGTGCGGCGGCACGCGTGCTGCTGTGTCAGGCAGCGGCTGCGCAATGGGGTATCCCCTGGGAAAGCTGCGACATCAGCGAAGGCATTATCAGCGATGGGGCAGAGCGCCGGATGCGGATGGCCGATGTGGTCGAGGCGGCGGCGGATTATAAGGTGCCCGCGATCCTGCCGTTGCGGCAGGGCCAAGACGGGCGGCTGGCGGGGCAGGACCTGCCCCGGCTCGACACGCCGTCGAAGATCGACGGTAGCCATAATTTCGCCGCCGACATCCGCCTGCCGGACATGGTCTTCGCTTCCGTCCGGCTGGGGCCGATCGGCGACGCGGTGCTGAAAAGCGTGGATGAAGGCGCGGCGAAGCGCGTCACCGGCTTCCTGAAGTTGGTACGGCAGGAGCGGTGGGTGGCGGCGGTCGCGACCAACTGGTGGGCGGCGAACAAGGCGTTGGACCTGTGCGATCCGGTCTTCACGCTGGTCGGCAAGCCGCTGGACAGCGAGGATATGGACGCGGCGCTGGAGGCGGCGTTTTCCAGCAGTGAAGGACGGCGGCTCTATGAGCAGGGCGACCTGTTGCCGGTGTTTGAGGGCGCGACGATATTGGCGAGCGAATATGCCGTCGATCCAGGGCTTCATCTGGCGATGGAGCCAATGAGCGCGACCGCGCGGGTGGTCGATGGCGTGGTGGAAATGTGGATGCCCAGCCAGGCCCCTGGCTTGGCGCGAGCGGCGATTGCCGATGCGCTGGGCGTGGGGACGAGCGATGTGATCCTGTATCCGCTGCACGCCGGGGGATCGTTCGGGCGGAAGATCGAACTTGAGGCGGGCGTGCAGGCGGCTTTGCTGGCGCGGGAGATGGGGCGGCCGGTGCAATTGCTCTGGTCGCGATTGGAGGATGTGATTCAGGATCGGCCCAGCGCTCCGGCGCAGGCGCGCATGGCCGCGAAGCTGGGACGCACCGGCGTGATCGAAGGTTGGCTGGCGAAGGTCGCCGCGCCCTGCGCCATGCGCGAGACTTGGGCGCGGATCGCCGATGGCGCGCTGCCCCATGAGGCGGCGGCTGCGGCGGGTAACGAGGCAAGCCGTCTGGCGCTGTCGGGCATGGTGCCGCCCTATGCCATTCCCAACTTCGCGGTCGATCATTATCCCGCCGCAACCGGCCTGCCGGTGGGCTATTCGCGTGGCAATGCGGATATTTACGGGGCATTCTTCACCGAAGCCTTCATCGACGAACTGGCGCATCTGGCGCGCATGGAGCCGATGTCTTTCCGTATCCAGATGATGGGCGGTAATCCGCGCCTTGCCCATTGCCTGACCACCGCGGCGGCGATGGGCGGCTGGCAGGGCGGCATCGCCGGGAGCGGGCAGGGGATCGCCGCGCACCAGATGCAGGGCAGCCATGCCGCCGTGCTGGTGGAAGCCGGGGTCAGCGGCGGCAAGCTGTCGGTCAGCCGGATCGTCGCTGCGGTCGATTGTGGCGAACAGGTCAATCCCGACATCGCCCGGCAGCAGATTGAGGGCGGGTTGATTTACGGGCTGGCCGTCGCGATGGGGGCGTCCGTGCCCTATGTGAAGGGATTGCCGACGCGCGCAATTCTGGGGCGGATGAACTTGCCGCGACTGGCCGATATTGGCGAGGTGACGGTGGAACTGATCCGCAGCACCGCCGATGCGGGCGGGGTGAGCGAGATTGCGGTGCCGCCGGTCGCGCCCGCGATCGCCAATGCGCTGTTCACGGTGACGGGGCAGCGGTTTCGCAACCTTCCGCTATTGGCCTCGGAATGACCCGTCCCTCAGATCATTCCGCCATCCCCGCGCCTAAAGTTGGGGTATTGCTCATCAATCTGGGCACCCCCAATGGACCGGATACGAAATCGGTGCGGCGCTATCTGGCCGAATTCCTGTCCGACCGGCGAGTGGTGGAGATATCGCCGCTGTTGTGGCAGCCGATCCTGCGCGGCGTCATCCTGACCACGCGCCCGCGCAAATCGGCCCATGCCTATCAACAGGTGTGGATGAAAGAGGGATCGCCGCTGGCTGTTCATACGCGGGCGACGGCGGACGCGTTACAGCAGGCGATGGGTGACGCGGTGATCGTCGATTGGGCGATGCGTTATGGCAATCCCGCCATTGCCGATCGGCTGGCCGCGATGAAGACGCAGGGGTGTGATCGCATCCTGCTCGCGCCGCTCTATCCGCAATATTGCGGGGCGACGACAGCGACGGCGCTGGATGCCGCCTTTGTGGCGATGGGCGCCATGCGGTGGCAACCAGCGGTGCGGACATTGCCGCCCTATCATGATGAACCGGCCTATATCGACGCGCTGAAACAGTCGATCGAGGGACATATAGCCGGGCTGGACTTCGTTCCACAGGCATTGCTCGCCAGCTTTCACGGCATGCCGGAGCGGACGCTGCGTCTGGGCGACCCCTATCATTGCCAGTCGGTCAAGACCGCCCGGCTGCTAGGCGAGGTACTGACCTTGCCCGTGCATTTGAGCTTTCAGTCACGGTTCGGGCGGGCGAAATGGCTGGAGCCGGAGACAGAGGCGACGCTGGCCCGGCTGGTGCGCGAAGGGGTCAGGCGAATCGCCGTGGTGACGCCCGGATTCTCGGCGGATTGCCTTGAGACGTTAGAGGAAATCGCGTTGCGCGCGAAGGCCATTTTTTTGGCCGAAGGCGGGGAAAAATTTGCCTTTTTGCCCTGTCTAAACGCAACGAGCGAAGCTATCATTCTCTACAAGCGGCTGTTCAGCCGTGAGCTTTCAGGTTGGATCGATCAACCAGTTTAGGCACGAGAGGATGGGCATATGTCGAGGGTAGCTATCGTCACTGGCGGAACGCGCGGTATCGGCAAGGCCATCAGCCTGGCGCTCAAGGATATGGGCTATAGCGTGGCCGCCAACTATGCCGGAAATGACGAGAAGGCACAGGCCTTTGCCGACGCGACAGGCATCAAGGTGTTCAAATGGGATGTCGGCGATCATCAGGCTTGCCTTGACGGCTGCGCCCAGGTTGCCGAGGCGTTGGGACCGGTCGATATCGTGGTCAACAATGCAGGCATTACTCGTGACGGCGTGCTGGCCAAGATGAGCTTCGACGACTGGAACGAAGTGATGCGGATCAACCTGGGTGGCTGCTTCAACATGGCCAAGGCGACATTTGGCGGGATGCGGGAGCGGGGCTGGGGTCGGATCGTCAATATCGGGTCGATCAACGGGCAGGCGGGCCAATATGGTCAGGTCAACTATGCCGCGGCCAAGTCGGGCATCCACGGCTTTACCAAGGCGTTGGCGCAGGAAGGGGCGAAAGCGGGCATTACCGTCAACGCGATCGCGCCAGGCTATATCGACACCGACATGGTTGCCGCCGTGCCGCCACAAGTGCTGGAGAAGATCGTCGCCAAAATCCCCGTTGGCCGTCTGGGCCAGGCGACCGAGATCGCGCGCGGCGTGGCCTTTTTCTGTAGCGAAGAGGGCGGTTTCGTGACCGGCAGCACGCTGTCGATCAACGGCGGCCAGCATATGTATTGACGCGATGCGGGGCGCCGATCCTGATGGCGTCCCGCCCACGTCTGCGCCGGTCTATGGGCCGCCGGTGAAGCGCAGTGTGACCATCGCCGGGCATCAGACTGCGATCAGTCTTGAACCTCTATTCTGGAGCGCGTTGCGCGAGGCGGCGGCGGCCGACGGCCTGCCTGTGAACGCGCTGATCGCGCGAATCGATGTCGAGCGGATCGCGATCGATGATCCCCCCAATCTGACGAGCGCTATCCGCTGCTGGCTTTATGTCCGTGCCATTGCGGCAAATTGCGACAATGTTACGAATGGCTCTCAATAGCGTTGACACTGCAATTGATTCGCAATAACTGCCCCCTCGATATTCGAAGGGGGTTTCATGTCTGTATCCAAATCCGTACCATCATTCCTTGCGTTGAGCTGCGTCGGCGCCGTTGCGTTTGCGACCGCTGGCCATGCACAGGAAGGTGGCCAGGGCCAGAAACTGGGCGGCGTGACCGTCACCGACAGCGCGATCGACGAATCGGAAATCAAGGTCGAGAAGGCGGAATCGCCCAAATATACCCGTCCGCTGCTTGATACGCCGCAGACCATCACTGTCATCGGCAAGGCGACGATCCAGCAGCAGAACCTGCTGACGCTGCGCGATGTTCTGTCCACGGTGCCTGGCATCACTTTTGGTGCGGGCGAGGGCGGCTTTGGTTACGGCGACCGCATCATCCTGCGCGGGCAGGACGCCAAGAACGACGTAACCGTCGACGGCGTTCGCAGCGGCGCGTTCCTCAATCGCAACGAAGTCTATAATATCGAGCAGGTCGAAGTGACCAATGGCGCCAACTCAGTGATGAACGGCGGCGGCTCGGTCGCTGGCACGATCAATCTTGTCACCAAGCGTCCGCTGGCCGACGACCAGGCCGTTCTGAGCGCAGGCATCGGCACCGACAATTATTATCGCGCGACAGTGGACGCCAATCAGCGCCTCAACGATCTGATCGCAGTGCGTCTGAACGCAGTCTATCACGAAAATGACGTGCCCGGCCGCGATGTCGAGGATTACAAGCGCTGGGGCTTTGCTCCCGCCATCACCATCGGCATCGATGGGCCGACCAGCCTGACGATCCAGGGCGAATATCTGGATGACAAGGCGATGCCGCAATATGGCATTCGCTATTATCCTCGCGAGGGCGGTTTCCTGCCCGAGTTCGATCGTGAAGGCTATTATGGCTTCGCCAATCTGGACCAGCAGAACAGCAAGACCAAGTCGCTGCAGGCGATTTTCAGCCACCAGTTCAGCGACACGGTGAAGGTCCGTAACCTGACGCGCTTCGAGAATATTCAGCAAAATACGATCACCAGCCAGCCGAACGGCACATTTTGCCTTGCCTCGACTGGTTTGCAACCGCCTGATGTGAACACCGGCGTTGCGGCCCCATGCACCACCACGACCGGCGGCGTAACGACGGTCGTCGCACCTCCCGGCTATTACTTGCCAACCGGTGGTCGTGGTGTTCAGCGCCTTATCTCCAACACCACCGCCTATAACCAACTCGATTTGAGCGCCGATTTCGCCACGGGCGGCATCGAGCACACCATGGTGATCGGCGTGTCCGCGCTTTGGGAACGGTACAAGCAGACCCAAGGCACGCTGCCGCGCAATGCCGATGGTTCGACCCCGGCCTTCCCATTAGTGAACATCGCCAATCCAGGGGAAGTAGTGCAGGGACCGGCGGGCTTTACCTATGGCAACAACATTTACACCGGCCCGATCAACTTCACCTTGGCGAGCAGGAATTTCGGTGAGCAGACCAGCTATGCTGCTTATCTGTTCGATACGGTGAAGTTTGCCGACTGGCTCGAAATCAACGGCGGCATTCGGTACGAGAAGGTCAAGGGTTTCAACCGCAGCTTCAACTATGTGACGACGGTGGGGCCTGATCTGGGCCAGTTGACGCCCGCTACGGCTACGGCGCCGAACCCCAATACGCTCCGCCTGCCTAGCGACGAACTCTTCTCCTATCGCATCGGTGCGGTGGTGAAGCCGACGCCCAACACCAGTATCTATGCCGCCTATGGCAACAGCAAGCTGCCCTCCAAGGCATCGGTCGACGGTAGCTGCGCTGCGCTTACCTGTAACGTGAAGCCGGAGACGACCGAAAGTTACGAGATCGGCGCCAAAGCGGACCTGTTCGACGCCAAGCTGCTGCTAACGCTGGCTGCGTTCCGCAACGATCGTAACCAGATCAAGGTCGTCTCGGGTGATCCGACGTTGCCCGATCAGGCGACCGATGGCTTCCAGCGGGTCGAGGGTATTTCGTTCGGCGCGTCCGGCAATATCACCAGCAACTGGACGATTTCGGCCAATTACATGTACCTCAAGAGCAAGATCAAGCAGGGCGTGTCCGATTACTGCCTTGCAAATCCGGGTACAACCGATCCAACGGCCGGTGCCTGCGCCAACAGTGCGGCCTTCCTGGATCCGACGGCAGGCTACGCGCTCACCAACACGCCCAAACATTCGGGCAGCCTGTTCACGACCTATCGCTTCGGCTTTGGTCTGGAACTGGGTTACGGCCTGACCTATCAGGGCAGCTTCCTGCTGAACCAGCCGACGCTGGCGCAACTGACGGCCAACAGCTACGTGCCGTACCGGGTGCCCAGCTATACCATCCATCGCCTGATGGTGTCCTATCCGATCACGGAACAGCTGAAGGCGCAGCTGAACGTCCAGAACTTCACCAACGAAAAATATGTGACCACCGTCCGCAATGCGGTCGGCGGAAGCTGGGCGCAGCCTGCGCCAACGCGTTCGGCGGTGTTTAGTCTGAACTACAGTTTCTGATCGAGCTTTCCCCGGCAGAGCGACCTGCCGGGGAGAAGGGCGGGCAATGGCATACCTCTCCTCGGGGCCATTGTCCGCCCGTTCGCATCAGGCCGTTTGCATTTGGCGCGCGCGCAGAAATGTTTCAGCAAAGTGTGCGATTGATTCTCATTAGTCACTTGGCTATGGAGTCGGAGCACGGGCAGCCGGGGCACGGGGCAACAGGGGTTCGCGACGATCATGTTTCACGCAGCAGCGAGAGCGGAGGAAGTCGGCCTCTTTGATGGCGATTCGCTGGCTGGCGGTCCGGTCGCCTCGCTCGCCGTTCCCGCGTTTGAGCCAGCGTCGATAGCCAGCCGCTATGGCGAGCGCCGGTCGATCAATCTGCCCGCCATTGCCGCCATCCTGTTGGTTCATGTGGTGGCGATCACCGCCATCATGCAGGTGCGTCAACATATTATCGCGCGCAAGGAGGCGAGCCTGACGGTCGTCAACCTGTCGCCGCCGCCTCCGCCGCCCGCTTCCGAGGAACAGCCGCCACCATCGCAACCGGAAATCGTGGCGCCGCCGCCGCTGGTCCGGGTGCCCCTGCCGCCCGTGCAGAAGATCGTGACGACGCCTGTGCCATCGCCTATGCCCACGCCGGTCATTGCAGCACCCAAGCCAATCGCCGCATCCGCCCCCGTGGCCGTTTCCGCCCCACCCAGCACGGTGCAGTCGAGTGATCTCAGCACCCGGATGCTGTCAGGCAAGCCGCCACGCTATCCGATCGAGAGCCGCCGTAAACGCGAGCAGGGGACGGTTTTGCTGTCGCTAACCCTTGGGGTGGACGGCAAGGTGTCGGTGATCAACATCGCCAAAAGCAGCGGCTTTGCCCGATTGGACGATGCCGCGCGCGATGCGGTGCGGAACTGGCGCTGGGCGCCGACTGTGCGCGACGGACAGGCGGTGATGGTACGCGGGCTGGTCGAAATCCCCTTCATGTTGCAGGGCTGATGCGCGACACGTCATGCTGATTGCCATTCCAGACCTGCTCGACGCGTCCGGCGTTGCCGCTGTCCGCGCGTTTATTGACACGGCTCAATGGGTCGATGGCAATGCCACGTCTGGCTATCAGTCGGCGCTGGCGAAGAACAACCTGCAACTGCCCGAAAGCGCGCCGGAGGCGCAGCAGGCCGGGCAGATGATTCTGGACGCGCTGGGCCGAAACCCGCTGTTCATTGCCGCTGCGCTGCCGCTCAAGATTTTTCCGCCGCTGTTTAACAGCTATGCGGGCGGGCAGGCATTTGGCGTGCATGTCGATAATGCAGTGCGGATTCAGGCGGGCAGTGGCTTTCGGGTGCGCTCCGACCTGTCGATCACCGTCTTTCTGGAAGAGCCGGACGCCTATGAAGGCGGGGAGTTAACGATCGAGACGCATTTCGGGGTACAGCAGGTGAAGCTATCCGCGGGCCATGCGGTGGTCTATCCCTCATCGTCGCTGCATCGGGTGGAACCGGTCACGGCAGGGCGCCGGGTCGCGAGCTTCTTCTGGATACAGTCGATGATCCGCGACGACGCCGCGCGGCAAATCCTGTTCGACCTCGACCGCAGCGTGCAGGCGGTGGGCGCGGATCGGGGGCAGGGTGATGTGGAAGTTATTCGCCTGACCGGAGTCTATCATAATCTGCTGCGGCGGTGGGCAGATAGCTAGCGCGAGGTTTCGATTTCAAACAGGCCCGCGTCGCCCGAACAGTGGGACAAGTTTGTTGGCCAGATGCTCTTCCAACGCGCGCAGGACGGCTTTGTCGGTTGAGGCGGGGTAGAACCGCACGTTGATCCTGACTTTGCCAAACTGTGTCGCCCAGTGCCGAAGATGGAGCGAATAGGTCTTTTTCGGGCCGAAGCCGAGATGCTCCATCAGGCGCTTAGCCAAATCGCGACTGCTGCCGACGTAAAGGGCCATGCTTGGATGATGTGGCAACCGCAGCACCTGTGAATAACAGCGCTCATCGACCTTATCGTCCCGCGCGCTCGTCAATGCCTGATAAACCAATGCCGGGTCAGCGTCGGGAAGACTGATCGAATAAATTGCGGTGTTCGATGCACTCAAATGCAGCACCAGTTCCTCGCGCACCGACTTTTTTCGGTCGTCAGTCAAGGATGCCAGATCGAGCTCATAGAAGGTGTTTAAGCCCGGCTCGACCGGGTCCACGCGGTTCGCCAGTTCCCGCAGCGCGTTCGCCGCCTCATTTTCGAAACTCATCATAGTTGGGGCGTTACGACCCTTTCGGTTGAGCGTCGATCACGCATCGCCGATCCTCCCCGCCTTCGCGGAAGAGGACCGAAGCTGTCAGCGCGCCAATAGCCCGCGGGCCTGTCCTGCGATTTCCGCCAGCATGGCGACGTTGGGGGTCGCGGCGGCCTTGGCGCGGTGGACGAGGGTGCGGAACTGGGTGATGCGGGCTTGCCTGGCCTCCAGCCAGTTTTCCAGATGGGTGGGCAAGTCCTTGCCTTTGGCGCTGGCCAGGAAGTCGAGGCGGACCTGCTGCATGTCGCGGGCGACGCCGGAAATGAGCAGGCGCTCCCATGGGTCGGTCGGTTCCATGCGGGCGGCGGCGGACTGGACCCAGTCGATGCCGACGGCTTCGCCCAGCCGGGTGAACGCGCGGGTGAGGTCCACTTCATCGACGCCCAGCTTCGCCGCGAGGCTGGCGATGCCGACCGCGCCGTCCAGCTTGAACAGACCGTTTGCGCGCTTGACCAGCGCCTCCGGTGCGCCAAGCCCCAGCAGGCGGTCGGAGATGGCGGCGGTGCGGCGGCAGGCTTCGTCGGTCAACAGGTCGTCGACCTTCTTTGCCAGCGTGCCGACGCCAGCGGCCAGTTGGTCGATACCCGCCTGCGGCAGCGTGCCGGCGGGCAGGCTGCGCAAGATGTCGGCGATCTGCGCGCGCATGCCGCCTGCAATGTCGCCGAACAGGGCAAGGCGCGCACCCTCTGACATTTGCGCTGCGTCGATGTCTCGCCATAGCGATCCGATGTCATAGAGCCGCTCTGCGATCAGGAAGGCGCTGGCGAGGTCGGCGAGCGAGCAGCCCTCTTCCTCGGCCAGTTCGAACGGATGGATGAGGCCAAGGCGATTGATGATGCGGTTGGCAACCTTGGTCGCGATGATTTCCCCCCGCAATTGATGCTGGGCAATCGCATCCGCCTCTTTCTTTTGCATGGCGGGCGGGAAGGCGGCCAGCAGTTCCGCCCCCATGGAAAGATCGGTGGCGAGTTTGCCATGTTCGATCGCATCCTGAAGCGCGAGCTTTGCGGTGGAGAGCAGCACGGCGAGTTCGGGGCGGGTGAGGCCCTGACCATCCTGTCCGCGCCGCAGCAACTGGTCGTTGGCGCCCAGTCCTTCCACCACGCGGTCAAGGCGTCCGCTTTCCTCGAACGTCTCGATCAGGCGGACATAGCTGGCAAGGTCGGCGGCGCCGCCGGTCTCGGCGATCGAAAGGCCCAGCGCCTGAAGGCGGTTATCCTCCAGCACCAGATCGCCGACCGCATCGGTCATGCTGACCAGCAATGTGTTGCGGGCGTCGAGTTCAAGGCGACCCTCGATCATCTCCTTGTTCAACGCGATCTTGATGTTCACTTCATTGTCCGAACAATCGACGCCCGCCGAATTGTCGATGAAGTCGGTGTTGAGCCGTCCGCCCTTTAACGAGAAGGCGATGCGTGCCGCTTGGGTGACGCCCAGATTCGCGCCTTCGCCGATCACCTTGATGCGCAATTCCTCCGCATTGACGCGCAGCCGGTCATTGGCGGGGTCGCCGACATCGCCATGCCCTTGCGCGGCGGCCTTGATATAGGTGCCGATGCCGCCGAACCACAGCAGGTCGGAGGGGCTTTTGAGGATGGCGGAGATGAGGGCGGCGGGTTCCATCTCGGCGTCGGTGACGCCCAGAACGGCCTGCATCTCGGGCGTCAGGCTGATGCTCTTGAGGGTGCGGGGGAAGACGCCGCCGCCCTTGGAGATCAGCTTCTTGTTATAATCGTCCCAGGATGAACGGGGGAGGGCGAACAGGCGGTTGCGCTCCTCCCAGCTTTTTGCAGCATCGGGCGTGGGGTCGAAGAAGATGTGGCGGTGGTCGAAGGCGGCGACCAGATGGATCGCCTTTGACAGCAACATGCCGTTGCCGAACACGTCCCCCGACATGTCGCCGCAACCCACGACCGTCACCGGCTCGGTCTGTACGTCGACGCCCATTTCGGCGAAGTGACGTTGCACCGACAGCCACGCGCCGCGTGCGGTGATGCCCATCGCCTTATGGTCATAGCCGTTGGAGCCGCCGCTGGCGAAGGCGTCGCCCAGCCAGAAGTCGCGTTCCAGCGCGATTGCGTTGGCGACGTCGCTGAAGGTCGCGGTGCCCTTGTCGGCGGCGACCACGAAATAGGGATCGTCGCCGTCGCGGATCACGACATTGGCGGGGTGCTTGACCTTGCCCTTCACCAGATTGTCGGTGATCGACAGCAGCGAGCGGATGAAGATGCGATAGCTTTCCGTGCCCTCCGCCATCCAGGCGTCGCGATTGACCTGTGGGTTGGGCAATTGCTTGGGGTAGAAGCCGCCCTTTGCGCCGGTCGGCACGATGACGGCGTTCTTGACCCGCTGCGCCTTCATCAGCCCCAGAACTTCGGTGCGGAAGTCGTCGCGGCGGTCCGACCAGCGCAGCCCGCCACGCGCGACGGGACCGGCGCGCAGGTGAATGCCCTCGATCCGTGGCGAATAGACCCAGATTTCGCGCCAGGGGAGCGGGGCGGGGAGGCCGGGGATCTTCGCGCTGTCCAGCTTGAAGGCCAGCGCTTCTGCTGCTGCGGGAGCGAAGAAATTGGTGCGCAGGGTGGCGGCGATGACTGCACGCAACAGGCGTAGGACGCGATCCTCGTCGATCGCCGTCACCTTCTCCAGCCCCTCGTCGATTGCGATCTGGGCGTGGGTGATGACCGCGTCCGCGTCTTTCGCCTGCGGGTCGTGCAGCGCGTGGAACAGAGTGATGAGGCTGTGGGCGACCCCCTGTTCGCGGCGCAGCGTGTCGGCGACGGTCGCCATGCCATAGGCCATGCCGGTCTGGCGCAGATAGCGGAAAAGGGCGCGGAACAGGATGACCGCGCGCGGCTCCAGCCCTGCGGTGACGATCAGTTCGTTGAAACGGTCATTTTCCGCCACGCCTTCCAGCACCTGCGCGATCGCTTCGGTGACGATGTCAGCGCGGGCGATGACGGCGCTGCCATCGCCGCCGCGGGGCAGTTCAAGGATGAAGCGTTGAATGTGGCCAAGCGCGCCACCGTCCACCGGGGTCGACATTTCCTCGATCACGCGGAAGCCGAAATTTTCGAAGGCAGGAACGACTTCGGACAGGGCCATCGCTTCGTAGGTGTAGAGTTTCAGTCGAAGCCGTTCGACCTTGTCCTCATCGTTGCGATAGACGCGGATCGAGCGGTCGCCGGGGCCGGACAGGCCGTGGAGCAGGCGGATGTCCATCGCGGCCTCCGCCGGGCCTGCGCCGTTGCGATAGTTCATCGGGAAGCCCGGCGCATAACGCTGGGCGAGCGCGGCGGCGCGGCCGGCTTCCTCATTCTCGGTCAGGGCTTCCTCAACGGAGGGCAGCCAGCCGCGCACCATCTGCTTGAGCTGACGATCAAGCGCGGCGTCATCGGGTACGACCCCACCATCGCGCAGGTCTAGGGTGATACGCAGCAGCGCCAGCCCGCCTTCCTCCAGCGCGATCGACCAGCTCAACAACTGGGCATTGGCCGCGGCTGCGAGCATGTCCTGCACCGCGACCCGGCGCCCGGTCGACACTTCGTCACGCGGCAGCCAGACGAAGGCGTAGAGATGGCGGGTCAGCGCGCTGGTGGCCAGCGCGAGCTTTGGCCGGGGGCGGTCGGTCAGCGACATGAAGGTCAGCGCCAGCCGCTCCAGCGTTTCCCGGTCGAAGCCGATCAATATGTCGTGCGGCAGGCTGGTCAGCGCATGGGCCAGCGCCTTGCCCGCATGACCGCCCGGATCGAAGCCGAACTTGTCCATCAACGAGGAGAGGGCCGAGCGGAGCAGCGGTACCTTGTCCGGCGTGGCGGCCAGCCCCGCGCTGGTCCACATGCCTGCATGGATGGACAGGGCGACGACATCCTTGCCCTTGCGTACTGGTACGATGATGAGGTCGATCAGGACATGGCGATGGACCCGTGCCATGCGGTTGGACTTGACGATCAACGGCGTGCGCTTGCCTTCCTCGAACCAGCCAAAGGCAGCCTCTATGGAGGCGGGCGCGAGTAATGGCTCGTCGCCCAGCGCGCTGATGCCCAGCGGCTTTTCGCCGCCTGTTTCACCCTTGCCGCCGCGATGGCGAATTTCATGCCCGATCTGGGTGAAATGCCGGGCGAGGAACCAGCGGAGCAGGGCGGCGCCTTCCTCGTCAGGGATGGCGTCGGCATCCGTCTCCATCGCAGCCCGCATCTGTGGCCAGTCGGACACGGCTGCGCGCACGTCCTTGAGCGTTTGGTCGAGCGCGGTTTCCAACGCGCGGCGCGCTTTGGCATCCACCCGGTCCGCCTCGATATAGATCATTGATTCGCGGCGGGCGCCGGGGGCGTCATCCTCCAATATGGTGGACAGGTGTCCGTCGCCATCGCGGGCGACCGAAAGGACCGGATGCAGCAGGCGATAGATGGTGATGTCGGCGGCGGCCAATGTGCTGCCGATCGAATCGACGAGGAAGGGCATGTCGTCGTTGATGAGGGCGATCCGCATGAAGCGGCCGCTGGCGCCTTCGCCCAGCGTTTCAAGCGCGATGACGGCGCGACCGGGCTTGCGGGTGGCGGCGGTGCCAGCGAGGAAGGCGGCGGCGGATGCGGTCGCTTGTTCGTCAAAGCCCTCCCGCTCGCCCGGCAGCGCGCCGCGCGCCAGCGCCGCTTGCAGCGCGTCCGCCACAGCGGCATCGACCGGCCCTGCTTTGGTTGAACCTGTGTTCGCTGCCTTCTTGGGTTCCGCCACGCTCGTCATCCAGTCACCTCTTTTCCCGCAGGATCATCGGCTGCCGGAGGGACCGGCCTTGGGCACGGGGCCGGCAGCGCTGTTTCAACGGTTCGCTTTATCGCGGCCCGTTATGCGCCAGCGCCGCCAAAGGCTCAACCCTTGTCGTGAAATATAGTTACATTTTTATGTAATATTATGACGCGATGCAGCATGGCGCGTCAGAACGCGGCATATCGCCGGTGACGGACCCCAAAGCGATTCCAGTCAGATGGATTCATCGGACGATCAAGAAAGCGCGGCAAGCTAAAAGCCTAGATACTGTTCCGGTTTGATTGAACCGGAACAGTATCTAGGCTTGCTTCGCCGCTTGTGCAACGACGCGATCGGACAGGGGGGATGTGCCTGACAGGGCCGCGACGATCGAGAGCGATCCGTCAGCTTCGCGCCGGGCGACAACCACGGCCAGTCCGTCGGTGTCGGTGGTCACGGCTTGCGGTTCCAGTGCCTGCGCGGCCTTGAGCGTGGCGCGGGCGCTCGTGCGGCTATCGGGGCGGGCAGGCTTCTCCGCGCGGCGCTCGGCGCGCACATCGCGGACCAGCGCCTTAATGCCGCCGGGATAGTTGTTCAGATGATCGGCCAATGCGCCAAGGCCCAGGCCGCTCGCCTGTGCATGGTCCAGCGCGGTCGCATATTCGGTCAGGCGAGTCTTGTCGTAAGTGGCGCCAAAGACCAGCTTGACGATGGGGGTCATCGGGCTGCGCGCCTGCACCTTGATCCCGGCGTCGGCCAGCATCTCTTCATAGTCTTGCGGCGACTCTATGCTGGCGATGGCGAAATCATGGGCGAAGCCGATGGCGCGGTACAGTGCGGTATGGCTGCGGCTGTCGGCCCGGCGGGCTTCGTCCGCACCATCGCGCGCCAGCGCCAGCCAGTCAGCGAGCGGCGCGTCGCTCGACGGGCTTTCCATGCCCGACAGGTCGAGCGGTTCGTCGTCCAGTTCGGGAAGGTCGGTGTCGATCCCGCTGCCGACAGGGCCATCGGCCCAGACCGGGGCGACGTTGCGGCGGGCAGGGGCGCTGCGGAGCGCTTCTTCTACCTGCGACACCAGCGCATCGGTCAGGTCGTGGCTGGCCACTTCCTTCCAGTTGATGACGCCATAGACGAAATCGATCGTATCGTCGTCGGAGGAAAAAGGCATCAAGATGCCGCGGTACAGGATTTCCGATCCGCGCTGGTTGACGAACTCGGCCTCGAATCCGATCGGCGCGGCGTTCGCGATGATCTGAAGATAATGATCGGTCAGCCGGGACAGCAGCGAACGGGCCGGGACGTCATTGATATGGGTGATCGATCCCTCGATCTCGCACTCATGCCGCAGCGCGGTACCCAGATAGACGATCGCGGGATTGTCGATACCGGCGCTGAAATCCAGTAGGACGCTGTTGGGGCCGAAATCCTCCAGTTCGTCGGGGTTGAGGTCCTCGATGGAGGGCAAGGTCCGCTCGCCCAGCATCGAGGCCCAATAATTATAGGCGCGCACATGCATGCGCCGTTCGTCGGACACCACGACCGGCGGCGTTTCGATCGCGGCGTCGGCCGCGTAATCAAAATCATCCTGGTCGTTGGCGACGTCATGCCCCCGCAGCGTGTCCATCCGGCGCGTCCTGTTACAAAAAACCTAACTATCTGGCAGGACCGTGCCATGGGGATGGTAAATTTGGCGTAAACGTGATGGGACGGATGACCGATGATACTGGGCTGGATCGCACCTATCTTAGCGGGATTGAGCAGGTTGTGAAAAATCCGACTGGTACGGTGGCTGAGAGGGGCGAGATGAAACGAAGATACGCTTCTTCGATCCTGCTCATCAAGCGCAAAGCCGTCCCGGCTTGGACCCACGCAGGACCAAAGTTTAAGGGCTTCTGGTAAGGAGAGCGTGGCTATCAAAGCCAGGGTACTGGTGCCGCTTACAGGACTCGAACCTGTGACCCCCGCATTACGAATGCGATGCTCTACCAACTGAGCTAAAGCGGCAGCGAGCGGGCAGATAACAGCGGTTGGTCAGAAGGACAAGCGATCAATCGCAAGATTTCCACATCAAATATTGCTGCGGCCAAAGATGACATCCATCACGCGATGATTGCGGCGTGAAAGCGGCAGGTGGTCGAGGGTGAGAGCGGAGGGATGAAAGGCCATTCTTCCGGATAAGGCTTCTATCGCTTGTCAAATCCAGCCATCCGGACATTGCTTGGGTCCACATTTCAAGTTGAATCACGCCGAGGCCATCGCATCAACCCTTTCTAAAACGGTCTCTTAGGCGTATCATACTCATCTCATGGCTACTGCGGCGGGAGTCGCCAGTGACGAAAAATGAACTGTTTTCGAGCTTCACGCGGAATTTTGACGAACGGCGTCAAGCCGAGTTGTCGATTGAAGATTATCTGCTTGGGTGTCGCACCGATCCGATCATGCACGCCTCTGCGCCGGAACGTCTTCTGGCGGCGATCGGCGAGCCGGAAATCATAGATACTTCGCGCGATCAGCGGCTGGGCCGGATCTTCATGAACCGCACCATCCGGCGCTATAAGAGCTTCTCCAACTTTTTCGGTATGGAATCCACGATCGAACATATCGTGAGCTTCCTGCGGCATGCGTCGCAGGGACTGGAGGAGCGCAAGCAGATTCTCTACCTGCTCGGTCCCGTGGGCGGCGGCAAATCGTCGCTGGCCGAGCGGCTGAAGGCACTGATGGAAATCCATCCGATCTATGCGCTGAAGGCGGGGGATGAGATCAGCCCGATCTTCGAAAGCCCGCTTGCGCTGTTCGACGCCGAAACGCACGGCGCCTTCATCGAGGACAGTTATGGCATTCCCCGGCGGCGGCTGACCGGCATGATAAGCCCCTGGTGTCGCAAGCGGCTGGACGAGTTTGGCGGTGACATAGCGCAGTTCAAGGTTATCCGGCTGACGCCGTCGCGGATGCGGCAGATCGCCATCGCCAAGACGGAACCGGGCGACGAGAATAATCAGGATATTTCCTCGCTGGTCGGAAAGGTCGACATCCGCAAGCTGGAGATGCTGTCGCAGAACGATCCCGATGCCTACAGTTATTCGGGCGGCCTCAATCGGGCGAACCAGGGGATGCTGGAATTCGTCGAGATGTTCAAGGCGCCGATCAAGATGCTGCACCCGCTGCTGACGGCGACGCAGGAGGGGAATTATATCGGCACCGAAAATATCGGCGCCATCCCCTTTAACGGCATCGTCATGGCGCATAGCAATGAATCGGAATGGACGAATTTCAAGAACAACAAGAATAACGAAGCCTTTATCGACCGCATCTACGTCATCAAGGTGCCCTACGCGTTGCAGGCGACCGAGGAGCGGCATGTCTATGAAAAGCTGCTGCAGGAATCAGACCTGAACAAGACGCCCTGCGCGCCCGGCACGCTGGAAATGCTGGCACGTTTTTCGGTGCTGACGCGGTTGCGTGAGCATGAGAACAGCAACGTCTATTCCAAGATGCGGGTCTATGACGGGGAGATGCTGCGGGAGATCGATCCCAAGGCCAAGAGCCTTCAGGAATATCGCGACGCGGCGGGCGTGGATGAGGGGATGTCGGGCATTTCCACCCGCTTCGCCTTCAAGGCGCTGTCGGCGACCTTCAACCATGACACGATCGAGATCGGCGCCGACCCGGTCCACCTCATGTATGTGCTGGAAGGCATGGTCCGGCAGGAGCAGTTCCCGGCGGAGACCGAAGCGCGCTATCTGGAGTATATCAAGGGCGAACTGGCGCCGCGCTATGCCGAGTTCATCGGCAACGAGATTCAGAAGGCCTATCTGGAATCCTACCATGATTATGGTCAGAATCTGTTCGACCGCTATGTGGCCTATGCCGATGCGTGGATCGAAGATCTGGACTTCAAGGACCCCGATACGGGGCAATTGCTGGACCGGGAGATCATCAATCAGGAACTGTCCAAGACCGAAAAGCCCGCCGGCATCGCCAATCCCAAGGATTTCCGTAACGAAGTGGTGAAGTTCGCGCTGCGCATGCGGGCCAGCAATGACGGGCGCAATCCGTCATGGACAAGCTATGAGAAGATCCGCGAGGTCATCGAAAAGCGGATGTTCAGTCAGGTCGAGGACCTGCTGCCGGTCATCAGCTTCGGGTCCAAGAAGGACGGCGATACGGCGAGCAAGCATGACGAATTCGTCACGCGGATGATCGAGCGCGGCTATACCGAGCGACAGGTGAGACGGTTGGTCGAATGGTATATTCGCGTCAAGCAGGCAGGCTGATGGAGGCGCACTCACTGTCATGCACATAGTTGACAGACGGCTGAACCCCGGAGGCAAAAGCCTGGTCAACCGGCAACGCTTCCTGCGACGGGCGCGGGCCTATGTGCAACAGGCAGTGCGTGACAGCTTGCAGGACCGCAGCATCAAGGATCTGGACAAGGAACGCCAGATCAGCATCCGCCGGGACGCTATCCACGAACCCACGCTGCATCACGCCGGCCAGGGCGGCAATCGCGAGCGGGTGCTGCCCGGCAATCGCGAATATATGGAAGGCGACAGGATTAAGCGGCCTCAGGGCGGTGGAGGTGCCGGTTCGCAGGCGGGTGAGGGCGAGGGTGCGGACGAATTCCGCTTCGCGTTGAGCCGCGAGGAGTTTCTGGACCTGTTTCTCGACGATCTGGAATTGCCTGACATGGCCAAGAAAAGGCTGGTGGCGGGCAAGGTCGAGGGGGTCAGGCGGGCGGGCTATTCAACCCTTGGCAATCCGTCCAACCTGTCCGTCCCGCGCTCGATGCAGAAGGCGATGTCGCGGCGGCTGGCGCTGCGGCGGCCCAGCAGCGCGCAGTTGCGGCAGGTGGAAGACGCGATCGCCGAGATCGAGGCGCGCGAGAAGCCCTTGCCGAATGATGCAGCGGCATTGAAGAAGCTGCGCGAGGAACGGGCGCATCTGGTGCGGCGGCGCAACCTCATTGCCTATATCGACCCGGTTGACCTGCGCTATCGCCGGTTCGAACCACAGCCCCGTCCGGTCGCGCAGGCCGTTATGTTCTGTCTGATGGATGTGTCTGGCTCCATGACCGCGCATATGAAGGATCTGGCCAAGCGTTTCTTCGCGCTGCTGCACCTGTTCCTGTCGCGCTGTTACGAGCATGTCGAGGTGGTGTTCATCCACCATACCGACCGGGCGGCCGAAGTGGACGAGCAGACCTTTTTCTATAGCACGGTCACGGGCGGCACGCTGGTGTCGAGTGCGCTCGACAAGCTGCTGGAGGTGGTGAAGGACCGCTACAGTCCGAACGACTGGAATATCTATGTCGCGCAGGCTTCGGACGGTGACACAATGGCGTCCGACAATGACCGGGTGGTCAGCCTGATGCAGGATCAGATCCTGCGGATCGCGCAATATGCCGCCTATCTGGAAGTGGGCCGCGAGGAATTTGCCGGGATAGAGGCGACGGCCACCACCGGGCTGTGGAACGCCTACGCGCCGGTGATGGAGGCCAATCGTCATTTCGCGATGCGCAAAGTGTCGCACCGGCGCGAAATCTATCCCGTCTTTCGCGAGCTGTTCCAGCGCAGGGGCGTTTCGGAAGGGGCGCGCAATTGAAAGGTGGTATCGCATCCGCCCCGCTGTTCACCGGTAGCGACTGGGACTTTTCGCTCCTCAACCGCATCTATGACGCCATCGAACCGATCGCCATCGGCGAGATGAAGCTGAACATCTATCCCAATCAACTGGAAATCATCAGCGCTGAACAGATGCTGGACGCCTATTCATCGATCGGTATGCCGCTGTTCTACAAACACTGGTCGTTCGGCAAGCAGTTCGTCACCAATGAGACGCTCTATCGCAAGGGATTGCGCGGCCTTGCCTATGAGCTGGTGATCAATTCCGATCCCTGCATCAATTATCTGATGCAGGAAAACAGCGCGACAATGCAGACACTTGTCATCGCCCATGCCGCCTTTGGACATAATCATTTCTTCAAGAATAATTATGTCTTCCGCCAGTGGACGGACGCGGAAGGCATATTGGATTATCTGGAATTCGCCAAGCGATACATCGCCAGTTGTGAGGAACGCTACGGACAACTAGCGGTGGAGCGCGTGCTGGATGCCGCCCATGCGCTGATGAACCAGGGCGTGCATCGCTATCCGCGCATTCGCCCCCGCGACCTGAAGGCTGAGGCCGAGCGGGAGGCCGAGCGGCAGGCCTTTCGCGATCGCATCTTTGACGATTTGTGGCGCACCGTGCCGATGGGCGGAAAGGCGGCCGCCGTGCCCAATGACCAGCGGCGCGCGGCGCTGGGGCTGCCACAGGAAAATATCCTCTATTTCCTGGAAAAGACGGGGCCGCGGCTGGAAAGCTGGCAGCGGGAGATATTGCGTATCGTGCGTCTGATCGCGCAATATTTCTACCCCCAGCGCCAGACCAAGGCGATGAACGAGGGCGCAGCGACCTATACCCACTATCGCATCATGACCACCCTGCACCAGCGCGGCCTGATTACCGACGGGTCGTTCATGGAGTTCATCCAGTCGCACACGGGCGTCGTTTACCAACCGACCTATGACTCAGGGCATTTCGGCGGTTTCAATCCCTATGCGCTGGGTTTCGGCATCATGTCCGATATCGAGCGTATCTGCGACACGCCGACCGATGAGGACAGGGAGTGGTTCGGCGACATCGCCGGATCGCGCGACCCGGTGGAGGTGCTCAAGGACATCTGGGCGAATTATCGCGATGAAAGTTTCGTGTCGCAATTCCTCAGCCCTCATCTCATCCGGCAGTGGCGGTTGTTCAAGATCCTCGACCATGAAGGCGAGTCGGAGGTGCGCGTCGACGCTATCCATGACGAGCGCGGCTATCGGCGCATCCGAAGAGCGCTCGCGCGCGAACATGACATCGCCCGGCAGGAGCCGGATATCCAGGTCGTCGATGTCGATCTGGCCGGGGACCGGACGTTGATGCTGGAACATGGCGTGATCGACGGGGTGCTGCTGGATGACGCCGATGCTGCCATGGTGTTGCAGAATCTCGCCAATCTCTGGGGATATGAGGTGGTGCTGAGCGAGGTCGATATGGAAACGCGCAAAGAGTTTAAGAGCCACCGTTGCCAACCGCGCGTCGACTGGACGGTCTGAAATAGCGCCATGCGGCGATGTGCGCGGGTGGACCCAAAAGATTCCATTTCCCATCGGCTGACAAGGAGCGTAGATTTTGCGCGGTTTTTCACGGGGCGCCCTGCGTCCGATCGCCTCGCTGTGCGATAGGACCGGCATGTCCCGCAGGACGCAGGAGTGTGGTTCATGACGAATGCCCTTAATGCGCAGGAATGTCTTGAGCGTGCCAAAATGCATGAGCAGTTGGCGGCAACGACGGCGGATGCCTCCGCACGCATGATGCATCAGGCGATGGCCGCCGAATTTCGCCGCCGGGCGGCAATGGGTTCCTTCGATGAGGCGCGACCGATGGCGAGCAAGCCGATCATCGAACTGTGCCCGCCGGTGAGTTGACGGACTGATTCATCGCAATGGCGGGGACGATGGCTCGCCGCAGTAGATTGGACGTTCATGATCCAGCCACGCTGATGCAGCATAGCTGCCGGGAAGCCAGACCGCGTCGGCGTCGGGCGCTGGCGGCTCATTGCCGAACGGCGGCACGGTTTGTATCGGCTGAATCAATGTACTGATGTTCTCAATTTGCGCATCTATCTGATGGCGGGCGACATCTGTGAGACCTCGTGGCAGCGATCTGACGCGCTGTCGTTAGCTGGCTCTCATCCAGGGCGACATCGAGCCAAAAATTTATGCAGCAGTTCGTGTTTGCGAAGAAAAGCGCCGGAAGATGGGTGAATCTCCAGAGCATCGTGCGAAAAAGTGGGAACCGGCTTTTCGCAAAAAAACGATGCGACAACAAAGAACTAGAGCAAGCGCCCCGCGACGGATTTAACGCAGCTTGCTCCAGAAAAAAGAACCGGGCTGAGGGTGATTTGACCGATGCAGGGATAACCAACATCTCCCGGCTGGCGGTTACCTCTAATGATATTTGATGTGTCCAAATGCTCACTTGGTCCCTCGAAAGTGCGGACCTAGCCTCTCTTATTCACGACGCTCGGTTTCGGGCCCGCTCTGGGCATTTGCTGCGGCTGGCTGTATTGCGCGGACGACCGGCATCGCTGGCGTTTGTTTCACCGCATTCGGATTGATGGGCTTTTCGGGTTGAAGGGCTGGGCTCGGAGTTCTGCGGCGCTGCCGCATGGGCTACGTCGGCGCAGGCTTCAGCCGGAGAACGAGGGCGCGGAACAGGTCGGCATCCGGACAGGCGGAAGCGAAGGCAATGCGGATGCGGCTAGCACTTTCTACGACGCGCGCAGCGACCTTGAGCAGCCGCAGGCGCAAGGTGGTAAACTCCGCGCTTGCCAGAGCAGCGGTCCTGGGCATCGCCTGCTGGATGCGCCATAGCAGCCAGTATGCGGCAGTGTGCAGTATCAGGCGCATCTGATTGGCATTGGCCGAGCGGCACGAGGTTCGGTCGCTGGCGAGCTGGGACTTGTGGCGCTTGATCAGGTTCTCGGCCTGACCACGCGCGCAGTAGAGCGTGTCGTAGATGTGCTCGGCCGATCCTGTTGCCAACGAGGTGACGACATAGCGGATGTCCATGCCCAGCGTGCTGGCCTCGATCCGTGCAACGACGCGACGCTGGCACTTCCAGGTCTTTGCCCCATAGCGGGTCTCGGCATAGTTGCGCAGGACGGGACACTGACGCTGGGCGCGCTTGACCGCGCAGGCATCGGCGACCGCAACAATGGCGGGATCGGCGCGCAGCGCTGAATTGGTGGGCAGGCCGAACACGTAATCGACGCGGGCCGCATCGCAGTAGGCCATGACCTCGGGTCGACCATAGTGCCCGTCGCCGCGGATAGTGATGTGGGTATCGGGCCAATTACGGCGCAGGTGACGCACCAGGCGTCGGATGTGCCCCGCCGCCTCCTTTCCAGAAGGCGTCTTGCCTGTGCGCAGCAGCATGGCCACCGGCCTGCCGGTCGCGGTGTCGTAGATATGGATCGGTAGGAAGCAGCGCTCCCCATGATGCCCGTTCCAGAACGAGAGCTGTTGATAGCCATGCACGACGTCGCACGTGTCGTCGATATCCAGCGTGACCGCTGTCGGAGGGGCGGGATAGCTGGCGCAGTAGATGTCGATCATCGCGGCCATCATGCTGGCCAGTTCGCGCGTAGTCGGTGCATTTTCCCACCGGCTCATCGTCGGTTGGCTGGCCAGCCCCGCGCCCGATTCCGGCAGCTTGCCGAGCGCCAGGCGGAAGCCTGGATCGTCGCGCAGAGCATCGAGATCATCGGCATCCTCATAGCCGCACGCAATCGCGAACACACGGGCACGCAGAATGTCATCCAGGCGATGGATCACCCGCGCTGGATCGCGCGGATCGGCAATACAAGCCGCCAGGCGCTGGCAAATCCCCATCGCGCGCTCGGCCTGTGCAAGCAGTAGAACACCGCCATCCGAGGTAAGCCGGCCACCGTCGAACGCAGCTGTGATTTTCTTGCGGCCGACTGCTGGGAATCCAAATGAGCTTGCGATATCATCGTTCATGGCGGGTGTGGCCCGTGGCATTTTCTGCCCTGCGGCAGGTTCGGCTTAGACACCCAGTTCCTAATTCAGATCAGAGGCTTACGCCACTCCCGCCAACCCTTCAGGACACTTTTGGTGAATAAGGCGGGCTAGGGTCCGCCACATGGCAACCGTCCGCGAGCCCGCTACAGGAGAGGAACAGTCATCGCTCTCTGCGGCGATCTGGGACGATGCGCGAATGGAAAATCGCGTTGGAATGGTCCTGTGCTTGATTCCGGCGCTCTATCTGGCTGGTGTGATGGTATTTGCCGTGGCGAATGCCCGTGCTTTCATGACCGATCTTCCACAATGTCTCCGCTATGTCGTGGTTCCCGGACTCTTATTGTCAGCACTGTTGTGGGCGGCCTTTCGCGCCAGGGCAGCGTGGCGGTTGCAGATCGGTGGCGTCGCCTGCGGCATTTTGTTCGCCCTGTTTTTGTTCGAGGCTGTTCTTGAATTTCGCTACCTCCAGATAATTCGCTCGATGGTGGGGACCGAAATTCGTCAGGTAACAAACGCGGACCCTTTCGCCCTTCCGCCCGGGCGCACACTGAGGCAGCTCAACACCGGAATTGGCACGACCCAACTAAGCGAAGCGGTTCTTGGAGGGGTCCCCGGTTCAAAAGTGGATCTTTGCAAAGCGGGCAACGTGCCGGTGAAATATCACGCCGACCAATTTGGATTCCGCAATCCGCCCGAGGCGGCGGCCCAGCCGTCGCCCAGGATTTTGATGATCGGCGATTCTTTCGTCGAAGGCATTTGTCTTCCCGACGGTCAAGATATTGCCAGTCGAGTGCGTGCGCGGGAAGGTTCAGTACTCAGCTTGGGAAGTCGGGGAGCCGGACCCCTGCTGGAACTGGCGATGCTTGGGCGATTTGGCCCGGTGCGCCGTCCCGATTGGACCGTCATCATTTTCTACGAAGGCAATGATTGGCAGAATCTTGCGAACGAGTTGCGAACGCCATGGCTTGTCGAAGCACTGGGTCCTGCACCGAACTTCGGTTCGTCGACGATAAGGCCTAAAGCGATACAGGCGGCTCGCGCCCAAATCGCGCGCTGGGACAATGAAGGCCCGGTCGACACGATAGACTTGATCAAACAAGGCAATGTGGCCCGTAATTTTCTGGGGCTGCACCAGAGCTGGGTGAGGCTAGGTTTGGGTTACCCCAAGAGCGCGCCTGAGATACCTCAATTCGCGCTTGTTTTGCAGCGGGCGCGAACGGTGGCGTCTGGATGGGGCGGTCGCACTGCCATCGTATATTTGCCGCAAAGTACGCGTTTCATGGGACTGCTGCCGAACGGCTTCGCCTATGATTCCATGCGTCGCAAGGTGCTGAAGGCTGCGCAGCATGCCGGCGTTCCGGTCATCGACATGACTCCACATTTTAAGGCCACGCCGGATCCGATCGCCCTTTATGGTGAAAACCATCTGAGTCCGGCTGGCGCTGACATGGTCGCTAATGTGCTTTCGGTTGACCTTCGCACTATTGAGCAAGGAAAGGCAGAATGAGCCAGGGCGCGCACGAATCTTTTGTCGACCGGTCGGTAATCGCCCTACCTTCCAACCGAAGGTTCGGCATCATCATTGGCGCGATCCTCATGGCGTTCGGCTGCGTGCGCTGGTTGCTGGGTTGGTCCCAGGAATTGAACCTGATCCTGTTTGTCGCGGGCGGGGCGCTCCTTATCCTGGGCCTGCTCGCGCCGGCGGTCCTTGCGCCATTAAACTATGGCTGGATGAAGATTGGGCTGATTCTGGGCGCGATCATCAATCCGCTGGTCATGCTGATCATGTTCCTCGTCGCCTTTCTACCCATTGCGCTGATCATGCGCGCGGTACGACGCGACGCGTTGCAACTGAATCCACGAAAGAAGACGGAAAGCTACTGGAATGAGCGATCCGCCCAGTCTGATGGCGCGGGGGGCCTGACGGATCAATTCTAGAGGAGGTAAGTGCTGTGGACTTTGCTCGCGAACTCCTGCGTTTCCTGATCGCCAGGAAACGGCTGTGGATGCTTCCGCTGTTCGTGATGATTGTGACTTTGGGTGGCCTCCTTGTGCTCGCTCAAGGCTCCGTCGTCGCACCGTTCATCTATACGCTGTTCTGACGCCATGAAAATTTTGGGCATCTCGGCCTTTTATCACGACAGCGCGGCGGCGCTTGTCGAAAATGGCCATATCATCGCCGCCGCGCAGGAAGAACGGTTCACCCGCATCAAGCATGACGCGGCCTTCCCGGCGGCGGCCGTTCGCTACTGCCTGGAGGCGGCCGGGTGCGGGATGGAGGGTGTCGATTATGTAGTCTTCTACGAAAAACCCTTCCTGAAATTTGAACGGCTGCTCGAAACCTATCTGGCGGTCGCCCCGCGAGGGTTCAACTCGTTCCGCCACGCAATGCCGCTGTGGATAAAGGAGAAGCTGTTCCAGAAGCGCACGCTGGCAACCGAACTGCGGAAACTGCCAGGAGCAAGCGGCTGGAACGGCCGCCTGCTTTTCACCGAGCATCACCAGTCCCATGCCGCGAGCGCCTTCTATCCCTCGCCTTTCGAGAGAGCAGCGGTGCTCACGATGGATGGTGTCGGAGAATGGTGCACGACCTCGCTTGGGATAGGCAACGGCCGTTCGCTGGAGATCGTCAAGGAGGTGCGTTTCCCGCATTCTCTCGGTCTGCTCTACAGTGCCTTTACCTATTATACCGGCTTCAGGGTCAATTCCGGAGAGTATAAGTTGATGGGCCTCGCCCCCTATGGCGAACCCAAATATGTCCAAACCATTCTCGATCACCTGATCGACCTGCGCGAGGACGGATCTTTTCACCTCGATCAGCAATATTTCAACTATGTGTCGGGCCTGCGGATGACGTCCCGGCGATTTGCCGACCTGTTCGGCGGTCGGGAGCGCTCGCCCGACGAGCCGCTGACGCAGCATCACATGGATCTTGCCGCGTCGATTCAGAAGGTCACTGAGATGGCGGTTGTCCGCCTGGCGCGCGCGGCCCGGAAAGAGACTGGAGAACGAAATCTGTGCCTGTCTGGCGGCGTCGCGCTCAACTGCGTCGCTAACGGCGTGCTGCATCGCGAAGGGCTGTTCGAGGGCATCTGGGTACAGCCGGCGGCTGGCGATGCCGGAGGCTCGCTCGGAGCGGCGCTCTACGTCTGGAACAAGATGCGGCCAGAGGGTGATGGGGCCGGCAAAGAAGGCGCCGGCGATGCTATGCGTGGCGCCTATCTTGGCCCCGAATATGGGCAGCCGGAAATCGAGCGTCGGCTGAAAGCGGCTGGGGCTGTGTTTGAAACGCACACGAGCGACGAAATTACGGCCGAAACGGCCGAAGCGCTGGGCGAGGGGAAGGCGATCGGTTGGATGCAAGGCAGGATGGAGTTTGGTCCCCGCGCGCTAGGTAACAGGTCGATCCTTGGCGACCCACGCTCTGCGACAATGCAGAAACTGCTCAACCTCAAGGTCAAGTATCGCGAAAGCTTCCGGCCGTTCGCGCCGTCGGTGCTCCGCGAGGATGTGGCGCAATGGTTTCAGTTCGACCGGGACAGTCCCTACATGCTGATGTGCGCTGACGTGGTACCCGAGCGCCGTCGACAGATGACCGCGCAAGAAGAGGCGCTGTTTGGCATCGAGAAGCTGAATGTGCCCCGATCGGAAATCCCCGCAGTTACGCATGTCGACTATTCCGCCCGGCTACAGACAGTCCATCGCGATACCAATCCGCGCTACTGGGAACTGATCAATGCATTCAAGCAGCGCACGGGCTGCGCGGTGGTTGTGAACACCAGCTTCAATGTCCGTGGCGAGCCGATCGTCGAAAGCCCGGATGACGCATTCCGCTGTTTCATGGGCACTGATATAGAACGGCTCGTCATAGGCAACTGCATGCTGAAGAAGGAGGAACAGAACCCGGCGTTGGCCCAGGATTACAAACATGCTTTTGCGCCGGACTGATGCTGGTCATGACACATATTCTGTCCCCGTCTGACGCTCCACCCGTGATCGAGGTCACGCGCAACCCTGCGGGCATCAGCATGTGTCAGCTCGTTCGCGACGCTTATGAGGCCAGTCGGGAGAGGCAGATTATCCTCCTGCTCAACGGTGTGACGGTCGAGGAGGTCGACGCTGCGCTTGATCCGATCGTACCGCTTTACTCGCTCGACATTCCGGGTGTGAAATATGTGCTGTTCGAGGGCAGGGAAAGGATGGCCGGGATCGAGCAGCCGATGCTGTCAAGCGGAGCGAAATCGGGCTATCTTAAGCATTCATGATGCGGAGGATGCGCAGGTTCGAAGCCAGTAGGCGCGCTATCTCTTCCCAAAAGCGAACCCGACATATAGGGCTGAAGACTATTCGTAAGCGGGCCGCCGGGGTTCGTGCGGGGCGCTTTACACAAGAGTGGATATGCAGTTCAGCCATTTTGACATCGACCTTTTCCTGTCCGACTATTGGCAGAAGAAGCCGCTGTTGATCAAAAACCCCTGGATGTCCTGGAGCAATCCGCTCGAACCCGATGAACTGGCGGGTATGGCCTGCGAAACAGGCGTCGAGTCGCGGCTGATCATGCAGGCGCGCGATGGCGCGAACGATGTGTTGAAGGTTGAGCATGGCCCCTTGGCGGAAACGCGTTTTGGTCAGCTTGGCAAAGCGCCCTGGACGCTGCTCGTGCAGGCTGTCGATCATGCCGTGCCGGACGTGGCCGCGCTCATCGCGCCCTTTCGCTTCATACCCAATTGGCGGATTGACGATGTGATGGTGAGCTACGCCACCGATCAGGGCGGGGTGGGCGCGCATTTCGATCAATATGACGTGTTTTTGATTCAGGGACTTGGCAAGCGCTGCTGGCAGGTTGGCGGGCTGTGTACTGCTGACACCCCATTGTTGCCGCATGAGGATTTGCGCCTGTTGGACAGTTTTGAGGCCACCAACGAATGGGTTCTTGAACCCGGCGATATTCTCTACGTGCCACCGGGCATCGCGCATAACGGGATCGCGGTCGGCGATGACTGCATGACCTATTCGATCGGCTTGCGCGCCCCTTCGCGCAGTGAGTTGATTGAGGATTGGTCCGATCATCTGGTTGGCGAGATGCAGGATGACGACCGTTATGGCGATCCGGACCTGCGCGTGCAGGACAATCCGGGCGAAATTTCAGCACAGGCTCTGGCGGATATGCACGCGATGATTACCGAGGCGGTGCAGGACCGCGACGCCTTTGCGCGCTGGTTCGGGCAATATAACAGCACGCGAAAGAATCCCGACATAGAGTGGGAGCCGGAAGATCCGGTGCAGGTCGAGGACATCAGCGCGTTTCTTGCCTACGATGTGCCGCTGTTCCGCAATTCGGCCAGCCGCTTTTCCTTCATCCGGCAGTCAGAGGTGACCCTGTTGCTGTTCGTCGATGGTCAATGTTTTGCGTGTTCCGAGGATATGATGGCGTTTGCCGAGCAGCTCTGCGCGCAAGAGCACATCATAATTGATCCGGAAGTGCCGGGTTCCGTGACGGCCTTGATCGTGACGTTGATCAATCAAGGCAGCGTCGCGTTCGATCAGGAGGATTGAGCGTGGCGCGGTTGATCCTGTTCAACAAACCCTATGGCGTGCTGTGCCAGTTCACCGATGGCAGCGTGGGCGCCGATCGGCAGACTTTGTCGGATTTCATCGACGTGCCGGGCGTCTATCCGGCCGGGCGGCTGGATCTCGATAGTGAGGGGCTGCTGCTGCTGACCGACGATGGCAAGTTGCAGGCGCGGATCGCCGATCCCCGGTTCAAGATGCCCAAAACCTATCTCGCGCAGGTGGAGGGTGATCCTGATGAAGCAAGCCTGATGTTGCTGAGGCAGGGGGTCCGTTTGAAAGATGGCCTGACCCGGCCAGCCGAGGTCGAGCGCATCGCCGATCCCGATCTCTGGTCGCGCGATCCGCCGATACGTTTTCGCAAGAGCGTGCCTGACTGTTGGCTCAAGCTGACGATTCGGGAAGGGCGAAACCGGCAGGTCCGCAGGATGACGGCAGCCGTTGGCCATCCGACATTGCGGTTGGTGCGATGGCGGATCGGCGACTGGGCGCTTGAAGGGGTGCAGCCCGGAGAATGGAAAGAGGCGCCCATTATGTCCTTCCTGCGTTAGTCAGTCTCAGCGGCAGGGCTTGCCTTCATATTGGCGGCGGTTTGGCACATATTGTTTGCCGTTCCAGCGCAGGACGGGGAAGCAGAATCCGGGGCCGCCGACTTCGATGTCCGGCCATCCCCCTGTTCCCTTGGTCGCAAGAAAGGTCGGAATGCCCGTTTCGCTCGTTATGCGTTTCCATTTGCCATCCGCTTGCTTGCTGACGAGAGCAAAGCCCGTCCCGGTCATTCCGAAACAGGCGGTGCTGCCCTCCGATATTACAGCTTCGGGCAAGCCATCGCCATTGAGGTCGCGAGCGCTATCAATCTGGCCGGGCGTGTAGCTCATCGACCCCGGATCATCGCAGCTTTTCCATTGCTTGCCGACCAGCTTGAACCCCGCCGCCTGAAAAGCCGCGGTGCGATCAACTGCCGTCAGAGTGGATTGGGCATAGGCCAGTGGCGGCGCCAGGGACCAGAGGAGAAATGCAATCGCCGCGCGCCCTGTCATACAGCCTCCTTCCATCGTTGCGGGAAGTCTATCCGATCGCGGGCAATCACACCATCGTCCTAACGGGCGGGCAGCACGATGGCACTACAGGGACCAAAGCCGATCGGCACATGGCCATCGGCGGATGCAATGGCGCTCAGGGTCAATGCGTCGCCATCCTCCAGAAAACTGCGCGTCTCGCCCGTTGGCAGGGTGAGGGGCGCCTTGCCGCCGCTGCTCAACTCCATCAGGCTGCCAAAGCCCTCACGCTCGGGCGTGGAAATGGTGCCGGTGCCCAGCAGGTCGCCGGGGGTAAGGTTGCAGCCGTTGGACGCGTGATGCGCGACGATCTGGTTGACGGTCCAGTACATGTTGGACGCCGGGCCGCTGCTGAGGCGATGGGGGGGCAGGCCCTGCGCGCGCATGGCGGCGGTAGTGATCGTCACCTCCAGCGTCACGCCCAATGCGCCATGCGCCTGATCGTCGGGGTCAGTCAGATAGGGGAGGGACGCAGGGTCGCCTTCCGGTCGCGGGGGCTGGGCCTTGCGAAAAGGAGCCATCGCTTCGGCGGTCACGACCCAGGGGGAGATGGTGGTGTGGAAATTCTTGGCGAGGAAGGGGCCGAGCGGTTGATATTCCCATGCCTGAAAGTCGCGCGCCGACCAGTCGTTGAGCAGGCAGAAACCGGCAATATGCTCCGCCGCCTCACCGATGGGGATGGGCGTGCCAAGGGCGTTGCCCGGCCCGATCCACACGCCCAGTTCCAGCTCATAATCCAGCCGCGCGGTGGGTGCGAAAATAGGCGCGTCGGCCTCGGGTGGCTTGCGCTGTCCGCGTGGACGGACCAGCGGCACGCCAGACGGGCGGATGGACGACGCTCGGCCATGATAGCCGATCGGCACAAATTTATAGTTGGGCAGCAGCGGATTGTCGGGCCGGAACTGGCGGCCGATATTGTTGGCGTGATGGATGCCGACATAGAAGTCGGTATAGTCGCCAATGCGCGCGGGCAGATGCAGCGTGCAAGCGGATGCGGCATGGAGATGAGGTTCCACCTCCGGGCGCTTGGCAGGATCGGACAGCATCGCGCTGATCGCGCGACGCAGCGTCACCCGCTCCTGTCCCGGTAGCGCCATCAGCGCGTTGAGCGCATCCTGACGGCAGGCGTCGGCCAGCGTTTCGGGAACAAGGCCCGCATCGGCGCAGGCCGACAGGTCGAGGATGGAGTCGCCGATCGCCACGCCAATATGCGCTGCTGTGCCTTCGCGCGAAAACAGGCCGAAGGGCAGATTCTGGATCGGAAAGTCGCGATGTCCCTGCGCACTGTTGACCCAGCTTGTCCGGGCGGGATCGTGCGTCTCATCGGTCTGCCACCAGCTCATGCCTGTTCCATTCCGGGTAATTGTGCTTTTTCAAAGCCGGTCCAGCAGGCGTCATAATCGCGTTGTAACAGCGGCGTGTCCATGGCCCAGCGGGTGGGACGGAAGGCGTGGCGGCTTTCGAACATGAAGGCCATACTGTCCGTTATCCGCTGGGGCGTCAGGTCCGCCGACACCGCCTTTGCATAGCTTTGTGCGTCAGGGCCGTGGCTGGACATGCAATTGTGCAAGCTCGCGCCGCCGGGCGCAAAACCCTCCGCCTTGGCGTCATATTCGCCATGGATCAGGCCCATAAATTCGCTCATCACATTGCGGTGGAACCAAGGGGGGCGGAATGTATCCTCCGCCACCATCCAGCGCGGCGGGAAGATCACGAAGTCGATATTTGCGGTGCCATGCGTATCGCTGGGCGAGGTTAGCACGGTGAAGATCGACGGATCGGGATGGTCGAAGCTGACGCTGTTGATCGTATTGAAACGGGTAAGGTCGTAGCGCATCGGCGCCAGATTGCCGTGCCAGGCGACGACGTCGAACGGGCTGTGGTCCTGCGTTGTCGTCCACAGCCCGGCCATATATTTCTGCACGATCTGCGTGGGGCGTTCCACATCCTCGAATGCGGCGACTGTCGCCTTGAAATCGCGGGGGTTGGCAAGGCCGTTGGAGCCGATCGGCCCCAGGTCCGGCAGGCGAAAGGGCGTACCATAATTCTCGCAGACATAGCCACGCGCTGGTCCATCAATCAGTTCGACCCGAAAACGCATCCCGCGCGGAATGACCGCGACCTGGAGGGGTGCGACCGGCAACACGCCCAGTTCCGTGACGATCCGCAGCGCGCCTTGCTGCGGGACGACCAGAATCTCCCCGTCGGCGGAGAAAAAGGCGCGATCGACCATCGATACATTGGCGGCGTAGCCATGAATGCCGCAACCAAATCCCGCGCCGACATCGCCATTGCCCGCATAAGTGACAAGGCTGTCGATGAAATCGACCGGATCTTGTGGCAAAAGCAAGGGGTTCCAGCGCAGCCGATTGGGGGAGGAGGGCGCTTTATCGAACGGCCCGGATCGGATCAACGTGTCGTGGCTATAGGGCGTGAACGGCGGATGCATCGCGCTTGGCCGCATCCGGTAGAGCCAACTGCGCCGGTTCTCATGCCGGGGCGCGGTGAAGGCCGTGCCCGACAGTTGCTCGGCATAAAGGCCAAAGGCCACCTTCTGCGGCGAATTGCGTCCGACCGGCAGCGCGCCCGGCACCGCCTCGCTCGCGAAATGGTTGCCGAAGCCCGATTGCATCGGCGTCCCCTCGCTCGGCCCGATCGGATCGCTGCCCATCATCCTCTCCCTCACGCGTCGACGCTAAGGACGCCGCGCCGTATCTGGTCCAGTTCGATGCTTTCGAACAATGCCTGGAAATTGCCGTTGCCGAAACCCTCATTACCCTTGCGCTGGATGATCTCGAAAAAAATTGGGCCGAACATATTTTCGGTGAAGATCTGGAGCAATATGCCCTCGCTCTCGACATCGCCGTCGATCAGGATGCGGTTCTTCTTCAGCCGCTCAAGATCCTCGCCATGGCCGGGCACGCGGCTATCGACCAGTTCATAATAGGTTTCGATCGTGTCCTGAAGGCGCACGCCGCGGGCGCGCAGCTTCTCCACCGTGTCGTAGATATTCTCGGTAGTCAGGGCGAGATGCTGAATCCCCTCGCCATGATAGTCGCGGATGAACTCCTCGATCTGGCTGTTTTCGTCCTGACTTTCGTTCAGGGGAATGCGGATGGCGTGGTCGGGGGCGATCATCGCCTGGCTGAGCAGGCCGGTGGCCTTGCCTTTGATGTCGAAGAATTTCTGCTCCTCGAAATTGAAGAGTGTGCGGTAGAACTGGCTCCACACCCGCATCTGTCCGCGCCGGACATTATGGGTGAGGTGGTCGAGCAGGTCTAGGCCGACGCCGTTCGCCGCCTCCGCCTCGCGCCAGCCGGGGAACTCGGCCCAATCGGCATAAAGGTCCGCGCCATCGGCCACGAAATAGAGGTAGGAGCCGCCAATGCCCTGAATGACGGTGTCATCCTCGTCCGTGGGTTTGCCGCCATTGGCGAGCGCCCATTCCATCGCCGCCTTCGGATCGGCGACGCGAAAGGCCATGGCGCTGGCCGATGGGCCATGTTCGCCGCGGAAGGCCGCGACCCGGCCCGCATCGTCGCGGTTGAGCATCAGGTTGATGCGCCCCTGCTTGTAGCGGGTGATGTTCTTTTTTGGGTGCCGATGGGTTGCGACGAAGCCAAGCTGTTCGAACTGCGCGGCCATCGCTGCCGGATCGGGCGAGGTGAATTCGACGAACTCAAAGCCGTTGAGGCCCAAAGGGTTTGCTGGATCATGGGTCATGGAAAAGGCTCCTCAAACAATAGGGAGATGCGGCGTCAGGCCGGCGATGAAGGTCGGGATGGTGTCGAGGCGCAGCCCCGCAATGTTGATGCGGCCATTGCCCGCCATGTAGATGCCGTGCGTCTCCCGCAGGGCGATTACGGCGGCCCGAGTGATGGATAGCATGGCGAACATGCCTCGCTGATGGGCGATCGGGGCCAGCGCAGGGTGCGCGGCGGCCAGCGCCCCGCGCAGCGCATTGATGCGCGTCCGCATCTGCTCCAGTTCCGCCCTCCAGTCGGTGCGCAGGTCAGGCGATTGCAGGATGATGCGGACGATCGCCGCGCCATGATCGGGCGGCATCGACCAGAGACTACGTGCCAGCGACAGCATATTGCCATGCATGAGAGTGGTGATTGCGGCGCTTTCGCCCAGACCCCAGAGCGCACCGACCCGATCGCGATAGAGGCCGAAATTCTTGTCGCAACTATAGGCGACAAGCGCGTTGGGTAGGCGTTCCAGTAGCAGCCGCGTGGCATCCGCGTCCTGCTCCAGCCCGTCGCCCAATCCCTGATAGGCAAGGTCGATGAAAGGCAGCAGGCCACGCGTCGCACAGAGTGCGGCAATCTCGTCCCATTGCGCCGCCGTGAAGGACGCGCCCGTGGGGTTGTGGCAGCAGCCGTGGAGTAGCAGTACGTCGCCTGCGCGCGCGGCGGCGAGGTCTGCCATCATACCGTCGAAATCCAAGCTGCCGGTTTGGGATTCGAAGAACCGATGGGTCAGCACGGCAAGGCCTGCTTCGCGGAAGATCGGGGCGTGATTGGGCCAGGTTGGATGGCCGATCCACACGGTGGCATCGGGGCGCGCGCGCCTGACCAACTCCGCGCCCAGCCGCAGCGCGCCGGTGCCGCCGGGGGTCTGAATACCGGTTAGTCGATCGGATGCGGCTAGATTCTCGCCAAACACGATTCGGGCTAACAGGTCGGTGGAGAGGGCGTCACCCTCCGGTCCCAGATAGGCCTTGCTCGTCTGTTCGGCGAGCAGCTTTACCTCCGCTTCCTTGACCGCACGCATCACCGGGGTCGCGCCTGCCCGATCGCGGTAGATGCCCACGCCCAGATCGATCTTGCCGGAGCGTGTATCCGCCCGGAACAGGCCGATCAGGCCCAGCAGCGCATCGGACGCTTGCGGCTCCAGACCTGCAAAGAGCGAGATGGTGGCCGGTGCGTCCCGGTCCATGATCAGCATATCGGTCAATGAGCATCCTCTTTTTCTTTTTGGCGCGCATAGGCCTGCGTACCACGCGTGTAGATGGTGTCGGTCGGCAGGATCGTTTCGATCTCAATGTCCGGCACATCGGCCAGTTCGGCATAAAGCGGTGCGAAATCATTCTCGATCGTGTGGCGCAGCAGATCGTCGAAACTGTCGATCACGAAATAGGTCTGCTGATAGTCGTCGATCCGGTATTTCGTCCGCATCACCCGCTTGAGGTCGAAGCCCAGCCGGTTGGGCGAGGGATCGTCCAGGGCGAACAGGGATTCGCCATGGGAGGACACAATGCCAGCCCCGTATAGCCGCAGCCCTTCACCGCTGCGGATCAGCCCAAACTCGACCGTGTACCAGTAGAGTCGCGCCAGCCGGTCGATCGCGCCCAGCCCATCGGCGCGCAGGCCGCCCTCGCCATAGGCCTGCATATAGTCGGCGAAGGCGGGGTGGGCGAGCAGGGGCACATGGCCGAACACGTCATGGAAAATGTCCGGCTCCTCCAGATAATCTATCTGTTCGGGGGTGCGGATGAAGCGGCCAGCGACGAAGCGGCGATTGGCCAGATGTTCAAAGAAGACGCGGTCGGGGACCAGGCCGGGGACGGCGACGACCTGCCAGCCGGTCGCCTTCATCAGCCGCTCGGACAGTAAATCAAAATGCGGAACGCCGGGTGTGGTCATTCTCAGCATGTCGAGGCCCGCCATGAATTCGGGCACGGCGCGGTTGGGCAACATCGCTGCCTGCCGCGCAAACAGCCTGTCCCACATGGCATGTTCGGCGGGCGTGTAACGATCCCACTCCTGCGGGATCGTCCAGTCCTCGGCGGCCCCTTCGGGCCGGGAAAGCGATGCATCTGCCATGAAAGGAGTTTCGCACTTTTGATGCGAAATATCTCTTCAAATCAGTGGTTTTCAGGCCGTCATTTGGAATATATCATCTATAATCGGCTATTCAGTGAGAATATTTCTCATGAGATCTCAGGCCTCCGCTGCGCTTCCTTTGAGCAGGGCCATGCGGAGGCACTGGCAAACCAGTTCGTTGCGTTGGTTCAGCATCTGATGGGTGAAGGTCACGATCCCGGCACCGGGGCGCGAGCGGCTGTCCTTGAGGTCCGTCACCTCGGTTTCCGCGCGCAGTGTGTCGCCCAGAAAAACGGGCTTGGGCATGACCAGCTTGTCATAACCCAGATTGGCGATCAGTGAACCCAGCGTCGTGTCGCCGACCGACAGGCCGATCAGTAGCGCGAAGGTGAAGGTGCCGTTGACAAGGATCTGCCCGAACTCCGACGCCTTGGCCGCTTCCACATCCAGATGCAGCGGCTGGGGGTTGTGCGTCATGGTGGTGAAAAGGAGGTTGTCGGTTTCCGTCACCGTGCGGCGGATGTCATGGACGATGCGGTTGCCGATGGTCCATTGATCGTAGAAACGTCCGGCCATCAGGCGTCCTTCCCTTTGGTGTCCAAATGGTCGATTTTTGCCAGCAGCGCGCCTTCGCTGACCTGCCCGCCTTTGCTGGCGTTGAGTTCCGCGACTATGCCGTCGAACGGCGCAACCAGACTATGCTCCATCTTCATCGCTTCCAGCGTGAGCAGCTTCTGCCCCTTGGTCACGGACTCGCCAGCGGCGACCGACACGGCGATAATCCGGCCGGGCATGGGCGAGAGGATCGCGCCGTCGGAGGCCGCACCGCCCGCCACGCCAGTGACGCGCCAGGGGGTCAGCCGCCACACCTGTCCACCCTCGGCAATCAGCACATCGTTCAGTCCGCGCCGGGCGGTCGCCGTGCGCGGATCGAAGCGAATCGAGATTGCCTCGCCATCCAGCAAGAAGGCGCCCTCTTCGCGAACCGGGGCGTTGAGGCGGAAGCCGCTGAGGCCGCCCGCTGGCACCAACGTGCTTGCGGCATCGGCCAGCGCCTCGTCGGAGGGGTGGTGCGGGGGCATCAGCGCGTCGCCCTCACGCCCGATCAGGCCGGTGTCGAGGTCCGCCGCAACGAAGGCCGGATGTTCCAGCGCCTTGACCAGAAAGCCTGCATTGGTCCGCACCGGCCAGATGGCGGTGTCGTCCAGCGCGGCGGCCAGCATCATGCGCGCTTCCTCGCGGTCTTCGCCATGGGCGATGACCTTGGCGATCATCGGGTCGTAAAAGGGCGAAATCTCCGCGCCTTCCGCTACGCCAGTGTCGATGCGGCACGCCTCGCCCGCTTCGCCAAGTCCCAATTCGAATGTGTCGAGCCGTCCGATCGAGGGCAGGAAACCCTTGGCTGGGTCTTCGGCATAAAGCCGGGCTTCCATCGCCCAGCCGTCGATGTACAGTTCGTCCTGACGAAGCGGCAAAGGTTCGCCGGACGCGACGCGCAACTGCCATTCGACCAGATCCTGCCCGGTGATTTCCTCCGTCACGGGATGTTCGACCTGCAACCGCGTGTTCATTTCCATGAACCAGATGCGGTCGGCGCGCAGGCCTTCCGAGCCGTCGGCAATGAACTCGATCGTGCCAGCGCCGACATAGTCGACCGCCTTGGCCGCGCGCACCGCAGCGTCGCAAATGACGGCGCGCGTCACGGCATCCATGCCGGGGGCAGGGGCTTCCTCGATCACCTTCTGGTGTCGCCGCTGGAGCGAGCAATCGCGCTCGAACAGATGGACAACATTGCCATGAGTGTCGCCAAACACCTGTACCTCGATATGGCGCGGGTTCGTCACCCATTTTTCCAGCAGCACATGGTCGTTGCCGAAGCTGGACGCCGCCTCGCGCTGGCAGGAGGCGAGCGCGTCGGCGAAATCGGCAGCCGCATCGACCTTTCGCATCCCCTTGCCGCCACCGCCCGCGACCGCCTTGATAAGGACGGGGTAGCCGATGGTGTCGGCTTCATATGCCAGTCGTTCGGGTGCCTGATCCTCGCCCAGATAGCCCGGCGTCGTCGGTACGCCCGCCGCTTGCATCAACGCTTTGGCCGCGTCCTTCAGGCCCATCGCCGTGATCGAGGATGGATTGGGACCGACCCAGATCAATCCCGCGTCGATCACTGCCTGCGCGAATTGCGCATTTTCAGACAGGAAGCCATAGCCCGGATGGATCGCCTGCGCGCCGGTTTCCTTGGCAGCGGTGATGATCTTTTCACCCACCAGATAGGATTCGCGCACGGGAGAGGGGCCGATATGCACGGCCGCGTCAGCCTGCGCCACATGCAGCGCATTGGCGTCCGCGTCGGAATAGACGGCCACTGTGCGGATGCCGAGCCTGCGCGCGGTGCGGATGATCCGGCAGGCGATTTCGCCACGATTGGCGATGAGGAGGGACTGGATCATGGGCCTTACATCCTGAAGATGCCGAACTGCGCGCGGTCGGGGACCGGGGCGTTCAGCGTTGCGGCGAAGGCGAGGCCCAGCACGTCGCGGGTCTGGGCGGGGTCGATGATGCCATCGTCCCACAGGCGCGCGGTTGCGTAATAGGGATTGCCCTCATCCTCATATTTCTGGCGGATCGGCGCCTTGAAGGCTTCGGCATCCTCTGGCGTCCATTTGGACGCATCACGGTGGACGGTTGCCAGCACGCTGGCCGCCTGCTCACCGCCCATCACGCTGATCCGCGCATTGGGCCAGGTGAAGAGGAAGCGCGGGGCATAGGCACGGCCGCACATGCCATAATTGCCCGCGCCAAAGCTGCCGCCGATCAGCACCGTGATCTTGGGCACCTGCGCGGTGGCCACCGCCGTCACCAGCTTGGCGCCATGTTTGGCGATGCCCTCCGCCTCATATTTTCCGCCGACCATGAAGCCGGAGATGTTCTGGAGGAACAGCAGGGGGATGCGCCGCTGGCACGCCAGTTCGATGAAATGCGCGCCCTTGACCGCGCTCTCGCTGAACAGCACGCCGTTATTGGCCAGGATCGCCACCGGCATTCCCCAAATATGGGCGAAGCCGCACACGAGCGTCGTGCCGTACAGCGCCTTGAACTCATGAAACTCGCTGCCATCGACGATGCGCGCGATGATTTCGCGCACGTCATAGGGCGCGCGGACGTCACTGGGGATGATGCCGTATAGTTCTTGCGGATCGAACTTCGGCGCGCGCGGTTCACGCAGGTTGAGGTCGGCGATCCGGTCCGGCTGGAGCGTCGAGACAATGTCGCGCACGATGCTCAAAGCATGGTCGTCATTCTCCGCGACATGATCGACCACGCCCGACTTGCGGCCATGCAGGTCGCCACCGCCCAGATCCTCCGCACTGATAACCTCGCCGGTCGCCGCCTGTACCAGCGGCGGTCCGGCGAGGAATATCGTGCCCTGATTGCGGACGATCACGCTTTCGTCCGACATGGCGGGCACATAGGCGCCGCCCGCGGTGCAACTGCCCATGACGCAGGCGATTTGCGGGATGCCCGCGCTGCTCAACTGCGCCTGATTGAAGAAGATGCGGCCGAAATGATCCTTGTCGGGAAACACCTCCGCCTGATTGGGCAGGTTCGCGCCGCCGCTGTCGACCAGATAGACGCAGGGCAGACGGTTTTCGAGCGCGATCTCCTGCGCCCGCAGATGCTTCTTCACCGAGATGGGATAGTAAGTGCCGCCCTTCACCGTGGCGTCGTTGCAGGCGATCATCACCTGCCGCCCCGACACCCGCCCGATCCCGGCGATGATGCCCGCCCCCGGCACTTCGTCATGATAGAGGCCGTTGGCGGCGAGTTGGCCTATCTCCAGAAACGGGCTGCCCGGATCGAGCAGCCGTTCCACCCGGTCGCGGGGCAGCAGCTTGCCGCGCGCCACATGCTTGTCGCGTGCGGCTTGCGATCCGCCCATCGCGGCCTTCGCCACATGCGCGTTCAGTTCGTCCCGCAGCGCCTCATTATGCGCGGCGTTGGCCTGGAACAGCTCTGCGTCAGGGAATAGTTTCGTATCGAGTGTGGGTCCGCTCACGCGCCTATCAACTCCCGTCCTATCAGCATTCGCCGGATTTCATTGGTGCCGGCGCCGATGTCCAGCAGCTTGGCGTCGCGCATGTAGCGTTCGACCGGCCAGTCCTTGGTATAGCCCGCGCCGCCCAGCGCTTGCACCGCTTCCATCGCGACCTTCATCGCATTCTCGCTCGCCAGCAGGATCGCGCCCGCCGCGTCGAAGCGTGTCGTCCGCCCCGCGTCGCAGGATTTCGCGACGGCATAGACATAAGCGCGCGCCGAATTGAGCGCGACATACATGTCGGCGACCTTCGCCTGGATGAGTTGAAAGGTGCCGATGGCTTTGCCGAACTGTTTGCGCTCGCGAACATAGGGGATGACGGTGTCGAGGCAGGCTTGCATGATGCCAAGCTGGATGCCCGCCAAAACCGTGCGTTCATAGTCCAGACCGGACATCAGCACGCCAACGCCGCCATTCAGCGGCCCGACGATATTCTCCTCCGGCACTTCGCAATCGTCGAACACCAGTTCGGCGGTGGGGGAACCGCGCATCCCCATCTTGTCGATTTTCTGCCCGATCGAAAAACCCTTCATGTCCTTTTCGATCAGGAAGGTGGTGAGGCCCTTCGCTCCCTCGCCGGTGCGGGCATAGACCACCAGCACATCGGCATAGGTGGCGTTGGTGATCCAGAATTTCGTGCCGTTCAGGATATAACGGTCGCCCTTTTTCTCCGCCTTCAGCTTCATCGACA
This sequence comes from Sphingobium aromaticiconvertens, assembly GCF_037154075.1. NCBI lineage: Bacteria > Pseudomonadati > Pseudomonadota > Alphaproteobacteria > Sphingomonadales > Sphingobiaceae > Sphingobium > Sphingobium aromaticiconvertens. Next base: position 1,802,689 of record NZ_JBANRJ010000001.1, read on the forward strand.
CGATGTCGGACCCCGCGCCAGCCTCCGACATGGCAAGGCTGCCGACATGCTCGCCGGAGATCAGCTTGGGCAGATATTTGGCCTTCTGCTCCGCATTGGCCCAGCGCCGTATCTGGTTAACGCACAGGTTTGAGTGCGCCCCATAGCTGAGGCCGATGGAGGCGGATGCGCGCGCGACTTCTTCCTGCGCGACGACATGTTCCAGATAGCCAAGGCCAAGGCCGCCCGATTCCTCTTCCACGGTGATGCCGTGCAGGCCAAGGGCGCCCATTTCGGGCCATAACTCGCGTGGGAACCAGTCCTTGGCGTCAATTTCCGCTGCCAGCGGGGCGATCCGGTCGGCGGCAAAGCGGGCCGTGCTCTCACGGATCATGTCGGCATTTTCACCGAGCGCGAAATCGAAATCAGCCATGAGCCTCTCCTTTTTGCCCTTCTACTGAATGCCAGATGAAAGGAAAAATTGAAAGAATGCGAGGCATGTCATAGATGCTATCTATGATTGACCGATATCTTCTGCGTTATTTTCTGGCCGTGGTGGACAATGGCACGTTCAGCGGGGGCGCGGCGCAGGCCAATGTGTCGCAACCCACGCTGTCGGTCGGCATCGCCAAGCTGGAGCGGCTGCTGGGCACCACCCTGTTCCAGCGGTCCAGCCAGCGCGTCCACCTGACCGATGCGGGCACCCGCTTCCTGACCCATGCCCGGCGGATCGAGGGGGCGTTCAATGACGCGGAACTGGCGGGCAAGGGCGCGAAGGCCATGCCGCTGGTTCGGCTGGGCGTGCTGGGCAGCATCGCGACGGATCTGATCGCAGCGGCCTACGAACGAGCGCGCCTTGCCGATTCACAAGCGCGGGTCGAACTGGTGGAGGGGACGGAACGGGAACTGGTGAGTCATGTCGCGCGGGGCAGGGTGGACGCGGCGCTCACGCTGGTCGGGCGCGGTGGCGACCGATTTCTGGAAGAGCCGCTGCACGAAGAGGGCTATGCGCTGGCGCTGCCGACCAGCCATCCGCTTGGCGATGAGGCGGTGATCGCGGCGGAGATGTTGGCGAGCGAAGTGATGATCGTCCGCCGCCATTGCGAGGCGCTGTCCGAAACCAGCCGTCATTTCACCGAACGGGGCGTGCGGCCTTTCTTTGCGTTGCGCTCGACCAATGACGACAAGGTGCTGAAAATGGTCGCGGCGGGGCTGGGCATCACGGTCATGCCGGAGGGGCACTGCGCGCCCGGCGTCGCACGGCCCCGCATGGCGGGTTTCACGCCCCGCCGGACGATCGGCCTGCTCTACGCTGCGCATGCGGAGGCGCTGAAGCAGGACGTGTCACCGATTATCGACGCGCTCCGTCACGTTCTTGGGGCCAGGAAACAGGGGGGCGGGAAAAACGGGCCGGGATCAACCTGATCCCGCCCCATTTCCACGCCCTCAACTCTGCATCAGCGGATCGCTGATCGAATGGCCGCCATCCTCCAGCCTGCCCGCCAGCCGGACCTCCAGACCCGTCGACACCACCGTCAGATCATACCAGTTGCCGGTATCGGCCAGCGACCATAGCTGTGTGCTGCTCTTGCCGGGGATGAGGGTGATGGAGCGATCCGTGTTGACGCGATAGGCATCGTTGCCCAGCGCGACAGACACCGCGTCCACCGATCCATTATGCAGCCGCAGTTCAAGCGCCTTGCCCCGTCCCTTCGCCGCGCGGGCCACGAGCGCGGGCGCGCCCTTCGCCTTTGCGACGTCCCCCTTGAAACTCCGCAGGAAGCCGTTGGGACCAAGAACCCACAGGTCGAACAGCCCATCCTCGCCCACGGTCCAGCTATCGTCGAGTGATTTGCCGGCCTCCAGCGTGTAACGGCGGGGAATGCGGTCGAGGTTCTTCTTGTCATAGACATGATAGACGACGCCGACGCTGCCTTCATTGCCGAACGTCAGGCGAACGGCGCGGTTGTCCGCATCCATGCTGCCATCGACATTGAGCCGATAGGGCAGGCCGCGTGACCGGCGGATGCCCGGTTCCTGAAACAGGTCCTGCGGCGCGCGGGGCGGGAGCAGCTTTGGACGCTCCAGATGGCGGGCGAGGATCGCCGAGGCGCTGCTGACATCGGGCATAGCGGGGAAGGCGGGGTCTTCGCGCGATGCGAAGTCGAAGCAGGAGGTAAGGTCGCCGCACACCGCGCGATGCCAGGGACTGATCGCCGGGATTGTCACGTCGAACCGCTTTTCAAGGAACTGGCCGACCGAGGTGTGATCGAATATCTCGCTGCTGACCCAGCCGCCCTTGCTCCAGGGCGAAACGACATACATGGGTACGCGCGGGCCAAGCCCCCAGTTGCGGGTGGTGCCGGTCGCATCATCATCGCGTGAGGTATATTTATCCTCATGGTCGTCGAAATATTCGCCGACCAGGCTCATCGTCGCCTTGCCCGCCATCGTCCCGTCGGGATTGAAGGAGGGCGGGGCGGCGGGCGGAAGATGGTCGAACAGGCCGTCATTTTCGTCAAAGGTCTGGAAAAAGACCGTGCCGCTCCACACATCGGGATTGGCGGTCAGGGCATCGAGAATCTGCGCCGTGAAGAATGCCCCCTCGATCGGCGTCGAGGCGGAGGGATGTTCCGACAATTCCTTGGGCGGCAGGACCCAGGATACGGCGGGCAGTGTCCCGGCCTTCACATCCTTCGCCAGTTGGCCGAGCGAATGATGGGTCATGCCGCGCTCATAGAGGGGCGAGCCGGGCTTCGCCTCGCGAAACCCCTTGAACGCCAGCCCGCCATGCATGGCGCCGGTCCAGTTGTCGTTGGGGTCCTGATAGATGCGCCAGTCGACGCCTGCGGCCTCCAGCACTTCCGGGATGGTCGCCCATTCCAGCGCATTGCCCGCATAGCTATAGCCCGGCTCGGGCAGGGCGCCCTTGATCCAGCAGCGCAGATTATTGGGTTCGGACTTGTCGTCACGGCAGTTCACCCCCTGCGCCTGCATGGCGGGATCATGGGCGGAACCGGACCAGAAGACGATGCGGTTGGGGTCGGTGCCGGTGGTGATCGAGCAGTGATAGGCGTCGCAGATGGTGAAGGCCTCGGCCAGCGCGAACTGGAACGGCACGTCCTCGCGCTTGTAATAGCCCATCGAATAGTCGGTCTTATATTTGGGCCAGTAACCGAACTTGCCCTGATTCCAGGCTGCCTGCGCATCGGCGAAGCTGTGCGGGGTGCCGGGCACCTTCAGCGCATTGGTCCGCCCGGTATCGAGGTGAAAGGGCGGCAGGTCGCGCACGCCATTATTCTGGGACCAGATCGTTTTGCCATCCGCCATCGGCACCGGATGCCGGTCGCCAAAACCGCGCACGCCCTTCATCGTCCCGAAATAATGGTCGAAGGACCGGTTTTCCTGCATCAGAATGACGATGTGGCGCACATCCTTGATCGTGCCCGTTGCGCGGCGTGCGGGGATGGCAAGCGCGCGACCGATGCTGGCGGACAGCGCCGCGAGCGTCGTTCCGGCAAGGCCGGTGGTCTTCAGGAAATCGCGTCTGGTCTTCGACATGAGATCACTCCTGGGTGAGAAAAGATGCGCGAAAGCCGGTCACATGCAGGCCTTTCGCAAACGGGCGGTGGCATGGTCGAGCAGCAGCACGACCAGCAGGATGGCGATCAGGATCGTGCCGACATGGGCATATTCATACATGTCGTACCGGCCCTTGAGTTCCTGACCGATGCCGCCCGCGCCGACGATGCCGATCACCGTCGCCATCCGCACGTTTCGGTCGAGGATATAGAGGGTGTAGGCGATCCATTGCGGCAGCACTTGCGGCAGGATGGCAAAGCGCCACATGATCATGCGGCGCACGCCCATCGCGGTCAGCGCCTCCTGCGGGCGCGGATCGGCATTTTCCATATCCTCGGCATAGAATTTCCCAAGGAACCCGGCCCCATAGATGCCAAGCGCAAGGAACCCGGCGATCGGGCCAAAGCCAAAGGCGATCACCAGGAAAAGCGCGCTGATCAATTCGGGTATGGCGCGCAGGACGCCGACGACGGCGCGGGCGGCGGCGCGTATGACGGGGTTGGGGGTCATGTTCCGCGCGCCCAGCATCGCCAGCGGCCAGCCGGCGGCGATGGCGACCACCGTGCCCCAGAGCGCGATTTCCAGCGTCTCCAGCATCTTGACCGCGACATGGCCGACATAACCCAGCGGCTCCACCAGCCAGGTGGTGCGGACGGGATGGCTCTCCATCCGCATCGTCACCGGGTTCATTTTTTCGTCGGGCGTCTCGACGGTTTCGAGATGCGATAGAAAGGGCAGCTTGGCGGCATCGAAGCCTTCGATCCGGCTGGTTTCGCGCCGTTCAGAGAGTTGGATGGGGAAAAGCTGGCCGATGACGGTGCCCAGCCCCTCCTGCACCGGCGATCGCGGCGACAGGCCGACCTGTGCCAACGCCGCCTGACCGGTCAACGCCAGCATCCGGCCAACCTCGACCCGTTGCCCGCTATACCAGAGCAGCGAGAGCGCTGCGATCAGCACGATCAGGCTGCGCGCGCCGAAGGGGGCGGGAAAGTCCCAGCGTGCCGTATCGGTCGCCGCGCTCATTCCGCAGGCTCCAGCATCGATGGAGCAACGCGTGCGCCGGGTCGTGCGTAGATCAAAGTCTCATCATGCCCATCAAACATGGCTGCCGGCCCATCGAACACAACCCGTCCGGCCTGTAGCGCGACGATGCGATCGGCAAATTCACGCGCCAGATCGACCTGATGCAGGCTGCACAGCACGGTCGCGCCATGCGCCTGCGCCTGGGTCCGCAGCAGGGCGAGTATGTCGCGGCTGATGCGCGGGTCCAGACTGGCGACAGGCTCGTCCGCCAGAATGATGGCGGGATCGCGCATGAAGGCGCGGGCAATGCCGACCCGCTGCTGCTGCCCGCCGGAAAGCTGATCGGCGCGACGGAGAAGATGTTCGGGTTCCAGCCCCACCGCTTCCAGCGCGGCGCAGGCGCGCTGGCGCAACGGTTCGGGATAGATACCTGTCAATGCGCGCCAAAGCGGCATGTCGGCGGCGGCGCCCGCGATCACATTGGTCGCCACGCGCGCCCGGCCGGTCAGCCCGAAATGCTGGTGTATCATGCCGATCCGTCGCCGCAGGAGGGGTAGCGTGCGCCGCTCCACCGGCTTGCCGCCGACAATGACCGTGCCCTGTGTTGGCTCCGCGAGGCCATTGACCGTCCGCAGCAGCGTGGACTTGCCCGCGCCCGACGATCCAAGGATGATGCAAAACTGCCCAGCCGGGATTTTCAGGCCGATATTGTCCAGCGCATGGGTGCCATCGGCATAGTGCAGGGTGACGGAGGAGAAGCGGATGTCCATGCTCAACGCTCCGCCGACTTGCGTAAGATTTCGCTTTTCAGCGCGTCGCTGACCATCGCCATCTTCTGGGCGGCGGGGACGAATTTCGCGGCGGGGAAATGCGCGTCATAGCCATCGACCTGCGCGCCGCCATAACCACGGATCATCTCTGGCGTGACGCCCGGCGCATGGGCGATGTCCTGAAACGCCACCTGCAATCTGGTGCGCGTCTCCGGCGCCAATTTGCTGTTCACCACCAGGGGCGGATAGGGAATGGGGTCGCTGCGCGCGATCACCTTGAGGGCGCGGGCGCCCGGCACATTTGCGCGCACTGCCTTTTCGTAGGAATCGAACGACAGGGCCGCAACGTCGACGCGCCCCTGCAACAGTGCCGCCAGACTGTTGGCATGGCTGCCGGTCATCCGCACCTCGCCAAGATCCTTCGCCGGGTCGATCCCCGCGTCGATCAGCATCGTCATTGGAAAGACGAAGGAAGAGGTGGAGTTGATGTCGCCAAATGCGATCCGCTTGCCCCGCAGGTCGCTGATGCCTTTGAACGGCGCGTCACCGCGCGCGAACAGTCCCGAATAATAGACCGACTGTCCATCCTTCACCGCCACCGCCAGCAGATCGGCACATCCGCGCTCCTTCGCCTGGAGATATGTGGTCGGCCCGACAAAGGCGATGTCCGCCCAGCCATTGCACATCCCCTCAACTACCGCGCCGTAGGATTGCGCGACCCTGAGCTTGAAATTCAGACCGGTAGTCCGCGAAACGGCGTTGAAGACCGGCTGATAATCGGCCAGCGTCCCGCTTTCGGTGCCGCCATCCGCCGGGATCAGAAGCACTTGCAGCGGTTTGGCCTGCGCCGCGCCCGGCGTGGCCGATGGCAGCGACCAGGCCAGCCCTCCGCCCACGGCAAGGATCAGGAGACCCGCGATCATCCAGCGTTTCATAGGCCTATTCCCTTCATGTCCGCCCCGCCTGCGCGGGGGCGGGCAAGGCGCTAGGCCCCGCCTGTGACAGGGGTGTGAACGACGGAAGGGAAACCGGCGAACGCACACAGCGGGATGTCAGGGACGGGGCCATGATGGGATCGTCAGAAGCTGGTCGAGTAGGAAATATAGACGCTTTGCGGTTTCCCCTCGAACCCGTAACCATAATAATATTCGGGATCGGTGGCCTTGATCTCGCCCCGGATGAAGGCCGACCCGAAGCGCTGGTTGCCATAAGCATAACGCTCATCATATTTCTCGTCGAAGATGTTGACGAAGCGCAGTTGGAGCCGATGCTGTTTCTCGTCGCCGACCCACCAGCCAAGCGACCCGTTGACCACCAGATAGTTGCCGAAATTCTTTCGCAGCGAATTATTGATTCCGCCGGTCGCATATTCCGGCCCCTGGTAGCGGGGGAACAGCGTCACATGGAACCGCTCGTTCGCGCTGTGCCAGGCGATATTGCCGCCGATCATATATTCCGGCGTCTCGTTGATTTGCAGGTTGGTGCCGTCCAGTTCCGCCTTTTGCTTGGTGAAATTGACGTTGGCGGAAAAGCTCTTGCCGAAGATCAGGTCTAGGTCTGCGGTCAGGCCGCGGATCTGCGTCACGCGGTCGTTGTTGAACCATGTGCTGGGGGTGACGCCTGACGTGCCCTGAATGCGGTTCTTGATGTCGGTGCGGAAATAGCCGGCCTCCCCGTTGATCTGGAAATCGCCAAAATTCTTCGAAAAGCCGATGGCGGCATTGTAGGTTTCGGTCGATTCCGTCTTCAGGTCGGGATTGCCGATCGTCTGCGGCACGCCGTTCAACTCCACATAAGAGAAGAGTTCGTTGTTGCGTGGCAGGCTGTAGGATGTGCCGCCATTGGCGCGGATGTAGAAGGCGCCGATCGGCTGGCGGAACCCGAACTTCCAGATGGTCTTGGAGTTGAAGGCCTTGGCAAAGTCGGTCCGCACCGCGAGCGAAATCTTGGTGTCCGGGCTGAACGGCAGCACCGGCCGCGCGTCGAGATAAAGACCCGTCACCGTAGTATTATCGTCCTGCACATTGAATGCCGGGTCCGAGTCATTCTTGTACGACACCACCTGCACGCCCGCGACCAGTTCGGCCACATTCTTGATATTGATCGTGTTGCGGAAATTCAGGCCGCGCTCCTGGAAACCACCAACCTTGGAAGCGTTGCCGAAGCCCTTGTTGGCGTAGGGGATCGACTTGCCGGTAGTGGTGCCGAAGGGGACCGTGCCGCCATTCATGCCCGCGCACCCCGTCGCAACCCGGCAGATTTCGGCAAAGGTTTCGGTGTTGTTGAGCTTGGGATTGCTCCAGTAACCCGTCAATTCGGTGTAGAGTGCATCTGACCAGCGCCGATCGAGCGAGAAATCGACGATCGGGTAGCGCACCCGGTTGGGTGAGAAGGTTTCATTATCCGGGAAGGGGTCTTGAAATTCGATCTGGGTATATTGGCCATTGACCCGGAACTCGCTCTTGTCGTCGGCCTTGAAGAGATATTTGAGACCGATATTGCTGCGGTTCAGCGGATATTTCTGGATGCCACCGGCGGCCGCGACATTGTCGACATAGCTTTCCGGGGCGAAGATGCGCGGGCCATCGGTCTGGATCGATCCGCCATAGACCATGACGCTATGGCGTCCTTCGGAATCGAGCGCGAAGCGGGCATTGCCCCAGATTTCACGGGTGTTGAACGCGCCATATTGGCCGCCAAATTCGAACTTGTTGGTGCCGTCGGGCCGCTTGGTGACAAGGCTGATGACGCCGATGCCGCCGTTGGAGCCGAAGAACAGGCTGTTGCCGCCGCGGAACACCTCGACCCGCTCGATCATGTGCGGATCGATCGTGGTCGATCCCCAAATGTCCTCCAGCGCCGGGCCACGATCATAGAGCGGCACGCCGTCCAGCACGACCAGCGTATCGCGATCCCCGCCGCCATCGAGTCGGATCGTATATTCGCCCTCATCAGGCGAGTAGCCGATATTCGCGCCTTTGATCAGAAACTGCGCGATTTCTGCGAAATTGGTCGCGCCGGTCGTCGCAATCTGTTCGGAACTGACGATCTGAACATTGTTACCAAAGGCGACGGCCTCGGCCGCCAGCCGGGTGGCCTCGACCTTTTGGCCGGTGACGACGATGGCGGAGGTGTTCTGTTCCTCTGCGGCGGCATCGGCCGGTTCGGCAGCCATTGCCGCGATCGGCAGGATGCTGCTGCTGGCGAGCAGCGCTGTGAAGAGGAAGGCTCGATGATGGAAAGGCTTTGGCACGGCTTGGTCCCCCGGATGAACTGTGGGCGGCGCGTCGGGCGGCACCGGGTGCGCAAGCGACTCGATGCTGCATCGCGACAACCGCTTGCAGGGAGCGAGCTAGGCGCGTCATGTGACAGTAAGGTGAATATCACTCAATTTATGATGCAATAAATTATGAGATTTAAGCATGGAAAGGAAATTCTGGACTTTTCTTGGGTGAAGCTGGAATGAGAAAAGCTCAGTCCACCATGAGGGCGATCGAATGACCACGGAAAAGCCCACGCGCAAGACAGGCGCCGCCGCCGACCAGATGCCCGTAGAAAATGCGCTCAGTCGCATCCGCATCGCCCAGCCGGGTATGGCCAAGGGCGCGCGCCGGATCGCCGACTATATATTGGAGCAACCCGCCGACATCGTTCGCATGTCCGTCACTGAATTGTCGGAGGCGGTTGGAGTCAGCGAAGGCAGCATCATCAACTTCTGCCGCAGCATTGGCCTGTCGGGCTTTCAGCACATGAAACTCAGTCTGGCACAGGAAATCGTCCAGCCGGTGCAATTCATCCATGAGGATGTCAGCCGCGAAGACGACATGGACACGATCTGCCGCAAGATCTTCCACTCCGGCATTCAGGCGCTGCGCGATTCGCTCTCCGTGCTTGATCCGCACGCGATGGGCCGTGCGGTCGATGTAATCCGGGCGGCAAAGCGTGTGGAAATCTACGGCATCGGTTCCTCCGCGCCGATCGCGGAAGATACCCATTACCGGATGCTGCGGATCGGCCTTGACGCCCGCATCGTGACCGACAGCCATATCCAGGCGATCAGCGCTTCGCGCTGTGACCCTGACGTGGCGGTGCTCACCATTTCGCACAGCGGCGCGACGCACGAGACGGTGGCGTCGACCCGCCTTGCCCGTGAGGCGGGCGCAAAAACCATCGTCATTACCAATTTCGCGCGCTCGCCGATTCAGGCTTATGCCGACATCGTGTTGTTCACCATGGCGCGGGAAACCGCGTTTCGGACCGAGGCCATGTCGAGCCGGATCGCGCAATTATGCGTCGTCGATGCACTGATCGCGGCGCTGGCGCTGGCCGATTATGACCGCTCGACCGAAACATTGCGAAGCACATTCGACGTGCTGTCGATCAAGCGCTTTTAGGATATCAGGTCGCCCAGCGATAGCGCTTCGCTTCCGCCGATCAGGATCGAAGCCATGCCGACCGCCTGTGCTCCGGCAATGTCCGTTTCCAGATTGTCGCCAACCATCACCGCCTCGCCCGGTGCAATGCCCAGCACGGCGCAGGCGCGCGCGAACAGCAATGGCGCAGGCTTGCCGATCATCATCGGACTGGCGTCTGGCACGCAAGCCTGGATGACCGCCAGCAGGGCGCCTGTCTCCGGCACGATCCTGCTCGCGGCGCCCGGATGCGTGCGGTCAGCATTGGCAACGGCCAGTCGGGCGCCATCGCGGATCATGTTCACCGCGCGTTCCAGCTTGCGATAGGTGAAGCGGGTGTCGCGCATCAACAGCACCAATCCGGCCTGCTCATTGACCAGTTCAAGCCCTTGCTCGCGCGCGAAACCGCGCATGCGTTGCGACCCCAGCAACATCGTGCGTCCATATCCCTCGCCCAGCGCCCAACGCACCGCCTCGACCCCTGCGGTGATGATCCGCTCGGTGGGAAGGATGATGGCATCCTGCGCCAGCACTGCGCCAATATCTTCAGGCAAGTGACTGGAATTATTGGTCAGGATCGCGATTCGGTCGCGATATTGCGTGATGAACCGGCGCGCGCCCGGCAGGATTCTATTGTCGATGGCGACGCATCCATCCCAATCGAGCAATATGCCCTGCGCTTGAGCGACCAGATGTTTATTTCGGGCAGGTTCAAGAAATTTGCGGGCATTCATTATCTGGGCCAAGCGCGCCTCATCCGTCATCTTGTGCGTAACACTCATTTTTTTTCTATCATAAAATGAAATAATGGCAACATGCGGAGGCCTGCTATCGCTCGCGGCTCTGTTGGGGCATTTCTGAATATGGCGTTGTTGCTTGCAAACGGCACATATATGCTGACCCCATCGACAATCTGCGATGGGAACCTTGGCAGAGGATCATATGTCAGTAGTAGCGCTGGAGCGGGTAGCGGGGATCGAACCCGCATCACAAGCTTGGAAGGCTAGTGCTCTACCATTGAGCTATACCCGCTTTTCAATGACTTAGCAGCCATTCGCCTCATTGTTTTGCAGAGCGTTTTACAGACGCCGCTGCGAGACGTTTGCCCAGTGCCACGACAGGGACGGGATCGTCAACAGCATCGGGGCAATTTTCCTGTCGGCCGCGCCTTCTTTCGTTACAGGGAGAAGCGGGCCGTCACGCGGATGTCACGCCCGGCCAGCGGGGCATAATCCTTGAGGAAGCTGGCATGGCGACGCGCGGCCACGTCAAAGATGTTGTTCGCCGACAGCAACAGCGTGGTGCGGTCGTTGCCCTTGAAAGGCTTCACCGACAGCGAGGCGTTGACCAGCGTGAAGCTGTCGGTCGGGGTTTCGGTCGCGGCGATCCGGTCCTGCGCGAACACATGCTCCACCTCGCCGCGTGCGGTCAGCCGGTCGCCCGTCAGTTCCAGCCCGCCGAGCATACGCAGCGGTGGGATGCGCGGGGCGGGGGCGGAGCCGTTCCCAGTGATCGTCGCATGGACATAGTCGGTCACGGCATCGGCGTTCAAAGTGTAGCCGCCCAGTTGCGCCAGCTTCACCTTGGCCTCCGCCTCGAACCCATAATATTTGGCGTCGGCCTGCGCATATTGGAAGCAAGGGAAGTCGAGCGGTTCGCCGCCATTGACGGCCTGGCACGCCGCGTCCGCGACCAGCGAGTCGTAAATATAGCCCTTGAACCAGTTGTGATAGCCCGACAGCGAGAGGCTGTATCCCGTGCCCTCGCCCCGCAACGTAGCCTCCATGCCCCAGCTTTTTTCCTTGCTGAAGTCCGGGTTTCCCAGTTCGAACGCCTGCGTGCCCGCATGATTGCCGCGCGCGAACAGTTCTTCGGCGGACGGCGCGCGCTCGGTGCGAGAGGCGTTCAGGCCCACGCGCCAGCCCGGTATGATCTGCTGGCTGATACCCGCTGAACCCGAAAAGGCGTCAAAGCTGCGATGATAGGCCGGGTTGAGCAGCGTTTCGTCGGCGTCCGCGCTGACCTTCGTCGTCTCATAGCGGCCACCCAGTTCGACGCGGGTATTGCCGAAGTCGACCGACTGGAGGGTGAAGAGGCCGAACTGTTCGGTGCGGTTGCGGGGCAGGAACTTCTCCTCGCCCACCACATGGAAATCGCGGGCGAAGAATTGCGCACCGACCGCTCCGTCCCATCCGCCGCGCTTGGCTTGCACCAGTTCAAGTCGCGATTCGATCGACTGGTTGTAGAAGGTCGTGCCGACCTCGCCGCTCTCCTCAATCTCCTGATGCTGATAATCGGCAAAGCCCGCGCGCAAGCGGATGGATTCCAGGATGCCGCCATTGACGGGGACTTCGGCCCGCATGTCGGCGCGGTCCTGCTTCATGTGCAACCGCACCTGCTCTGCCTCGACATCGGGATCGAGCGAATAGCGTACCGGCACGCCGTAGAAATTATCGGTATGCGCGACCGAGAAGCCAAGGTTGCCGCCATCGGTGATGAGGGCGATGCCCCCGGCCACTTCCCATGTTTCCGCAGCGCTGTTGGGCAGCTTGCCGCGCAGGCTGGCAAGGTCGGCAATGGCGGGATCGGCGCTCGCGGCTGCCTGCGCGCGCAGAGCAGGGGTCAGGATATAGTTACCGGTGTCGAGATTGCCGGTCTTGGTGTAGCTGCCGTCGAAATGGACGACCAGCTTGCCCGCGATCGGCACTTCGATCTCGCCCGATCCGGTCCGTTCATTGGCCGCGCTGCCATAAGAGCCGATGCCTTCGACATGGATCGCTTCGTCGGGCACGCGCCGGGGGATGCGCGCGTCGATGACGTTGACGACGCCGCCGATCGCCGAGGAGCCATAGAGCAGGGCAGCCGGGCCGCGCAGCACTTCGATCCGGTCGGCGGTCAGCGGATTGATCGCAACAGCGTGGTCGACCGAGGTGTTGGATACGTCGAAGCTGCCGATGCCATCGGTCAGGATGCGGACCCGCTCCCCCTGAAAGCCACGCAGGATCGGGCGCGAGGCATTGGGGCCGAAGGAGGTGGAGGATACGCCCGGCTGATGGGATAGCGTGTCGCCGATGGTCGGGCGCAGCGATCGCGTCAGTTCTTCGCCCGATACGACCGATGTGCCGGACAATATGTCGCCCTGCCGCCGGGGGATGAGGGCGGTGACGACGATGTCGCCGGGCTGGCCGTCATGATAGCTTTGGTCGGGCGCGGTTACGGGCGCTGTGCCTTCCGTCTGCGCGACCACGGGCGCGGCGGGAGAAAGGGCAATTAGGGCGCAACCAGCGCGCAGCGAAACGGAAAGAGATGTTGTCATGGAAGAGGCGACCATCCTTCGACGGGAGAGAGGTTGGCCAGCCTGTAATAGAAATGATATAATATATCAATACGCTGCGAGAAAAAATGGTGCGATGCAGCGCGTCCTTGGGGCGACTGGTCGGATGTGAGGGTAAACGAGCGGGCGACGTCGCCCCGCTATCTTATCGGCAAAGATATTCGGCGAGCGTGCTGACCACGGGATCATCGGCCATCGCGGCCCGCACGGCCTGACGAACCTCGACCTGGGGCAGGGATGTGGCGAGCGGCACGCGCTTTATACCCGGCATTCGCCCAAAATCGCGCGCCAGCGGGCCGAACGCGGCGAAATAACCAGCACCTTCGCGTACCGCCGTCATGATATCGAACAGATTGTCACTTTCCAATATGGGTGCGCGCTGCGGCAGGCCCGCCTTTTCCAGCGCCTGCTCGACGATCCGGCGCAGGCCGCTACGTGGGTCCAGTCCGACAGCGTCGACATCATTGAGGTCCGACAACTGGACAAGGTCCAGTCCGGCCAGCGGATGATCGCTGCCCAGATAGAGGCTCAATTGCTCCGACCAGGCATAGCGCGACGGGAAAGCGGTCGGCTCGGCCAGCGCGTAGAAATAGGTGATGTCGGCGCTGCCCCGCATCATCGCGCGGCCAGCTTCATCGGCGACTTGCACGCCAAGGTCCAGGGTGATGACGCAGTCGTTGCTCGTTTCCTCGAACGCGGTCAGCGCGTCCTGAAAATGGCTGAAGACCGGCGCGGGGGCGGCGATCATTACCTGCTGGCGGTCGTCCTGCGGTTCGGGGTCCAGATCGACCAGACGGACCGGCCGGGGTTCAGGAGCAGGGGGCGGGGACGCAATCACGGCCTCGGCTTCAGGCGCCTGCTCTGGTGGAGCAGGAGCGTCTTCGCTCCAGTCCTGTCCTTTTTCGGACAAGAGCGTCATCGCCCGCACCGTTTTGCGCCCGGCATCCGTCAGTTGCGCCTCGCCCGCGCGATAATCGAACAATCGATAGCCCAGCCGCTTTTCCAGCGCGGCCATGTCGCGCTCCACCACGTCGATCGACAGGCCCAGATCACGGGCGCAGCGCGCGATGCTGCCGGACGCCACCATCTGCGCGAAAATATCAAGCTGGCGCAGCGATGGCGTGTCCATCGGGTCACGATAATGCAAAAGCCGCCGGGGAGTAAGAGTGCGTTTAAGGATGGCAGCGCCCCGCCATCGGCAAATCCTATGCAAATACTATGCGGGGGTGCAGGCCTGCATCTCGCAATCAAATGGCGCTCCGCCCTACTTGCACTACCGCAGACGAATCGCGCCGCCCGATGTGGCCGGTCATCTTGCGGGAGTTTTGGCATATGCAGGATCTGCTCTGGATCGGCGTCACCCTGGGGTTGCTGGCAGCGACCCTTGCCTATGTTCGCCTGTGCGACATGGCCTGACGGAGAGGACGGCGCATGAACATCGACCTTTGGCTGGCGGCGATCACCGCGCTTGGCCTTCTCATCTATCTTGTGGCCGTGCTCGCACGACCCGAACGCTTCTGACGTGGGCGACATCATGACATTTCAGGCCATGACATTACAGGGATGGATATTGATCCTGGTCTTTGTCGGCATGTTGCTGGCGCTGACCAAACCGGTGGGGCTGTGGCTCTTCACGCTGTATGAAGGACGCCGCACACCGCTGCACACCGTATTTGGTCCGGTGGAGCGCGGCTTCTACAGGCTGGCGGGCATCGACCCGACGGCGGAGCAGGGCTGGCGTCGCTATGCGGTGCATATGCTGATCTTCAACGCGGTGCTGCTGCTGTTTACCTATGGCGTGTTGCGATTGCAGGAACTGCTGCCGCTCAATCCGCTTAGGCTTGCGGGGACCAGCGAGCATCTGTCGTTCAACACGGCCGTCAGCTTCACGACCAACACCAACTGGCAAAGCTATGGCGGGGAATCGACCCTGTCGAACCTCAGCCAGATGCTGGGCCTGACCATCCACAATTTCCTGTCGGTCGCGACCGGCATATCGCTCGCCTTCGCGCTGTTCCGCGGCTTTGCCCGTCGGAGCGCAACGACGCTCGGCAATTTCTGGGCCGACATGACGCGGGTAACGCTCTATCTGCTGCTGCCGATCTGCGTCTTCTACGCGTTGTTCCTGATCGCCAGCGGCGTACCGCAGACGTTCGCCGCTTCGGTTGATGCGACCACGCTGGAGGGCGTCAAGCAGACCCTCGCCCTCGGCCCTGTCGCGTCGCAGGAAGCGATCAAGATGCTGGGCACCAATGGTGGCGGTTTCTTCAATGCCAACAGCGCGCATCCGTTTGAAAACCCGACTGCACTGACCAATCTGGTCCAGATGCTGTCGATCTTCGTCATCGGTTTCGGCCTGACCTGGACGTTCGGCAAGGCGGTGGGCAACCCCCGTCAGGGCTGGGCGATCCTCGCCGCGATGCTCACCATCTTCCTGATCGGCGTGACCATTACCTACTGGCAGGAAGCCGCGGGCAACCCGATCCTCCACGCGCTGGGCGCACCGGGTGGCAATATGGAGGGCAAGGAAGTCCGTTTCGGCATCGCTGCCTCCGCACTCTTCTCTGTCGTCACCACTGCCGCGTCGTGCGGTGCGGTCAACGCGATGCACGATAGCTTCACGGCACTGGGCGGCTTGATCCCGATGTTCAACATGCAGTTGGGCGAAGTCGTGATCGGCGGCGTGGGCGCGGGCATCTATGGCTTCCTGCTGTTCGCCATCCTCGCCGTGTTCGTCGCGGGGCTGATGGTCGGCCGCACGCCCGAATATGTCGGCAAGAAGATTGAAGCCCGTGAGGTCAAGCTCGCTGTCCTCGCCATCGCCGTGCTGCCGCTCATCATATTGGGCTTTTCCGCCATCGCCAGCGTCACTGACGCAGGCCTTGCCGGACCGCTCAACAAGGGGCCGCATGGCTTTTCGGAAATGCTCTACGCCTTCACCAGTGCGGTCGCGAACAACGGGTCGGCCTTTGCGGGCCTCACCGCCAACACGCCCTTCTACAATGGCATGTTGGGTGTAGCGATGTGGCTGGGGCGCTTCTTCATCATCGTGCCGATGCTGGCCATCGCCGGAAGTCTGGCGGCCAAGAAATACACACCCGAAACGGCGGGTAGCTTCCCCACCACCGGGCCGCTTTGGACCGGCTTGCTCATCGGCATCATCCTGATCGTCGGTGGCCTGACCTTCCTGCCCAGTCTCGCCCTTGGCCCCATCGCCGATCATCTCGCGATGATCCGCGGCCAGCTTTTCTAAGGATCAATGCATATGGCCCGGTCCGTGCAAAAATCGCTCTTCACCGCAGACCTGATCGTCCCGGCGATTGGCGACGCCTTCCGCAAACTCAATCCAAGGGAACTGATCCGCAACCCGGTGATGTTCACCACCGCCGTCGTGGCGGTCCTGCTGACGATCCTGCTGGTCGTCGGACAGGATGGCCTCGCCACCGGCTTCAAGCTGCAACTGGTCATCTGGCTGTGGCTGACGGTCCTCTTCGGCACCTTTGCCGAGGCGCTGGCCGAAGGGCGCGGCAAGGCGCAGGCCGCCTCGCTGCGCGCCACCAAGGCGGACCTTGTGGCCAAGCGCCTGAAAGGGGATGGCCGCGAGGTCGAAGCCGTCCCCGCCAGCGCCCTGAAACTGGGCGATATCGTTCTGGTCGAAACCGGCGACCTCATCCCCTCGGATGGTGAAGTCGTCTCCGGCGTCGCCTCGGTCAACGAGGCCGCGATCACCGGCGAAAGCGCGCCGGTGATCCGCGAGGCAGGTGGTGACCGTTCGGCGGTAACGGCGGGCACCCGCGTCATATCCGACGAGATCCGCGTCCGCGTGACGGTTAATCCGGGGCAAGGCTTTCTTGACCGCATGATCGCGCTGGTCGAGGGTGCCGAGCGGCAGAAGACGCCGAACGAGATCGCGCTGACGTTGCTGCTCGTTGGCCTGACGATCATCTTCCTGATTGCGGTCGGCACTATTCCCGCCTTCGCCAGCTATGCGGGCGGGTCCATTCCGGTCGCGATTCTGGCCGCGCTGCTCATCACCCTGATCCCGACCACCATCGCCGCGCTGCTTTCGGCCATCGGCATTGCGGGCATGGACCGGCTGGTGCGCTTCAACGTGCTGGCCAAGTCGGGCCGCGCGGTCGAAGCGGCGGGCGACATCGACGTGTTGCTGCTCGACAAGACCGGCACGATCACCGTTGGCGATCGTCAGGCGACCGAGTTCCGCCCCGTCGGAGGCGCAACCCCTACACAGCTTGCTGAAGCCGCGCTGCTCGCCAGTCTGGCCGACGAAACGCCCGAAGGCCGCTCGATCGTCCTGCTGGCGCGGGAGAGCTTCGGTGCGGCGATGCAGGCGTTGCCCGAAGGCGCGGAGGTGATCCCCTTCACCGCGCAAACCCGTATCTCGGGCGTGAAGCTGGGCGACGCGATCATCCAGAAGGGCGCGGTGGACTCGATCCTGCGCGCGAATCCGGGCCTTGGCTCTACCCCGGCTGCCGATGAACTGCGCCGCATCACCGACGAGATTGCCCGTGCAGGCGGCACGCCGCTCGCCGTGGCAAAGGACGGCCAGTTGCTCGGCGCGATCTTCCTCAAGGATATCGTCAAGGCGGGCATCCGCGAACGCTTTGGCGAACTGCGGCAGATGGGCATTCGCACGGTGATGATCACCGGCGACAATCCCCTGACCGCCGCCTCAATCGCCGCAGAAGCCGGCGTCGACGACTTCCTCGCCCAGGCTACGCCAGAAGATAAGCTGGCCCTGATCCGCAAGGAGCAGGAGGGCGGGCGGCTGGTCGCCATGTGCGGCGACGGCACCAACGACGCGCCCGCGCTGGCGCAGGCGGACGTGGGCGTCGCCATGAACACCGGCACGCAGGCGGCGCGTGAGGCGGGCAATATGGTCGATCTGGACAGCGACCCGACCAAGCTGATCGAGGTCGTCGGCCTTGGCAAGCAACTGTTGATGACGCGCGGCGCGCTGACCACCTTTTCCATCTCCAACGATGTGGCCAAATATTTCGCGATTTTGCCTGCCATGTTCGTTGCGCTCTATCCGGGGCTGGGCGTGTTGAACGTGATGGGGCTTTCCAGCCCGCAAAGCGCGATCCTGTCGGCGATCATCTTCAACGCGCTCATCATCCCCTGTCTGGTGCCGCTGGCGCTGCGCGGCGTCGCCTATCGCCCGATCGGCGCAGGACCGCTGCTGGCCCGCAACCTCGCCATTTACGGGCTTGGCGGCCTCATCGCCCCGTTCGTCGGCATCAAGCTCATCGACCTGTTGGTCGGCGGCCTTGGCCTCGCCTGAAGGAGTTTATTATGACCAAGGATTTTCTCTCATCACTCCGCCCCGCGCTGGTCATGGCGCTGCTGTTCGCGGCTCTGCTGGGCATCGCCTATCCGCTGGCGCTGACCGGCATCGGACAGGCGCTCTTCCCCTTTCAGGCGAATGGCAGCCTCATCCAGCAGGACGGCAAGGTCATCGGCTCCGCCCTGATCGGTCAGGGTTTCGCCAGCGACCGCTATTTCACCGGCCGCCCGTCCGCAGCTGGCAAGGGCTATGATGGCCTTGCCTCTTCCGGTTCCAACTACGGTCCCACCAGTCAGGCGCTTGCTGACCGGGTGCAGGCCGATGTCGCAAAATTCAGGACTGCCACGCCAGATCGCCCCGTTCCGTCAGATCTGGTGACAGCCTCCGCCTCGGGGCTTGATCCCCATATCAGCCCCGAGGCGGCTTTTTATCAGGTGGATCGCGTGGCCCGCGCCCGTAGCCTATCGGCCCAAGCGGTTCGCAGCCTCGTCATCCAGCAGGTCGAACAGCCGCTGCTGGGCTTTATTGGCGAGCCACGCGTCAATCTGCTCGAACTTAATCGACGGCTGGATCGGTTCGGCGCTACAAGCCCCAAGTGAACGATCCAACCCGCCGCGACCCCGAAGCCTTTCTGCGCGCCGCCGCGCAGGAAGGCCGTGGGCGTCTCAAGGTCTTTCTGGGCGCTGCCCCCGGTGTCGGCAAGACGTTCGAGATGCTGTCGGAGGGACGCGAGCGGCTGCGCGCCGGGATGGATGTCGTCATCGGCGTGGTCGAAAGTCATGGACGGCGAGAGACGGAGGCGCTGATCGAGGGGCATGAGGTCGTGCCCCGTCGGCAGATCGATCATCAGGGCCATAGCCTGGGCGAAATGGACATTGACGCCATCCTCGCCCGCCGCCCGAAACTGGTGCTGGTCGACGAACTGGCCCACACCAATGCGCCGGGCAGTCGCCACCCCAAACGCTATTCGGATGTGCAGGAACTGCTGGACGCGGGGATCGACGTCTATTCGACCGTCAATATCCAGCATGTCGAAAGTCTGAACGACATCGTTGCGTCCTTCACCCGCGTCCGGGTGCGGGAAACGGTGCCGGACTCCATCCTCGAAAGCGCCGAGATCGAGGTGGTAGACATCCCACCCGACGAACTGATCGAGCGGCTGAAGGACGGCAAAGTCTATATCCCTGCCGAGGCCAGCCGCGCGCTCACGCACTTCTTCTCCAAGTCTAATCTCACGGCATTGCGCGAACTGGCGCTGCGTCGTGCGGCGCAGGCGGTGGACGCGCAGATGCTGGAGCATGTCCGCGCCCATGCGCTGGCGGGCAGCTTCGCGGCGGGTGAGCGGGTGGCCGTCGCGATCAGCGAACTGCCGAGCGCCGCCGGCCTTGTCCGCGCCGCAAAGCGTCTTGCCGATGCGTTGAAAGCGCCATGGACCGCCGTGCATATTGAGACGCAGCGCAGCGCGGGCCTGTCCGCAGACGATCGCCAGCGCCTGTCCGACACGATGGCGCTTGCCTCGCGCCTTGGCGGCGCCACCGCCAGCATCGCCGCGTCCAGCGTGGTAGAGGGGCTGCGCCGCTTTGCCACCGACGCCCATGCGACCCAGATCGTCATCGGCAAGTCGGCGCGTAGCTGGTGGTTCGAACTGCGCCACGGATCGGTGGTCGACCGGTTGGTGCGCGACATCGGGCAGGTCGCCGTGCATGTCCTGCCGGGGGATGAGGGGGAGGGGCATCACACGGTAGCCGCCGCGCCGCCTGCCGGGCGCTGGGGCAAGCCGACCGACTATATTCTCGCCACGCTGATGGTGGTGGCGATGACCGCGTTGGGGCGGATATTGCTGGAGGCGATCGACCTTGGCAATATCGCGCTGCTCTATCTGGTGCCGGTGATGTTCGCCGCCGCCACCTTCGGCCTGCGCGCGGGCGTCTATGCGGGCATTGCCTCCAGCCTCGCCTATAATTTCTTCTTCCTGCCGCCGACCGGCACATTGACGGTCAGCAACCCGGAAAATGTCATCAGCATCCTGGTCCTGCTGGGCGTCGCCATCGTTACCAGCCAGTTCGCCGCCCGCGTTCGCGCGCAGGCCAATCTTGCCCAGTCGAGCGCGCGGCAGAATGCAGCGCTCGCAGGCTTTTCCCGCCATCTGACCGCTTCGGCCACGCAGGAGGCGCTGATGCAGGCCATCTGTGCAGAGGTTGCGCGGCTGTTCGACGTGCGGACCGTGCTGCTGCTTCCCTCGCGCGATGGGCCGCATCTGGCCGCCGCCTTCCCGCCGGAGGATCGGCTGGAGCAGATCGAGAAGGCCGCCGCGCAATGGGCGATGGATAATGACCAGCCCGCCGGGCGTGGGTCCACTACGCTGACGGCCTCCGACTGGCTGTTTCACCCGCTGCGGACGCAGCGCGGGGTACTGGGTGTGCTGGGCCTTGCGCGCGAGGATGCGGGCGAACCGCTGCGCGCCGATCAGGTGCCGCTGCTGATGAGCCTGCTTGATCAAGCCGCGATCGCCTTCGACCGGATGGCGCTGGAGGAGGAGATGCATGACGTGCGGCAGGTGCGGGAGCGCGACCGGCTCCGCTCGGCACTGCTCTCCTCGGTCAGCCACGACCTGCGCACCCCGCTCACCACCATCATCTCCGCCACGCACGAGCTGCGCCGGCTATATCCTGGTGACCTGATCGACACCATCGACGCAGAGGCGCAGCGCCTCAACCGTTTCGTCGCCAACCTGCTGGACATGGCGCGGGTGGAGGCGGGCGCGCTGCCGATGAAGCGGGAGGCGACCGACCTGTTCGATGCGGTGGGCGGCGCGGTCCACGATACCCGCCAATCGCTCAAACATCATGCGGTGACGGTGGAGATTCCGCCGGACATCCCGCTCGTCCGGGTCGATGCGACCCTGCTGCATCACATCCTCCTCAACCTGCTCGACAATGCGGGTCGCTATGCTGATCCGGCGACGGTGGTGACGATCCGGGGCCAGCGGCTGCCGGACGGGATCGCCCTGTCGGTCATCGACCGGGGACCGGGCATCCCCGAAGGCATAGAGGCGCGCATCTTCGAGCGCTTCATGCGCCTTGAAGGATCGGATCGCGCTCGCGACGGCACCGGCCTTGGCCTCGCCATCGTCAAGGGCTTTGCCGAGGCGATGGGGCTGGATGTGACTGCCGCCAACAATCCCGATCCGCCCGGCGCCTGTTTCACCCTGTATTTCCCCCAGGCGCAGATCGTCACCGCGCCTTCGCCCGAGGATATGTCATGAACCGAACCAAGGTGCTGATCGTCGATGACGAGCCGCAGATACGCCGCTTGATCCACGCCGCCCTGATCCGCGCCGACTATGCGACGGTGGAGGCGGCAACCGCGCGCGAGGCGCTGGAGATGCTGAAGAGCGAGCGACCCGACATCAGCCTGCTCGACCTTGGCCTGCCCGACCGCGACGGCCTGGAACTGGTGCCGCTGTTCAAGGCGCAGTCGGATGCGACCCTGATCGTCGTTTCCGCGCGGGAGGCGACGGAGCAAAAGGTGGCGGCGCTGGATCTGGGCGCCGACGATTACCTTACCAAGCCGTTCGACACCGACGAATTGCTGGCACGGGTCCGCGTGGCGCTGCGCAACCGCCTGACCCGCGACGGCGGCACCGCGACCGTCAAGGCAGGCGATGTGGAGATCGACCTGATGGCCCATATCGTCTGCAAGCGTGGGCAGGAGGTACATCTGACGCCCAAGGAATATGGCGTGCTGGCGCAACTTGCCCGCCATCCTGGCCGCGTCATCACCCACAAGCAGATCATGGATCATGTCTGGCCCAACGAACATGAACATCATGTCGAATATCTGCGCGTGCTGGTCCGCACCTTGCGCCAGAAGCTGGAGGATGAGCCGCAACGCCCCCGCATCATCGGCAATGAACTGGGTATCGGTTACCGCCTGCATCTGGTCGAGGGATAAGCGTTAGGCCCTAAATTTCGACCTGCGACCCCAATTCGACCACTCGGTTGACCGGCAATTTGAAGAAAGCCATCGGACTTTCCGCGTTGCGGATCATCCAGGCGAACAGCTTTTCGCGCCAGATCGCCATGCCCGGTCGTTCGGACGGGATCAGCGTCTGGCGGCTGAGGAAATAGCTGGTTTCCATGACCGTGAACGGTCCGCCGCAATCTTGCACGGCCTTGAGCGCGGCAGGAATATCGACCCCCTCCATAAAGCCATGGCGCAGCGTGAGGCGATAGAAGCCATGGCCGAAATCCTGCGTGATGGCGCGTCCATGGAGCGGCAGGTGGGGCACGCCATCCGTCACCACGGTCAGGATGATGTTGCGGGTATGCAGGATCTTGTTGTGCTTGACGTTGTGCAGCATCGCGGGCGGCACACCCTGCGTCGTCGATGAAAGGAAGATCGCCGTCCCCGGCACCCGCTTGATCCGCTCTGCCGTGGACTGGATGAACAGGTCCAGTTCCATCGACCCTTCGGCCAGATAATGGTTCATGATGATCCGCCCCCGCGACCAGGTCGTCAGCGCGATAAAGACGGCTGCAGCGACGCAGAGAGGAAACCACCCGCCGTCGGGAATCTTGGTGGCGTTGGACAGGAAATAGGCGCCATCGATCACCAGGAACAGGCCGGTGACGGTCCCCGCCAGCAGCGGCGGCCAGCGCCATACCGCGAAGGTCAGTACACCCATCATGCAGGCGGTGATGACCATCGTACCCGTGACGGCGATGCCATAGGCGGCGGCCAGATTGCTGGACGATTTGAAACCCAGCACCAGCAGGATGACCATGATCAGCAGCGCCCAGTTGACGGCCGGCACATAGATCTGCCCGGCGGCCTTCGCGCTGGTGTGGGTGATTTTCAGGCGCGGCAGGAACCCCAGTTGCACCGCCTGTTGCGTGACCGAGAAAGCGCCGGAGATCACCGCCTGACTGGCGATGATCGTCGCCAGCGTGGCCAGGACCACCAGTGGCAGGCGCGCCCAGTCCGGGGCCAGCAGGAAGAAGGGATTGGCCGCCGCCGCCGGATTGTCGAGCAGCAGCGCGCCCTGTCCCATATAGTTCAGCATCAGGCAGGGAAACGCCGCGTACAGCCAGGAGAGGCTGATCGCCTTGCGCCCAAAATGGCCCATGTCGGCATAGAGGGCTTCCGCCCCCGTTACCGCCAGAACGACCGAGCCGAGCGCCAGGAAGGCAAGGCGTGGATCAAGCGAAAAGAAGCGCACGGCCCAGATCGGATTGATGATGCCGATGATCTCTGGATGGCGCATCAGGTTGGCCGCGCCGAGTACCGCGAGCACCAGGAAATAGACGATCATCACCGGCCCGAACAGTGCGCCCATCCGTGCCGTGCCGTGCTTTTGCATCACGAACAGGCCGACGAGGATCACAATGGCGATCGGGAGTACCCAGGGCGTCATGCCGCTATTCACCACGGTCAGCCCCTCGACCGCCGACAGAACGGAGATGGCCGGGGTGATGATCGCGTCGCCATAAAAGAGTGCGGTCGCCAGCACGCCCAGCATGGCGATCGTCCCGCTCCATCGTGTCTGGCCCAACCTGCGGGTGATGAGAGACAGCAGCGCCATGCTGCCCCCTTCGCCATGATTGTCGGCGCGCATGACGATGAACACATATTTGGCGGTGACAATCAGCGTCATCGTCCAGAATATGAGCGAGAGTACGCCATAGATGTGCAGGGGATCGACCGCCAGCGGATGATGGCCGACGAAGCTTTCCTTCAGCGCATAAAGCGGTGAGGTGCCGATGTCGCCGAACACGACTCCCAGAGCACCAAGCGCCAGCAGCGGCAGGCCGCCCTGTGGTGCAGTGCCGTGGGCCGAGGTCTTGTCATCGGTCATGGCGCTCGGCTCCCGCTGGATGGCATGCCCTCATGCCATTGCGAGGCATAGGATTACCATAGCGGAACGACCGTCAACGCACATGATTTTGGGAGGGCGGACGCGTTAAAGAAGGAAATCCTATGCAATCCCTACGATCATGGGCCTTTCCCGCTCTCGAATGCCTATGCGCCCATGGATAAATAAAGGCCTCCTGCTGGAGGTTTTGAGCGATGACCCATTGGTATGAACATTGGAGCGCACAGCTTGGCGTGCGTGCGGGCGGATTGGCCCTGCTGGCCACGGCCCGGATGGAGGGGGGAGTGCTGGATCGCCTGGTTGTCGATCCGATCGCTGCGCAGGGGGCGGGCGCGCTATTGCTGGCGGCGTTGCTGTTCGTCAGCGCCAGTCTGGGTATGGCGCTTACGATCGTCGGGCCGGGCCTGTGGAAGCCGGTTCGGCTGTCGGCGCGCTGGCAGGATGCCGATCCGTCCAAAAGCCCCCTGTTGCCGCGTTAACCATTTGTTGGGGCGTCGTACTTATGTCTGCTCCTTAAAAAGGGACGCGACGCCATGCAGTTTTTCAAACGGAATACGGACAGGCCGGTGGGTGAAGGCAAGGACGGCGATGCCGATACTGCCGGGCGGCGATTGCGCCTGCTGGTGGTCGATGAAAATCAGACCGCGCGGACGGTGATTGCGCGGCGTCTGTCGCACCTCAATCACGATGTCGCTCTGGCGGAAAACGGCTTCGTCGCGCTCAATATCCTCATCACGCGCCCCGTCGACATCATCCTGATCGACATGGGCCTGATCCTGCTGCCCGCGCTTGCGACGATGAAGCGCATCCGCGAATCGGGGCTGGCGCCGGCGTGCGCCATTGTCATGATCACGAGCCGGACCGACAGCGCATCAGCGGTCGAGGCGCTGAAGGCCGGAGCGGACGATCATATCGTCAAGCCGTTCGACTTCGACTTGCTGGATGCGCGCCTGCGCCATGTCGCCACCCGCGCTGAAGCGGTGGGGGCGTTCAGCCGTCAATATGCCGAGCTGGACGCTCGCGTTGCCCGGCGGGCCATGGAGTTGGGCGAAACGCGCGAAGCACTGACCGAGATGCAGCGGGATCGCGCACGGCTGGTCTCCTCGATTCAGGCGCTGCATGATGAGATCGAACGGCTGAACGCCGCACGCGCCTAAATAGCGTTCAGCGTTTCAGCCAGTGGGTCGCGGCGAACCAGCCACTAATGCCGATCGACATAGCCCCACATAGCCCCACCACGCCCCAGAACGCCCATGGCGCCGTGGCATAGGGGATTCCCTCCACATTCATGCCCAGCAAGCCGGTTACGAAGGTCAGCGGCAGGAAGACCAGCGCCACGACCGAAATGATCAGCGCCTGCCGGTTCATATGCTCGGCGCGCAGATCGGTCAGCTCCTCATGCGCCAGTGCGGAGCGCTCGCGCACAGCCTCCAGTTCTTCGGCCATGCGCGCACAGCGGTCCGCTGCTTCCTGAAGATGCAGTCGGTCATCGTGATGCAGCCAGTCCGTTTCCGCGACGGACAGGCGTTCCAGCGCCTGCCGCTGTGGCGATATGAAGCGGCGATAACTGATCGCAGTCGCGCGGATTTCGGATACCCGGCGCCTGGATTCGGCTGGTCCCAGATCGGTCAGCGCGC
This sequence comes from Sphingobium aromaticiconvertens, assembly GCF_037154075.1. NCBI lineage: Bacteria > Pseudomonadati > Pseudomonadota > Alphaproteobacteria > Sphingomonadales > Sphingobiaceae > Sphingobium > Sphingobium aromaticiconvertens. The sequence goes on from NZ_JBANRJ010000001.1 coordinate 1,828,606, forward strand.
TTTCGATCTCATCCAGTCCGTCGCCCAGTTCGGCGACATCGGGGTTGAGGGCCTCCGTGATCTCCTGCGCCAGTCCCGCGATCAGATCGCCCGGATCGCCGATCTTGCCCGCCACCATGTTCGCGATCATCGGCTCCAGTGCGGCAATGGGGCGATAGCTGACCGACAGGACGCGCGCATCGTCGGCCCAGATACGGATCGACACCAGCGGATCGCCGCTGTCATCCTCCACCGCGCTCAGGCCGCGCAGATTGACCAGCGCGCCATCGCCCATGATCGTACAGCGGGGACGTGTCTCCTGTGCCAGCAGCGCCGATAGAGCGGGGTCGGGAATGCCGCCACATTCGCCCGCGACCGCCCGCGCATCTTCCGCCTGACCATCAATCTGGACCCAAGTGAAATGTGGCCGCTGCGCCAGCGCCTTATAGGTCGCCAGGTCGACCTCGCAGACCTTGCTGCCGTCATGGATGAAAACGCGTGTCATGGAGTAAGCGTCAGCCAAAGCGAGAGGCCCGCACCCGGTTCGGACGGTGCGGCGGGGGCAGATATACGGACGGCGTCGGCGCGGGCGCGATCGAGGATCGCGAGCGGCACGGCAGCATGATGATAGACGCGGTCAGCCTCTCCCAGCAACCGGGCGGCGCGCAGCGTCAGATCATCGGGATCGGCGGAGGCGAGTGTGATGGCTATGAGCCGGTCGCTGGCCGGATCGGCCGCGCCCGAAAGCCAGGACGTGACCTGATCGGCGGCTTCATCGCGCAAGGGGTCGAGCGGTCCATCTTGCGCCAGCGCGGCGTCGAGCGCGCGGCGACGGTCGGCGGCATTGGGCCAGCGCGCGTTGATGGCGGGGCGGGCGGTGTAGAGCGCGGTCGCCAGCGCACCCAGTCGCGCGGGCAACAGCGCTTCCAGCCGTTGCCGGATGATCTTCGCCAGACCGGCCGATGCGCCGCCGGTGCCAATGGCGATCAGCACCGGATCACGCTCGACAATGGCGGGCAGGGTGAAATCGCACAGGTCCGGGCGGTCGACGGCATTCACCAATATGCCGCGTGCCCTGAGCCGCGCCACCGCCGCCTCGTCGCCATTGGCGACGATGGCGAGTGCCGCCTGCGACTCCTCCGCCACCACGATCGCGCCCGCGCGCTCCAGCAGGCGTCGTTTGGCATCCGCCGCCTCGCCCGCGCCGATCAGGATGACCGGACGCCCTGCCAACCGCAGGAAGAGCGGCAGGCTGTGCATCGTCAGCTATTGACCCAGTCAGGCACGCTATCGCCGGCGATCAGCGTTTCCAGCGGTAGGCGCGGACGGACCACCGCCCACTGGTTGCCCGACACCAGCACTTCTGGCGTCAGTGCACGGCTGTTATAGGTGTTCGCCATCGTGGCACCATAAGCGCCTGCCGTCATGAAGGCGACCAGATCGCCCGCCTGCACCACGTCCAGATCGCGGCCCATGGCGAAGGTGTCGCCCGTCTCGCATACTGGCCCGACCACGTTGGCGGCGGCTCGCGTACCCGACGGTTTCACCGCACGGATGTCATGCCATGCATCGTAGAGGCTGGGACGCAGCAGGTCGTTCATCGCCGCGTCGACAATGACGAAGGGCTGGCTAGCGCCTTGCTTCACGCGGATAACGCGCGACAGCAGCGCGCCCGCATTGCCCACGATCACGCGGCCCGGTTCAAACAGCAGGCGCAGGTTCCAACCTTGCGTCACCCGCGTCACCATCGCGCCATAGGCGGCGGGGCTGGGGGGTATAGGTTCGGCCGGGTCATAGGGTACGCCAAGGCCACCGCCCAGATCGGCGGTGCGGATGTCATGGCCCTGCGCGCGCAACGCTTTGACCAGTACGCCGACCTTCACGAAGGCGGCCTCCAGTGGGGCGAGGTCGGTTAGCTGACTGCCGATATGAACCGCGACCCCCTGCACGTCGAGGCCAGGCAGGTCGCGCGCGGCAGCGTAGGAGGCAATCGCCCGGTCGTAGGGGATGCCGAACTTGTTCTCTGACTTGCCGGTCGAAATCTTGGCATGGGTGCCCGCGTCGACATCCGGGTTGATGCGATAGGCGACGGGCGCGCGCTTGCCCATCGACAGGGCCACGGCGGAAAGCATCTCAGCCTCCGGCTCGCTTTCCAGATTGAACTGGAAAATGCCGTGGTCGAGGGCGAGGCGCATCTCGTCCTGCGTTTTGCCGACGCCGGAAAAGACGATGCGGTTGGCGGGGATGCCTGCCGCAACCGCACGCAGCAATTCGCCGCCCGACACAACGTCCGCGCCCAGTCCCAGCTTCGCCAGCGTCGCCAGCACGGCGGCGTTGGGATTGGCCTTGACCGCAAAGGCGATCAGCGGATTGTCGATCTGCCCCAGCGCATCACGGAATACCGTGACATGACGGGTCAGCGTCGCGGTCGAATAGACATAGACCGGTGTGCCGACGGCGTCGGCGATAGTGTCGAGGGGCACCTGCTCGACATGCATGGCCCCGTCGCGATAGTCGAAATGATCCACCTATGACCCCCTAATTGCGCTCTGGTGGCAGGTCGAACGGATCGTCCTTCCGTTCATCCGACTGGCGCAATAATTCCACATTGCGTTCCGGACGCGCTTGCGTCGAGGGCGTCAGAAGCTGTTGTCCGGTGGGTGCGGTTGTCGCGCCTACCGGTACGGCGGGCAGGCGTTGGCCCTCCACGGGCTTCAGCGGTTGTCGCCCTCCGCAGGCTGCCAGTGCGGCGACCAGTGCCGCCAGCGCGATGCCCCGTCCGATCGCCGTCTTCATCCGCGTTTCTCCAGTTCGGCCAGATCCAGTTCGATCAGGGCCTGCGCGATCCGTGCCCGTACCTGATCGGGCGCGGTGCCGCCATGGCTCTGGCGGCTGGCGACCGAGGCATCCACCGTCAATACGCCAAAGATACGCGCGTCGATCCGTGCGTCGATCGCCTGTAGCGTGGCGAGCGGCAGGTCAGGCAACGGCACGCCCGCTTCTTCCGCCGCTGCGACCGCGCGGCCAGTGATATGATGCGCCTCACGAAAGGGAATATTCCCCTCCCGCACCAGCCAGTCAGCAAGGTCGGTGGCGGTGGCAAAGCCGCTTTCGGCAAGGCCGCGCATCCGGTCCGTGCGGAAAGTCACGGTGTCGATCATGCCGGTCATCGCCGCGATCGACAGGCCCAGCAGGTCATGCGCCTCGAACACCGGTGGCTTGTCGTCCTGCATGTCCTTCGAATAGGCGAGCGGCAGTCCCTTCATCGTCACGCACAGCGCCGTCATGCAGCCCATGATGCGTCCCGAATGGCCGCGTACCAGCTCGGCGGCGTCAGGATTGCGCTTTTGCGGCATGATCGAACTGCCGGTCGAATAGGCGTCGGGCAGCTTGACGAAGCCGAAGGGCTGGCTGGCCCAGATGATGAATTCTTCGGCCAAGCGCGACAGGTGCAGCGACAATTGCGTCGCCGCCATCAGATAGTCGAGCGCGAAGTCGCGATCGGACACGCTGTCCAGGCTGTTGTCGGTAGGCTTGGCGAAGCCCAGCGCCGCCGCCGTCGCGTGACGGTCGATCGGAAAGCCGGTGCCCGCCAGCGCGGCGGCGCCCAGCGGACATTCGTTCAGGCGCGCGCGCGCATCGGCAAAGCGGCTGCGGTCGCGCCGGATCATCTCATAATAGGCCATCAGGTGATGGCCCAACGTTACTGGCTGCGCGGATTGCAGATGGGTGAAGCCCGGCATCACGCTGTCGGCCAGTTCGCCCGCACGGGTCAGCAGCGCGCGTTGCAGCCCGATCAGGCCCGCCTCCACCTCGTCGATCGCGTCGCGGACCCAGAGGCGAAAATCGGTCGCGACCTGATCGTTGCGTGAACGTGCGGTGTGCAGTCGCCCCGCCGTCGGGCCGATCAGTTGCGCGAGGCGCGACTCCGTGACCATGTGGATATCCTCAAGGTCGAGGTCCACGGGCACGCCATCGGCTTCATATTCAGCGGCGATGGTGTCGAGCCCCTGCGTGATCGTTGCAGCGTCTTCAACGGAAACGATTCCCTGCGCGCCAAGCATGGCGACATGCGCTTTCGATCCCGCTATGTCCTGCTTCCACAGGCGCTGGTCGAACGGGATGGAGGCATTTATCTCGCGCATGACCGACGCCGGTCCGGCGGCAAAACGCCCGCCCCACATGCTGTTGGAGCCAGAAGCCTTGAGAACTGACTTGCGATCCGTAATGACACTGCTCCTGACCGGTGGCCTTGCGGCCATGACGCTGGCGGGATGCGATAGGCAATCACCGGCCCCGGAGCAAGCCAATGCGAGTGCCAATAAGGCCATCAGTGGGGAGGCGACAAGCAGCGAAGCGCACGCAGGCGGGCAGATAAAGGGCGATGGCGGCGAATTCGGCCATCGCGTTGACCGGTCAAAGGCGGGGGAGAAGGCCCCGGCCTTCGCCTTTGCGGCACCTGACGGGACGGACACGACGCTTCAGGATTTTGCCGGGCGTCCCATGTTGGTCAACCTCTGGGCGACGTGGTGCGGGCCATGCGTGGCGGAGATGCCGACGCTGGATGCGGTGGCGGCCAGCCAGGGGCCGGGCGGGCTGGCGGTCATCACCATCTCGCAGGACAGCCAGGGGACAAAAGTGATTCCGGCCTTTTTCAAAAAGCACGACCTGCCGCACCTCAAGGGCTGGCTGGACCCGGAAAATCAGTTCGGCTTCCACTATGCGACCGGCCAGTTGCCGACCAGTATCCTTTATGACGCCAGCGGCAAGGAAGTTGCGCGTATCATCGGCGGCATGGACTGGACAAGCAAAGAAGCCAGCGCATTGATTGCGGAAGCCATGAAAGGCTGATCAGCCAGAGCATGGTAAAAACGAAGAAACAGCCATAATCCGCTATGATTTCGCGGTTGCAAAATGCGGCATCTTCGCGCGCAATTTGCAATTGTGGATCGTGCCACCTTAAGACAATATGATGGATTGTCTTGCAGTTATAATGCAAGTAAATCTTTGAAAAATGTCATTTATATTTCGTTTTAGCTAGCGGACTTGTAACCGCCTGTTCGTCTCTAACCGTGCAATCAAAAAATTGATCACGGGGGTTTTGAGACATGAACAAACGGACTGCTATCAAGCTGTCGCTCATCATGGCGTCGTCCTGGTCCGCCTGTGCGTTGGCGCAGGCGGTGCCGCAGGTTGCGCCGCAGGTTGATGAGGGCGCTGAAATCATCGTCACCGGCACCCGCGCCGTCGGCACCCAGGCCGCCGACAGCGCCACGCCGATCCAGGTGTTGAGCGAAGATGCGATCAGCCGCGTCGGCCAGCCCAACCTCAATCAGGCGCTGACGCAGATCGTCCCGTCCTTCACGGCCCAGACGCAGGGCACGGACATGTCGAATTTCGCGCTGTCCGCCCGGCTGCGCGGCATCAGTCCCAATCACACGCTGCTGATGGTCAATGGCAAGCGCCGCCACGGCTCCAGCATCCTTCAGGTCATCGCCGGCCCATTCCAGGGGTCGGCTGCGCCCAGCCTCGACCTCATTCCGCCCGATGCCGTGGCGCGCGTGGAAATCCTTCAGGAAGGCGCTGCCGCCCAATATGGCACCGACGCGATTGCAGGCGTCATCAACCTGATCCTGAAGGACCAGACCGATGGTGGATCGCTCAAGGTCACGGGCGGACAATATTATGACAGCGAAGGCGAGCTTTGGAGCATCAGCGGCAATGCCGGCTTCAAGCTGGGCGAGGACGGCTTTTTCAACTTCACCGCTTTCCACCGTCGACAGAACCACACGACTGTAGGTGACGGGCAGGTACAGATCACCCGCCCCGACGGCACATTGCAGCCCAATGTTACCCAGCAATGGTCGAACCTTGCCGGCGATACGCTGGCGGGCATCAACGGCGGGCAGGCCAAGTCGGAACTCTCCATCCTCTTCTATAATATGGGCTATGATTTCGGCGGGATCGAATTTTACAGCTTTGGCGATATTTCGCGGCGGGTTGGCTACGCCTATCAGGGCTACCGTCATCCCGGCCGTATCTGTACCAACACCGGCGGCAATATTCCCGGCGCGACGGCCACCTATGATCCCAGCCTCTGCTTTGGCGATACCGGCGTGGTCGGCATGGTGCCGCAGCAAAAGGTCGTGCAGGATGAATATTCGATCACCGGCGGCGTCAAGGGCGAGGCGTCGGGCTGGAACTATGATCTGGGCGTGACCTATGGCCGCGACAAGAATGCCATCTATACGGTCGATTCCGCTAACCGCTCGCTCTACATCAACACCGGTTTCACCCCCAGCAGCTTCTATGACGGCCAGTTTGTGCTGTCGCAGCTGACCACCACGCTTGACGTCCGCAAGGAATTTGATGTCGGTCTGGGCGGACCGCTCAACTTCGCCTTCGGCGGCGAATATCGGCGGGAGAAATACGGCATCGGGATGGGTGACGAAGGGTCGATCTATCTGGAAGGTGGCCAGTCCTTCCCCGGCTATCGCGAAAGCGACGTCGGCAATTTCACCCGCCATGTGAAGGCGGGCTATATCGATGTGCTCGTCGAGCCGGTTGAAAAGTGGACGATCGATCTGGCGGGACGTTACGAAGATTACAGCGATTTCGGCGATACGCTGATCGGCAAGATCAACACCCGCTATGACTTCTCTGACGCCTTCGCCATTCGCGGCACGGCCAGCACCGGCTTCCGCGCCCCGACACTGGCGGAATCCAACTATTCGGCGACCAACGTCAGCCCGACCGGCGCCGTCCTGCAATTGCCGCCTTCCTCCGCGGCGGCGGGCCTGCTGGGCTTCAGCGCATTGAAGCCTGAAAAGTCGACCAACTTCTCCGCCGGTATCGTGGTGCGACCCATCCCCAAGCTGACGCTGACGGTCGATGGCTACTATATCAAGATCAAGGACCGCATCGCCGGTACGGCGCAGATCCGCGGCCTGGTCAATGGCGTGATCCAGCCCGGCAATCCGGCGCTGGGCGTGCCGACCGGCGCACAGGTGCTCGCCGCGATCGCCGCGCGGGGCGTGCCGCTCGACAATGTGCCCAACCTTGGCGTCGCGACCTTCACCAACGGTATCGACACCCGCACGATGGGCGTCGATGTGGCGCTGCGTTATCCCTTCGACCTTGGTTTCGGGCGTCTGGATTTGTCGCTGGCGGGTAACTATACCAAGACGAAGGTGACGAAGAACGCCATCCCCGGCCTCTTCAGCGCCCAGTCGGTCAGCTATATCGAGGATGCCTCGCCCGACTATAAGATCGTCTGGGGTGGCCTGTTCACCAGCGGCCGGTTTACGCTGAACCTGCGTGAAACCTTCTATGGCAGCAGCAGCCTTCTGGTGTTCCCGGCGATCAGCGGTACGCCCGCTTACACCGGCGTCGTGAAGTCCACGCCGATCACCGATCTTGAGGTCGGCTATGACTTTACCGACCATGTGACCTTCTCGCTGGGTGCGAACAACCTGTTCGACAAGCGGCCCGAAGTGCCCAAGCTGTTGGCGGGCTATACGATCCCGGCAGGTGTCTCGCCCTATGTGAATGGTTCGGGCGCCTATAATTCGCCCTATGGCCATGGCCCTTACGGCTCGTCGGGTGGCTATTATTACGCCCGTATCGACTTCAAATTCTAAAGAGGGAGCAAGGGGCCGGTCCGCAACGATGCGGACCGGCCCCTTTTTCGTTTCCCTATTTCACGAACCGTTTGAAGAAGCTGTCGTCATTCCATGTGGGTCGCGCGGGGCTGTTGGCGACGCGCAGGGCCATGGCAGTCACATAGTCGTTCATCTTGACTGCCTCATCCGTCATCACCGGCTGCTTCGCATCGTCGGCGGGGGAGTGGTAGATGTTAGCGCGCCACGCCTTTTCCTTCTCGGCTTCCGGCGTGCCCGCCTTGAACCCATATTTGAAGAAGAGCGCGGGGATGCCTTCGCGGATGAAGGCATATTGGTCGGAGCGGATGAAGGTGTTGCGGTCGGGGAAGGGATCGGGCGAGATGGGCAGGCTCATGGTCGCGCCGACCGCTTCTGCATCCTTGCCCAGCGAGCTCTGGTCATAGCCGAGCGGGGTCACGCTGGTCAGCGGGAAGATCGGCAGGGCCATGTCGAAATTAAGGTCGGCGACGATCGCCTTTTGCGGAACGGTGGGGCGTTTGGCGAAATAACGGGCGCCCAGCAGGCCCTTTTCCTCCGCAGTGACGACCGCGAACAGGATGGAGCGTTTTGGTTTCGCGCCACCGGTGCGCAGCTTCTTCGCGATTTCGATCAGGCTGGCGACGCCCGATGCATTATCGAGCGCGCCATTATAAATGGTGTCGCCGTTGATCGCGGTGCCGAGGCCCAACCCGTCGAGATGGGCGGAGAGGACGACATATTCGCTTTTCAGCTTCGGATCGCTGCCCGGCATGACCGCGATGATATTGGGTGAAGTGAGGTCGGATCGCCTGGCCGCGACGCTGGCCTTCAGACGCAGGGGGAGGGCGCGGCCGATGATCGGTTTCGAGGCGTCGGCGGCCGCGGCTATGGCGGCGAAGTCATGGCCTGATCCATGGAACAGCATCGCCGATTTTTCCGGGTCCAACTGTGCGTTCAGGAAGGGGGCGGCGCTTTCACGCATGGCGGGATCGCTGAAATACATGGCGGATTGTGACGACAGGGCGACCCGGCGCGACCAGGGGATTTCGACCTGATGCGGGGTGACGAGCGCGATCATGCCCAGCGCGCCCTGCTCGGCCAGCCATTTACCGCGTTCCGACCGGGCATGGGATTTGAGCGCGCCGGAGACATTGGCGGGGCCGCCAGAGATGACGACGACGATCTTGCCCTTCACATCCAGCCCGGCGAAATCGTCATAGCCGACTTCGGGCAGGTGCAAGCCATAGCCTGCGAAGACCAACGGCGCGTCGATCGTTTCGGGCACCGGGCCGCCAGAGCCACCAAATATGATGTCACCGGGGACTTTAAGCGCCGTTTCTCCCTTTGCACTGACCAGCGCGGCGCTGGAGCGGTCGGACAGGATCGTTTGTTCGATGAAACCGACGGGCTGTTTATAACCGTCCAGCCCGGCGGGTTTCAGGCCCAGCGCCTTGAACTGCGCGATCACATAGTCGGCCGCCTTGTCATAGCCGGGCGATCCGGTCAGCCGCCCCTGCAACGCGTCGTCCGCCAGAAAATCGACATGCTTCCACCAGTCGGTGCCCCGCGCGCTTTGCGCCGAGAGTGGTGCGGCAAGGGCAAGAGGGATCAGCGACAAACCGGTGAGAAGGGCGCGCATATATGGGCAACTCCTTGAAAAGGGGAAGGGATGGGACAGTGTCTTGTCGCGCGGGGATGGCGACTTGTCGAGAGCAACGAAAAAGAGGGTTGGAACCGCTACCAAGCTGTATTATGAATGCAACACAGTTTGGGAGAAGATGATGATGCGCCATCGTAATTTCGCCGTCCGCCTTGCCGTCGTTGCTGCGCTGGCCTCTGTCGCAGGGTGCTCAGATCGATCCGACAACAAGCAGTCAGGAAGCCCGGCATCCTGGGCCAGCGATCCGAAGGACTGGGCGGGCCTGAGCGAGTTCACCGGTATATCGGCGACCGGTCCCGACAATGTGGTGGTGACGAGAGGGCCGTTTGCCGTGCGGGTCGAGGGCGAGCCCAAGGCGATCGAGCAACTGGAAATGGGCGTCAGCGGCGATATGCTCAAGATCGGGCGCAAGCATCGGATGGGCGTGAGCTGGGGCGATGACAAGGGCGCGACCGTCCATGTGGCCTTGCCTTCGCTGGCGGCGGTGTCGCTGACCGGATCGGGCAATGTCACGATCGATAGTGCCAGAGGCGAAGGGCTGGACCTGTCGCTGACCGGATCGGGCGACCTGTCGGTTGCGGCCGTCGCGGTCAAGCAGGTGAAGGCGGACATTACCGGATCGGGCGAGATGACGCTGGCGGGCACTGCGGAACGGGGCAAGATTTCAACGACCGGATCGGGCGATTTCAAGGGGGATGGGCTGAAATTCGGCGCGGCCGAGGCGTCGGTGCTGGGATCGGGCGATATCGGCTTTGCGTCCGATGGTGCGATCGATATCAGCATCATGGGATCGGGCGATGTGACGGTGAAGGGCAAGGCGCAATGCAAAAAGTCGGTCATGGGATCGGGCGAAGTGCGCTGCGACGGCTAACGCCCCGGCTTATTGGGACGCTGGGTGTCGCCCTGACGGCGACGCCCGGCGCGGCGCTGGCGGATACACAGAGCTACACCATATCCAGCTTTGACAGCCTGCGGGTCGAGGCGCCGGTCAACGTCATTCTGACGACCGGGGGCGGATCGTCAGGGCGTGGGGAAGGGCCGCGCGCGACACTGGAAAGGCTGCGGGTCGAGGTGTCGGGCCGAGTGTTGAAGATCAGCATGGTGGCCGCGACTGGCGGTGGCCGTTCGGCTGGACCTGCGACGCTGCGCTTTTCCACCGGCGATCTGCGCCGGGTGATGCTGACCGGCGGCGGCTCTATAACGGTCAATCGGATGAAGGGTCTGTCGGGCGACATTGTGCTGGGCGGCAATGGCGACGTGACGATCCAGGCGGTGGATGTCGACCGGTTGACGGTGATGCTGGCGGGCGGTGGGCGCGCGACGCTGGCGGGACGCGCGGGTGTCGCGGACCTGCGTGTGTCGGGACCGGGCAGCATCGCCGCTGAAAAGCTGACCGCCCGCCAGTCGCGCCTGTCCAGCGACGGGCCGGGCGAAATCGCCGTGATCACCGCCGTTTCCGCCGATATCCGTTCAAGCGGATCGGGCGACGTCACCGTGCAGGGCAAGCCTGCCTGCACCGTGAAAAATCTGGGTACAGGGCGGATATACTGCGCTGGCGAGAGTTATTAGGATTTAGCGGACTTCCGACGCCTCGACCACGGGGCGGCTCTCACGGGTGCCGCGCATCGGCGGGCTACCGTCCCCGGCATTGATGATGACATGGTCGTCAAGCACTTCCACCAGCGTCCCCGCGAACGGGAAACCGTCGAAGCCGACCACGCGATAGCTGACCGTGTCGCCGACCTTGAAACTGGCCGCATCGAAATTGAAATCGAAAGGGCAGCTTTCGTCCGTGCCCTTTTCACCCATGGCTTGCATCGTGTCTCTCCTTGTCCCCCTATATGCCAACAGATGGACGGCATGGGAACCTGCTTGGAAGGCGGCGGGGGAAACAAGCGGCGGACCGATGGTTCCTCTGAAGACGAGCCGGGAGGAAAAGCAGGCATGGCGGACGCACAAGTCAGAACAGGGCTATACCGCTTTCCGCGTATGTCGCTGCAATGGCAGATGCTTGCGGGCTTTCTGATCGGGCTTGGTGCGGGCATGATCGTCTATATGACGGCCCCTGATACGCCGTGGGTAGATATCGTCACGCGCTATGTCACCGGACCCATCGGCCAGATATTCCTGCGCCTGCTGTTCATGCTGGTGATTCCGCTGCTCGCATCCGCGCTGATCGTCGGTATTGTCGAGATGGGGGAGATGAAGGCGTTGCGCCGGGTGGGTGTCCGCACGTTGATCTATACGGTGATCGTGTCCTCGATCGCGGTCGTCATCAGTCTGGCCGCCGTCAACCTGTTGCGACCGGGTGATGGTGTCGATCCGGCAATGGCACGGGCGATGCTGGCCGATGCGGGGCAGGGCGCACAGGCGATCTTGGCGCGGGGCGGCGAAACACCTACCGGCATCGCGGCGATCATCGCCATCGTTCCAGACAACATCGTCGCGGCCATGGGGCGCAATGACATATTGGCGGTGATGTTCTTCTCCCTGTTCTTCGGCATCGGCATGGTGCTGGTGCAAACGTCGGGTAGCGCGGCGTTGCTGACCGTTGTGGAGGGAATATTCGAGGTCGCGATGCGCCTGATCGGCATCGTCATCCGCATCGCGCCGCTCGCCATCGCCTGTTTCATGTTCAACCTGGCCGCACAATTCGGATGGGATTTGCTGGTGCGGCTGTCGGCTTATGTCGGGGTGGTGCTGCTGGCATTGGCGGTGCAGATGTTTGTCGTCTTCCCGCTGCTGATCGCCTTTCTGGCCCGTCGTTCGCCGCTGCGTTTCTTTGGCGCGGTGCATGAGGCGATGGTGATGGCTTTTGCCACCGCTTCCTCCAACGCAACGCTGCCCACGGCGCTGCGTGTTGCGGAGGACGAATTGCATCTGCCGCGACGTATATCGCGCTTCGTTCTGACCATTGGTGCGACTGCCAACCAGAATGGCACCGCGATGTTCGAAGGGGTGACGGTGCTGTTCCTCGCCCAGTTCTTTGGCGTTGACCTCAGTTTGAGCCAGCAGTTGATGGTCATGCTGGTGTGCATATTGGGTGGTGTCGGAACGGCCGGGGTGCCGGGTGGATCGCTGCCGGTGGTGGCGATGATCCTGGCGATGGTTGGCGTGCTGCCCGAGGGGATAGGGCTGGTGCTGGGCGTCGACCGGCTGCTCGATATGTGCCGCACGACGCTCAACGTCACCGGCGATCTGGTCGCGGCGACGGTGATTTCCGCCGGGGAGGAGCGGGCGGCTTCGGCCTAGACCCGATCCGCCTGCACCACGATGTCGAGCGCCCGCAGCGCCGACAAAATCCGCATGAGATGCGCGGCGTCAGCCACCTCCAGGTCAATGATGTCGGTGTGGAACGGCCCTTCGCGGTTGACCAGTTGCAGGTTGAGGATGTTCGCCTTGGTCGCGCCAAAGATATTGGCGACGGCCGCCAGCGCGCCGGGCTGGTTCTTGACGATGACCTGAAGGCGCGCGGTGCCGCCCTTTGATCCACTGTCCCAGGCCAGGTCGACCCAGTCAGCATCCTGCCCGTTCTCTAACGTCTTGCAATCGATCGTGTGGACTTCGATCGGTTCACCCGTGCGGCGGATGCCCACGATCCGATCGCCCGGCACCGGATGGCAGCAATCGCCCAGCCTGTAGGCGATGCCCGGCGTCAGCCCTCGGATCGACACCGGCGCGTGCTGGCGCGGATGCGCTTCCTCCATCCCCGCACCGCTGGTCGAGCCGGGGATCAGCGCCTCCATCACTTCTGAATCGAGCAAACGGTGCGTGGCGATGGCGATCATCAACGCGGATCGGTCTTCCAGCTTTAGCCGCTTGAGCGCGGCTTTCAGCGCCTTGTCGCCCAATTCCGACGCGAGATCGGCGGGGAAACGACCGATAATCTCTTCATAGAGCTTACCGCCCAGCGCGATCATTTCGCCCCGCTCCTTGTGGCGAATGTAGCGGCGGATGGCGGCGCGGGCCTTGCCGGTGATGGCAAAGGTCAGCCAGCCGGGCTGTGGCTCCTGTCCTTCTGACTTTAGAATCTCGACCTGATCGCCATTTTCAAGGCTGGTCCGCAACGGCACAACACGGCCATTGACCTTCGCGCCGACCGTCTGGTTGCCCAGCGACGTGTGAACCGCATAGGCGAAGTCCACCGGCGTCGAACCCTTGGGCAACTGATGCAGTTCGCCCTTGGGAGAGAAGGCGAAGATGCGGTCCTGATACATCGCCATGCGTGTATGTTCGAGCAGTTCGTCCGCGTCCTGGCTCTGCTCCAATATTTCGACCAGATCGCGCAGCCATGGCGCCTTCTGGTCGCGCACGTCGCCTTTCTGCTTGTAGGCCCAGTGGGCGGCGAGGCCGAATTCGCTGTCATGATGCATGTCGCGGCTGCGTATCTGCACCTCGATCCGCGCATTCTCGTTATGAATGACGGTGGTGTGCAGCGACTGATAGCCGTTGCGCTTGGGTGTCGAGATATAATCCTTGAACCGACCCGGCACCATCTTGAACGTCTGGTGGATGACGCCGAGCGCCCGATAGCAATCCTCCACCGTTTCGGTGATGACGCGAAAGGCGATGACATCGGTTAGCTGTTCAAAGCTGATGTGCCGTTCCTGCATCTTCCGCCAGATGGAGAAAGGATGCTTCTCGCGCCCCGATACCGTGACGGACAGGCCCGCGCTGCCGAGCAGCAATTGGAGTTGCGCGCCGATCCGGTCGACCTTGTCGTGGCCGCCCTCCTTCAACCGTTCCAGCCGCCTGGTGACGCTGTCATAGGCTTCCGGTTCCAGCTCGCGAAAGGCGAGCAACTGCATCTCGCGCATGAAGTCGTACATGCCGATCCGCTCGGCGAGCGGGGCGTATATGTCCATCGTCTCCTTGGCGATGCGCCGCCGCTTGGCTTCATTCTTGATGAAGTGCAGTGTCCGCATATTGTGGAGACGGTCGGCCAGCTTCACGATCAGGACGCGAATATCATCCGACATGGCGAGCAGGAATTTGCGCAGATTTTCCGCTGCGCGCTCATTCTCGGACTGTGCTTCGATCTTGGAGAGTTTGGTGACGCCATCGACCAGTCGCGCGACTTCTCCGCCGAAGGCGCTCTCAATCTCGTCATAGGTAACGAGCGTATCTTCGATCGTGTCGTGCAGCAGCGCGGTCACGATCGTCTGGTCGTCCAGATAGAGGTCGGTCAGGATTCCCGCCACCTCGATCGGATGGCTGAAATAGGGGTCGCCGCTGGCGCGCTTCTGGCTGCCATGCTTCTGGACGGAAAAGACATAAGCGCGGTTGATCATCGCTTCGTCCGCATCCGGATCGTAGCTTTTGACGCGCTCAACAAGTTCATACTGGCGTAACATCGTGATCTGACTTTGATGCAAGCGCCTTGCAGCGCAACAAAAAAATCCTTTTTCTGCGAATTGGTAGCAATGATGGGGCAATGTCCCGTGATTGGACACAGCGATTTTGCAATGGATGTTCATATGCACTATATGTCTCAATCATGACCCAGATTACCGCCCAGGATCTTGAACATTGCGCGCTCCCCAGTGCTCTTGAGGCGATGGGCGAGCGATGGTCCTTCCTCATTCTACGTGGAGCCATGTCGGGCATCCGCCATTTTGAGGAGTTTCAGTCGACACTGGGTATCGCCCGCAACATCCTTGCCAACCGTCTCGCGCGGCTGGTGGAAAACGGAATAATGCTGCGTCAGCCGATGCGCTGCGACCGCCGCAAGGTCGAGTATCTGCTGACCGAAAAAGGGCAGGAACTGGCGCCGGTGATGGTTGCACTGCGTCAATGGGGTGAGCGTTGGGGGAATGCCTGCACGCAGCAGTTTCTGGCCGACCGGCAGGATGCCCAGCCGATCCAGACGATCCGCATATTGTCCCATGACGGGCGCGTGCTGACGCTGGATGACCTGATGTGGGTATGCACGCATGATGATGCGGACATGCTTGATGTCGGGTGCGCGGCGCTCAAAGAGCCGGTGGCCGCCTGACCCCGGTGCGCGGGACGGCTTCACCCGTCCGCAAAATTCGCTTAAGCCTTGCGCCGATGGCCCCTACTCGCTTCCAGCCCCAACCCTTTTTCGCGGACAAGAATCGCGCTTTCTGGAATCTTCAGTCGCTGGGGTGGGGGGGGGCGTTCCTGCTTCGTGGTTCCTCCACTATTGCCAACGGCCAGCCGCTATCGACGCTGATCCCTGTCATGATTTCCACCGTCACCGGCTATTCGGTGACGCTGCTGATCGCGGTGGTGTTCCGCTGGTTGCAGCAGCAGCGGCCGATCGTCACCTGGGGCGTGTCGATCGTCATGGTCGTGGGCGCGGCGGCGCTGTGCGCCTTCATCGATGCCTGGGTCTTCTCGACCCAGAACCGCACCAGCGAGACGGCGGGATTGCAGCTATTCCTGGGGGCCTTCTACCTCAACATGACGCTGCTGGGCGCCTGGTCGGCGCTCTATTATGCGATCAACTTCTACCTGACGGTCGAGGAGCAGGCCGACCAGTTGCTGCATCTGGAAAATCAGGCGTCCAGCGCGCAACTGGCGATGTTACGCTACCAGCTCAATCCGCATTTTCTGTTCAATACGCTCAATTCCATCTCCACGCTGGTCTTGTTGAAGGAGACGGGCCGGGCCAATGCGATGCTGTCGCGCCTGTCCTCCTTCCTGCGCTACACGCTTATCAATGAGCCGACCGCGCAGGTGACGTTGGCGCAAGAGGTCGAGACGCTGAAACTCTATCTGGAGATCGAAAAGATGCGTTTCGAGGAGAGGCTGCGTCCCGTCTTCAACATCGATCCCGCCGTCGCCCATGCGCGACTGCCCTCCTTGTTGCTTCAACCGCTGGTCGAGAATGCGATCAAATATGCGGTGACACCCAAGGAGGAGGGAGCGGAAATCGCCATTACGGCGCAGCCTGCCGGTGAAAATGTCCGGATCGTCGTATCGGACACTGGACCGGGATTGAATGAGGGCCATGTCAGGCCGAACACATCGACCGGTGTGGGCCTCGCCAATATCCGCGATCGCCTATTTCAGGCTTTCGGGGAACGACAAAGCTTTGACGCGCGTTCCACACCGGGCGGATTTTCGGTTACGATCGAGATGCCGTTGAATATGGATGAACCATCGAAAGTGGCCGCATGACAATCAGAACAATCCTCGTCGATGACGAAAGCCTGGCCATCCAGGGCCTCAAGCTGCGTCTGGAACCGCATGAGGATGTCGAAATCGTCGAAACGTGCAGTAATGGCCGGGAAGCCATCCGCGCGATAAAGACGCACAAACCTGATCTTGTGTTCCTTGATATCCAGATGCCTGGCTTTGATGGCTTTTCCGTCGTTCAGGGAATGATGGAGATTGAGCCGCCGCTATTCATTTTCGTCACCGCTTATAGCGACCATGCCATCCGTGCGTTTGAGGCGCAGGCCGTCGACTATCTGATGAAGCCGGTGGAAGAGGATCGACTGGCCGACGCGCTGGACCGGGTGCGCCTGCGCTTGTCCGAGAAACGTCAGGTGCAGGAGGCCGAGCGGCTGCGCGAGGTGTTGGCCGAGGTTGCACCGCAGGCGATGAGCGATTTCGTCAGCGAGGATGACGCGCCGGCGT
This sequence comes from Sphingobium aromaticiconvertens, assembly GCF_037154075.1. Classification (NCBI taxonomy): domain Bacteria; kingdom Pseudomonadati; phylum Pseudomonadota; class Alphaproteobacteria; order Sphingomonadales; family Sphingobiaceae; genus Sphingobium; species Sphingobium aromaticiconvertens. Next base: position 1,845,493 of record NZ_JBANRJ010000001.1, read on the forward strand.
CCAATCGATTCGAAAAGCTGATCAACATCAAGGATCGCGGACAGATTTTCCGCGTGGACGTGGATTCGATCGAGCGGATCGATGCCGCGGGCGACTATATGTGCATCTACACCGCCGACAATTCACTGATTCTGCGGGAGACGATGAAGGATCTGGAAAAGCGGCTCGACCCGCGCAATTTTCAGCGCGTGCATCGCTCTACCATCGTTAATCTGAGTCAGGTGCGACAGGTGAAGCCCCACACCAATGGCGAATGTTTCCTGGTGCTGGAAAGCGGCGCACAGGTGAAGGTCAGCCGGTCTTATCGGGATGTCGTCGCCCGCTTCGTCCACTAACGGACGTCATTTGAACACCCACTGCCGGTTGAGGCCGAACACCACGGCTGGCGTTACGAAGATCATGGCCGGGATGGGCGACCATTCCGGCCATCGCATGAGGGTAACGCAGAGCGCGACCCATAGGGCGTTCAGGCCGAGGCTGATGAGGGACACGATGATGAAGCGGACGCTGCGCGCGCCCTGATTGTCGCGGTTGCCATGGTCGCGGAAGGTGAAGGCGCTGTGCAGGATATAGCCGATCGTGACGGCAGCGAGATAGCCGATCCCGTTCGCCACCTGTGGGTGAAGGCCGACAAGGGCCGCGAGGCACCAGTAGATTGCCGCCTGACAGGCTGTCACGAACAGGCCGGTCACGCCATAGCGCACCAGTTGCCAAAGCAAGGCTTGCTGCTCGGGGGGCAGGCGGGCCGGTGAGAGGCGGGCGGGCAACAGGCTGGCGATGATTTTCATGGAACGCCCCCGTTGCGCTTTGGAGTGGTTCGTCTAGTCCACGCGGATGATCTTGAAAAGTCGGGATGGCCTTCGCGGCCGTATCGCCACCGCAGGCGCTGGCCTGTCGGTCTGGGCAAACGCACATTGGAAATGGCTGACCTTCCTTATCTGGGTGGTCATTGCCGTGTGGTTTGTGGTGGTGCGCTGGCCCGCCATCCAGTGGCTGGTCCTGTCTGACACCGATGACAATATCCGCTATGTGCAGGTCAAGGACTGGCTGGCGGGGCAGGGCTGGTTCGATTTGCGGCAATATCGGCTGGACCCGCCGGGCGGGGCGAATATCCACTGGTCGCGATTGGTGGACCTACCCCTTGCCGGTCTGATCCTGTTTTTTCGTGCCTTTTTCGACGGGGCGCTGGCCGATCGGCTGGCCTGCGCCATTGCGCCACTGTTGCCGCTGCTGCTGCTGATGTGGAGCCTGGGCTTCATCGCCCGCCGTCTGACGGAGGGAGAGGAAAGCGCGGGCTGGGGCTGGATTATCGCCGTGCTGGCGCCGCTGGCAGCGCAGATGGGGCTGGGCATGTTCGCGCCGATGCGAATCGACCATCATGGCTGGCAACTGGCGCTGGCCGTCACGATGCTTGCGGGGCTTGTCGATCGGAGCTGGCTGCGGGGCGGCGTGGTCGCGGGGGTCAGCAGCGCGCTGTCGATCACGATCGGGATGGAGATGGTCGTCTATCTGGCGGCGGGCGGCGCGCTGATCGCGCTGCGCTGGGTGTTTCGCGAAGGGGCGGGGCGGCGGATGCTGCCCTATGCGCTCAGCCTGGGCGGGGCGACGTCGCTGCTGTTCCTGGTCTTTGCCAGCTACGATAATCGCCAGATGGTGTGCGATGCGATCTCACCGATCTGGGTCGCGATCTTTGCGGCAGCGTCGGCGGGCATGACCCTGCTGGCGCTGTTGCCCCCCCGAATCGGAAGGCTACGCGGCTGGCCGATGCGGCTGGGCGCTGGTGCGCTGGTGGGGGGGGCGGTCGCAGCCTTCGCCTGGATGAACTGGCCGCAATGTTTGAGCGGCCCCTATCAGATTTCGCCCGAACTTCAGCGCCTGTGGCTCGCCAATATCCGGGAGGCCAAGCCGATCACGGCGCAAGCGCGCAATGTCGTGGTGCCGCTGCTGGCGCTGCCGGTCGCCGGGCTGGTTAGCCTGGTCGTTGCGCTGTGGATGTCGCGCCGGGATAGCGAACGGCTCTGGGCCTGGGCGACCGTGGGCCTGATGATGCTCTTCTCCTCCGCGCTGCTCTTCTGGCAGTTGCGCGCCGGGCCTGCCGCCCAATTGCTGGCGATCCCCGCTGCGGCTTGGGGCATTTATGCGGCATTGAAGACATTGATATACGCCCGTCCGGCCTGGCGGATCGCTGGCGCTGTGGCGCTGGCGCTGCTGGGCGTGATCCTGTTCGCCTATCCGCTTTATCCGGAGGCCAACCGGTTGTGGGGCATGGCGAGCGGTGTTCCCAGTCCAGTACAGGCCAAGTCCAAGCTGCCCACCCGGCAGCAGCGGATTAACAAGGCCAATGGTCGATGCCGCACACTGCCCGCGTTGCAGGTATTGGACCAGCTTCCATCCGCGACGATCTTCACCATGGTCGATCTGGGGCCGCGTTTGCTGGCGACGACACATCATAGCGCGCTTGCCGGACCCTATCATCGCAATGGCAAGGCCATTCTGGACATTCACGCGGCTTTTGACGGCCAGCCAGAGGGGTTCCGCGCCATCGCCGCGCGGCATGGCGCGACCTATCTGCTCATCTGTCCAGACTTCCCGGAAGGCACCGTCTATCAGGCGCGCAGCCCGCGCGGTTTTTATGCCCAGTTGATGCGCGGCGAGATTCCCAAATGGCTGACGCCCGTGACGCTGAAGACAGGGCTGACGATGCCTTATACCCTGTACCGCATCACTTATTCAGCGCCGCCCGGCAAAAAAGCCCCTTAGCAGGCTGGCAGCTTCCTCTTCGGCAAGGCCGCCATAGATTTCCGGTTTGTGCAGACATTGGCGCTGGGCGAACACCCGTGCGCCTTGTTCGACACCACCGCCCTTGGGGTCGGACAGCGCATAATAGACGCGCGCGATGCGGGCGTGGGAGATGGCGCCCGCGCACATGGCGCAGGGTTCCAGCGTTACCCACAGGTCGCAATCGGCAAGGCGGAAGTCATTGAGGAGCGCAGCCGCGGCGCGGATGGCAACGATTTCCGCATGGGCGGTAGGATCATTATCGCGACGATTGCGATTCTCGCCCTCTGCGATGATCTGGCCGCCGCGCGTCACGACCGCGCCGATCGGTACTTCGCCTGCCTGCTCTGCCGCGCGGGCAAGGGCCAGCGCGCGGCGCATCGGATCGGGCAGGGGGAAGGGCGAGGCCATGACGCCCCGCCCTATCAGCATATCAGGGCTTGAAACAGGGGTTGGGGGAACGGGATCAGGGCTTGGAGACGCCCACGGTCGGCACTTCCACCGTTTCGTTGCGGGTGCCCACCTCGATCTTGGCTACATCGGCCTTATAGGCCGGAAGCGCCCCCTTCTTGATCGCGACCTCCGGCAATTGGGCGTCGCGCGTCTTTTCGACGCTGATGAATCCGAAGGCAAAGGCCCCGGCAACGATGATTAAGCCGACAACCAACAAGCCGCTCACAAATTTGAGCATGAAATCCTCCTCCAGATAGGTTAGGGGCTAAACGTCCACGCGGACTGATGGTTGCGCTTGCGCTACGATTGGGGTCGGCCTGCCGTTTATCGAATGGTGGTCGGGTTGACGGATAGGGTGATTACCGCTATCCGCGCCGCTTTCCGAACGAACCCGAATTACAAGGTTGATTGACTATGTCGCGCATCTGCGAACTGACCGGCAAGGGCCGCCAGGTGGGTCACAATGTGTCCCACGCCAACAACAAGACCAAGCGTGTCTTCCTGCCTAACCTGCAGAATGTGACGCTGATCTCGGAATCGCTTGAAAAGGGCGTAAAGCTGCGCGTTTCCACGCACGGCCTGCGTTCGGTCGAGCATAATGGCGGCTTGGACAACTGGCTGGTCAAGACTGGCGACGACAAGCTGTCGCTGAAGGCCCGTCGCCTGAAGCGCGAGATCGTGAAGAAGCAGGCTGTAGTCGCCGCCTGATTCGCGTTCGTTAAGGCTAAGACAAAAGGGCGGTCCGGCGACGGGCCGCCCGTTGTCGTGCCTGCGATTCTTTTGAGCGGGCCGCGCGATTCGCAGATGATTCGAATATAAGGTCGATAGAGCAGGCTGCTTGCATTGGCTCTTTGTTGCCGTATCGTTAGCGCTGCGGCGAGGTCAGGCCTTCGGGCAGCGCGAACTTCAGCAGCAATGTGCGCTGGAAGAATTCATGATTGTCGTCCGATATGATCCACAGGCGCGGCTGGCCCTGTTCATGGGACAGGGCGATCCCTTCGAAATTATCGGCCAGCAGCGGCGGGGCTAGTCGGGCAAGCGTTCGCGCCTGGAGCCGTGTGCCGGGCGTCATCTGCTCGGGTAGTTCAACGATCGCAATGGTAGCGGTAAACAGGTCGTGCAGGGTCAGACGACGATTGAGGACGATAAGGTGCCGGTCGTCGAGCGCCACGGCGTCGGTCGGACGATAGCCCTGCGGTGGGCTGTAGCGCAGATGTATTGGCGAGGGTGTTGTCGAATCGGTCGGGTCGCCGGCGAACAGCAGTGTGTCGTGATAGCCATCGCTGGTCATCGCCATCTCACCAATGGCGATGAAGCGGCCATCGGGTAGCCGGGCGAGCGATTCGATAGAACCAGTCTTGGGCCATGCTGCGACCTCGGGCCAGGTTTGGCATGCTTCCACCCGCGCGAATCCGGATGCATAGCGGCAGATGCGCTGTTGCAGTTCGAACCCGACCCAATAGCGGTCAGTCACTGGGTCATGGGTCATGCTTTCCGAATCCCAGATCCACCACGGGCGATCCCGTTCGGCGGGTGTGATCGGCAGCGGCGCGATGAACGGCCGATGGCGATCATCGCGACCAAGGGAGAAGCCCATCAACATGCCCGAATCGCTCAGAGCGATGATGCGATTGTCATCCTCGACATGAAGGGACGAGAGGCCGCCGAAACTCTCATTCCCACTGCTGAGCACCCACGCCCCCAGAAAGGGGAGTATCCCCGCCTTTGTGGGCGCCGGTGTGCCGGGGGAGAGCGGCAATGGCCGCACATCGACCAGCAGCGTACCCGCGCGCGCCTGCCCCGGCTTGCGCTTGTCGGGGGCTGGCAACAGCAGGATGGCAAGGGCGAGGACGATCAGGATTCGGCGCATTGTCATCGGGGATAGGCGATTTGCATCGCTCGTACAGCCCTGCATGATGAATGGCCGATAACTGAACGCACGCTGTCATCCCCATTCAGGGTCGGCTCAAGGCGAATCGCTCATAAGGGCATCATCGATGACGAATCCTTGCCGATCCGCCGTCGAGCGTGATTGGCAACAGCTAGAGGAGCAACGCCATGAAGACCAAGTTTATGATCAATCTGGGTGCCGCTCTGGCGATGGCCGCTGCATCCCTGGCCGCAACCGCTACCCCGGCGATGGCCCGCGACGGCTATCATCGCGGTTACGATCGTGGTGACCATTATCGCGGCGATCGTGGGTATCGCAATGACCGTGGCTATCGGGGCGACCGCTATTATCGCGGCGGCGGGCGCTATTACAGCAACAACTATTATCGCGGTGATCGTGGCTATCGTGGCGGCTATCGCTGCCGGGATAACGGCACGGGCGGCACTATCATCGGTGCAATCGCTGGTGGCCTGCTCGGGAACGAGGTAGGCAAGGGCAGTGGCCGCTATGGTCGCAGTGACGGCACTACGGGCGCTATTGTGGGCGCAGGTGTCGGCGCGCTGGCTGGCCGGGCCATCGATCGCAACTGCTAAGATATGAAGAGTCGACAAGGAAGGGTCGGTCCGGAAGGATCGGCCCTTTTGCTGTGGAGGCCTAACGCGCCGCTGCGGCGTCATTCTGGCTCCGGCGCCTGTCGCGCGCGGTGACGGCGGCGGGGTTAAGGCTGACATCGGGTGATTGGGCGGCGCTGGAGCGTTCATCCAGAGTGGCTGCCGCCGCGTTCAGGGCATCGGCTTCGCTGGCGGTGACGCCGCCCACGCCCGCATCCGATCCGCAAGCCGATAACAGCAGCAGGGTGATGGTTCCGACCATCAGTCTGTCATAGGTTGGCATGGGGCCATTCCTTCCGGCAAAAGTGCCTCTCAACCAAGAGGCATTAGCCAATCAAAAAGGGCCGCCCCGTTGCCGGAGCGACCCTTTTTATACCGGCCCTGTAAAGGGGCCAGTGAATTACATCGCGTTCGCGACGTTGTTCGTTGCGTTCGCGGCAGCATTGCCGGCGTTGTCGGCAGCGTTCATCGCAGCGTTCATGGCGTTGTCGGCAGCGTTCGACGCGTTCTCAGCCGAGTTGGCAGCGGCGTTGGCAACATTTTCTGCACCGCTGGTGCAAGCGGCGAGGCCGAGCGAAGCGGCGAGAACGAGCGAAAGAGCAATCGACTTGGACATGGGTAAACCCCTCTCTGAGAATAAAACATTGCAGACCACTCTCGGAGAAAAGCTCACCCCCCATTGCGTCTGCGAACAGGATTCCTAATGGTTTGCCCCTGCCAAGGCAATCCCATTCCTGCATGGAAACGCCAAAACGCGTCTGATGGCCAAATGATCCACATGAAAAATCACGGCCCTGCTTAAAGATTGACGTATATAAAGATTTCTTTATATATGGTGCCATGAGCGCGATGCTGGACATATTTCGAGCCTTGGGCGACCCAACACGGCTGCGTATCTTCTGTTTGCTGCGTGCCATGGAACTGGCCGTGGGGGAGATCGCTCAGGTCGTCGGCCAAAGCCAGCCGCGCGTATCGCGCCATGTTCGCATATTGGCCGAAGCGGGATTGGTCGAGCGGCGGAAGGAGGGCAATTGGGTTTTCCTGCGCTTGCCCGATGATACGTCGGTTGCGCCCCTGCTGGCGCTGTTCGACCGGATGGCACCTTCGGAAAGCGAACTTTTATGGCAGCGGGCGGATCTTGCGCGGCTTGCTGCGGTGCGGAACGATCGGTCGCGTGCGGCGCAGGCCTATTTCGCGGAACATGCCGAACATTGGGACGCCATCCGTTCGCTCCATGTCGCGGAGACGGATGTCGAGGCGACGATGCGCGCGCTGTTGGATGGCGAGGCGATTGGGCGGCTACTGGACATCGGGACGGGCACTGGCCGGATGATCGAACTGTTCGGGCCGCAGGCCAGCGCTGTGGTCGCCATCGATCGCAGTCCCGATATGTTACGGCTGGCCCGCGCGAAGCTGCCTGAGGATGCGCCAGGCAAATATACGCTGCTGATGGGCGATTTCGCCGCCCTGCCACTGGACGCGGGCAGCATTGATACAATCCTTCTTCATCAGGTGCTGCATTATGCCCCGGCGCCCGAGCAGGTGATATCGGAGGCCGCGCGGGTGGCGCAGAATGGCGCCCGCATCCTGATCGCCGACTTTGCCCCGCACCAGCGCGAGGAATTGCGGGTGCGTGACCAACATGCGCGTCTGGGCTTTTCCGACGAGCAGATGGAGGGCTGGTTCGCCCATTCAGGCCTGATGCTGGAGCGGGTTGAGGCGCTGCCTGCCAAGGAATTGACCGTGAAATTATGGATGGGCCGCCGTCGCGGCGCCCGCATCCTCCCCATCGAAGGACGTGTTACCCCATGACGACCGAATCGGCAGCCCCACAGGATGCGAAGACAGCCTTCGCCGCGCCGCTCTATGCCGATCTGGCGGGTGACCTGAATGTCAGCTTTGAATTCTTTCCACCCAAGACGGAGAAGATGGAGGCCCAGTTGTGGTCGGCGATCGAGACGTTGACGCCGCTCGCACCCCAATTCGTGTCCGTTACCTATGGCGCGGGTGGGTCCACGCGGGAGCGGACGCACAACACCGTGGCCCGGATTGCGAAGGAAACGCCGCTGGCCGCCGCCGCGCATCTGACCTGCGTTGCTGCGAGCAAGGCGGAAATCGACGAGGTGGCCGATGCCTATTGGGAGGCCGGGGTGCGCCATATCGTCGCGCTGCGCGGCGATCCGCCCGAAGCGGGCACGACCTTCCAACCACATCCGCAAGGTTATACTGGTGCCGCTGATCTGGTCGAAGGGCTGATGAAGCGCCATCCGTTCGAGATTTCGGTCGCAGCCTATCCCGAAACCCATCCCGAGGCGGCGAGCGCGCAGAGCGACCTCGATAACCTCAAACGCAAGCTGGACGCGGGCGCAACCCGCGCCATCACGCAGTTTTTCTTCACGCCAGAGGCTTTTTTCCGTTTTCGCGACAAGGTGGCGGCGGCTGGGATCAGCACGCCGCTCATTCCGGGGATCATGCCGGTCAGCAATTTCGCCGCGACGCAGCGGATGGCGGCCATGTGCAATACCGAGGTGCCAAGCTGGATGGGCCGCCTGTTCGAGGGGCTGGACGATCATCCCGGCGCGCGCCAGCTGGTGTCCGCGACGCTGGCGGCGGAACTGTGCCGCAAACTTTATGCGGGCGGCGTGCGCGACTTCCATTTCTATACGCTCAACAGGGCGGAACTGAGCTATGCGATCTGTCACTTGCTTGGGCTTCGGCCGCAGGTGAAGACGCCCGAACTGGAGAAGACGGCATGAGCGCCGAACAGCAATTGCGCGATCTGGCCGCGAAGAAAATCCTGATCTTCGATGGTGGCTATGGCACGTCGATCCAGAAATATGGGCTGTCGGAGGCGGACTATCGCGGCGACCTGGACCTGGCCAAGGACCAGAAGGGCAATAATGACCTGCTGTGCCTGACGCGGCCCGACATCGTCGAAGCGATCCACACCGCCTATCTGGATGCGGGGGCGGACATGATCGAGACGAATACCTTTTCATCCACGCAGATCGCGATGGCGGACTATGGCGCCGAACATCTGGTGCGGGAACTGAACATCGCCGCAGCGCAGATTGCGCGCAAATGCTGTGATGCGGCGACCGCGAAAGACGGCCAGTCGCGTTTCGTGGCGGGGTCGATCGGGCCAACGAACAAGACGCTCTCCATCTCCCCGGACGTTAACGACCCGGCCTTTCGCGAGGTCGACTATGACACGCTGAAGGCGCATTATCGCGAGCAGTGCGATGCGCTGATCGAGGGTGGGGTCGATTTCCTGCTGGTCGAAACCTGCTTCGACACGTTGAACGCCAAGGCGGCGGGCATGGCCGCGCGCGAGGCGGAGGAAGCGGCGGGCCGTTCGGTGCCGCTGATGCTGTCCTTCACCATCACCGACATGTCGGGGCGTAACCTGTCGGGGCATACCGTCAACGCCTTCTGGTATTCGCTGCGGCATTTGAAGCCGCTCACCATCGGCGTGAACTGCGCGTTCGGGGCGGATCTGCTGCGGCCGTATCTGAGCGAACTGGCCAAGAATGCCGACACGCTGATTCTGGCCTATCCCAATGCCGGACTGCCCAATGAACTGGGGCAATATGACGAGCTGCCGGAAACGACCGCCTCGCTGATCCGTCAATGGGTGGACGAAGGGCTGGTCAACATGGTCGGCGGCTGCTGTGGCACCACGCCCGCGCATATCGGTGCGGTGGCGAAGGCGTTGGAGGGGCATCCGCCGCGTATCGTGCCGGAATTGCCAGTGGTGACGCGTCTTGCGGGCCTGGAGCCTATGCATATAGCTGCTTAGTTCCCCTCCCTTCAGGGAGGGATTAGGGGAGGGCATGTGCGCTTCCCACCCTGCCTGACATGCCCTCCCCCGACCCCTCCCTGAAGGGAGGGGAGAGAGAAAACAGAATGACCACCAAATCAACCGCCACTTTCGTCAATATCGGTGAACGCACCAACGTCACCGGCTCGGCCAAGTTCAAGAAGCTGATCCTGTCGGGCGACTATGCCGCCGCGATAGAGGTGGCGCGCGAGCAGGTCGAGAATGGCGCGCAGATCGTCGATGTGAACATGGACGAAGGGCTGCTCGACGCGATCGAGGCGATGACCACTTTCCTGAAGCTGATGACGTCGGAGCCGGACATCAGCCGGGTGCCGGTGATGATCGACAGCTCCAAATGGGACGTGATCGAAGCGGGGCTGAAATGCGTATCCGGCAAGCCGATCGTCAACTCGATCAGCATGAAGGAAGGCGAGGAAGCCTTCTTATTCCATGCGCGCAAGGTCATGGCCTATGGCGCTGCGGTGGTCGTCATGGCCTTCGATGAAACGGGTCAGGCCGACACCAAGGAGCGCAAGGTCGAGATTTGCGGCCGCGCTTATGATTTGTTGATGGATATCGGCTTCCCGCCCGAAGATATCATCTTCGATCCCAATATCTTCGCGGTGGCGACGGGGATCGAGGAGCATAATAATTACGGCGTCGACTTCATCGAGGCGTGCAGGGAGATCAAGGTCCGTTGCCCGCATGTCCATATTTCGGGCGGCCTGTCGAACCTCAGCTTCTCCTTTCGCGGCAATGAGCCGGTGCGGCGGGCGATGCACAGCATCTTCCTCTACCACGCCATTCCGGCAGGCATGGACATGGGCATCGTCAATGCCGGGCAGCTTGATGTCTATGACACGATCGATCCCGAACTGCGCGAGGCGTGTGAGGATGTGATCCTCAACCGGCCGCAGCGCGACCCGGAGATCACGCCGACCGAGCGGCTGGTTACGCTGGCCGAGAAGTTTCGTGGCACCGATGCGGGCGCGGAAAAGGCGGCGGAGGAATGGCGCGGCTGGCCAGTGTCCAAGCGGCTGGAACATGCGCTGGTCAAGGGCATCGACATGTATGTGGTCGAGGATACCGAGGAAGCGCGACTGGTCGCGGCCAAGCCGATCGAGGTGATCGAAGGGCCGCTGATGGATGGCATGAACGTGGTCGGCGACCTGTTCGGCGCGGGCAAGATGTTCCTGCCGCAGGTGGTGAAATCCGCCCGCGTGATGAAGAAGGCGGTCGCGCATCTTCTGCCCTATATCGAGGCGGCGAAGGAACCGGGCGCCAAGGGCAAGGGCCGGATCATCATGGCGACGGTCAAGGGCGACGTGCATGACATCGGCAAGAATATCGTCGGCGTCGTGCTTCAGTGCAATGGTTTCGAGGTGATCGATCTGGGCGTCATGGTCGCCTGGCAGGACATCATCAGGGCGGCGAACGAAAATGACGCCGACATGATCGGCCTGTCCGGCCTCATCACCCCCTCGCTGGACGAGATGGTGACGGTGGCGCAGGAAATGCAGCGCGCCGACATGACCATGCCGCTGCTGATCGGCGGTGCGACCACATCGAAAGTGCATACCGCGCTCCGCATCGACCCGGCCTTTGCCGGCCCGGTCGTGCATGTGCTGGACGCCAGCCGTGCGGTTGGCGTGGCGACGGCGCTGGTCAGCGAGACGCAGAAGGCCGACTTCGTTCAGAAGACCAAGGACGATTATGAGCATGTCCGCGTCGCCCGCGCCAACAAGGGGCAAAGCGCGCTGGTGCCGATCGAGGATGCGCGCGCCAACGCATTCGAGATTGACGAAAATCTGAAGCCGCCACGTCCGCGCCTGCCCGGCGTCCATCAGTTTCCCGATTGGGATCTGAAGGATCTGCGTGAGTATATCGACTGGACGCCTTTCTTCCGCGCCTGGGAACTGGCGGGCAATTATCCCGCCATTCTGACCGATGAGGTTGTCGGCGAAAGCGCGTCCAGCCTGTTCGCCGATGCGCAGGCGATGCTGGACAAGGTCATCAATGAAAAATGGCTGACGGCGCGCGGTGTCGCGGGCCTGTGGCCGTGCCGCCGCGAGGACGACGATATCGTCGTCCATGTCGAGGATGAAAAGCATTTCCGCCTGCCGATGCTGCGCCAGCAGATCCAGAAGCGCGAAGGGCGGGCCAATATGTGCCTCGCCGATTTCATCAGCCATGATGGCGACTGGATGGGTGGCTTTGCGGTTGGTATCCACGGGATCGAGCCGCATCTGGCGCGGTTCAAGAATGCGATCGACGACTATTCGGACATTTTGCTCAAGGCGCTGGCCGATCGTCTGGCCGAAGCCTTTGCCGAGCGGCTGCACCATTATGTCCGCACCGCACTGTGGGGCTATGCGGAGGGCGAGCAACTGACGAATGAGGCGCTGATCCGCGAACAATATCGCGGTATCCGTCCGGCGCCCGGCTATCCGGCCTGCCCGGAGCATAGTTTGAAGCCGATCCTCTTCAAAATGCTGGACGCGCACAAGGCGACCGGCATCTCGCTGACCGAAAGTTTCGCGATGCTGCCGACGGCGGCGGTCAGCGGTTTCTACTTCGGCCATCCGCAGGCAGAATATTTCGGCGTGGCGCGCGTGGGCCGCGACCAGTTGGAGGAATATGCGACCCGGCGCGGCATCGACCTGGAAACGGCGGAGCGGTATCTGCGACCCAACCTGGATTAACCTGCCACTCGCCGCCTGTCCCGATCTGGGGCGGCGGCGGCGTTAACCATGTGTTAGCATTGGTGTTCCCCCTGCGCACGCGTAAGGGGCTGTCATGCGTATCCTGTCCATCACCCTGTTGCTGAGCGCGGCCGTCGCCGCCACCGCCTTTGCCCAGAGCAGTAGCGGTGGCTTTACCGTTGCGGAAAGTGGCCGAAACTTCGGTACGCTTTCCGCTGCGCTGGCGGCGATCGGGGACGGGCAGGGGACGGTCGTCGTCGCGCCGGGCACCTATCGCCAATGCGCGGTCCAGCAGGGCGGGGATGTCACCATCCGCGCGCAAAATGCGGGCACGGCCATCTTCGACGGCGTGACCTGCGAGGACAAGGCAGCGCTGGTGCTGCGTGGCCGATCCAGCAAGATAGACGGCATCGTCTTTCAGAATCTGCGCGTGCCCGACGGCAATGGCGCGGGCGTCCGGTTGGAAAGCGGCAATCTGGACGTCGCCAACAGCCTGTTCCGCAACAGTGAGGAAGGCATTTTGACCGGCGACGGAGTGGGCAATGCCATCCGCATCGACCAGTCGACCTTCCGCCATCTGGGCCGGTGCGACCGTGACCTGTCCTGCGCGCACAGCCTGTATATCGGCCATTATGGCAGCCTGAGCGTCACCCGCTCGCGTTTTGACAGCGGCGATGGCGGGCATTATCTGAAAAGCCGTGCGGCGCGCGTGTCCATCCTGAACAATAGTTTCGACGACAGCGCCGGACGCACCACCAATTATATGATCGACCTGTCCAACGGCGCCAGCGGCGAGATTCGCGGGAATGAGATGGTGCAGGGCCGCGACAAGGAAAATTGGAGCGCCTTCATCACCGTTGCGCCAGAGGGCCGCGAGAATGACAGCGGGGGCCTGACGATCGATGGCAACAGCGCCTCCTTCGTCCCCGGCCTGTCGCGCCAGAGCAGCTTCATCGCCAACTTCACCGACGATGCGGTGCGGATCGGCACGAACAAGCTGGCGAGCGGGATCAAAGTTTCCGATCGCCGCTGACCCCTTGCGCCCGACCTCTTGCCGGGCGACAAGCAGCGCCATGCGCTCCACCAACGATACCGCCACTGTCCGCCTTTACCACCTCAGCGACGCGCAGGAAGGTGGGGCGGCGACGACGCTTTTCTACGGTTCCTTTGGCGAAGCGATGCAGATCGCGGCGCAGCAGCCGGAAGATGTGCAGGACGGCCTGTTCCTGGCCACCGACAATGATGTGGTGGCCTATATCGACTTGATCGAAAGCTAGTCGCCTGAACTGGCCAACGAGGCCGGATCGGGATCGAGCGGACGGCGACCAAAGACATTGCCCGCCGGGAAATAGCGGCAGACCAGATAGTCATTGTCGCGACCCTCGGCCAGCGCGCAGCCCATGGAGCGGGTGCCGCGCCAGATGATCTGGCTATAATGGCCGACATCCTGCCAGCGGCCCGATCGGCTGATGTCGGGCATGGGTTTGTCGGCACGGAACAGCGCCCGCTCGTCGAGGAACGCCGCCATCATCACGCGATAGTCGTAGAGGCGGCGCGCGCCCATCCAGAGATTTTCGCCGCTGGGCGTCGCCCGCGCGGTGCGGGCGGAATGGCGGAACTGACCGCTGTGGGCCATCTCATCGGCGTAGCGGGCCGCTTCCCTCGCCAGCCCTTCGTCCCAGACGAGAGCGGCAACGCCTATCGCGCGCCGTTCACCATTATGCGCGCCCAGCATCGTGTCGCGAAGGCGGGCCGGATCGCGGACCGCTTCCTCCATGCCATAATAGGCAGCGGGCATGACCCTGCGTTCAGGCTTCTCCGCCGCACCCGGCTGCGCAACGATGATCGCCAGCGCCGGTAGCGCGCGCGCCCATTTGCGTATAAAGACGCCCCCATCCATGTTGTCCATATCCCCGAAAACTGCATCCCCGCAAATCGCATCGGTCATCGCCGATCCACTGGCCTTATATATTCATTGGCCCTTTTGCGTATCCAAATGTCCCTATTGCGATTTTAACAGCCATGTCCGTGACCGGGTGGACACACAGGAGTGGCGGACGGCGCTGCTTGCCGATCTGGCGCATGAGGCAGCGTTGACGCCGGGGCGCCGAATTGCCTCCATCTTCTTTGGCGGTGGGACTCCGTCGCTGATGCCGCCGGAAATCGTTGCGGACCTGATCGCGGCAGCGGAGCGGCTCTGGGGCCTGACCGATGATGTCGAGATCACGCTGGAGGCCAATCCCAATTCGGTGGAGGCGGCGCGCTTTGGCGACATCGCGGCGGCGGGGGTGAACCGGGTGTCGCTGGGGTTGCAGGCGCTGGATAGTGACGCGCTGCATTTTCTGGGTCGCGCGCATGACGTGGATGAGGGGCTGGCGGCGCTGGACGTGGCGCAGTCGGTCTTCGGGCGGGTCAGCTTCGACCTCATCTATGCACGGCCAGGGCAGGGTGAAGAGGCATGGGCGCGGGAACTGGACCGGGCGCTGTCCTTTGGTACCGGGCATCTCTCACTCTATCAATTGACGATCGAGCCGGGTACGCGCTTTGCTACGCTGGCGGCGCAGGGCAAGCTGGTGCCAGCCGATCCCGATCATGCCGCCGACCTGTATGAATTGACGCAGGCGCGCACGGGTGCGGCGGGCATCCCGGCCTATGAAATCAGCAATCATGCCCGTAAAGGGCAGCAAAGCCGCCATAACCTGACCTATTGGCGCTATGGCGATTATCTGGGCATCGGGCCGGGCGCACATGGCCGTCGCGGGAAACAGGCGACGCTGCGGCATCGCAAGCCCGAGAACTGGCTGGCGGCGCTGGCCCGTAACGGCCACGGTCTTCAGAGTGAGGAGCCGCTGGGAGCGCAGGATCAGGCGCGTGAGGCGCTGCTGATGGGCTTACGTCTGGGCGAGGGCATCAATCTGGCGCGGATCGCGGCTGCCAGCGGGGTGCCGCTGGCGCAACTGGTGAATCGCGAAGCGGCAGGGCGGCTGGAAGCGCTGGGGCTGTTGATACAAGAGCGTGAACGGTTGAGGGTCGCGCCTGCGGGCATGTTGCTGCTCGACGCGATCCTGCCGCAGATCGTGGCGATCTGACGCGCCGGCTTATTCGTTGCCAGCGCGCATATTGGCGATTTCGCTATCAATATCGCGCAGTGCCTGAGCGCGGGCGAAGGCTGGCATTGAGGGGTTGCTGGCGATCTGTGCGCGGGCGGAATGCAGGCCTTTCAGCGCCGCGACATTGGCGGCGCGATCGGCGCGGGCACTCTCCTTGTCGGCCAGCCGGGACGCCCGGTCCGCTTCC
Source organism: Sphingobium aromaticiconvertens (assembly GCF_037154075.1). Classification (NCBI taxonomy): domain Bacteria; kingdom Pseudomonadati; phylum Pseudomonadota; class Alphaproteobacteria; order Sphingomonadales; family Sphingobiaceae; genus Sphingobium; species Sphingobium aromaticiconvertens. The sequence goes on from NZ_JBANRJ010000001.1 coordinate 1,861,045, forward strand.
GCGCTGGCGCGGTCGGCATCGTGGGACATTCGATCCGCTTGGGCACTGGCCCGGTCCGCTGTGCGTGATGCCCGGTCGATTTCCGCCTGGCAGATGCGAACGCGGATCACGCGGCGGCCATCCGCATTGACGCTTTCCTGACGCGATGCCTTACCATTGCTGTCACAGCCATCGCTGACGTCCACCACAGGGACCATGCGAGCGATGTCGGCCTCAGTGGGAATAGAGTGCGTTTCGGTCCAACCATTTGCGCGTGTGACGGTGACGCGGTTCGACTGGTGACGCACCGCCACCGGCGGCGCTGGAGGGGCAGGTGGTATCGGGGCAACCATGTCGGCGGTGGGCGCGATGGGCGGGGTTGGTGCTGTCGGCGGGGTGGGCACCATGCGTTCGGCGTGGACCATGGCGACCGGTTCGGAGGGAGCAGCGGGTTCGGGCTGAACCGCCTCCCTCGGCGGTGCATCCGCCATCAGGTTGGTGAGCCGAGCCATGTTGACGTCGTCCACCGTGCCCGTAATTGCCGCCATTTCGCGCGCGGCGCGGCTGCCGGAAGCGGTCAGCGCCAGACCGGCGAGGGTGACGAGGGCAACGGCGGCCATGCCCCAGCTGATCCGGTGTAATGAGTCTGCGTGACTAGAAAGCATTTTGAGCCTCCCTTTGAGCGTATCGAGTCGAGTGAGATGGCAGGCAGTGGCAAATCTGGCCGCCGCGAACGGGCGACCCCCCGCGGCCTTCACGATAGCGCGCCCATAGATATGGGCCTTGTCCTGACCGTGGTGGGCAAGGACACGGGCGTCGCAGGCCAGTTCCTGGTCAGCACGATAGGCACGCCAGGCGGCCCAGGCGATCGGATTGCACCAGTGCAGGGCCATGATGGCCATCGCGATCATGTTGGCGAACAGGTCGCCACGCTGATGGTGGGCGCGTTCATGCGCCATCGCCATTGCCCGCTCATCGGCGTCGAAGCGAGTGTCGAAGTCGAGCGGCAGGGCGACATGGGGATGCAGGACGCCGAAGGCGAGTGGGCCGGTCGCCCGTGGACTGGCGATGATGCGGATGCGGCCTTCCTGCCCTAACGCGACGGCATCGGCCAGCATCAGACGACGGAAACGCACATAAGTGATGGCGTGGAAAAGAAGGAAGGTCGCCGCACCCGCCATCCAGAGGCTGGCGGCTATCTCGATCCAGGGCAAGGACAGGGCATTGCCGGTCGCTGGGACTGTGGGCAGCGTAAGGGCAGAAGCGAGACCGCTTTGGTCAACCGCGCTTTGCAATGGGGTTGCCGGAGCGACAGCGCGCGGGAGGGGGGCAGGACGAGCCGCGCAAGCGGCAAGGCCCAGAGCATATAGGCTGCACCCGCGCCCAGAAAGCGGGCGGTCGGGCGGCGAAGTAGCATCACCAGCGCCATCAACAGCGAAGTGGCGAGCAGGGTTTCAGCGATCCAGACGCTCATGCCTTCAACTCCTTGAGAATGGCCTCAAGCTCGGCGATGTCTTGTGCGCTCAACTGGTCCTGTTGGGCAAGATGGGCGACGAGGGGAGAGATGCGGCCACCGAACAGGCGGTTGACGAGGCGTCCGGATTCGCTGGCGACATAATCGTCGCGGGGCACGAGCGGGCGATAAAGAAAGCGGCGACCATCCTGATCGGCGGCGATCACATCCTTTGCCATCAGCCGGGAGAGCAGGGTCTTGACCGTCTGCACGCTCCATCCGCGTCCTTCGGCAACGCGATCGGATACTTCATTAGCCGTCAGCGGGGCGCGCTCCCAAAGCGCTTCCATGACGCTATATTCGGCATCGCTGATTTTTTCGGCCATGGTCGTCACCTTTGTCGACTCGGTCATCTACACATGTAATCGTACTGATTACGGATGTAGTCAATCGGGTGAACGATGAATGCATGAAAAAAGCCGCCGAAGCGTCGGCGGCTTTTACACTTTGGGACAGATGTGGGAGGTCGTTAACCTCAGCATCCGCCGGATTCGGTGGATTTTTCAGAACTGGCCCGGCTGTTGCGACAGTCTTTGCATTCCCGACCGTTCACTACCGGGGGGTGCTGGCAGTCTCCGCCGCATCCCCCACCCGGGATTTCCCCAAACCCGTATCAGGTTCAGATCAGAATCAGGCTGCTGCGGCTACGCCCTTGTCAGCCATCAACTGGGTCAGTTCACCCGCTTCGAACATTTCCATCATGATGTCGCTGCCGCCGACAAACTCACCCTTCACATAAAGCTGGGGGATGGTCGGCCAGTCGGAAAATTCCTTGATACCCTGACGGACGCCCTGGTCCTGAAGCACGTCGACGCTGTCATAGGCGACGTTCAGATGCTCAAGGATAGCGATCGCACGGCTGGAAAAGCCACATTGCGGGAAGAGGGGCGTGCCCTTCATGAACAGCACAACGTCGCTGGCGTTCACGATATCGGCGATCCGCTGCTGCACGGCGTCGGTCATTGTTTGGGGTCCATTCCTGTCAGCGCGCCGGTTCGTCCATGGCGCGGAAAATTGCATGGTGGTTAGTTGGGAACCGCTGTCGTCAGTTGCAAGGCGTGGAGTACACCCCCCATGCGGCCGCCGAGTGCGGCATAGACCGCGCGCTGCTGCGCAACACGGCTCATGCCCCGGAAACTTTCCGCCACCACGCGCGCTGCATAATGGTCGCCATCGCCCGCAAGGTCGGTGATCTCCACCTCCGCATCGGGAATGGCGGTCCGGATCATGTCGGCGATATCGTCTGCGGCCATCGGCATGGGACGGGTGTCCTTATTTCGCGTCGATTATTGGGCTTCGATGAACATGCGGCGTGCGATAACCGCCTGTTCTTCCAGCGCGGCGCGCACACCCGGCTCGTCGATCTCGATCCCGGCCGACGTCATGTCGCCCACCAGCTTGCGGATCACGTCCTCGTCACCTGCCTCTTCGAAATCGGCCTGCACGACGGACTTGGCATAGGCGTCGGTTTCTTCAGGCGTCAGGCCCATCTTCATGCCCGCCCATTCGCCCAGCAGGCGATTGCGGCGGGCCTGGATGCGGAACTGCATTTCCTGATCGTGCGCGAACATATTTTCGAATGCGCGTTCCCGGTCGTCAAAAGTCGTCATGGTCGTCCCTGTGGTAAAGCGAAAGACTGATTATCGAACGCGATATTATGATCGGCCGCTTTAAGCAACGGCGGGGACGATCCAGGGGCGATCAGTAGCAATTTTCGCTTCATAAACGTCGATCGAATCCGCGCCATCCAGCGTCAGCCCGATTTCGTCCAGCCCACCCAGCAGGCAATGCTTGCGGAATGGGTCGATTTCGAAGGCGAAGCGGTCCTGAAACTGGGTGGTGACGTTCTGCTGCTCCAGGTCGATGTGAATCGGGTCGCCGCCTTGTGCGACCTCCATCAGCCGATCGATCGCCGGTTGCGGCAATACCACGGTCAGGATGCCGTTCTTGAACGCATTGCCCGAAAATATGTCGGAAAAGCTGGGCGCGATCACCACCTTGACGCCCATGTCGATGAGCGCCCAGGCGGCATGCTCGCGGCTGGAACCGCAGCCGAAATTGTCGCCTGCGATCAGGATCGGGCTGCCGGTAAAGGCCGGATCGTCAAAGACATTGCCGGGTTCCTGACGCATCGCTTCAAACGCGCCCTTGCCCAACCCGGATCGCGAGATGGTCTTGAGCCATTTGGCGGCGATGATCATGTCGGTGTCGACATTCTTGACACCCAGCGGATAGGCGCGTCCGTCGATAGTCGTAACCTGGTCCATCAGTGTGTTCGCTTCGCCTCCACAGGCGCAGTATCTTCGGCGCGACCGAGGCCGGCGGCCATTGCTGCGCTTGCCAGTGCGCCCAATGCAAGCACCCAGAATACCTTCTTCATGCGACCATCTCCCCCTTTTGTCCCATTAATTCGCGCACGTCCGTCAATCGGCCCGTCAGCGCCGCTGCGGCGGCCATGGCGGGCGAGACGAGATGCGTCCGCGATCCCGGACCTTGACGGCCCATGAAATTGCGATTGCTGGTCGAGGCGCAGCGCTCTCCCGCGGGCACCTTGTCCGGGTTCATGCCCAGGCAGGCCGAACAACCCGGTTCGCGCCATTCAAAACCTGCATCGGTAAAAATGCGGTCCAGCCCCTCGGCCTCGGCCTGACGCTTGACCAGACCGGAGCCGGGCACGACCAGCGCCTGCTTGATGCCGCTGGCGATATGCTTGCCGTCAACTATGGCGGCTGCGGCGCGCAGATCCTCGATCCGGCTGTTGGTGCAACTGCCGATGAAGATATGTTCGACGGTCACGTCCTGAATACGCTGGCCGCTGTGCAGGCCCATATAATCGAGCGCCTTGGCAGCGGCGGCGCGCTTGGATGCATCCTCGAAACTGTCGGGATCGGGCACGGTGCCTGTCACGGCCACGACATCTTCCGGGCTGGTGCCCCAGGTGACGTTGGGGGCAATGGTCGCCGCGTCGATGAACACCGATTTGTCGAAGGCGGCGCCTTCGTCGGTCGCGAGCGTTTTCCACCAGGCGACAGCGGCGTCGAAGTCGGCACCCTTGGGCGCCATCGGGCGACCCTTGATGTACGCGAAAGTCGCCTCGTCGGGCGCGAACAGTCCGGAGCGTGCGCCAGCCTCGATCGACATGTTGGCGACGGTCAGCCGCCCTTCGATGGTCATCGCCTCGAAGGTCGAACCGCGATATTCCATGACATAGCCGGTGCCACCCGCCGTGCCGATGCGGCCGATGATGGCGAGCGCGACATCCTTGGCTGTTACGCCAAAGCCCAGTTCGCCCTCGACCCGGACTTCCATCGTCTTCGACTGCTTGAGCAGCAGCGTCTGGGTGGCCAGCACATGCTCGACCTCGCTGGTACCGATGCCGAACGCCAGCGCGCCCAATGCGCCGTGCGAACTGGTGTGACTGTCGCCGCAGACCATCGTTGTGCCGGGCAGGGTAAAGCCCTGTTCCGGGCCGATCACATGGACGATGCCCTGTTCGGCATCTGTCGCGCCGATCAGGCGAACGCCGAACTCCGGTGCATTGCGTTCCAGTGCGGCAAGTTGCTGCGCGCTTTCCGGGTCGGCGATGGGGATACGGTTGCCCGCCGCGTCGCGCCGTGCCGTGGTCGGCAGGTTGTGATCGGGGACCGCCAGCGTCAGATCAGGCCGGCGCACCTTGCGCCCAGCGAGGCGAAGCCCCTCAAACGCCTGCGGACTCGTCACTTCATGGACGAGGTGCCGGTCGATATAGATGAGGCAGGTTCCGTCCGGGCGACGCTCAACAACGTGCGCGTCCCAGATCTTCTCGTAAAGGGTGCGGGGTTTAACCATGATCTTTTTCCCCTAGACCCAGACCGTGCGGGATTAAAGGGGAAAATCGGTGGGAATCCCGGATGATCGTTTGCTGGAGCCTGAGTTTTTCTATGTCGCCCGATAGTCGGCGATGATCCGGCCCGCTGCGCGGACCTCTGCTTCATGGGCCTCTTCTCTCCAGGTTTCGGCCAGCGCGGTGGCTTCCCATTCCCGCATGGCGGGGAGGGCGAGCAAATGATCGACCCAGGCCTGCCCGATCGGGCCGACGTTCAGGCCATAGGTGCGAATGCGGAAGGCGACCGGCGCGTAGAAGGCATCGGCGGCGGTGAAAACGGGACCGGCAAGGAAGGGGCCGCCGAAGCGATCCAGCCCCTCGCTCCATAATTCGGTGAGGCGGGCGACATCCTTTTGCAGGGCCGGTGAGGGCCGGGCAAGTTCCACCCGGACGCCGACGTTCATCGTGCAGTCGTTGCGCAGCGCGGTGAAGCCGCTGTGCATTTCGCAACCCGCAGATTGCGCCCAGGCGCGGGCGGCTTCGTCCGTCGGCCAGACGGCGGGAAAGCGGTCGGCGAGGTAGAGGGTGATACCCAGCGAGTCCCAGATCGTCCGGTCCCCATCGATCAGCGCGGGCACTAGGCCAGTGGGGGAAAAGCTGCGGAAGGCGGCATAGTTGGTGGTGGCGAAAGGTTCGACGCGATCGTTGAACGGGATGTCCAGCGCCTTCATGAGAATCCAGGGGCGCAGGGACCAACTGGAATAATTGCGGTTGGCCGTCACAAGTTCAAAGGTCACGATCAATGTCCGCTGCTGGAGGTTTTTCTATCTTGCCGAAACCGGTGCGGCAGGAAAGGGCAATTTTATTACGTTTAAATAAGGTTGGCTTATGAAAAGGCGGCGTTGGGCTTGGCGGGAAAGTGATGCATGCCTAGTCAAGTTCTTGCTATCGCGGCAGAAGGCGGTAGCGGGCGCCCGTGCGCCTGCCCCTTCAGTGGATGGAGTTTCCCCGTGGACCGACGCCTTTTTCTGACCACGACCGGCGCGAGCGCCATTGCGGCGGTGACGACATCGCCTGTCTTTGCCCAGCCTGCGGCGCAGGATACGCGGTTGCGCGCGATGCTGGATGGTTTTTTCTATGAGCGGCTGGAGGATGCGCCTGAACAGGCCACGCGCCTTGGCCTCGACACCGGCGCGCGGGCGGGGCTGCGCGGCAAGTTGAGCGACGTGTCGGCCGCGGGCGTGGCGCGCGATCTGGCGCGCAGCAAGGTGCAGCTTCGCCAGTTGGGCGGCGTCGATCGGACGAAACTGAGCGCCGCATCGCAGCTCGACTATGATGTGGTCCACTATCAGTTGAGCCGCGAGATCGGTGGCGAACGGTTCGGCTATGGCGAGACGGCGGGGCGGTATGCGCCTTATGTCCTCAGCCAGTTGACGGGCGCCTATCGCGACGTGCCCGATTTTCTGGACTCGCAGCATCGGGTGAAGGATGCGGCGGACGCGGACGCCTATCTGTCACGACTGGAAGCCTTCCCCAAGGCGATGGACGACGAGCTAGGCCGGCAAAAGGCCGATGCGGCCAAGGGCGTGTTCGCGCCCGACTATATATTGGACACGACGCTGAAACTGCAGGCGGCGCTACGGGATCAGCCCGCCGCGCAGACCGTGCTGGTTGCGTCCTTTGCGACGAAGCTGGCGGCTGCGGGGTTGTCGCCCGAACGCGCGGCACAGGCCGAAAAGATCGTCGCGGAAGCCGTGTTCCCGGCGCTCGACCGGCAGCGGGCGCTGGTCGAGCAGTTGCGCGTGAAAGCGACCCATGATGCGGGCGTGTGGCGACTGCCGGAGGGCGAGGCTTTCTATGTCGCGGCAGCGGAGGCAGCGACGACCACGCGCCTGACGGGGGACGAAATCCACAGGCTGGGGCTGGAGCAGGTGGCGCAGATCAGCGGGCGGATCGACGCGATCCTGAAAGCGCAGGGGATGAGCCAGGGCACGGTCGGCGACCGGCTGGTGGCGCTCAATAAGCGGCCCGACCAGCTATTCCCCAACACTGATCCGGGGCGCGAGGCATTGCTGGCGCAACTCAACGTCCAGGTCAAGGCGATGCAGGCGCGGCTCGGCGAGGCGTTCAATACCGTGCCCAAGGCGCCGGTCGAGGTGCGGCGCGTGCCGCCAACGATTCAGGCGGGCGCGCCGGGCGGTTATTACCAAAACGCCTCGCTGGATGGATCGCGGCCCGCCATCTACTTCATCAACCTGCGCGATACGTTTGACCGGCCCAAATTCGGGCTGGCGACGCTGACCCATCATGAGGCGGTGCCGGGGCATCATCTGCAAGTATCGGTGGCGCTGGAATCGGACGCGATCCCACTGATCCGGCGGCGCGGTTTTTATAGCGGTTATAGCGAAGGCTGGGCGCTTTATGCCGAGCAACTGGCCGACGAGATGGGGATGTATGAAGGCGATCCGCTGGGGCAGGTCGGCTATCTGCAATCGCTGTTGTTTCGCGCCACGCGGCTGGTGGTGGATTCGGGCATGCATGTGAAGCAGTGGAGCCGGGAAAAGGCGACCGACTATCTGATCGCCACGACCGGTATTGCGCGCGGTCGCAGCCAGGGCGAGATCGATCGCTACACCGTCTGGCCGGGGCAGGCGTGCAGCTACAAGATCGGCCATACGGTCTGGAACGACCTGCGCGAGGAGGTGAAGAAGGCACGGGGCGCGAAATTCGACCTGAAGGCTTTCCATGAGGTGCTGACAATGGGCGCCATGCCACTGGATACCTTGAAGCAGGCCGTGCGCGAGCGGATGCGGGTGGCCTGATATAAAGGAACGGCCCGGCAGTGCGCGCCGGGCCGTTCAGTTTTCCATCCCGCAGGCGGACGATTACTGTCCGCCCCCGGCTCTTTTTGCGGGCTGCACGTCCGCAAAACTTGGTGATCGTGGTTCGGTGGCGTTTACGCCGCGAACTGGTTCCCCCGCAGCGTTTACGCTGCGAACTGGTTCATAGTGTTGTGGGTGCCGCCTGCCTTCAATGCGGCTTCACCGGCGAAATAATCCTTGTGATCGTCGCCAATGTCGCTGCCCGACATATTCTGGTGCTTCACGCAGGCGATGCCCTGCCGGATTTCCTTGCGCTGGACGCCCTCGACATAGCCCAGCATCCCGGCCTCGCCGAAATATTCCTTGGCGAGATTGTCGGTGCTGAGTGCTGCCGTGTGATAGGTGGGCAGGGTGATGAGGTGGTGGAAGATGCCCGCCCGTGCCGCCGCATCGCGCTGGAAAGTACGGATCTTCTCGTCCGCTTCCCGACCCAGATCGGTGGCGTCATAATCGGCGCTCATCAACCGGGCGCGATCATAGGCGCTGACATCCTTGCCTGCTTCGACATAGGCATCAAAGACTTGCTGGCGGAAGTTCAGAGTCCAGTTGAAGCTTGGCGAGTTGTTGTAGACCAGCTTCGCATTGGGGATGACTTCGCGGATGCGGTCGACCATCGAGGCGATCTGTTCGATATGCGGCTTTTCCGTCTCGATCCACAGCAGGTCCGCGCCGTTCTGAAGCGAGGTGATGCAGTCGAGGACGCAGCGGTCCGCGCCTGTGCCTTCGCGGAACTGGAACAGGTTGCTGGGCAGGCGCTTGGGGCGCAGCAGCTTGCCGTCACGGTTCAGGATGACATCGCCGTTGCGGGCGGTCGCTGGGTCGATCTCTTCGCAATCAAGGAAGCTGTTATACTGGTCGCCAATGTCGCCGGGTTCCTTGCTGACCGCGATTTGCTTGGTCAGGCCCGCGCCGAGCGAGTCCGTGCGGGTGACGATGATGCCATCGTCGATGCCCAGTTCCAGAAAGGCATAGCGGCAGGCGCGGACTTTAGCGAGGAAGTCCTCATGCGGGACGGTGACCTTGCCGTCCTGATGGCCGCACTGCTTTTCATCGCTGACCTGATTTTCGATCTGGAGCGCGCAGGCGCCAGCCTCGATCATCTTCTTGGCGAGCAGATAGGTCGCCTCGGCGTTGCCGAAGCCCGCGTCGATGTCCGCGATGATGGGAACGACATGGGTTTCATAATTGTCGATGGCGTGGGTCAGGCGCTGGGCCTCGACCTCGTTGCCTTCCTCACGCGCCTTGTCGAGGTCGCGGAATAGCATGCCCAGTTCGCGGGCATCGGCCTGCTTCAGAAAGGTGTAGAGTTCCTCGATCAGCGCCGGAACGCTGGTCTTTTCGTGCATCGACTGGTCGGGCAGCGGACCGAAGTCGGAGCGCAGCGCGGCGACCATCCAGCCCGACAGATACAGATATTTCTGCTTGGTCGTGCCGAAATGCTTCTTGATAGCGATCATCTTCTGCTGACCGATGAAGCCGTGCCAGCAACCGAGCGACTGGGTGTAGTTGGCCGGGTCCAGATCATAGGCGGCCATGTCGCGGCGCATGATCGCGGCAGTATAACGCGCGATGTCGAGGCCGCTGTTGAAGCGGTTCTGGAGTTTCATGCGCGCGACGGATTCGGCGTTGATGCCGTCCCAGGTGCCGTTCTGGCTGCCGATCAGTTGCTGCGTGCGGGTGATTTCGTCCTGATAGGCCATGGCCCTGATCCCTCTTGCGGTCGTGATGTGATGGCAATGGGATAAGCGACCTTATTGCGCTGCGGCAGGCCTTGCGCGGTTCAGTTGTCGATCTTTACAAAATATTCGTGTAAAGTTGTAAAGTTCTGCACTTGGAGCTTTGCATGGCCAATGAACGTCCAGTCTATATGGGGCCACGCCTGCGCCAGTTGCGCCGGGAATTGGGGTTGACGCAGGCCGACATGGCCGCTGATCTTGAGATTTCGGCCAGCTATGTGGCGTTGCTGGAGCGTAACCAGCGACCGTTGACCGCCGACATGCTGCTACGCCTCGCGCGCACCTATCGCATGGATATGGCTGAACTGGCGGGTGATGGCGGCGCGGAGCAGACCGCCCGGTTGCAGGCGGTTTTGAAAGATCCGATGTTCGGCGATATCGACCTGCCCTCGCTCGCCAGCGCCGACGTCGCGGTCAATTATCCCGGCATCACGGAGGCGCTGTTGCGGGTCTATACCGCCTATCAGGAGGAGCATCTGGCGCTTGCCGACCGGGGAACGGGGGGTGAGGATGTCGAGGATGCAGCCGATCCGGTTGCTGAATCGCGGCGCTTTCTGGCGGCGCGGCGCAACAGTTTTCCCCTGCTGGACGATGCGGCGGAGAAGCTGGCGGGGGCTGTGGCGGACGCCGGGGGCGCGGCGGGGTGGTTGAAGGCGATCCATAATCTGCGCGTGCGACGGCTGCCGTCGGAGGTGATGGCGGGGTCGATGCGGCGACTGGACAAGCATCGCGATGCGGTGCTGCTGGACGATGGGCTGGACGGGGCTAGCCAGTCGTTCCAGTTGGCGCTCCAAATCGTCTATCTGGAGATGCGTCGGACGATCGACGCGCTGCTGAAGGACGGGCAGTTTGCTAGCCAGGAGGGCGAGCGGCTGACCCGGCGGGCGCTGGCCAGCTATGCCGCCGCCGCGCTGCTGATGCCCTATGGAGCCTTCGCCAAGGCGGTCGAGGCAAAGCAATATGATGTGGAGGCCCTGGCCCGGCAATTCGGCACCAGCTTCGAACAGACCGCGCATCGACTGACCACGCTCCAGAAGCCGGGGCAGGAGCGGGTGCCCTTCTTCTTCCTGCGGGTCGATCAGGCGGGCAATGTCAGCAAAAGGCTGGACGGCGCTGGCTTTCCTTTCGCCCGCCATGGCGGGTCATGCCCGCTCTGGTCCGTGCATCGGGTGTTCGAGACGCCCCGGCGGATCGTCACCCAATGGCTGGAGCTGCCGGACGGCCAGCGCTTCTTTTCGATCGCGCGGACGGTGACGGCGGGCGGTGGGGCATGGGGGGCGGCGAAGGTAGAACGGGCGATCGCCCTATGCTGTGCCGCCGAGCATGCCGGGCGGCTAATCTATACGCACGGGGAAGGGGAGGCGCCTTCGTCCCCGTCTGCCCCGACACCCATCGGAGTCACCTGTCGCCTGTGTCATCGCAGCGCCTGCATGGCACGTTCCGCGCCGCCGATCGGCCGGTCGATGCTGCCCGACGATGTGCGACGGACGCATGCGCCCTTTGGCTTTGCGGACGGATGATTATTAGCATTTCGGTAATATCGGTGCGGCAGGGAAGGGGCATGTACAGCATTCGCTTCCGATCCGATCTCAACCTGCTGGATATTGCCTGGTCGGCGCAGTTCACGCCGGACGAGGTCGCGAACTATGCGCGCGACCTGAAGGCCCGCTTCGTGGCGGAAGGATTCCGGCCCGGCTATCGCCTGCGAATGGACATGAGCGACAGTGCGGTGCAGCCGCAGGAGGCGCTGGCGGCCTTTCAAGCCAATATGAGTGATTTTCCCAAAGCGAGCCGCATCGCCATCGTCACGCCCAGCGTCATCGCCCGGATGCAAGTGCGGCGCATCATGACCCAGCCCTATTTGCGGATTTTTGCGCAGGCCGAGCCAGCGCTGGTCTGGCTGCTGGATGAACGAGCGATAGTCCCTGCCTGACGACTTATGCGACCAATCCGTGCTGCAGCGCGGTGGTCCGAGTCCGACCTGTGATGACCGTTAAGGATTTGGTTACAAATATTGCCATATTCTTAACAAATGGGGTCAATAAATATTATAGAACATAGCGGTTGGGCCAGGAGAGGCCTTTTTTTTGGCGGGATCGTGCTGCTTGCCTGCGCACCGTCAGCGGCGCTGGCGCAGGAACCGGCCAGCAGTGCCAGCATCCTCATAACGAATGGGACCAGCGTGCCGCTGGCCTGTCGCCTGCGAACGGAGGCGACCGTGTGGACCGACCATCAAACAATCGCGCCTGACTATGCGCTGACCTGGCCCGCCGCAGCCGGAGTCCGATCCTATCTGGAATGTAGTCCGCCGGTCAGTGCAACGGTCTATGAGATCGTCACCGGGCAGCGCTACATCCTTATCAAGGACAAGAAGCGGCCGGGGGTGGAATTGCGGACAATGGCGCCGGAAAAATGAAAAGGGCCGTTCGCCGCGCGCCTAGCGTGGAATGCGCCGGGCGGTCGCCACATGATGCGCGTGGGTGATGGCGACGGCGAGCGCGTCTGCCGCGTCTGCCCCGGCGATCGTGATGCCCGGCAGCAGGCGAGACACCATGGCGTGAACCTGATCTTTTGAGGCATTGCCCACGCCCACGACCGATTTCTTGACGAGCCGGGCGGCATATTCGCCAACCTCCATGCCCGATCGGGCGGCGTTCAGCAGGACGACCCCGCGCGCCTGACCCAGTTTCAGCGTGGATTGCGGATTGACGTTGACGAACACCTCCTCGACCGCCGCCGTATCGGGACGATGGAGCAGGATAAGATCGGTGAGCGCCGCATCCAGTACCAGCAGGCGGGTGGCCAGCGGCAAGGCGGCATCGGTCTTTACCTGACCATTGGCGATATGGCTGAGGCGATTGCCGTCGGCGGAGATCAAACCCCAGCCCGTGGTGCCAAGGCCGGGATCGAGGCCCAGAATCAGCATGAGGCGAACCCGGCGATTGAAGACGGGGACAGATGGGCCGGGTGGCTCACATGCCCTCCCCCGACCCCTCCCGCAAGCGGGAGGGGGAAATGGTTCAACCCAGCTTCTCCATCACCGCGTCGGAGACTTCATAATTGCCCCAGACGGTCTGGACGTCATCATCATCTTCCAGTGTGTCGACCAGCTTGAGCAGGGTCGCGGCATTGGTTTCGTCGACTTCAACCGAGGTCTGCGGCTTCCAGGCCAGCTTGGCGCCTTCGGCCGGGCCGAGATTGGCTTCGAGCGCCTTGGCGACTTCATGGAGGGCATCCATCGCGGTCCAGATTTCGTGCTCGTCCTCGTTCGAGGATACATCTTCCGCGCCAGCTTCCAGTGCCGCTTCGAAGATCGCCTCAGCGTCACCCGCGCCGGCGGGGTAGGAGATGAGGCCCATCCGGTCGAAGCCGTGGCTAACCGCGCCGGACGCGCCCAGATTGCCGCCATTTTTGGAGAAGGCGGTGCGGACATTGGTCGCGGTGCGGTTGCGGTTGTCGGTCAGCGCCTCGACGATGATGGCGACGCCGCCGGGGCCATAGCCCTCGTAGCGTACTTCTTCGTAATTCTCGCCTTCACCCTTCGACGCCTTGTCGATTGCGCGCTGGATATTGTCCTTGGGCATCGACTGGGCCTTGGCCGCGTTGACGGCCAGGCGCAGGCGCGGGTTCATGTCCACGTCGGGCATGCCCATCTTCGCCGCGACGGTGATTTCGCGCGACAGCTTGGAGAACATCGAGGAGCGCTTTTTATCCTGCGCGCCCTTGCGGTGCATGATATTTTTGAATTTGCTATGGCCGGCCACGGCCTGCTCCTGACATTATCTGTGATATGAAGCGCGCTCTCTAGCGAGCCACGCGGCTTGGCGCAACTGGAGCGGGTTCCGAGCCAGCAGGTGATTCCACCTGCTTCGAAAACGCTTTATACCAGAACCGCCGTGCCCGACGCCGAAACCATCAGCATCGACCCGTTGGCACCCAGCACTTCATAGTCGAGGTCGACGCCGACCACGGCATTGGCGCCCAATGTCGCGGCCCGCATCCGCATTTCGCCGATCGCCTGTTCGCGGGCGCGCTGAAGCACATCCTCATACGCGCCCGAACGTCCGCCGACGATGTCGCGAACGCTGGCGAACAGGTCACGGAACAGGTTGGCGCCCACGATCACCTCGCCGGTGACGATGCCGAGATATTCCTTCGCCGGACGTCCTTCCAGACGGCTGGTGGTGCTGACGATGATCTCGGACATGGGCGTTCTCCTCTGTGGCTTGAAGTCGTTTATTCCATTCCCAACGCGGCCAGATAGGTCTGGAGGATGGCTTCCATTTCCTGGCGGTCATGGGGCTGCATCTTCCGCAGGCGGACGATCTGGCGCATGATCTTGGGGTCGTAACCGGTGGCCTTGGCTTCCAGATACACGTCCTTGATATCGTCGCCGATGCCCTTCTTTTCCTCTTCCAGCCGTTCAACGCGCTCGATCAGAAGGCGTAGCTGGTCAGCGGCGATGTTGGCCTCGCTCATATGTCAAATCTCCGTAAATATGAATCAGTGTTGGGCGTCCTAGTGCGTGTCGGCGTTCTTCGCCACACTCTCTTTCATTCGGGCGAGCTGTTCTGGTGTCGCTTCGCCCTGATATTTGCCTTTCCATTCAGCAAAGGGCATCCCGTGGATTATTTCGCGGGCCTGATCGCGGGTCAGCGCGCCATCTGCCTCCATCACCCAATCGGCCAGGCAATTGCGGCAAAAGCCTGCCAGACCCATCAGGTCGATATTTTCCACATCGGTGCGATGCTGCAAATGCGCCACCAGTCGACGGAAGGCGGTTGCGGCCACGGCGTCACTCATTATGCTGTCATCCGTCACTGGCGTTTCCTTCGCTGGTTACACATCCCTGTCGTGCAGCTCGGATAATCGAAAAATACTGGCCGCGAAACCGGCGGCGCACCTGTCAGGAGTTTTGAATGACGAAATTACAGCCCCGTTCGCGCAAGGTCCGCATCCTGGCGACGCTGGGCCCGGCGAGCGGTTCGCCTGAGATGATCCGTAAACTCTATCTGGCAGGCGCCGACGCCTTTCGCATTAACATGAGCCATGGCGCGCACGAAACCCATGCGCAGAGCATTGCGGCCATCCGCGCGCTGGAAAAGGAGTTCGGTCGGCCGACGACGATCCTGGGCGACCTGCAGGGACCCAAGCTGCGCGTCGGCACGTTCGAGCGAGGGCTGGTGGTGCTGACACAGGGCGCGGCATTTGTGCTGGACAGCGATGAGACGCCGGGCAACGAAAAGCGCGTTAACCTGCCGCACCCCGAAATCTATGCGGCGCTGGTGCCTGAAACGCGGCTGTTGCTGGACGACGGCAAGCTGGTTCTGCGGGTGAAGCAGGTCGAGGAAAACCGGATCGAGACGGTGGTCGAGGTCGGCGGCACACTGTCCAACCGCAAGGGTGTGAACGTGCCAGACGTGGTCGTGCCGATGGCGGCGCTGACCGAGAAGGACCGGCGCGACTTGTCCTTCGCCATCGAGCAGGGGTGCGACTGGATCGCGCTCAGTTTCGTGCAGCGGCCCGAGGATCTGGCCGAGGCGCGCAAGCTGATGGGCGGCTATGGCGCGCTGATGGCGAAGATCGAGAAGCCTTCGGCGGTCGAGCGGCTGGAGGAGATTTTGGAGCTGGCCGACGGGGTGATGGTGGCGCGCGGCGACCTGGGCGTCGAACTGCCGCCCTATGCCGTGCCGCCGCTGCAAAAGCAGATCGTTGAGACGGCAAGGCGGCTGGGTCGCCCGGTGGTCGTTGCCACGCAGATGCTGGAATCGATGATCAAGTCGCCCACGCCCACCCGCGCCGAAGTGTCGGACGTGGCCACGGCGGTCTATGACGGGGCGGACGCGATCATGCTGTCGGCCGAGACAGCGGCGGGCGACTGGCCCGAGGAAGCGGTGGCGATGATGGACAGCATTGCCCACAGTGTGGAACGCGATCCGGGCTATCTGGCGCGGCTGCACTTCACCGAAACAAAGCCCGATCCCACCACGGCCGACGCGTTGGCAGAGGCGGCGTCGGGCATCATCGGCGTGGTCGGCGCGAGTGCCGTCACCTGCTTTACCTCATCCGGCAGCACGGTGCGTCGCGTGGCGCGCGAGCGGCCGGCAGCCCCGATCCTGGCGCTGACGCCGCGACAGGACACAGCGCGCAAGCTGGGCCTCATCTGGGGTGTCCATGCGGTGCGGACCAAGGATATCGGCACGTTTGAGGAGATGATTGGCAAGGCCCGCCGCATGGCCCTGCGTCACGGCTTGACCGCCAAGGGGCGCAAGATCGTGGTGCTGGCGGGCGTCCCTTTCGGCACGCCGGGGTCGACCAACGTGCTACATGTCGCGACGATACACGGCGATGAACTGAAGGGCAGGGAGTAGGGGGGCTTCTCCCTTGGAAATTTTTGGGCGCTATTCGAGTAACCCCTGGGCCTTCAGGTCCGCACGCAGCGTCGGCATGGCATAAAGGGGGACGGCGTGGGCGTGGAGGTCGGCAACGATCTCCCGCATGCCCGCGATCGACGGCGTGACCCCGTCGATGAAATGCGTGCCTCAGCGGGTGATGAGATCGGCCTGATCCGGGTGCAGGGCGATCAGTTCCGCGCTGGTATCGGCGAATCGCGCCCCGCATCATGCTGAAAATGCCAGTCCGATGAGCAGACATTGTGCAGAAACGCATCAAGCGCCTGATCGTCATGGATCAGGCGCTTGTAGAGAATCCTGGGGTTCCAGTGATAGAGGACATTGCCGACGTCGAAAATGACGGCGGCAGGCCTCTCCCCTCGCTAATTAGCCCTGGCGAGCCTTGAAGCGGCGGTTGGTCTTGTTGATGACGTAGGTGCGGCCGCGACGACGGATCACGCGGTTGTCCCGGTGACGGTCCTTGAGCGACTTAAGCGAGTTGCGGATCTTCATGGCTGCCTGCCTTCGATGAATCAAATTGGTGTCGGAAAATTGAAGCGCTGCCCCTATGGGCGGGGGACAGGAAAGTCAAGCATGGCTGCACCCATTCCAGCGGCCCGCCGCCAATCATCAGGTGAAATCCCGCGCGCCCGATGATAGAGGGCCGACCAATGGCTTGGAGCATTTCCGGGCCGCCAGTTCATCCATCCTTTTTTGCCCGGAGGCCAGTCATGTTGCCACAGGCCCGCAGCGCCGGGGAGGAATATCGCCGCAGGCTGGGTCGACGCCTCCCGATTCTGGCTGGTCTGTTGATGCTGACTGGTTGTGGTCTTCCTCTGCCGCTGCGGATCGCATCCTGCGCCGAGATGACTGCGCCTTCATTCGGGGCGGTTGACGATCAGCGGACCATGACCACCCGCTTTTCCATACTGACCTATAATATTGAGGGACTCGGCTGGCCTGCGCGCGGTGGTCGTGCGCCGGACCTGCGAAAGATTGGTGTGCATCTGGCGGATTTGCGCGCGCAGGGACGCGCGCCCGATGTCGTGATGTTCCAGGAAATGTTCAGCGGTGCCGCGAAAAAGGCGGTGCTGGCGGCGGGCTATCCCTCCATCGTCAGCGGACCGGGGCGCGTCATGCGCCCGGACGGCCCGGCCATGGACAAACTGCCCGGCCGGTCTGGGATCAAACGGGGTGAGGTCGGTCTGCGCCTGACGGGCGGGGGGCTGGCGATCGCGTCTCGCTATCCGATCGTGAACAGCACGGTGCGCGCCTATGGCCGCCGGTCCTGCGCGGGCATCGATTGTCTGGCGAACAAGGGCATATTGATGGCGCGAATCGCCATTCCCGGCGTTCCTTTTCCCATCGACCTCTACAACACCCATATGAATTCACGCGGGGCGTCCCGCGCGCCCGCGCGCCGCAATCTGGCGGCCCATGACCGGCAAGCGTTCGAGGCATCGGATTTCATCAATGAGACCCATGATGATGCCATCCCGTTGATCGTTGGCGGAGATTTCAACATGCGCGATTCGCAGGCGCGGTGGGACAATTTTACGTCGCGCCAGCCGTTGATGCTGGTTCACAAGGTTTGCGCTGAGCCGGAGTCCGGCTGCGATGCGCAGATGTCCTGGGATGGGGACGCCCCCTGGATGGATACGCAGGATCTGCAATTTTTCTGGCCCGGCGTATCGGCGAATATCCGCCCTGTACGTGTGGAGGCGATGTTCGATGGCGGTCCGGGCGGTCCCGTCCTGTCGGACCATGATGCTTTCCTCGTCACCTACGAATTACGCTGGCCTCGCACATTTGCGTCCTCTACCCCTTCCGTTCATCCTGCGTGCAGCATTTTCATGTCTGAAGCGTTGTCCGGGGGAGCGCCGGATCGGCGCGGGCGGGACGATTTGGAGACCAAATGACATGCTGAAGACTGTCCTTACCGCTACCACCCTGGCCCTTGGCCTGTCTGCCTGCGCGACTGCCGTGCCGCCGGTTGAGGTCACGCGCTTCCATGTCGGCAATCCGCCAGTATCGGGCAGTGTTGCAGTGACGGAGATGACGGGCAATCCCGACGTTGGCCTGGAATTCCGCACCTATGCCGCCGCCGTTGGGCGGGAATTGCAGCGCGTGGGCTTTTCCGAAACCAGCGGCCCGGCCAGCGACTATATCGCCACGGTCGGCTTTCGCCGCGACTTCCGTCCAACCGGCCCCGATCGGTCGGGCAAGCCGGTCAGCGTCGGCGTGGGTGGCGGAGTCGGCAGTCACGGCTATTCCGGCCTTGGCGTCGGCATCGGCATCAACCTGTCGGGCAAGCCCAAGGATGTGGTGACCACCGAGTTGCAGGTGCAGATGCGCCGCCGCAGCGATTCGACCGTGATCTGGGAAGGCCGGGCGATGACCAGCGCGCGTGAAGGGACTCCAGCCGCGCAGCCGGGCATGGCCGCCGCCAAGCTCGCCTCCGCCCTCATCGGGGGCTATCCGGGCGAGTCAGGCCGCACTATAACCGTCAAATGACCTTATCGATCACGAGCGCTTTCGACAGCGGCAACATCCGCGTTCTTTCCATCAACGAGACGACAGGCGGCTACAGTGCTGACCTGGAGATCGTCACCGACCATCAGAGCGACTTTTACCAGTGGTTCCATTTTCGTGTTGCCGGTGCAGCGGGGAAGGACGTGACGCTGCGGATCGTCAATTGCGGCGGGTCGGCCTATCCCAATGGCTGGGAGGCCTATAAGGCGCGGATCAGCGACGATCGGGAGAACTGGCTGCTGGCCGACACCAGCTATGCCGATGGCGTGCTGACGATTCAGGTGTCGCCGGACGCTAACGCGCTATGGGTCGCCTATTTCGCGCCCTATTCGATGGAGCGGCACCATGATCTGGTGGCCTGGGCGGCCAGCCAGTCGGGCGTGGAACTACACGAACTGGGCACGACGCTGGACGGCCAGCCGCTCGACCTGCTGACGCTGGGCGAAGGGGAGAAGCAGGTCTGGCTCTATGCCCGCCAGCATCCGGGCGAGAGCATGGCGGAGTGGTGGATGGAAGGCGCGATCGAGCGCCTGTGCGATGAGGAAGATGCGGTCGCGCGGTTGCTGCGGCAGAAGGCCACCTTCCATATCGTACCGAACATGAACCCGGATGGCAGCCGTCGCGGGCACCTTCGCACCAATGCGGTGGGCGTGAACCTCAACCGCGAATGGCATGAGCCGTCGATGGAGCGTAGCCCGGAGGTCTTCCTGATCCGCGCGGCGATGGATGCGACCGGCGTCGATTTCGCCATGGACGTGCATGGGGACGAGGCGATTGCTGCTGTGTTCCTGGCGGGGTTTGAGGGCATCCCTTCGATCACCGATCGTCAGGTAGGGCTGTATCGCCAATATCGTGACACGCTGGCCGCACGCACGCCCGATTTCCAGACGAAGCTGGGTTATGTCGAGGCGGGGGAGGGCAAAGCCAATCTGGCCATGTCGACCAACCAGCTTGCCGAGCGCTTTGGCGCGGTGTCGATGACGCTGGAAATGCCGTTCAAGGATAATGACGACCTGCCCGACGCCGATTTCGGCTGGTCGCCCGCGCGGTCGGCGCAACTGGGCAAGGATTGTCTGGCGGTGCTGGCGGAGATGATCGACGAGATTTGAGGGGGAGGCGTTAGCCGACCATCACATATAGAGCGCCCGTCGCGATAATAAGTACTGCTATCCCCGCGACTAAAATGCGAAAAGGGATCAGGTGGATTATGTCGGACCAATCGAACATGGATGCTATCTGACATGGGCGTCGCTTGGTGGCAGCGAATCGTACAAATCTGCCGTCATCCCGGACTTGATCCGGGATCTATTCGTTCTGGGCCATCAGGAATAAGCGAGGTTTGCGCTCATGAATCCCGGATCAAGTCCGGTATGACGGTGTGGATGGGGCGGGCGCTGTGGATAAGGGATGGCCCGCGCACTTTTTACGACCCGTCCCAGCGCTCAAAAAACCGCCGCCACCAGCTTGGCGAAGGCATCCGCGCGATGGCTCATCGCGTGCTTCTTGTCCGGGGCCATTTCGCCGAAGCTGATATCATGGCCATTGGGCTGGAACATCGGATCATAGCCAAAGCCCTGATCGCCACGCGGAGGCCAGACGATGACGCCATCGACGCGGCCTTCAAAGGCTTCGACATGGCCGTCGGGCCAGGCGAGGGCGAGGGCGCAGACGAAATGGGCGTCATGGCCGACCTCTGGCCCCTTGGCCTCCACATTGGTCCAGACACGCTGCATGGCGACGCCGAAATCCTTGGATTCCCCGGCCCAGCGGGCGGAGAAGAGGCCGGGGTCGCCGCCCAGCGCTTCCACAGAAAGGCCGCTGTCGTCGGCAAGGGCGGGCAGGCCGGACAGATCGGCGGCCTGCATCGCCTTCAACTCTGCGTTGGCGATGAAGGTGGTGCCGGTTTCCTCCGGTTCGGGCAGATCCAGGTCCGCAGCGGAAATCGGCTCGATTCCATAGGGGCCGAGCAGCGCCGCGATTTCGTGTATCTTGCCGGGATTATGGCTGGCGATCACTAGCTTGCCCGGCTTGAGTTTGCGGATTGCCTGCTCCTGTCCGAAATCGTCGCTCATTTATTCTGATACCTTCGCCACTGTTCGTTTCGAGCGTAGTCGAGAAACCCGACTATGCGCCAGTGCTTCTCGACTTCGCTCGAAGCGAACGGATGGAAGTGACTTCACGATATACGAGCGGGCGTGGTAGTTTTACCGTCCCGTCGCCTTGTCCTGTGCCGCGAAGATCTTTGAGCAGCCGATGCGGGCAAGCCGCAACAGGCGCAAAAGCTCTTCCTCGTCATAGGCCGCGCCTTCGGCCGTCGCCTGCACTTCGGCGAACTTGCCGTCGCCGGTCAGGATCAGGTTGGCGTCCGTCTCTGCATTGCTGTCCTCGGCATAGTCGAGGTCGAGGACGGGCGTGCCCTTGTAGATGCCGCAACTGATCGCTGCGACCTTCTGGATGATCGGGTCCTGGCTGAGCGCGCCGGACGCCATCAGCTTGTCGATGGCGATACGCAGCGCCACCCAGGATCCGGAAATGGCCGCCGTGCGGGTGCCGCCATCGGCCTGGATCACGTCGCAATCGACGACGATCTGGCGCTCGCCCAGTGCTTTCAGGTCTACGACCGTGCGCAAGGAGCGGCCAATAAGGCGCTGAATTTCCTGGGTGCGACCCGACTGCTTGCCCTTGGCCGCCTCACGGCTGCCGCGGGTATGGGTGGCGCGGGGCAACATGCCATATTCGGCCGTGACCCAGCCTGACCCCTTGCCGCGCAGGAAAGGCGGCACCTTTTCCTCGACCGATGCGGTGCAGAGCACGCGCGTATCGCCGAAGCTGATCAGGCAACTGCCCTCTGCATGGATGGTAAAACCGGGTTCCATGATGATATCGCGCATCTGGTCGGGCGCGCGGCCGGAAGGACGCATATATTTTTATCTCCGAAGCGTTCAGGTGGCGGGGCTTAGCCTTATGCAGGCGGCTAGACCAGTCTTTGAGTCGGAAAAGGTTGGACCGAGTCGCGAAAAAGAAGTCGATGGGTAAAAAGAGGTCGATCGGATGATGTCAGGCAAGATGGTGCTGCGGGCAGGGGTATTGAGTGCTTTGCTGCTGTTGACGGCGGGGTGCGTCACTGATCGCGGTGAGGAAACGCTCTCCAGCAGCGGCAGCGCGGCGGCGCGGGCGAATGACACGATCAAGCTATCGGCGGGGCCGTGCTTCGGCTTTTGCCCCAGCTATAGCGTGACGGTGACGCCCGATGGGTCGGGCCTCCTGGTGCCAGAACGTAACACGTCCGTGCCGGGGCCGACGCGCTTCACCGTGACGAGCGCGCAATATCGCAAACTGCGGGCGTCGCTCGCCGCCTTCCGCCCGGCGACGGGGCAGTCGAAGCGGATCGGTCATGGCGAGAATTGTCAGCGCTTCGCCACCGATATGCCGGGTTATTCTATCGAATGGACGCGGGATAAAGCCGACAAGACCGAGCTGGATTTCCAGTCGGGCTGTTTCGACGCGCGTTATGCGAAGCTGCGAGCGGCGCTGAAAGCCATGCCCAAAGTGCTGGAGATTGAGGCCATGCTGAAGCCGAAAACGCCCGTGAAGGGCTGACAGCAGGCGTGCCGCCCGGTAGGGGCACGCGATGCACGGCTGGATCATCCTCGACAAACCCAATGGCCTTGGTTCGACCCAGGCGGTCGGCGCGGTAAAACGCGCGCTGCGGGAAAGCGGGGCGGGCAAGGTGAAGGTCGGCCATGGCGGCACGCTGGACCCGCTGGCGGAGGGCGTGCTGCCGATCGCGCTGGGTGAGGCGACGAAGTTGGCCGGGCGGATGCTCGACAGCGACAAGATTTATGATTTTACCGTCGCCTTCGGAACCCAGACCGATACACTGGACCTGGAAGGGCCGGTGATCGCGACCAGCGACCATCGCCCTACGCTGGACGCGGTGCAGGCGGTGTTGCCCCGTTTTACCGGACCGATCGAGCAGGCGCCGCCTGTCTATTCCGCGATAAAGGTCGACGGCCAGCGCGCCTATGACCGGGCGCGGGCGGGGGAAGCGGTGGAGATGAAGCTGCGCGCGGTGACGATCCACGCGCTGGGGCTGGCGGCCTCGACCGGAACGGGGGAGGCCGTCGAAAGCGTCACGCTGAGCGCCCATGTATCGAAGGGTACCTATATCCGCTCGCTTGCGCGCGACATCGCGCTGGCGCTGGGGACGGTCGGGCATGTGACGATGTTGCGGCGGACCAAGGCGGGGCCGTTCACGCTGGATATGGCAATTTCGCTGGACAAATTGCGGCAGGCTGCTAACGAGCGCGCCATCGGTAGCCTTATGCTGCCGCTGACGGCGGGGCTGGACGACATCCCGGCTCTCCCCGTCTCACTTCAGGATGCACAGGCGCTCCGTCAGGGACGCGTGCTTCTGGGGTACGAAGCTGCCACTGGCCTTCATCTGGCGATCGATGGGGATATTCCTGTTGCGCTGGTCGAAATGCAGGACGGAGAAATCCGGGTGGTGCGCGGGTTTAACCTGATGCCGAAGGAAGACGAATGACGATTACTGCCGAGCGCAAGGAAGCGCTGATCAAGGAACATGCCCGGGCTGAGGGTGACACCGGTTCGCCCGAAGTCCAGGTTTCGATCCTGACCGAGCGTATCCAGAACCTGACCGAGCATTTCAAAGGCCACCACAAGGACAACCACAGCCGTCGTGGCCTGCTGATGATGGTCAACAAGCGTCGTTCGCTGCTGGATTATCTGAAGAAGAAGGATGCGGCGCGCTACAGCGACCTCATCGCCAAGCTGGGCCTGCGTAAGTAAGTCCATCCAAAGGGACGGCCCCATGCGGGGCCGTTTCTGATTCTGACCCATGTCGCCGGGCAATTCGGCGCGGCGGCATGATTTTGGGGGATGTTCCCCCACACCGTCCGATACCGGGCGGGGAGGGCAAAGCCCTCCACCCATGGGTCCAAGGACTCAAAACTGGCCCCGCCCGGCAATAGGGCCGATGCGGGCGAAGGAAACACACATGTTTGATGTAAAGAAAGTCTCCATCGAGCTGGGCGGCAAGACCCTCACGCTCGAAACCGGTCGTATTGCGCGCCAGGCTGATGGCGCCGTGCTGGCAACCTATGGTGAAACCGTGGTGCTGTGCGCCGTAACCGCCGCAAAGTCGGTGAAGGAAGGCCAGGATTTCTTCCCGCTGACCGTTCACTATCAGGAAAAATATTCGGCCGCCGGACGCATTCCGGGCGGCTTCTTCAAGCGCGAGCGTGGGGCGACCGAAAAGGAAACGCTGACCAGCCGCCTGATCGACCGTCCGATCCGCCCGCTGTTCCCAGAGGGTTTCTACAACGAGATCAACGTCATCGCCCAGGTGCTGTCGTTCGACGGCGAGTCCGAGCCGGACATGGTCGCGATGATCGCTGCCTCCGCCGCGCTGACGATTTCGGGCGTCCCCTTCATGGGGCCGATCGGCGCCGCGCGCATCGGCTACAAGGATGGCGAATATAGCCTGAACCCGTCGATGGACGATGTGAAGGCCGGTGAACTCGACCTGGTCGTCGCCGCCACCCATGATGCCGTTATGATGGTCGAATCCGAAGCCAAGGAGCTGTCGGAAGAGGTCATGCTGGGTGCCGTCGGCTTCGCCCACACCGCCTGTAAGCAGATCGTTGAAGCGATCATCCAGCTTGCCGAAAAGGCTGCCAAGGATCCTTGGCCGATGGCCGAGCAGGCCGATCTGTCGACTGCCAAGGACAAGCTGAAGAAGCTGGTCGGCAAGGACATTGCCGCCGCCTACAAGCTGACCGACAAGTCGGCCCGCTCGAACGCGCTGAACGAAGTCCGCGCCAAGGCGAAGGCAGCGTTCGCCGACGCGTCGCCGCAGGACCAGATGGCCGCGCAGAAGCTGGGCAAGAAGCTGGAAGCGGAAATCGTTCGCGGCGCGATCCTGAAGGACGGCAGCCGCATCGACGGTCGCACGACCACGCAGATCCGTCCGATCGAGGCGATCGTCGGCTTCCTGCCGCGCACCCATGGCTCGGCCCTGTTCACACGTGGCGAAACGCAGTCGATCTGCACCACCACGCTGGGCACCAAGGACAGCGAGCAGATGATCGATGGCCTGACCGGCCTTCATTATGAAAACTTCATGCTGCATTATAACTTTCCGCCCTATTCGGTCGGTGAAGTCGGCCGCTTCGGCGCGCCGGGCCGTCGTGAAGTGGGTCATGGCAAGCTGGCCTGGCGTGCGCTGCACCCCGTGCTGCCCGCCAAGGAGGATTTCCCCTACACGATCCGCGTTCTCTCGGACATCACCGAGTCGAACGGTTCCTCCTCAATGGCGACCGTCTGCGGTGGTTCGCTCTCGATGATGGACGCCGGTGTGCCGCTGAAGCGCCCCGTGTCCGGCATCGCCATGGGCCTGATCCTGGAAGGCAAGAACTTCGCCGTTCTGTCCGACATCCTGGGTGACGAAGATCATCTGGGCGACATGGACTTCAAGGTTGCAGGCACGTCCGAAGGCATCACCACGATGCAGATGGACATCAAGATCGCCGGCATCACCGAAGAGATCATGCGCGTTGCGCTGAACCAGGCCAAGGAAGGCCGCGCCCACATATTGGGTGAGATGGCCAAGGCGCTGGATCACACCCGCACCGAGCTGTCCGCTCATGCCCCGCGCATCGAGACGATCCAGATCGACAAGTCGAAGATCCGTGACGTCATCGGCACCGGCGGCAAGGTCATCCGCGAGATCGTCGCCGAAACCGGCGCCAAGGTCGACATTGATGACGAGGGCGTCATCAAGATCAGCTCGTCCGACACCGCGCAGATCGAAGCGGCCAAGAAGTGGATTCTGGGCATCGTCGAGGAAGCCGAAGTCGGCAAGGTCTATGTCGGCAAGGTCGTGAACATCGTCGATTTCGGCGCGTTCGTGAACTTCATGGGTGGCAAGGACGGCTTGGTCCACGTTTCGGAGATGCGCAACGAGCGCGTCGAGAAGCCGACCGACGTCGTGTCGGAAGGCCAGGAAGTGCGCGTCAAGGTTCTGGAAATCGATCCGCGTGGCAAGGTTCGCCTGTCCATGCGCGTCGTCGATCAGGAGACCGGCGAAGAATTGGAAGATACCCGTCCGGCGCGCGAACCGCGTGAACCCCGTGGCGATCGTGGTCCCCGCGGTGGCGGCGATCGTGGTGATCGCGGCGGCGACCGTGGTGGTCGGGGCGACCGTGGCCCGCGCCGCGACCGTGGCCCGCGCCCCGAGCGTAGCGAAGGCGGCAAGGATAACGGCGGGGATGAAGGCGGCGAGCCTACCTTCGCCCCGTCCTTCCTGACCGGCGATCGCGACTGAGCCATCGCTCGCTCTGAAAAATGAAAAAGGCCCGGAGGAAGCATATTCCTCCGGGCCTTTTCTTGTTTGGCATGAGCATCGTGTCGGCCTCCGTTCATCGCATCGCCTGACGTCATTTTCACCGCTTGGCGCGGGGACGTTTTCACCGCTTGGCGCGGGGCCGGGGCTCGGCTATGACCGCGCCCATGAATGAAGCGAAGATGAAACCGTGGAGCCTGTTCGTCGGCGCCGCAACCGCCCTGATCCTGCTCGCAGGCTGCTCGACGTCGAAGAACAAGGCCGACACCCAATATGTCGCCCGCGATGTTTCGACACTCTATAACAGCGGCAAGTCCCGGCTGGACCGGGGGCAGTATAAGCTGGCCGCCGCGCTGTTCGACGAAGTGGAGCGCCAGCATCCTTATTCGCCATGGGCGCGCCGGGCGCAGCTCATGTCGGCCTTCAGCTATTATATGAACAGCGATTATAATGAGGCGACCAGCGCGGCGCAGCGTTTCCTGTCGATTCATCCGGGCAACCGTGACGCGCCCTACGCCTATTATCTGATCGCTCTATGCTATTATGAACAGATTGCCGATGTGACGCGCGATCAGAAAATCACGCAGCAGGCGCTCGATTCCCTTGGCGAACTGATTCGCCGCTATCCCGACACACGCTATGCCGCCGACGCGCGGTTGAAGATCGATCTGGTCAACGACCATCTGGCGGGTAAGGAGATGGAGGTTGGCCGCTTCCTGCAACGGCGCGGCCAATGGCTGGCGGCGACGCTGCGTTTCCGGATCGTGATCGACAAATACCAGACCACCACCCATACGCCCGAGGCGCTGGAGCGGCTGGTCGAGAGCTATCTCTCGCTCGGTATTCCCGAGGAAGCGAAGAAGGCTGCCGCGGTATTGGGCGCCAACTATCCCGGCACCAAATGGTATGAGCGGTCCTACAAGCTCATCCAGCAACATGGTTCCAAGGCGTAAGGCCAGGCAATGCCCCTCCCTTGACGGGAGGGTTAGGGGGAGGCGCAGCGAGCGTCCGGCAATCTCCCATTCGGTCATGGCCGAAGCCGTGAAATGCGAGATGTTCCCCTTTTGTACGATAACGGGTAGAAGCGTGCCATGCTGACGACCCTGTCCATCCGCAATGTCGTGCTGATCGAGGCGCTGGACCTGGATTTTGGGAGCGGCCTCGGCGTCCTCACCGGGGAAACGGGGGCGGGTAAATCGATCCTGCTCGATTCGCTCGGATTGGCGCTGGGTGCGCGCGGCGACAGCGGCCTTGTTCGCAATGGCGCTCCGCAGGCGAGCGTGATCGCGACGTTCGAGACGCCCGCAAAGGGCCATCGCGTCATCGCGCTGCTGACCGACAACGACCTGTCCATCGAACCGGGCGAACCACTCATCATTCGCCGCACGGTGAAGGCGGATGGCGGCAGTCGCGCGTTCGTCAACGACCAGCCCTGTTCCGCCGCTTTGTTGCGCGATCTGGGCGCGAGTCTGGTCGAGATTCACGGCCAGCATGACGATCGTGGCCTGCTCAATCCGCGCGGGCATCGGGCGCTGCTCGACGCCTTTGGCCGGTGCGATACGTCTGTCGTCGCGGTCGCCCATGCCGCCTGGCGAGAGGCCACGATGCTGCTGGCGGAAAGCCGCGCGGCGGTGGAGAGCGCCGCGCGTGACCGCGATTATCTGGCCCATGCCGTCGCTGAACTCAGCACCTTTGCGCCGGAACCAGGCGAGGAGGCGACGCTGGCGGAGGAACGGGCGACGATGCAGAAGGGCGCCCGCCTGACCGACGATCTGACCGCCGTGACCGATTGCCTGACCGGATCGGACGGCGGGCTGGCACAATTGCGGCAGGCGGCGCGGCGGCTGGACCGGATCACAGGCGATTACGCGCCGCTGGCCGAAGTGCTTGAAGCGCTGGATCGCGCGGTGATCGAGGCGAGCGAGGCGGAAGACCGGCTGGCCCGCGCGGCGGAGGCGCTGATCTTCGATCCTGCCCGGCTGGACAGTATCGAGACGCGGCTGTTCGACCTGCGCGGTCTGGCGCGCAAGCATCAGGTGCAACCCGACGAACTGGCGGCGCTGAACGCGGAGATGGCGGCGCGGCTGGCGGCGATCGAGGGCGGGGAGGAGCATATCGCCGCGCTGGAGGCTGACGTCGTGGCAAAGGCGAGCGCCTATCGCACCGTGGCGGGCGCGCTGTCCGATGCGCGGCGCGCGGCGGCGGTGGCGCTGGATGCGGCGGTCGCGGCGGAACTGGCGCCGCTGAAACTGGATGCCGCGCGCTTTCGTACCGCCGTCCTGCCGCTGGATGAGGGGCAATGGGGCGCAGGTGGGGCGGACCGGGTGGAGTTTGAGATCTCGACCAATCCCGGCGCGCCCTTCGCTCCGTTGGTCAAGATCGCGTCCGGGGGTGAGCTGTCGCGCTTCATCCTGGCGCTGAAGGTTGCGCTGGCCGAGCAGGGCGGGGCGGATACGCTGATCTTTGATGAGATTGACCGGGGCGTGGGCGGCGCGGTGGCCTCTGCCATTGGCGAGCGTCTGTCGCGATTGTCGGGCAGCAACCAGATCCTTGTCGTTACCCACAGCCCGCAAGTCGCGGCGCGCGGGGCCGGGCACATGCTGATCGCGAAATCGAGCGACGGGATCGTCACCCGCACTGGCGTTCACGCGCTGGACGAGGGGCAGCGGCGCGAAGAGATTGCGCGGATGCTGTCGGGTGCGGAGATTACGGCGGAGGCGCGCGCGCAGGCGGATCGGTTGCTGGAGAAGGTGTGACGATCGGTTCGGACAGTGGAGGCAAGAGTATGACCCATGATCGTCGCGATGTCCTGACCCTTGGCGCCGCCGCGCTGGCGGCGTCCACCATGCCCGGCATCGCTGCCGCGCAGGAAACCCAGCCACCGCGCTATGGTCTGATCGGCCAGATGCTGGCCAAGCGGGGCAAGCGCGATGAACTGGTCGGCTATTTGAAGGAAGCGATTGGCGCGATGCCGGGTTGCCTGTCCTATGTCATCGCGCTGGACACGGCCAATGTCGACGCCATCTGGGTGACGGAGGTCTGGGACAGCCGGGAAAGCCATGCCGCATCATTGAGACTGCCGACCGTGCGCGCTGCCATTGTGAAGGCGAAGCCGATTATCGCGGGCTTCCCCCAGCATTTCGAGACGGTGCCGGTGGCGGGGGTATAGCAAAGCGGGGGGCTATCCGGTTAAAGCGAGGCCATGACCCAATCACCTCTCTCCGAAGCCGATGCCGCCAACCGCCTGATGCGTCTGGCGCGCGAGATTGCGCGGCATAACAGACTATATCATGACGCAGACGAACCGGAGATTTCCGACGCCGACTATGATGCTCTGATCCGCGAAAACAATGCGCTGGAGGCGCAGTTTCCGCATCTGATACGCAGCGATTCGCCCAACGCTCAGGTCGGTGCAACGCCCACGTCAGCGCTGAAAAAGGTTCAGCATGCGGTTCGTATGATGAGCCTCGACAATGGTTTTGCCGACGAGGATATCGCCGAATTCATCGCCCGCGTTCGCCGGTTTCTGGCTTTGCCGGAGGATGCCCCGGTTGCCCTGACGGCCGAACCGAAGATTGACGGCCTGTCCTGCTCGCTGCGCTATGAGAAGGGCGAGC
The DNA here is from genome assembly GCF_037154075.1 of Sphingobium aromaticiconvertens. Lineage (NCBI taxonomy): Bacteria > Pseudomonadati > Pseudomonadota > Alphaproteobacteria > Sphingomonadales > Sphingobiaceae > Sphingobium > Sphingobium aromaticiconvertens. The sequence continues at coordinate 1,890,867 of NZ_JBANRJ010000001.1, forward strand.
TGGTGATGGCAGCGACGCGGGGCGACGGGCAGACGGGCGAGGATGTGACCGCCAATGTGCGGACTATCGACGATATTCCGGCCACGCTGACCGGCGCGGATGTGCCCGCGGTGTTCGAGGTGCGGGGCGAGGTCTATATGGCCAAGGATGCCTTCGTGGCGCTCAACGTGCGGCTGCTGGCGGAGGCGGATGACCCGGAGAAGGCCCGGCAATTCGCCAATCCGCGCAATGCGGCCGCCGGATCGCTGCGGCAGAAGGACGCGACCGTCACCGCCAGCCGCCCCTTGCGCTTTCTGGCGCATGGCTGGGGTGAGGCGAGTGCGCTGCCCGCCGACACGCAGACGGGCGTCATGCATGCAATCGAACGCTGGGGCCTGCCAGTGTCAGACCGGCTTACCTGCGTCGATACGATGGAGGCGCTGATCGTCCATTATCGTGGAATCGAGGCGGCGCGGGCTGACCTGCCCTTCGACATTGACGGGGTAGTGTACAAGGTCGATCGACTTGATTGGCAGCAACGGCTTGGTTTTGTCGCCAAGTCGCCGCGCTGGGCCATCGCGCATAAATTCCCGGCGGAGCGGGCGCAGACCAGTCTGGAGGCGATCGACATTCAGGTCGGGCGCACGGGCAAGCTGACCCCCGTGGGTCGCCTGACGCCGGTGACGGTGGGCGGGGTCGTGGTGTCCAACGTGACGCTGCACAATGCCGATGAGATTGCGCGGCTGGGCGTGCGACCGGGCGACCGGGTGGTAGTGCAGCGCGCGGGTGATGTGATCCCGCAGGTGGTGGAAAATTTGACGCGGGATGAGGTGCGCGACCCGTTCGTCTTTCCCGATCACTGCCCTGTCTGCGATTCCGAAGCAGTGCGTGAGGAGGGCGAGGTCGATATCCGCTGCACCGGCGGGCTGATCTGCCCGGCGCAACGGTTCGAGCGCCTGCGCCATTTCGTCAGTCGGGTCGCGCTGGATATTGAGGGGCTTGGCGAGAAAACGATTCAGGAATTTCTGGACCTGGGTTGGATCAAGGAACCGGCCGACATTTTCCGCCTGAAGGCGCATCGCGCCGCGCTGTTGGGGCGTGAGGGGTGGAAAGAGAAGTCGGTCGATAACCTGCTCGCTGCGATCGAGACGAAGCGGGAACCGGATGCTTCCCGGCTGCTCTTTGGTCTGGGTATCCGTCATATCGGTGCGGTGACGGCGCGCGATTTGCTGAAACGGTTGACGGAGTTGCGGGCGGTTCGGACGCTGGGTGATGCGTTGATTGCTCTGCGTGACGGCATGGCGCCCGTCGAAGGGGAAACGGATGCGCGGTTCCGCACCCGGCTTGACAAGGCGATCGCCGAGCATATCGGGGTCGACAATATCGGCCCGGCGGTTGGTCATGCCCTCGCCGATTTCTTCCATGAACCGCATAATGTGGAGGCGTGGGAGGATCTGCTGCGTGAGGTGACGCCGCCGCCTTTCGTGGTTGAGACGACCGCCAGCAGCGTCACTGGCAAGACGGTGGTTTTCACCGGCAAGCTTGAAACGATGAGCCGCGACGAGGCCAAGGCGCAGGCCGAACGGCTGGGCGCGAAGGCGGCGGGATCGGTGAGTGCCAAGACCGACCTGCTGGTCGCCGGGCCGGGCGCGGGATCGAAGCTGAAACAGGCCGCTACGTTGGGGATAGAGGTGATCGACGAGGCGGCCTGGGCGGAGATTGTGAAGGCGGCGGGGCAATAGATCCCAATCTAGCCGATCTGGCTTAACCCCAATCCCGCCAGCGCACATAGGGCCAGCACCGTCACTACGCCGCGTTTCAGGGTGAAGATCATCACCGCCGCCAGCGCGCCGATGACCGCGACGCGCCAGTCGAGGCTGGACCAGTCCGGCACATAGAATCGAACTGGCCCCATCCGGCTGTCCGTGACCCGTGTAAACAGGACATGCAGGGCGAACCAGACCGTCAGGTTGGCGATCACGCCCACCACCGCCGCCGTCACCGCAGCGAGGGCGGCCTGCAGGCGCTGCGCCTTTTCCAGCCGCTCCATCCAGGGCGCGAAGGCGAAGATCCACAGGAAACAGGGCGCGAACGTGACCCATGTGGTGAGGGTTGCGCCCAATATTCCGGCTAGCAGTGGGCTGAATGGGGCGGGCGCACGGAACGCGCCGAAGAAGCCGACAAATTGCGTCACCATGATCAGCGGGCCGGGCGTGGTTTCGGCAAGGCCCAGCCCGTCCGCCATTTCGCCGGGCGAGAGCCAGTGGAAGGACTGGACCGCTTCCTGCGCCATATAGGCCAGGACCGCATAGGCGCCGCCGAAGGTGACGACGGCGAGTTGCGAGAAGAAGAGGCCGATCCGCCAGAGAATATGATCGGGACCAAGAAACAGCAGGACCGCTGCCATCGGCGCGGCCCAGATGGCCAGCCATAGCGTGACCGTCCGCACTGTCGCAGCGATGGGTAGCGAGGTATCGGCGGTCGGGGCGACGCCAGCCCCGTGCATCTTCAGCCAATCGGGGTGCGTCCGCGCGAGCATCATGCCGATGGCGCCCGCGCCCAGCACGACCAGCGGGAAGGGCAGGTCGAAGACGAAGAGCGCGAGGAAGGCGGCGACGGCCAGGCCCAGCTTGAAGGGCGTGTTGAGTGCGCGCTTGCCGATGCGGATCAGCGCCTGGACGACGATCGCCAGCACCGCCGCCTTGATTCCCAGAAACAGCGCCGCAACTGGTCCCAGCCGGGCGGCATAGGCGTAGAGGATGGATAGGGCGAGCATGACCAGCGCGCCCGGCAGCACGAACAACAGTCCAGCCGCCAGCCCACCCTTTGCCCCATGCAGTCGCCAGCCGATCCAGGTGGCGAGCTGCTGGGCTTCCGGTCCCGGAAGCAGATGGCAGATGTTGAGCGCGCGCAGGAAGCGCCCTTCGTCCACCCAGTTGCGGTCCTCCACCAGTTCCTTGTGCATCAGGGCGATCTGCCCGGCGGGGCCGCCGAAGCTCAGAAAGCCGATGCGAGCGAAGACGCGGACAAGATGTGGGAAGTCTGGGTGCGGCACGTCTGTTCCCCCGCCGGACGACAAGGCCCGGACGTAAAAGCCGCAACACTTGGGCGGGGAACGCCTGATCGGGAGGTTGCCGTGCCCCGATGCCCTATTGTGGCGCGAACTTGGCCGGGGATCAAGCGGCATGGAGCGGCGCTCAGGCGGCGAGCATGTCCTATGCGGCATCATGGGCGCGGCGGGCGGCCATGATCTGCCCCACATGACTTTCGGCCCAGCGAGTGATGTCGGTCAGCAGGCCGATCAGACCGCTCGCCAGCGGCGTTAGCGCATATTCGACCGTCACCGGCACGGTCGGAAAGGCGGCGCGGCTGACCAGGCCATCGCGTTCCAGGCTCTTCAACGTTTGGGAGAGCATTTTTTGTGAGATCGCACCGATGCGCCGACGCAGATCGTTGAAGCGCACCGGCCCCTCGGCCAGCGTCAGCAGGATCAGCACAGCCCATTTGTCACCGATCCGATCAAGGATATGTCGGGTCGGGCAGTCGGGATCATAGGCATCGCCAACGAGGAGTGTCATGGTGGTATCCTTGGCGAAACCAGGTGAGAGAGAAGTGCCTTCTTGTGACGTTAGTATCATAATCGCTATCTGGTTTCTATTGGTAACCATATAGGAATGCATGAGATGAGGATAGCGATCATTGGTGGTTCGGGGCGGGCCGGGCAGGCCATCAGCGCGGAGCTGGCAGGGCGCGGGCATCAGGTGACGGCAATCTCTCGCCACCCCGAAAATTCGGTCAAGGACGCAGCGATCAGGGCGGTTGCGGGGGACGTCAATGACGGAGAAGCACTAACGAAGCTGCTCGCGGGACATGACGTGGTGGTGAGTGCGGTGATGTTCTCCGACACCGACCCCGCCGCGCTGGTCGATATCGTCCGCGCGTCGGGCGTGCCGCGCTATCTGGTCGTGGGCGGGGCGGGTAGTCTGGAGGTCGCGCCGGGCGTGCCGCTGGTCAGCACGGCTGAATTTCCGAAGGAATATCTGACCGAAGCGACGCGCGGAGGCGCCTTCCTCGACTATCTGCGTGGTTTGAAGGACATCGACTGGACCTTCCTGTCGCCCTCCGCATTGTTCTTCGTCGGCCCACGCAAGGGAGTGTTCCGGTTGGGCGGGGACCAGTTGATCGTGGATGGTGAGGGCAACAGCAGCATCTCCTATGTGGACTATGCCATTGCCCTCGCCGACGAGATCGAGGTGCCGCGCCACAGCCGGGCGCGTTTCACCGTGGGCTATTGACGCAAAGTGCCGGGGGCGGCGTCAGGCTGCCCCCTCCAGCTTGTCCTGCGTCTTCGTACTGAAGTCGCTGGCGTCATGCCGTTCATGGAGTTGTTCCGATAGAGAGCCGCTTGTCCGGTTGACTATACGACCGCGCGCCACGGCGGGGCGGGCGTCGATCTGCCTCGCCCAGCGCATCAAGTTGGTATAGCTTTGCGCCTCCAGAAACTCGGCGGCTTCATAGGCGCGGTTCAGGGCGATGCCGCCATACCAGGGCCAGATGGCGATGTCGGCGATGCTATATTCGTCGCCGCCGACAAATTCCGTTTCCGCCAGCCGTCGGTCGAGCACGTCTAACTGGCGCTTCACTTCCATCGTATAGCGATTGATGGGATATTCGAACTTCTCCGGCGCATAGGCATAGAAATGGCCGAAACCGCCGCCGAGCATCGGCGCGCTGCCCATCTGCCAGAACAGCCAGGACAGAGCCTCGGTCCGCTTGGCTGGATCGGTGGGCAGGAAGGCGCCGAACTTCTCCGCGAGATAGAGCAGGATCGAACCGGATTCGAATACGCGCTGTGGTACCGGACCGTTACGATCGAGCAGGGCGGGGATCTTGCTGTTGGGATTTACCGATACGAAGCCGCTGGAAAACTGGTCGCCTTCACCGATGCGGATCAGCCAGGCATCATATTCTGCGCCCGTGTGGCCCGCAGCCAGCAACTCTTCCAGCAGGATCGTCACCTTTTGTCCATTGGGCGTGGCGAGCGAATAGAGCTGGAGCGGATGCTGGCCGACAGGCAGATCCTTGTCATGGGTAGCTCCGGCGATCGGGCGGTTGATATTGGCGAACTGGCCGCCATTGGCCTTGTCCCATTTCCAGACGCGGGGCGGGGTATAGCTGTCGGTCATGCGGCGAATGCTCCCATGCGAAGAATAGGCTTCGCAGGTAGGAAGCGGAGGCACGCGCCACAACCGTACCCCCGCAGCTTTTATACTTCAGTGTCTGGCCACCAGTACGCTGACCGGCGAGTGGTGGACGATCGCCGAGGCGTTGGACCCCAGCAGCCGGGATGAGAGCGATGGCTGGTGCGATCCGATGACGATCAGGTCGGCTTTCTGCTCTGCGGCTTCCGCAATCACTTCGTCGCGCACGCGACCGCGCCGGGTGATGAAGCGGGCCTGGCCTTCGTCCACTCCGGCTGCGGCGCACCATTTTCGCATGGTCGCCAGCGCATATTCCTCTTCGCGTGCGTCAAAGTCGCTGACGAGCAACTCCATGTAACGCGAGGGTAAAAAATAGCGGACATAAAGGAGGTGAAGGCGACCCTCGGCTCCTGCGATGGCCGCCGCCCGAGACAGGACGGCCTGTCCGTTTTCGGGATCGTTGACGTCTATCGCAACGATGATGGTGGTAAAACGCATGGTCTTTCCTTCCCGCTTTCAGGTTCCTTCCTATCAACGCAGGGCGATGGGGAAGTGATGCAAGGAACATGAAAATATGCCGGTGGGCAATGACTGGGCGAATGGCCGCAACAATCCCGCAAGCCAACGCGAAGCGGGTGACAGGGCAGGGGAAGGCGGTACAGCGGCCGTATCTGCAAAAAAGGATTCCGGACTGGTAAAAATTTCCACCGTCACGTCTTGACCGGGGAACATATTTTTCCATATTCACGCTGCTGGCACTCTCCATTCAGGAGTGCTAACAGTGAAAAAGTTCATCGGGAGAAGGATAGGGCGACAGGTCGATTCGCGTGGGCATCTGTCCACTGGCCATTCACCCGATCTGATCCCAAAACCCAGAGGGAAAGGCAATCAACATGGCATTTCGTCCGTTGCACGACCGTGTTCTCGTCCGCCGCGTAGAGGCTGAAGAGAAGACTGCAGGCGGGATCATCATCCCCGACACTGCCAAGGAAAAGCCGCAGGAAGGCGAAATCGTCTCCGTCGGTTCCGGCGCGAAGTCGGAAGAAGGCAAGATCACGCCGCTGGACGTCAAGGCTGGCGACCGCATCCTGTTCGGCAAATGGTCCGGCACCGAGATCAAGGTCGATGGTGAAGACCTGCTGATCATGAAGGAATCGGACATATTGGGCATCGTCGCCTGATTTTTCCGACTTTCCGTTTCCAGTTTCTCCCAATCAAAGAAGGTAAAAGATCATGGCAGCGAAGGACGTAAAGTTTTCGCGTGACGCCCGTGAGCGCATTCTGCGCGGCGTCGACATCCTGGCCGACGCGGTCAAGGTGACGCTTGGCCCGAAGGGCCGCAACGTCGTCATCGACAAGAGCTTCGGCGCGCCCCGCATCACCAAGGATGGTGTTTCGGTCGCGAAGGAAATCGAGCTGAAGGACAAGTTCGAGAATATGGGCGCCCAGATGGTGCGCGAAGTGGCCTCGAAGACCAACGACATCGCTGGTGACGGCACGACCACTGCGACCGTATTGGCGCAGGCGATCGTCCGCGAAGGCATGAAGTCGGTTGCCGCCGGCATGAACCCGATGGACCTGAAGCGCGGCATCGACCTTGCCGTCATCAAGGTTGTCGAGGACCTCAAGGCCCGTTCCAAGCCCGTCGCCGGGACCAAGGAAATCGCCCAGGTCGGCATCATCTCGGCCAATGGCGACACCGTCGTCGGCGAGAAGATCGCTGAAGCCATGGAGCGCGTCGGCAAGGAAGGCGTGATCACCGTCGAGGAAGCCAAGGGACTCGAGTTCGAACTCGACGTCGTCGAAGGCATGCAGTTCGACCGTGGCTACCTCTCGCCCTACTTCGTCACGAACCCCGAGAAGATGCAGGTCGAGCTTCAGGATCCCTATATCCTGATCCACGAGAAGAAGCTGTCCAACCTGCAGGCGATCCTGCCGATCCTGGAAGCGGTCGTTCAGTCTGGTCGTCCCCTGCTGATCATCGCCGAGGACATTGAAGGCGAAGCGCTGGCGACCCTGGTCGTCAACAAGCTGCGTGGCGGCCTGAAGGTTGCCGCGGTCAAGGCGCCTGGCTTTGGTGATCGTCGCAAGGCGATGCTGGAAGACATCGCTGTCCTGACCAAGGGCGAAGTGATCTCGGAAGACCTGGGCATCAAGCTGGAGAGCGTTACGCTCGCCATGCTGGGCACTGCCAAGCGCGTCACCATCGACAAGGACAACACTGTCATCGTCGACGGCGCAGGCGATGCCGACTCGATCAAGGGTCGTACCGAGCAGATCCGTCAGCAGATCGAGAACACCACCTCGGACTATGACAAGGAAAAGCTGCAGGAGCGTCTGGCCAAGCTGGCTGGTGGCGTTGCGGTCATCAAGGTCGGCGGTGCTTCGGAAGTCGAAGTCAAGGAGCGCAAGGACCGCGTTGACGACGCACTGCACGCAACCCGTGCGGCCGTTGAAGAAGGCATCGTTCCTGGCGGCGGTACGGCCCTGCTGTACGCAACCAAGGCGCTGCTGGGCCTGAAGGGTGCGAACGACGACCAGACCCGTGGTATCGACATCATCCGCAAGGCAATCGAAGCGCCGCTGCGCCAGATCGCCCAGAATGCGGGCGTTGACGGTGCCGTGGTTGCCGGCAACCTGTTGCGCGAAAATGACGAAACCCGTGGCTTCAACGCCTCGACCGATGTTTACGAGAACCTGGTCGAAGCCGGCGTGATCGACCCGACCAAGGTCGTTCGTGCGGCTCTGCAGGACGCCGCTTCGGTGGCTGGCCTGCTGATCACGACCGAGGCAGCGATCTCGGAAGCACCCTCCGACGACAAGGCGCCGATGGGCATGCCTGGCGGCGGCATGGGCGGCATGGGCGGCATGGACTTCTAAAGTCCGCGCGTCCTGCGCTCTGGTGCAGAAAAATCGAAGGGCCGGCGGAGCGATCCGCCGGCCCTTCTTTGTTCCGTCGTTTAACGACCAATCTCAGTCATTTAGCGAACCGAATACAGTGTTCCAAACCGGACAGACGGCTAGCCACCCCTAGAGGCCCTCAACGGCCTATCGCCCCAGCACCGTCACCCACATCTGCGCGCGCACGGTAAACCCCAGCGTCTCGTATAGCGCGATGGTGGCGGCGTGGTCGGCATAGGCGTGGAGGAAGGGCGTTTCGCCGCGGTCCAGCATTGCCTGCGCGACCAGGCGCATCAGCGCCTTGGCATAGCCTTTGCCGCGATGGTCGGGGTGGGTGCAGACGCCGCTGACCTCCGCGAAGCCGGGCAGGCGCATGCGTTCGCCCGCCATCGCCACCAGTCGTCCCTCTTCGCGAATGCCGATGAAGCGGCCGAGTTGATGGGTATGTTCATGGAAGGGGCCAGGCTTCGTCATCAGTGCCAGCGCGCGCATCTCCGCGCCGTCGGCGTCATTGAGTATCTCGACCGACGGCGTGGGCGCGGTGGAGGGTGTCAGGGTGGTGGCGCTCATCTGCGCGAGCTGGGCTGAACGCAGCAATTGTACGCCTGTCGGTGGCACGAACGGGGCATGCTCGACGATCCACAACTCCCCATCGGACGGCGCGAGCGCGGCGAGAGCGGTTCGGGATGCGTCACTTTCATCCGCCGCCGCACCGAACGGGCCAAAATCAGGGGCGATCCGCAGTGCGCGGCGATCGCCGACTGCCAGCGCGGACCAATTGGCATTCAGCGCATTCCAGACCGGACGGTCGAGAGGATGGGAAGGCAGTGGTTTGAGCATCGGACCCTCAAATGGTTGACGATGGCAACTATCATGGCTTATGCCCGCCCGCAATGGTCGATGTTGTCTCCGCCCTGCGCGCCTTCAATCGCTTTCACACCCGCTTTACCGGTGTGCTTCAGCCCAGCTATATGGACAGCGGTCTGGGCCTTACCGCCGCCCGCCTTCTTTATGAGATTGCGCGGGGGCCTGAACAGGTCGCCGGGCAGGGCATATTGGCGCGGACGCTGCAAGAGCGGCTGGGTATCGACGCGGGCTTCGCCAGCCGCCTGCTACGCGATTTCGAACGCCGCGGCTGGATCGAGCGGCGCAAGGGCGCGGACGGGCGCCAGCGCCCCATCCACCTGACCGATGATGGTCGCGCCTTTTTTGACAGGCTTGAGGAAAAAACGCGCGCGCATGCAGAAGGGCGAATCACCCATCTCGATGACGTGCAACGCGCAGCGCTGATCGCAGCGCTGGGCGAGGTGCGGCGGCTGCTGGGCGACGTAGAGGCCTGACGGTGTGTCGTCCGGGGTGGGGCAAGTCGCTGTCCCCAGCCTGCCGTAGCGTCATACGCGAAGTCGATGTTTCATTTACGAAATGGAAATCATATTTCGCCATCCTGCATGCGACGTGGCAGGCCTATTGACCAACTGGATCGCGCTTCTGCGCGAGCGCTTTGCGCCCGACGATCAGTTCAGCGCTGACGTTCAGGACAGTCTTGTTAAGTCGCTTTACGCGTCGCCCGCTTCGTTGATGATCGGCGCGATTGCCGGTGGCGCACTTGGTATGGTCGTTGCCGTTCATGCAAATCGGCCGGCCATTACGACGATTGCGGTGCTGATTTTCCTGGTTGGCGCCCTCCGGTCGATCTCTGCCGTCTATTTCCAGCGGGAGCTGGCACAGCAGGCGACGGTCAAGCGCATATGGGGCGCAGCCTATGAACTGGGTGCGTGGAGCTATGCCGCGTTGCTGGGCCTGTTGGCGTTCGCCACGCTGGTTCTGACACAACAGGCTTCACTTCATATCTTAAGCGTTTGTCTGGTCGCGGCCTATGCGGGTGGTATTGCCGGGCGCAATGCGGGCCGGGTCAAGATCGCCATCGGCCAGACCTGCCTGGCGCTGCTGCCGACCTGTGCGGGCCTCACCATCGCGGGCGGGCTGGGCTATTGGGTGCTGGCACTGATGCTGTTCCTGATGATCTTCGCAATGGCGGAGATCACGACGACCACGCATCGCATCGTCCTTCAGGCACTTCAGGGCCGGTTCGAAAAGACACAACTGGCCGCGAAGTTCGAGCGGCTGGCGCGCTTCGACAGCCTGACCGGGGTTGAAAACCGGATGGCCATGCAGATGCGCCTGCGCGAACTGTTCGACCGGCGCGAGCGGGCGGATACGGCCATGGCAGTGCTGTGGATGGACATGGACCGCTTCAAGGAAATCAACGACACGCTGGGCCATATCGTCGGCGATCAACTGCTCTGCCAGGTGGCGGAACGATTGACGCAGGCGGTCGACGGCCGGGGGCATGTTGCGCGCTTTGGCGGTGACGAATTCATCCTGATCTGCCCCGGCGCCGATCGGGAGGCGGCACGGCTCATCGGCGAGGATGTGATGGCCGAGTTCGCCTATGACTTCATGGTTGGCGGCTATCATCTGGCGGTCACAGCCTCCACGGGCATTTCGGTGGCGCCCGATGACGGAAACGACGCGGACGAACTGCTCCAGCACGCCGACATGGCGCTATATCAGGCCAAGCATCAGGGCCGCAATCGCATCGCCAGCTTCGACTGGGCCATGAAGGAAAAGCATAACCGCATTTACGAACTGGAGCGGGGACTGCGTTCGGCCATCGCCAATGACGAGCTGGCGGTCCATTACCAGCCGATCTTCGACATCGCGACCGGCCAGATATCCATGTGCGAAGCCTTGCTGCGCTGGACGCATCCGGTCATGGGGCCGATCTCTCCGGGTGAGTTCATTCCGATCGCGGAAAGCACGTCGCAGATCGAGGCGATCACCGCCTGGGTGCTCGATCAGGCATGCCACACGGCGATGCAGTGGGAGGATCATGTGCGCGTGGCGGTCAATATTTCGCCTGCGCTCATCAAGACGGAGGGACTTTCCGGTGCCGTGCTCACGGCGCTGGTGCGTTCAGGCCTCGCCGCGCGTCGGCTGGAGCTGGAGGTCACCGAATCAATATTTCTGGAGGATAGCGGCCGCACCAGTCTGGTGCTGGCCGAATTGCAGCGGATCGGCCTGCGGCTGGCGCTCGACGATTTCGGCACGGGCTATTCCTCGCTCGGCTATTTGCGCGACTATGCATTCGACACGATCAAGGTGGATCAGAGCTTCATGCGGGACATTGGCAAGAATCCGCGCGACCAGGCCATTGCCCGGTCCGTCGCGGACCTTGCCCGCGCGCTCCATTGCGAGACCGTGGCCGAAGGCATCGAGAATGAGGAACAACTGCGCTATGCGCGCGAAGCCGGGTTCACCAATGTCCAGGGATATATGCTGTGTCGCCCGATCCCGGCCAACCAGTTGCTGGACATCATGGGGCGCAAGGAGGACATATTGGCCCGCGCTGTGATCAGCATTCGTGAGGCGCGCAAGCGCGCGTGAGGGTGCGCGCGGTCGGGTTCCGCTTTCCGACTATTGCGTCAGCCGTGTCTGCGCGGATGCCAGCCGTCGCATCAATTTCAAATCTCTGGGGTCGAGTTTAAGGGCAGTCGCGGCCCAGTTTTCGACAATGTCCTTCAATTCATCATAGAGCAGCGGATCGACGCGGCGGCCCGCGTCGAACACGCCCATATAGCCGGCATGATGCCGACGCGTGCGTGCAATATAATCGCGCACGGCCGCCTCACCTTCTCCATCCTCAACCAGCACGGTGACGATGCCCATGTCGTGCATTTCCTCCGCTGTGTAGACCTTGCCGGACAACAGCATCCGTTCTGCCATGGCGCGGCCCAGCTTGCGCGCCAGGATCGAATAGGCGCCCATGCCGGGGAACAGGCCGAACAGCATTTCGGGCAGGCCGAACTTTGCGCTGCGTTCGGCAACGACCACATCAAAGCACAATAACGCCTCGAACCCGCCGCCCAGCGCGTCGCCTTGCGCCAGTGCCACGCTGATGACCGGGGCGTCGGCATTGCGCCAGGCGCGGTGGACGACGTCAATACAGGCATGGCCATAGCGGATGAGGGCGTCGAGATCCTGTCGTTCGATGGAGGCTGCGAAATGTTCAAGGTCGCCGCCCAGGTTGAAGACGCCGGGGAAGCGCGATCCCAGCACCATATATTTGACTGGCAGGACACCGGCGTCGGACAGCCGCTTTGTCTCGGTCTGCCACAGATGGATGTCGCGCAGCAGCTTCAGATTATAGTTGGGGCGATCAAGCGGGGTCATGAAGGCCCAAAGCGTGTCGATCTCCGCCTCCCAGCGCACGTCGATCTGCCCCAGATCGAACAGCTGCGATGGCTGTCCGTCGGCAAAATTCGTCCGTTCCGTATCGGAAGTGCGAGTCTGTTCGACCATAGCCTCCATCTGCGTCGCCGCGTCTGGGTCCATCCCATTATCGGACAGGTTAAAATGTCCTGAATCAATCATCTGCGCCCCCGCATTTTTCTATTGTCGGAGGAGAACAGGGACGCCTCGTTGATGCAATCTCTCTTGCGATCAGTTGCAGGCGTTAACCTTCTTTATTGGGCAGTGTGGCAAGTGAGGCGCATAAAAAGCGAAGGAAATCGTAGCCTCGTTGCGAAAATGCAACAAGGCCCTGCCGGTTTCTCATTTTAACAATGGACAACAATCCATTGTTAACCTTTATTAATTACCAAGACTGTGTGCGAGATAATCCAAACACTTCTTACCATGTGTCCTTGATGCTGCACGATTCGCTGGGGCAGACCTGGTCGGTTTCACTGTCGGCGGATTGCCTGCGTTTCATCGGCAGCTACAAGCGGGTGGAAGGGTTTGATATCCATGCCACGTTGCGGGTCGAGGGTATCAGCCGTCAGGCCTGAGGCTGGGCTCCATGCGCGGCCATCTTGTGCGCTGGGGCGTTCAATCCTAGAGCGCGCTCATGTCTTCTCCATCAACTGACCGCCCCCGTTTCGCCTTTTCCATCGCCGCAATCGACGGCAAGGCGCGCACCGGTACGCTCGCCATGCGCCGTGGCGACATCCGCACCCCTGCTTTCATGCCGGTCGGCACCGCCGCGACGGTCAAGGCGATGCGCCCGGCCGAAGTGCGCGCGGCGGGCGCCGACATCATATTGGGTAACACCTATCATCTGATGCTGCGCCCCGGCGCGGAGCGAATGGCGCGGCTGGGCGGATTGCATGGTTTCATGGGCTGGGATCGGCCGATCCTGACCGATAGTGGCGGCTATCAGGTGATGAGCCTCAGCGCGCTGACCAGGCTGACCGAGCAGGGCGTCGCCTTTTCCAGCCATATCGACGGGTCGAAGCATATGCTTAGCCCCGAACGGTCCATGGAAATTCAGCGCCTGCTGGACAGCGACATCGTCATGGCGTTTGACGAATGTACCAAGAATGGCTGCACCCATGACGAGGCGGCGACTTCGATGGAGCGTTCGATGCGCTGGGCGAAGCGGTCGCGCGACGCCTTTGACGCGGGCGGCGATCATGCCGAGCGGGCGGCGCTGTTCGGTATCCAGCAAGGATCGCTGAATGAAGAACTGCGCCGGATTTCGGCTGAAAAACTGATCGAGACGGGCTTTGACGGCTATGCCGTGGGCGGCCTGGCGGTGGGCGAGGGGCAAGAGGCGATGTTCGCCACGCTCGACTTCGCGCCCGACATGCTGCCTGCCGACCGGCCCCGCTACCTGATGGGGGTGGGCAAGCCCGACGACATTGTTGGCGCGGTCGAGCGGGGAATCGATATGTTCGATTGCGTCTTGCCGACGCGCAGCGGGCGTAACGGTCAGGCCTTTACCTGGGCTGGCCCGCTGAATATCCGCAACGCACGCTTTGCCGAAGATACCGGGCCGATCGACCCACGCTGCGGTTGCCCCGTCTGCTCAACCTGGAGCCGTGCCTATATGCATCATCTGGTGAAGGCCGGGGAAATGCTGGGCGCCATGCTGATGACGCAGCATAATATCCATTTTTACCAGGATTTGATGGGGGCCATCCGCGAGGCGATCGGTGAAGGGCGCTTCGCCACCTTCGCCGCTGATTTCCGCCGCGACTATCAAAAGGCCTGATTTGTGGATTAGTCCGAGGTGGCGATGGTGATACGGTATTCGCCCGTCTCGCCATCATGCTCCAGCGGCGCACGCAACTGGCGCGAAAGGCCGGTCAGCACGCGGCTGTAGCGGTCGTGCAACTGGACTTCCAGATCTTCCGACGCACGCAGCCCTGAGGAAGCGACGGTCAGGCAGGCGCGGCCCGGAGTCTCGCTCGCGCGCGCACTGATCCGCATCGACGAAGTCGGGTCCGACAGCATCGCCAGCTCCACCAGTTCGGTCAGCAGGAAGGCGACGGGCACGGCCACGTCCTGGCTGATGTGCAGCGGATCGCAGTCGATCTGGATGCCGAAGCGGCGGGCATTGGCCGGGGCGCCGCTGCGCAGGCTGGCCGACAATTCACTGATGAGCGGATGGATGCCGACCCCGCGATTTTCCTCCAATTCAGCGAAATGATTGCGATGGACGACTGAGAGTGCATCCACGCGCCGCTGGATCGAGCCATAGGCTTCCACCGCCTCATCGACGACGGCGGCGCGGGCGTGCAGGTTGATAAGGCTGGCGATGATTTGCAGGTTGTTTTTGACCCGGTGATGGACTTCCCGTGTGAGCTTGCGCTGGCGTTCCAGCCCCTCGGCCATTTCCGCCTCATGCGTGGCGACGTCCTCGCTGATCGCGCGGAAGGTTTCGCCAAGATCCGCGATTTCCTGCGCGGGCGTGCGGATGCGGGCCAGCGGCTGCATGACCTCGCCCGGCTGATAGGCCGCGACTGCGCGGCGCAGCAGCACCAGAGGGCGGATCAGCAGGCGGTTAACGACCACCCAGACGAAGGTTGCCGCCGCGACCGCCATCAACAGCGGCAGGAACAGCGACAGCATCCGCATGATCGTGGCTGGCGGCTCATGCACCGTCATGGCCAGCATCACGGTACCCGGTTCGATTCGCGCAGACACTGTGCGACTGTTGCGTTTTGCACTGGACTTTGGGACGCCGCTGACCACCAGCATCCGGTCGCCCTGCCGCAGGACCAGTTCCCTTTCCTGAAGGGCGGTTGATGGATCGGCGAGCAGTTCCAGATGCGGGCGACCATAATAGCTGATGGCCACGACTGTGTGATCGTCGCTGAAGGTGCGTGTCACCAGAGAGGCGGCCTGTGGCAGCAATTCCGGCCCGCTAACGGCGAAACGCTGTTCGGGCGGGAGCTCGCCGGAAGACGGTTCGCTGGACGCGCACAGCCGTCGTCCCGTGCGATCGTAAAGGTCGAAATGGGCGGCGCTGTCCGCACGGGCGCTGAGGAAGGTACTGACGCGGGTGCAGGAGCGCGGATCGGCAACGTCGTTGGCAAAACTGTTGGCGGTGATGCGAAGCGCTGTCTGGTCGGCGGCGAGTTCCGCGCCCAGCTTGCGCGCACTTTGCAGCACGGTGACGCGTAGCAGCGATTCGCGCTCAAGGTCTGAGGTGCGGATCGCCTGAAGCGAGGCCAGCAGAGCAATGAGGCCCAGCGGCAGCAGTGCCAGCGTCAGGATGAAGAACATCTTGACGCCGGTTGAGCGCAGCAAAGGAAGCAAGCCACCACGCGCCGCGCCAAATGGCTGCTCGATGGTTGCCTGCGTCATGGCGGCAGAAAAGACACGAAACGTCAGCCCAGCTTGCTGAGAAGATCGAGCATTTCGGAAGGAATAGCTTCATCCACAGTCCGCTGATAGACTGTGCGGAGGACTTGGCCAACATGGCTATCCTCTGTCGATGGCTTCTTGCCAGCAGCGGCGGGGCGTTTGCGGGCGCCAGCGCTCTTTACATCCGGTTTCGTCACGGCCTCATCTGTTCCGGCTTCCGCCTTTATGTCTGGTCGTATGTCGGAAGATACCAAAACCAGCCCCTCTGATATATTGGCCATCGGCGCTACGATGCACCCATTGCCGTTTCGCGCCATGACGTCAATTCGGTTCCTGTCCGATCATTACGCAGTCCAATCCTAGATTCCCGGCTTCGTGAAAAAACCGAACGGCTGGGAAACAAATCGCCTTCTGGTTGGTTCCCTGTTCCTAAGCATTTTTCTCCGTCAGGCTGTCAGCCTGTCAATGAGAAGGCTGAGGGGGGTGGGGGCTTGCCAGTGGGGCGCCGTCGATCCATCGTCAGCAGGAATGTTTTGCGGATCACTACGCCTTTTGCGGGCAGGGAGAATATCACCATATGTCGCTTGGACAGCAACTACATCCCCATCTTCCCTTCCTCCGTCGCTACGCCCGCGCGTTGACTGGCAGCCAGAGCCATGGTGACGCCTATGTTCGCGCGACGCTGGAAGCGATCGTCGCCGCGCCGGAGGAGTTCCCGGCCGATGTCGATCCTCGTCTGGGTCTTTACCGTATCTTTCACGCCATCTGGTCGTCGTCGCATCTGGACGACGAACCCGTGCTGACGGGCGGAGAATCTGCTGAGACGATCGCCAATGCGCGATTGGCGCGCCTGACCCCATTGCCGCGGCAGGCATTGTTGCTGACCGCGCTGGAAGGGTTCACGAGCGAAGATGTCAGCTATCTGATCGCCCAGCCCGTCGACGATGTAGAGGCGCTGGTGCAGGAAGCGCTGGAGGAGATCGAGGCGCAGACCCGCGCCAAGGTGCTGATCATCGAGGATGAGCCGATCATCGCGATGGATATCGAAACGATCGTGCGCGACCTGGGCCATGACGTGACGGCTATCGCCGTCACTCGCGAGGATGCGGTGCGCGAGGCGATGGCCGATCGGCCAGGGTTGGTTCTGGCCGACATTCAGTTGGCTGACGATTCGAGCGGTATCGACGCGGTGAAGGACATCCTGGCCGAGTTTGCCGTACCCGTCATTTTCATCACCGCCTTCCCGGAACGGTTGTTGACCGGTGAGCGGCCCGAACCGACCTTCCTCATCACCAAGCCGTTCCAGCGTGCAACAGTGAAGGCCGCGATCGCGCAGGCGCTGTTCTTTGATCAGGCGACGGCGCCCGTTTAATCCCAGTTCTGACCGCAGCCAGTTTGGCTTGGCGCCATTTGATACGGAACCTGCGTCGAGGCCTCGCGTTATTGAGGCGTAACGATCGGGAGATATGCCATGGCGCAGGACGAACAGCATATTGCGACGGACGATGCTCGCGGAGGATCGACCCCGCACATAGTGCGCTATGTGCTGGCCATATCGCTGGTGCTCGCTATCATCGCCATGCTGCTGGTCATCTGGCGCTGAATGCGGGCGCAACACTCTGAAAAGGGACAGGAACAGCCCCTGGTGCATGATATGATGGTTTTGGATGTGGCCGCTGGTCGCAAGGCGGGGTCGGTGCGTTATGCTCGGTCTGGCGAAAGCAGGGGGATTGTCCTTGACTGATAGTGCATTGACTGACCCCGTAGTGAAGGAAGAGCCGCGTGAGGCGCTTTCCGACAGTGATTTCAAGCGGGAGCTGGCAGCTGTCATTCCCCATTTGCGCGCTTTTGGCCGATCGCTTTCGGGTAGCCGCGACCTTGCCGACGATCTGGTGCAGGAAACGCTGCTGAAGGCATGGGCGGCGCGCAACCGTTTTCAGGCTGGCACCAACATGCGTGCCTGGACCTTCATCATCCTGCGGAACCATTATCTCTCACAAATGCGCCGGTCGCGCTTTCGTGGCGAATGGGATGATGTGACGGCGGATCGACTGCTCGCGGCCCCCGCCAGCCAGGACAAGCATGTCGAACTGAGCGATATGCAGCGCGCCTTGCTGCAACTGCCCCAGCCGCAGCGCGAGGCGTTGATTCTGGTGGGTGCGGGCGGTTTTGCCTATGAAGAGGCCGCCGAGATTTGTGGCGTTGCGGTTGGCACGATCAAGAGCCGTGTGGCTCGCGGGCGTGCAGCGCTGGAGCAGATCCTTGAAAGCGGCTCGCTGCCCTCCCGGCGTGGTCATGACGTCCCCGAAAATGGCGTATTGAGCGAGATCATGGACGACGTCGATCGCCTCAGTCGCGGTCGTTAGCATAGGCGGTATTTCGGTGCGGCGCCTGCATGGATTGCATATAATCCATGCAGGCGCAGGCTGTTTTCATTGGAACGTTGCAGCGGGCTTCCGGGTTCTATCTAAGGGACTGAAAGGAGCGTGTCATGCCCACCTCAGGCAACAGTCTGCCACCATTGCCGCCATCCCGCCATTCATCGCCACCGGTGGATGACCGGCCGCTCAATTGCCAGCGCCGCCGCGGCGGCATGGTCTTCGTGATCATTGCGCTGGCGTTGCTGCTGGCGATCGGTTTCTTCTTCCTGACCAATCAACGTCGCGAAGACGCGCAGAGCCGCGCCATTACCGACGCCGCCGAAACCGTGGACAATGCAGCCCGCTCAGTCGGCGACGCCGCCCAGCGTGCAATGGACAAACTGCGCGATCGGGAGCCCAAGAAGGATTAGGGCATGAAGTCACCGTTGGGGATGCGCTGATATATCCCCGATCAAGTCCGGGATGACGCAGCGAGGGGCACGCCATCCGATCAGCCCGCGACCTTGGCCAGTCCCTTCGACAATTGCAGCGCGCCGTTCAGGCGGGCGACGGGATCGGGCCAGGTGCGGTTGATGACCATCTTGTTGTCGGGGCGCAGGCGTGCGGTTCCGTCGAGGCGCTGGATATAGGCGATGAGGCCTGCGGGATTGGGGAAGCTGTCCTCCTGAAAGCTGACCAGCGCGCCCTTTTGCCCGACATCGATCTTGGCGACGTTGGCCTTCATGCAGTTTTGCTTGATCTCGATGAGCTTCAGCAGGTTCTGAGTCGCGGCGGGAAGTTTGCCGAAACGGTCGATCAGTTCGGCGGCGAAGGATTCAAGGCCCTGACGATCCTCGACTTCATTGAGGCGGCGATAGAGACCCATGCGCAGGTCGAGGTCGGGCACATAATCGTCGGGGATCATGATGGCGGCGTCGACCGTGATCTGGGGCGAGAAGCTGTCGCGCGGCTTTTCAAGGCCCGCGCCGCCCGCCTTGGCGTCCATGATCGCATCCTCCAGCATCGACTGGTAGAGTTCGAAGCCGACTTCCTTGATATGGCCCGATTGTTCGTCGCCGACGAGGTTGCCTGCGCCGCGAATGTCGAGGTCGTGGCTGGCGAGCTGGAAGCCCGCGCCCAGTGTGTCGAGATCGGAGAGCACCTTCAACCGCTTGTCCGCCGTTTCGGTGATGACCCGGTTGGCGGGGGTGGTCATATAGGCATAGGCGCGGGTCTTCGATCGACCCACGCGCCCGCGTAGCTGATACAGTTGGGCAAGGCCGAACTGGTCGGCGCGGTGGATGATGAGCGTGTTGGCGCTGGGGATGTCCAGCCCGGATTCGACGATGGTGGTCGACAGCAGCACATCGTAGCGCTTGTCGTAGAAGGCGGACATGCGCTCTTCCACCTCGGTCGCGCTCATCTGGCCGTGGGCGACGACGGAGCGGATCTCTGGCACTTCGTTGAGAAGAAATTCCTCGATCTCCGGCAGGTCGGCGATGCGGGGGACGACGAAGAAGCTCTGCCCGCCGCGATAATGTTCACGCAGCAGCGCTTCGCGCAGGACCACCGGGTCCCAGGGCATGATATAGGTGCGAACCGCGAGGCGATCGACCGGCGGGGTCTGGATGACGGACAGTTCGCGCAGGCCCGACATGGCCATTTGCAGCGTGCGCGGGATGGGCGTGGCCGTCAGCGTCAGGACGTGGACGTCAGCCTTGAGCTGCTTCAGCCGTTCCTTGTGCGTGACGCCGAACCGCTGTTCCTCGTCAACGATGACGAGGCCGAGGCGCTTGAACTCCAGCCCCTTGGTCAGCAGGGCGTGGGTGCCCACGACGATGTCGATCGTGCCGTCTGCAAGACCCGCCTTCACCGCCTTTGCCTCCTTGTCGGGGACGAGACGGGAGAGGCGACCGATATTGACCGGGAAGCCGCGGAATCGCTCCTCAAAATTCATGTGGTGCTGGCGGGCGAGGAGCGTGGTGGGGCAGATGAGGACGACCTGCATTCCCGCCATCGCCGCGACAAAGGCGGCGCGCAACGCGACCTCCGTCTTGCCAAAGCCCACATCGCCGCAGACGAGGCGATCCATCGGCTTGCCGGAGCCGAGATCGTCGACCACATCGAAGATCGCGCGCTCCTGATCTTCCGTCTCCTGATAGGGGAAGCGGTCGACGAAGGCCGGGAAGCCGGCGGTGTCGGGTTCGGCGACGGTGGCGGTCCGCAGGGCGCGTTCGGCCGCGGTTTTCAGCAGCTCGCCCGCGATTGCGTGGATGCGCTCCTTCATCCGCGCCTTGCGCCGCTGCCACGCTTCGCCGCCTAATTTGTCGAGGCCGACGCCATCGCTGCCAGAGCCGTAGCGGGAAAGAACTTCGAGATTTTCTACCGGCACATAGAGCTTGTCGCCGCCCGCATATTCGAGCGCGACGCAGTCATGCGCGGCTTTGCTGACCGGGATTTGCGTCAGCCCTTCATAGCGGCCAATGCCATGGTCGGCGTGGACGACGAGGTCGCCGGGGGAGAGGGTGGCGAGTTCGGCGAGGAAGGCGTCGGCATTCTTGCGGCGTTTGGCGCGGCGGACGAGGCGGTCGCCGAGCATGTCCTGCTCGGTAAGGACCGCGACGTCGGGCGCGGCAAAGCCATGGTCGAGCGGGAGGACGGCCAGCGCCACAGCGCCGGCCGCGGCTGTGCCCAGCGCGTCCTGCCAATGGTCGGCGGTGGTGAGGCGCTTGACGCCATGATCGGCGAGCAGGCCGGACAGGCGTTCGCGTGAGCCGACCGAATAGCTGGCGATGACGACGCGCTTCCTGGCGCGGTGCAGGCTGGCGATATGCTTGCCGACCGATTCATAGATATTTACGTTCTGCGCGCGTTCCGGGGCGAAGTCGCGCGGACCATCGACGCCGAAGTCGAGGACGCGGTCGCTTTCCGGTTCATGGAAAGGCGTGGTGGCGTGCATGGGGAGGGCATCGACCTGGCGCTCCCATTCCTCCGCCGTCAGATAGAGCGCCTTCGGGTCGAGCGGGCGGTAGGCGCCGGGGTCGGAGGATTTCGCCTGCACCCGGTTGGCGTGATAGTCGCGGATCGCCTCGAACCGGCTGTCGGCCGCGCCAACGACGCCGGAGTCGCGGATGGCGACCATGTCGTCGCCCAGATGATCGGCGAGCGGGACCAGCTTTTCCTCGAACAGCGGCAGCCAATGTTCCATGCCGGCAAGGCGACGCCCGTCGCTGACCGCCTGATAGAGCGGGTCGCCGGTCGCCGTCGCGCCAAAGGTTTCGCGATAGCGGCTGCGGAAACGCTTGATCGTGTCTTCGTTCAGCAGCGCTTCGGAGGCGGGGAGGAGAGTGAAGCCATCGACCGTCCCTTCATCGCCCGGCAGCGTGCGCTGGTCGGCGGGATCGAAGCGGCGGACCGTCTCAATCTCATCGCCGAAAAAGTCGAGGCGGAGCGGCTGTTCCTCGCCGCCGGGGAAAAGATCGACGATGCCGCCGCGAATCGCGAACTCGCCCCGGTCGTGGACCGTGTCGGTGCGGACATAGCCGTTGGATTGCAGCATCTCGGCCAGAAGCGTGATCGCGATTCGCTCCTTTGGCGCGAGGCGGGCGACCAGTTGACGAACGCGGAACGGCGTCAGGGTACGCTGGGTCAGCGCGTTGAGGGTGGTGAGGACGAGTTGCGGACCTGCGGGCTTTGCCTGGAGCGCGTGAAGCCCCGCGAGACGCTGCGACGCGGCGCGCAGGGAGGGGCTGGCGCGGTCATAGGGCAGGCAGTCCCAGGCGGGGATCTCGATGATCTCTACCTCTGGCGCGAAATAGGCGGTGGTTTCCGCGATCGCGCGCATGAGCTGTTCGTCGGGGGCGATGAAGATCGCGCGGCCCCCGCCGGTGCTCCCGGCGACGCGAGCGATGTCCGCCAACAGCCACGGCTGGAAGCCAGCGGGTACGCCCGAGAGGGTGAGAGGCGCCTTGGCCTTCAGGATTTTTTGCAGGTCGGTCATCTGATACTCTGTCCCCCTCTCGCTGGCGGGAGGGGCTAGGGGAGGGCATGCAGGAAGGATCAGTTACCGATTTCGACGAAATCGAGCTTCTTGAAGGCATCCATCATCGGTCCCTTGAATTGCTCCGGCACGTCGGCTGTGCCCAGGCCCCAGGCCATGATGTCGACATCCTGCTCCTCAAGAAACAATTCGAACCATTCGATCTGTTCGTCGTTCCAGCTATCGCCATAGCGGTCGAAGAAACCGCCCACCATCAGATCGGCTTCCTTCGTCCCGCGATGGCAGGATCGGAATTTCAGGCGACGGATGCGGGGATTTTCGTTCATATTTTGTTCCTTATCGGCGTAGGCCGATTTTGCCGATGAGGTGTTTGAGTGACCGTCCCGACTGAATGCTTTTGTTTGTCGCGTTTTCCGAGTCATCGACCGTTCCGGACGACTTGAAAATGCTTTAGAGCCACGCAGATAGCCATGCGACCCGATATACTCAATCCGCTCTTTGCCGAAATATCCGTGCTGAAAGGCGTGGGGCCTGCGCTCGCGCGTCCGCTGGAGCGGCTGGACCTCAAGCGTGCGGTAGATGTCGCCTTCCATCTGCCGGTGAGCTGGATCGACCGGATATTGACCGACGAGCTGGACATGGCCGACGCGGGGCGGGTCATCGGCATCACGCTGACGGCAGTGGATTATAAGGCGGGCGGAGGCGCGCGCGCGCCGTTCCGGGTCCACGCGGCGGATGCGAAGGGCAATATCGTCAGCCTTATCTATTTCGGCAAAAACAGCGCCTGGCCGCGCAAATTGCTGCCGATGGGCGAGCCGCGATTCGTGTCGGGGAAGCTGGAAACCTATGGGCAGGAATTGCAGATGGTCCACCCCGACCATGTGCTGCCGTCTGAAGAGGCGGCCGACATTCCGGCGCGCGAACCGGTCTATGGATTGTCGGAGGGGCTGACCAACAACCGGCTGCGTCAGTTGGTGCGCCAAGCGGTGGAGCGTGCGCCTGACCTGCCCGAATGGATCGAGCCAAGCCTGTTGGCGAAGAAGGGCTGGCCGGGCTGGCGCGAGGCATTGGCGCGCATCCATGCCGATCCGCAGGACGCCATCGCGCGCGAGCGGCTGGCCTATGACGAGATTTTCGCAGGGCAATTGGCGCTGATGCTGGTGCGGCAAGCGGGGCGCAGGCGGCGCGGTGTGCCGATTGCGGGCGATGGGCGGCTGCGGGCGATGTTGCAACTGCCCTTCGCGCCGACGGACGCACAACTTCGGTCGATGCGGGAGATTGAGGGCGACATGGCGCAGGCGACGCCGATGCTGCGGTTGTTGCAGGGCGATGTCGGGTCGGGGAAGACTTTGGTGGCGCTGATGGCGTTGCTGAATGCCGTGGAGGCGGGCGCGCAGGGCGCGTTGCTGGCACCAACCGAGATATTGGCGCGGCAACATTATGAGACGCTGCGGAAGATGGCGGCGGGCCTGCCGGTCACTATCGCGATTCTGACGGGGCGAGAGAAGGGCAAGGTGCGCGAATCGACGCTGATGGGGCTGGCCGATGGCAGCATCGACATTCTCGTCGGCACCCATGCGATCTTTCAGGAGGCAGTGCGCTATCGCAATCTGGCGCTGGCGGTGATCGACGAGCAGCATCGGTTCGGCGTAGCGCAGCGGATGATGCTGGCGGCCAAGGCGCAAAGCACGCCGCATCTGCTGGTGATGACCGCGACGCCGATCCCGCGCACGCTGACGCTGACCTATTATGGCGAGATGGAGGTGTCGCGGCTGGACGAGATGCCGCCGGGGCGCCAGCCGATCAACACCGTCGTCATGGCCGCCAGTCGGTTGGACGAGGTGGTGGAGGCGCTGGCCCGCCATGTCGGCGACGGGGGGCAGGCCTATTGGGTGTGCCCGCTGGTCGAGGAAAGCGAGAAGAGCGATCAGGCAGCGGCGGAAGCGCGCGCGGAATCGCTGCAAATGCGCTTCGGGAATAAGGTCGGGCTGGTTCATGGCCGGATGAAAGGGCCAGAGAAGGACGCTGCGATGGAGGCCTTTGCCACTGACCGCACCAAGATACTGGTCGCGACCACGGTGATCGAGGTGGGCGTGGACGTGCCCAACGCCAGCCTGATCATCATCGAGGGCGCGGATCGCTTTGGTCTGGCCCAGTTGCACCAGTTGCGCGGCCGGGTAGGGCGTGGGGACAAGCCATCGGTCTGCCTGCTGCTGCGCGGCAATGCTTTGAGCGAGACGTCGCGCGCCCGGCTGGCGCTGATGCGGGAGACGAATGACGGGTTTCGGATTGCCGAAGAGGATCTGAAACTACGCGGGGCAGGCGAACTGCTGGGCACGCGCCAGTCGGGCGAGGCGCAGTTGCGGCTGGCGACCCCGGAGCATATCGCGGCGTTGATCGATATGGCGCGCGACGATGCCCGCCTGCTGGTCGATCGCGATGGCGGTCTGTCGCAGGCGCGGGGCGAGGCGGCCCGGACCTGCCTCTATCTGTTCGAGCGGGATGCGGCGGTCGGCCTGCTGCGGAGCGGCTAAACCCAACGACTTTGCGGAGCGGCTGATCGCCCGATCGGCACGGTTGCCCGGAAAATGCTGCGTGTGCGAAACAAAGTGCTGCTACCCTCGTTAGCGGGACATGGACCATCCCGATATCAGCCTTTCCGGCATTTCCCTGACCGCCGCCCTGTCGGTGGGAATCTCCGTCGCCATCGCCTTTGTCCTCCACTGGATCGCCTTTGCGGTGCTGACGCGCATCGTCAAACGGTCGGGCATTGATCTGGTGCTCTTGCCTGCCATCTATCAACCGACGCGATGGCTGGTCGTGTTGCTGGCGCTGAGCGCCGGGGTACAGCCATTGACGCTGGGGCCGCGCATGGAGGGGATGTGGTCGATCGGGTCGCGGATGATCTTCGCGCTGCTGCTGGGCTGGCTGATATTCCGCGTGATGCGCGGGGCCAAAGCGATCTTCGAGAAGCGGGCGGACCTGAGCGTCGAGGATAATCTGAAGGCCCGGCGTCAGCATACGCGGGTGCGGATACTCTATCGGATTGCCCAGTGTATCGTCGGTTTCATGGTCATCGCGCTGATGCTGATCGCGATTCCGGGCGTGCGGACCGTGGGCGTCACGCTAATGGCGTCTGCGGGCATTGTCGGTCTGGCGGTGGGCGCGGCGGCGCAGCCTGCGCTCAAAAATTTGATCGCAGGCATCCAGATGGCCTTTTCAGAACCGATCCGGCTGGATGACGTGGTAATTGTGGAGGGGGAATGGGGACGGATCGAGGATATCACCCTGACCTTCGTCGTGGTCCGCATCTGGGACGACCGGCGGATGGTGGTGCCGGTCAGCTATTTCCTGGAAAAGCCCTTCCAGAACTGGACCACGAAGACCAGCGACCTGCTGGGCACGATCTTCCTCTATGTCGATCCGACCGCTGATGTCGGGCGCATTCGCGCGAAATTCGTGGAGGTGGTGCAGGCCAACCAGCGCTGGGACAAGCGGGTGGCGATCGTGCAGGTGACGGATCACCGGGCGGATGCGATGGAATTGCGCGGGTTGCTCAGCGCCCGCAACGCCGGGGTCGCGTTCGACCTGCGCTGCGAAGTGCGCGAGGCGATGGTCGATTTTCTGCGGACGGAAATGCCTGATGCGCTGGTGCGCGGGCGTCAGTTGATCGAGCGGCGCGACGGGTTCACGCCGATCTCGCTTACCACTCCGTCTGGCGAGGGGGGATGAGGGCGAGCATCGCGTCATAGTTTTTCGCCGGGATGGGATTAAGAAACTCCATCCCCGCACGGCCATTTTCGGTCCAGCGAACCTCGGCGGGCGTGTCCTTCAGCAGTGGGAGCCAGATCGTCAGCTTCTCACCGATCAGCAGGTCCGCCTCTGTCCGGCACATCAGACCCAGTGGCGAGACGTTGATGACGCGGACGCTATGAGTGCGGCCACGCGCCGTCGCGTGGCTGACGAGGTCGACCAGATCGCGTCGCGCCCGCCGCTCTTCCGCAGCGGGGTCACGCGAGCGCATCACATGGTCTAGATTGGCGAAGAGCGATCCCATGCATTAAGACTTGGGGGACGAAGATTGACGCTTTCTTGGCCAACAGGGTTAACCGCTCCCTAAGCCGCGTGAAACGGGATGAATGGTTTCAGTTGACCACCAAAGCATGTTTCTTTGCGCCGAAACTCAGCTTGTCACCGGGCTGGAGCGGAGTGGCAGGATCGCTGATGACCGCGCCATTCACGCGAATCGCGCCTTCGGAAAGCTTGCGCCGGGCTTCCTTGTTCGACGTGGCGAAACCCAGGGTGACATTGGCCTGGACGACGTTCATCCCCTCCGCACCCACACTGACGGTCGGCAGGTTGGCGTCCGATGCGCCTTCCTCGAACGTCAGCCTCGCGGTTTGCGCGGCGGTGGTGGCGGCCTCCTGCCCATGCGCCATGGCGGTCGCGGCGTCGGCGAGGATCTTCTTCGCCTCGTTGATTTCCGCACCTTCCAACGCCTCCAGCCGGGCGATTTCGTTCAGTGGCAGGTCAGTGAACAGCCGCATGAAGCGGCCGACATCGGCATCCTGCGTGTTGCGCCAGAACTGCCAATAATCATAGGGCGGCAGCGCGTCTGCGTTCAGCCAGACCGCGCCGTTCATGGTCTTGCCCATCTTGCCGCCATCCGCCGTGGTGATGAGCGGGGTGGTGAGGCCATAGACCTGGGTGCTGTCGACTCGGCGCGACAATTCGATGCCGTTGACGATATTGCCCCATTGATCCGACCCGCCCATTTGCAGGCGGCAGGCCGAGCGGCGCGACAGTTCCAGAAAGTCGTAGGCCTGGAGGATCATGTAGTTGAACTCAAGGAAGCTCAATGACTGCTCGCGGTCCAGCCGGGTCTTGACGCTGTCGAAGCTCAGCATCCGGTTCACGGAGAAATGCTGGCCGATGTCGCGCAGGAAGGGGATATATTCCAGGCGGTCCAGCCAATCGGCATTATCGACCATCACCGCGTCGGACGGGCCCCCTATCTCTCCCTTGGGCGCGAAGGTCAGGAACTTTTCGAACACGCGCTTGATGCTGGCGACGTTGGACGCGATGGTATCGCCCGTCATCAGCTTGCGCGCTTCGTCCTTGAAGCTGGGATCGCCGATCTTGCCGGTGCCGCCGCCCATCAGGACGATGGGCTTGTGCCCCGCCTGCTGCATCCGGCGCAGCATCATGATCTGCACCAGGCTGCCGACATGGAGCGACGGTGCGGTTGGATCGAAACCGATATAGCCGGGCACGACCTCTTTTTGCGCAAGGGCATCGAGGCCCTGTGCATCGGTGACTTGATGGATGTAGCCGCGCGTGTCGAGCAGGCGCAGGAGATCGGACTGATACTGGCTCATGGCGCGGGCCTGTAGCATTGCGGGTGGGGCGTGCCAACAGGATCGAGGACAAGACTGCGCTTGTCGAAGCCATGCTTTTGTTCATAGAGATTGGACATGACCTCTCTATTAGCCATTGGCCTGATGTCCGGCACCTCGCGCGACGGGATCGATGCCGCCCTGATCGAGACGGACGGCGAGGGGGGCGTGAAGCCCATCGCCTTTCACGCGCAACCCTATGGCGAAGGGTTTCGCCTGCGGCTCGCCGAAGCGTGCGAGCGGGCGATGGCGATGGATGCGCCGGGGTTCGAGCCGCTGATCGCGTCGGTCGAGGCGGAACTGACCGAATTGCATATCGAGGCGGTGGCCGACCTGCTGGGGCGTAGCGGGCATGTGGCGCAGGATGTCGCCGTCATCGGTTTTCACGGGCATACGGTCGCGCATCGGCCCGAACGTGGCTGGACGTGGCAGATTGGCGATGGCGCGGCGTTGGCGGGGGGCTTTGGCATCCCGGTGGTTGGCGACCTGCGGAGCGCGGACGTTGCGGCCGGTGGGCAGGGGGCGCCGTTGCTGCCCGTCTATCACCGCGCTTTGGGGGCGGGGCTGCCCAAACCGGTGGCGATTCTCAATCTGGGCGGGGTGGCGAATGTCACGGCGATCGGGGCGGGCGAAGACGATCTGGTCGCGTTCGACACCGGCATGGCAAGCGGTCTGATCGACAATTGGATGCAGGCGCATGGTGACGCAGCCTATGATGCGGGCGGTGCGGTTGCGGCGAAGGGCCAAGTGGATGAGGATGTGCTGGCGGTGATGCTGGCCGATCCCTGGTTTGCGGTGCCGCCACCCAAAAGCATCGACCGGGAGGCGTTCACGATCGCGCCGGTCGGGAAGTTGAATCTGGAGGATGGGGCGGCGACGCTGACCGCCTTTTCCGCCGCTGCGGTGGCGCGGGGGATCGACCATCTGACGCAGCGGCCCACGCGGATATATGCCGCTGGCGGCGGGCGGCACAATGGCACGCTGATGAAGATGCTGGCGGAGCGGACGGGGATCGACGTGCGGCCGGTGGATGAACTGGGTTGGGACGGCGATGCGCTGGAAGCGCAGGGGTTCGCCTATATGGCGGTGCGCCGGTTGGCGGGACTTGCCATCAGTTTTCCGGGCACCACCGGCGCGCCCGAGCCGATGACGGGGGGCGTGCTTTTTACGCCGGAATGAAGTGCATCATCGCTTGCGAGTCAGTTCGCGCATGGCGCTGTCCAGCCCCTCGATCGTCAGTGGATACATGCGGTCATTCATTATCTGGCGGATGAGCATGGTCGACTGGTTATAGTTCCAATGGGCTTCGTTGGCCGGATTGATCCAGACCGTCGCAGGATAGGTGTGGGCGACCCGTTCCAGCCAGACGCCGCCTGCTTCCTCATTGAAATGTTCGACCGATCCACCCGGATGGCTGATCTCATAGGGACTCATGGTCGCGTCGCCGACGAAGATCACCTTATAATCATGGCCATATTTGTGGAGAATGTCCCAGGTGTTGGTGCGTTCCGTATAGCGACGGCGATTATCCTTCCACACGCCTTCGTACAGGCAGTTGTGAAAATAGAAGAATTCCAGATTCTTGAACTCTGTCGTGGCGGCGGAAAACAGTTCTTCGCACAGTGTGATGAACGGATCCATCGAGCCACCGACATCGAGGAACAGCAGCAGCTTGACCGCATTATGGCGCTCCGGGCGCATTCGGATGTCGAGCCAGCCCTGACGCGCGGTGCCGCGGATCGTTTCGTCAAGATCCAGTTCTTCGGCGGCCCCTTCGCGGGCGAAGCGGCGCAGGCGGCGTAGCGCCACCTTGATATTGCGGGTGCCCAGTTGCTTGGTGCTGTCGAGATTCTGGAATTCGCGCTTTTCCCAGACCTTGACCGCGCGTTTGTGGCGGGATTCGCCGCCGATCCGCACGCCTTCGGGATTATAGCCGCCATGGCCGAAGGGCGAGGTGCCGCCGCTGCCGATCCACTTGTTGCCGCCCTGATGCCGGCCCTTTTGCTCTTCCAGCCGCTTTTTCAGCGTGTCCATGATCTCGTCCCACGAACCGAGCGCCTCGATCTTCGCCATCTCTTCGGGGCTGAGGAATTTCTCCGCGATCAGGCGCAGCCATTCCTCGGGGATGTCCGCTTCCAGTTCGCTGCTACCCTCCAGCCCCTTGAAAACCTTGGCGAAGACCTGATCGAAGCGATCGAGCAGCGCCTCGTCCTTCACGTAGGTGGCGCGGGCCAGATAGTAGAAGTCTTCAGGCTTGCGGGCGATGACCTCCTGGTCCAGCGCCTCCAATAGCATCAGATGCTCCTTGATACTGGCGGGGATGCCGGCGGCACGCAGGGCGTCGAGGAAATTGAGCAACATGGCCCTTCTTTCCGCCACACCGCCCGATGATGCAAGCCGTGCGCACTGTCATTGCATTATGGGATCATTAATTGTTGCATTGCATGGTTAACGCCGCACTATGGAAATGATCATATCAAGCGGGGCGCTCCTTGGAAAATAAGCCTATGTTGTCCGATCTGGGTGAACAGTCGGGTGACATCGCATTGCAGTGCAGCGAGGCTGCGGGTTTCCTGAGTGAGCTGACGCAGCGGATCAGGGGCGATTCGCTGCATCTGGTCGAACTGCAATCCAATATGGCGACGCTGTCTGACAATCAGGGTGAAAGCGTTGCCGCTGCACACCAATTGAGCCTGACCGCGCGGCGGGCAGGGCAGATTATCGCGCAGGGCAATCAGGTGGCCGGGCTATCGCTGAACGAGGTAGCGGGCCTGATCGCGCATGTGACGGGGCTGGAGGCGCATCTTCATCGTTTCCTGACGGTCATCGAAGCTGTAGGCGGCATATCCGAGGAACTGGGTGCGATCGCGCGGCAAACGCGCCTGCTGGGCGTGAACGCGGCGATCGAGGCGGCGCGCGGGGGCGCGGCGACGCAGGGCTTTGCCGTGGTGGCCGAAGAAATACGCCGGTTGGCGGGACAGGCGGGGGAATCCGCCGCCTCGGTCGGTGACAAGCTTGGCCAGTTGGACCGGGATGCACGCGGGCTGATTGGCGGGGTGGAGGCCAATATCGTGCGCGGCCGGGATGTGGGCGCGCATATCGACACGCTGCGCGCGACGATGGCGGAAATCGCCTCGCTCATCACCCAGTTTCAGGAGCGGTCGCAATCCATCGTCACCTGTACCGACGCCGCCGATGGCGATGTTGCGGCGCTGCGCGATGGGCTGGTGCGCTTCGGCCAGTCGGCGGCCCATAATGCAGGCGGCGTGGAAACGGCGCGCGCCCAACTTGACCGGCTGGAGGGGATGGCGAATGCCATGCTCAACACCGCCGCCCATAGCGGTCAGCGCACGCGCAACAGCCGCTATATCGCGTTGGCCGAAGAGGGGGCGGAGGAGGTGCAGGCGCTGATCGCCCATGCGGTCGAGCGCGGAGAAGTCACGATGACGGCGCTGTTCGACACCGCCTACCGTCCGGTCGCGGGGACGGACCCGATGCAACATGAAAATGGCTTCACCGCCTTTGCCGATGGCCGGATACGGCCCTTGCTGGATCGGCGGACGGCGGAGGACGCGGCGATCGTCGGTTGTTGTCTGATCGACATGAATGGCTATCTGCCTACCCATATCAGCGCGCGCAGCCAGCCGCAGCGGGCGGGGGCGCGGCAATGGAATATGGAAAATGCCCGTAACCGGCAGATGTTCATGGACGCACAGACTCGTCGCGCGCTGGACGAGGAGGGCGATTTCTTCCTGTTCACCTATCGGCAGGATCTGGGCGAAGGGCGCTATCGGGCGCTGCGGAGCGTATTTGTCCCGCTGGTCTTTGGCGGGCGGCGCTGGGGACTGTACGAGGTTGGCTATCTTATCTGAACGCGGCGTGTGATCCCATGGATCAGCGATACCAGCACGAACGAGATAATCATCAACAGATACCAGCTACCCAGTTTCGCCACGGACACCATATGCCATCCGCGCGCCTGATCGGGATAGGTCCAGGCATTGGCGAAGGTGCCGATATTCTCGGCGAACCAGATGAACAAAGCGACCAGCAGGAAGCCGACCAGCAGCGGCATCCGCCGTTCCGCCTGCCATGGCGTGAAGCAGATCCACGTCCGCCCGAATAGCAGCAGCGCGGCGGCGAACAGGGCAAGGCGAATGTCGGGCAGCCAGTGATGGGCGAAGAAATTGACGTAGATGGCGATCGCCAGCGCCACCGTCGCCCAGATCGGCGGATAGCGCGTGAAGGCAAAACCAAAGATACGCCAGATGCGCGCAATGTAGCTGCCAACCGCCGCATACATGAAGCCGGAGAAAAGCGGCACGGAGCCGATATGGAGCAGGCTGGCTTCGGGATAGAGCCATGATCCGGCATGGGTCTTGAACAGCTCCATGATGGTGCCGATCAGGTGAAAGGCGCAGATCACCACTGCCTCACGCGGGGATTCGAGGCGCAGCGCCAGCATGGCTAACTGGATGGCGAGCGCGGCGAGGGTCAGGAAATCATAGCGGTGGAGCGGCGCGCTGGTGGGGTAGAAAAGGTGGGTACCCAGCAGCAGCGCCAGCATCAGCCCGCCGAACAGGCAGGCCCAGCCCTGTTTGAAGCCGAATAGCGCAAATTCATAGGCCCATGCCCGCGGTCCAGAGGCAATGCGGACCAATTCCAGATGGGCGCGGACGCGCGCGAAGCGAGTTGTTTCGATCAGGGCGCGCAAAGCCATAGGCCGCCTGTTGCGGGTTTTTTCGTGCGTCCGCAAGCGCGCCGGATTTACCGGCCGCGCACCGTCACGCTGCGCGTTCCATTGGCGGCATAAGCGGTCGTGCTGTGCGCCTGTGCGGTCGCCGGGTCGCTGCCATCCAGGATCGCGGCGATCTGGCGGCTTGAGGGCAGACGGTCATAGGCCGCATAGACATCGGTCTTGCCCACCGAATGGATCGACAGGCGATAACCGTTCTGACCGTTGCTCTGGCCACCGGCGACGGGATCGAAGGCCATCACGGTGCCGGTGTCATCCATCGGCACAAGGATGGAGCCAGACGCGCCGTTCACCGCCTGAAGAATATCGTAGCTGCCCTCTGTCGTCTCGATCTTGCCGCGCACGCACAGCGCATCATGGCCATCGCGCGGAAAGCCGGGTTCGCGGGCGGTGGCATCCGTGTGGCGCGCGCCTTGCGGACCGATAGGCTGTGCGTCAGCACCATTGCCAGTGGGGCAGGCGCCCACGCTGGGCGGCGTCGCAGCATGGAGCATCGTGCCGCTGTCGACATGCAGGCCCGCTAGCATCGCGTCGACACCGGCGACCACTTCCTCGCGCCGTTCGGACGGGCCGGTGACGCGCAGTTTCACCATCCAGCGGCCAGCATGGATCATGGCGGCGGCGGTAGTCAACTGGCCCTCGCCCGCGTCGTCATAAACCGCGCGGATCGCCGTGCCTGCCTGCCCCCCCGCGGCCACGCTGTCATAGCTGGTGCGACGCGTCTTGCTGCCGAACCGCTCCATGATTGCGCGGTCGGTCATGTAAGCGCCCAGCGCCGCGTCGGCATAGGTCGGCAGATAGATGTAGAGCGTCGCCTGGATGGCGCCGTCCTCCGACACATATTGCGCATAATTGTCGATGCTCTTGCCGCCGTTGGAAAACTCGCCGGTCTTCAGGAGCGAGAGGCTGGCGGCGGCGGTCGGAGCGGCGATGCCAGCGGCGGCGACGCGCACGCCTGCATCGCTCATGTCCCACGCGCCGGTGTCTTCACCGGCATGCGCCATCGGCGCCGCCGAAAGGCAGAGGAGAGCAGAGAATATAGGGAGCGCGCACTTCAGCATCGGCATCCTTCCTGGGGGCAAGCCGTCTTTTCGCGGCTTTGTCATGGAAGGATCACATGGAATCAGGCCATGTGCAAGGCCCGAAAGTCAGGAAACCGGTGGAATCTGCGCTCGATAATGGGGCAAGTCGGGGTCATGATGCGCCCAGCCGGGCGCGGCGTCGGTCCAGATGACCGCCTGCGGCCCGATCAGGCCCGGATCATCAAGCGCCCCTGCGCGGATGAAGGCCAAATGAGGCCGCGATTCGGCCAGGCTGAAGAGCGGGGTGCCGCAGGTCGGGCAGAAGCCCCGGCGCATGGCATTGCCGCTGTCGGCGATGCTGTCATGCCAGCGGACCTCGCCGCTGGTCGTCACCTTGTCCGATGGAAAGCAGACGTTGACCGTGGCAGAGCCGCCGCCCAGATATTGGCACAGGCGACACCAGCACATGCGCGCGGCGATCGGCTCTGCGTCGATCTGGATGCGGACAGCGCCGCACAGGCAGCCTGCCTGATGGGTCATGCGCCCTTCCGGCGGCTCATGAAGGCAAGGCGTTCGAACATCATCACGTCCTGCTCATTCTTGAGCAACGCGCCGTGGAGTGGGGGAATCGCCTTGCTGCTGTCGGCGGACTGGAGCACGTCGAGCGGCATATCCTCAGCCAGCAGCAGTTTCAGCCAGTCGAGCAACTCGCTGGTGCTGGGCTTCTTCTTGAGGCCGGGCACTTCGCGAATGTCGTAGAAAATATCGAGCGCACGGTTGACCAATATCTTCTGGATGCCGGGGAAATGGACGTCGACGATCGCCTGCATCGTCTCGCGGTCCGGAAACTTGATATAGTGGAAGAAGCAGCGACGCAGGAAAGCGTCGGGCAACTCCTTTTCATTATTCGACGTGATGATGACGACCGGGCGATCTTGCGCGGCGATCGTCTCGCCAGTCTCATAGACGTGGAAGGCCATGCGATCGAGTTCCTGCAACAGATCGTTGGGAAATTCGATGTCGGCCTTGTCGATCTCGTCGATCAGCAG